>NZ_JAHRWW010000044.1 GCF_019104945.1 Thermomonas sp. | reverse complement strand
GGGGGCGTGCGCGTGCCGCATACACAGGGCGTAGTAGCGCATTCCGATGGCGATGTAGTGCTACATGCGCTGTGCGATGCCCTTTTAGGCGCGCTGGCGCTAGGCGATATCGGCCAGCATTTTCCGCCGTCGGATATGCGCTGGAAAGATGCCGATAGCCGCGCTTTTTTGCACCACTGCAATGCGCTGATTCGTGAGCGTGGTTGGAGCGTGAGTAATTGCGATGTTACCGTTATTTGCGAGCGCCCCAAGGTAGGCCCGCACGCGCAGGCGATGCGCGTCTGCATCGCCGCAGAGCTAGATATTGGTGTGGACTGCGTAAGCGTGAAAGCCACTACCAGCGAGCAATTAGGCTTCACTGGGCGCGGCGAAGGCATTGCGGCGCAGGCTGTGTGCCTGTTGGTGCGAGCATGATGGAGCTTCCACACGCGCACGGTGCCCCTGTGTTAACGGCGCGGCTGCGCGCCAGCGATGCCGATTTTTTTGTCGAAGAGCTGGCGGGGTTTGAACCCAGCGGTGCAGGCGAGCATTTACTGCTCACGGTCGAAAAGCGCGGCATGAATACCGCGTTTGCGGCCAAGCGCATTGCCGAATGGGCGGGTGTGGCTGAATCGGCCATTGGCTATGCTGGGTTGAAAGACCGCCACGCGGTGACGCGGCAGCGGTTTTCGGTATGGATTCCGAAAAAAATTCTGCCGGATATCTCGACACTACAAACCGATGATCTACAGGTTTTGGAGCATGCTTGGCACGCGCGCAAACTGCCGCGTGGCGCACTGGCGGGCAATCGCTTCGTACTGGCGCTGCGCATGCTGGAAGGCGAGCGTGTGGCGGTTGAGGCGCGGCTGCAGCAGATCGCCGCACAGGGTGTGCCGAATTATTTTGGTGAGCAGCGTTTTGGCCGTGGTGGCAACAATGTGCAACAAGCGGTGGCGATGTTCGCCGGACGCCGAGTAAAGCGCGAAGAGCGCAGCATGTTGCTATCGGCCGCGCGCTCGGAACTGTTTAATCGCGTACTTGCCGCACGCGTAGAAAGTGGCAGCTGGAATGCCGCCTTAGAGGGTGAAGTGTGGATGCTTGATGGCAGCCGCAGCGTGTTCGGGCCGGAGGTTTTGACGCCGGAGCTGGAAGCGCGGCTGGCCTCGTTCGATATTCATCCCACCGGCCCACTGTGGGGCGTGGGTGAGCTGCGCAGCAGCGGAGTCGCATGTGAAGTGGAGCTTGCGGCCATGGGCGGAGATACCGCAGGCCGTCTACGCGCAGGATTGGAAAAGGCTGAAATGAAGCAGGAGCGGCGCGCGCTGCGCCTGCGGCCCGAAGGTTTGCAGTGGCGCTGGCATGAAGACGGCGCGCTCGTGCTTGAGTTTTCCCTTCCGCCCGGCTGCTACGCCACCACCGTTTTGCGTGAGTTGGGTGTTATTGAGGATGCTTCACATAGCTGAATGCGTCTGAACGCAGCATGACTTGATCTGCGTCATGTGAACGTCCGTTAAGCGAGCGTAGCTTGGGCGTGGGGATTGCGGCCGCTCGGGATACGACCGGCAATCGAACTGCAGCGCGTTTACATCGTGGAGGCTATGCATGCGAAAGCGCACCATTGACTTGGTACTTTCCATAGTGGCTAGCGCAGTAGCGTTATTACTGTCGTGGCCGTATTTCCGCAGCTATGAGTTTTGGCCTGAATCGCCGGGTATGTGGTGGTTCTACTTTGCCTTTGGCTATGTCATTTCCGTTTACGTGTTCTACGTGTTCTTAGGCGCGTTGCACACCTTGTTCGAGCACGATGCGCTTGAGCATGCCGAGGCAGTGAAACAAAACAATAAAACTGCAGGAGGGCAATCATGACCTGCACACCCGGTCAGCCCTGCGAAGAGGGCAAAAAACGCGCCAATGCATTGGCCGCGCTCGCGTTGATGGCGGTGATTTTCCTGTTGCTATCGTTTGCGTCGTTCATCAAATCACGCAATCAGGTCACCCCTGATGCCGTGCATTTTGCTAACCACGACGCCGTGGAGGGCAAACGTGTCTTCCAAGCGTATAACTGTATGGGTTGCCATACATTGCTGGGAAATGGCGCGTATTTCGGCCCCGATCTCACCAAGGTTTATGCGCAGGCAGGCCCCACGTGGTTAGCCGCGTTTTTACCGTCTGCGGGTGGTTGGCCCACCGGCCCTGCTGTGCAGGTATTGCTGCAAAACCCCGAGCAGCAGGCCGATGCGGGCGTGGCGGATCTTGCCGCGTACATGAAGAAGTTCCCCGGCGCTGCCGAACGCATCCAGCGTCGTGGTGGCCACCCCAGCTATATGCCGAACCTGCCGCTAACCGGCGATGAGGTGAATAAGTTGATCGCGTTTTTGAAATACACCTCGGCGATGAATACCGAAGGTTGGCCGCCGAAACCGCATGTGGATGGTCTGAGCTTCCCGCAGGCCAAGCCGTTCCCTAATGTCGCAGCGGCAACAGTTGGCGCTGCGCCAGCGGCTGCAGTTTCTGCCGCACCAGCTGACCCTGCCGCGCAGGGCAAAGCACTGGTGGCCGAGTACGCCTGCACCAGCTGCCATGCACTCGATGGCAGCAAGAAGGTGGGGCCGGGCTGGGGAGGGCTGTATGACGCGTCGGTCAAGTTGACAGATGGCAGCAGCGTCAAAGCCGATGATGCCTATCTTGCAGAATCGATCGTGGAGCCAAATGCCAAGGTCGTCGACGGGTTTGTTGCGGGCACCATGCCGTCGTATTCCAGCATGCTCAAGAGCGATCAGGTCGCCGCCATCGTTGCTTACATCCGCACCCTACAGGGAGGTGCTAAGTGATCAAGATTGAATACAAAACACAGCGCTTGAGCATGCGTTTCTTCATGCTGATGGCGGTACTGTTTATCATTCAAGTTTGTTTTGGGTTGTTGCTGGCATTGCAGCAGGTGGATCCGTCGTTATTGGCGGGGAAACTCAATTTCAATATCGCCCGCGCCGAGCACTTGAACCTCGGCATTTTGTGGATATTGTCTGGCTTCATCGGCACGATCTTGTTTATCGGCCCATTGATGTCCAAGCGTGAGTTGGCAGCGCCAGGGCTGATCAAGTTTTTGTTCTATGCGCTGGTGGTGGTCACTATCTGGAACGTGTTTTCGCAAAGTTTCGCAGCGAAAGGCGTTGCCGGTTGGTGGATGGGACAGCCTTGGTTGCAAGAAGGTCTGGAGTATCTGGAAGCTGGGCGTGCAGCCGATGTGGTGATTTTGATTGGCTTTGCGATCTTGGCTTATGTGGTGCTGCGCACCTTCCCACCGCGCAAAGAGTGGAATGAAATCCATTGGGGCTTGGCCATTGGTGTGGTGGCACTGACGTTTGTTTGGCTGTTTGGCATGTTCTTCGTTGAGCGCCAAGACTTGAGCGAATACTTCCGCTGGTATGTGGTGCACTACTGGGTGGAGGGTGTGTGGGAAGTCATCCACATCAGCCTGATTGGCTTCCTCTTGGTGTTGCTGTTTGATGCCAATGTGAAAAGCGTGGGCTATGCAGTGTTCTGGGGCGTGACCTTGGTCTGGCTGTCAGGTTTGATTGGCAATGCGCACCACTACTTCTGGATCGGCACGCCGGAGTTCTGGCAGTTCTGGGGTTCGCTGTTTAGTGCGTTAGAGCCGCTGCCATTGGTATTTTGTTTCTGGCATATCTACTTGGATGCACACCACGACCGCAAGCCGCTGAAAAATGCTCCCGCGTTTTATTTCATCCTCGGTTCGGTGGTGTTGGAGCAGGTGGGCGCGGGTATTCTCGGCTTCACCATGACCTTCGCGCTCACCAATGTGTGGTCGCATGGAACATGGATCACCCCGGCGCATGGGCATCTGGCACTGTTTGGTACGTTCGGTATGCTGGGAATTGCATCGGCCTACTTCGCGGTTCCGGTGATGCGTGGTATTCCCAATTTTGATCAGCGCTTGGGCAAGGCCGCGTTTTGGCTCGTGTTTACCGGCATGTTGGGCATTGCCTTCGCGTTTGCCATGGGCGGCAATGCGCAGATCTTCATCTACCGTACCTTGGGCTTGAATTGGTTTGGTGGTGATGTGTACCCGGCAATGAGCGTATTCAAAGCGATGATTCCAGCCTTTGGCACGCTATTTCTAACCGGGACAGGGATCATTGTTTATGACTTGCTAACCATGGGGCACCGCGCCGCGGCGGCTGTACCTGTGGCAGACGATGTGCATACCGATGCCGTGCCGCATGCACCGGGCCGTTGGAGCCGCTATCTGAAGGGGTATGAAGCCGGTCTGTGGCTGATGGGTATGTGGATCTTCGGCGCGATCATCACCTTTGGCCTGCTGAGCTTCAATTTAGACGTGGTGAAGGCCGGTAACCCCACATTGCCTTATCTGCTGGCGTGGATTGGTTATCCGGGGCTGCTGCTCATCACCTTGCTGTTTGTATGGCGCTTCTTGAGTTCGTTAGAGGCGCGAACGCAGGTGCCTGCAGCGCCGCAGATCGTGCTGCCGGTAGTGGGGCAAGCCACCTAAGCATTGCGCAGCAAGAACGCGGCATGGCCGGCCCCATCTTGGGCCGGCCATTTTGTTGGGTCAGTGTTTTTCGAGCAGCACTAATACCGCGCCTGTGCCGCCTTGGGCTGCAGGCGGTGAGTGGAAGGCGAGCACGTCGGCGCGCTGGCGCAGCATGCGGTCCACCATATTCTTCAGTACCGGCAGACGTTCTTCGGAATTGCGCCCTTTGCCGTGCACGATGCGCACGCAGCCAAGACCGTGCAAGCGGCAGTCGCGCAGAAAGTCGCGCAGCAGAGTTTCGGCGCTGCGCAGCGGCAGGCCGTGCAGGTCCAATTCTTCTTGCGCTGCATATTCACCGCGTGCCAGTTTTTTCAGCACACGCGGAGGGAGCTCGTCGCGTCGGTAACTAAGTGCATCACCTGCCTCCAGCGTGGACATCAGCAAGTTGCGAAACTCGCTGCGCGCCGCGTCGTCGTCACGGCGGGCCATTTTGGCCGAAGGGCGCGGCTTGGGCGGCTGTGGTGGCGGGGGGGAGGCCTGCAACACGCGTACCTCGCCTTGATCGGCGCCAATGGCGCTGCGAAATAGGCTGGCGTCGTCGCGATCGTCGGTGGGGGGCAGTGCTTTACGGATCATCTGTACAGGGTACCGCGAACGGTGGGCCGTTATCGGCGCGATCCGCTATCATGGGGCCATGCAGAAGAGTTTTACTTCCTAAACGCCATGCGGGTGCTTGTTAGCAACGACGACGGCGTTGACGCCCCTGGGATCCATGCGCTGGCGCGCGGCTTGCGTGATGCCGGGCATGAGGTGCTGGTGGTGGCGCCCGACCGCGATCGCAGTGGTGCCAGTAATTCGCTCACCTTGGATGCGCCCATTCGCGTGGTGCAGATTGATGCGCAGACATGGAAAGTCTATGGCACCCCCACCGACTGCGTGCATGTAGCGGTCACGGGCATGCTTGATGCGCTGGGGCTAGCCCCTGATCTTGTGGTATCCGGGATCAACAATGCCGCCAACTTGGGCGATGATGTGATTTATTCCGGTACCGTCGCTGCCGCGATGGAAGGACGATTTCTTGGCTTGCCGTCGGTGGCGATGTCACTGGTGACGAAAGATCATAAGGGTCGGTATTTCGACAGCGCGGCGCGTGCGGCCGTGGAAATCATCGCGCGTTTATTGTCGGACCCGCTGCCAGCCAGCACTATTTTGAATGTGAACGTGCCGGACCTGCCATGGTCTTCTATTCGCGGCTTTGAAACCAGCCGTCTTGGCCACCGTAACCGCGCGCAGCCCTGCGTGCAGCAGGAAGACCCACGTGGCCGTAAGTGGTGGTGGGTGGGTGCTGCAGGGAACGAGCAAGACGCCGGGCCAGGTACGGACTTTCACGCGGTGCGCACAGGGCATATCGCGGTGACTCCAATCCACGTAGACCTCACCCGCTATCAGGCGCTGGAACAGGTGGCAAGTTGGGTGGGTGGTTTGGCGGCTTCGCTGGAAGCGCGATCATGACCGGGCGGATGCGCTTGCAGGCGGCCGACCGTGGTATGGGGATGACCAGCCAGCGCGTGCGCGATCGCTTGATCGGAGACTTACGCCAAGCCGGTGTAGCCGATGAGCGCGTGTTGCACGCTATTTGCACCGTGCCTCGGCACCAGTTTGTGGATGAAGCCTTGGCTTCACGTGCGTATGAAAACAACGCGCTGCCGATTGGTCACGGGCAAACCATTTCGCAACCGTTGGTGGTGGCGAAAATGACCGAAGCCCTGCTGCAGTGCGCGCCCAAGCGTGTGCTGGAAGTGGGCACGGGCTCGGGTTATCAGGCGGCAGTGCTGGCCGCGCTTGGTATTGAGGTGTTCACCGTCGAACGCATTGGCGAGTTATTGCGCACCGCCCGCAAGCGCTTTCGCGCACTGGGCCTGCACGTGCGCAGCAAACACGACGATGGCCGCATCGGCTGGCCAGAAGAGGCGCCATTTGATGCGATCATCGTGACCGCAGCAGGCGCTGCGGTGGTGGATGCGCTGGTTGCCCAGCTGGCACCGGAGGGCGTGTTGGTTGCGCCGGTGGGTGCAGCTTCCGGGCAAAATTTGCTGCAACTACACAAGCTCGCAGACGGCAGCATCGAACAAATGGACCTGGGGCCGGCGATGTTCGTCCCCTTGTTATCGGGAATTGTGGATCAATGAAATTATTTGCACCTTTATACGAGCGTACCTTGGCATGGTCGCGGCACCGGCGTGCACCCGAGTATTTGGCCGGGCTGAGTTTTGCCGAAGCCATCGTGTTTCCGGTGATGCCCGAAGTCATGCTGGCACCAATGTGCCTTGCACAACCCGCACGCGCCTTTCGGTTTGCTTGGATCAGCCTGTTCTTCTCGATTATCGGCGCGGTTATCGGCTATCTGCTGGGGCATTACGCGTTTGAATTTGTGCGGCCAATGCTCGATTCACTCGGCTGGTTAGAGCGCATCGACGCAGAGGTACAAGAACTGCACGCGATTAGCTTGAATTCCCACTGGAAGGTGTTCTGGCTGCTGGTGCTGGCGGGCTTTATGCCCATTCCGTTGAAGATTTTTACTTGGGCCAGCGGTATTGTGGGGGTGCCGATGCTGCCGTTCTTGGCGGCGATGCTGGTGGGGCGCGGCAAGCGCGTCTTGCTACTGGCATTGGTGATTCGAATCGGCGGTGAGCGTGCCGAGCGCGCGCTGAACCGTTGGATTGAGCAGATTGGCTGGGCAGCGGTCGCCATTTTGGTTGCGCTGGTCGGCTGGCTGGTACTGCATGGACAAGCCGCATGAATACATCAAAGACCTTCCAACATGCCGCACTGTTACTGGGTGCAACGGTGCTGCTCGCGGGCTGCGGGCATAGCCGCGTGGTGCGCTCTTCTTCCAGCAAGCCTCGCGTTGCTGCATCGGCAAAAACCACGCCAGTGACGCGCGTTTCGCAACCGAAGTATGGCGCAACCGCCGTGGTGCAGCGTGGGCAAACGGTGTATCGCATCGCCACGGAAAACGGCATCACCGCGCTCGATTTAGCGCTGTGGAATAACATCCCGCCGCCCTACACCATTTACCCGGGGCAGACGCTGCGGCTTTATCCGGCGGAAACACCAACAGCCGCTGCAACAGCCCCGAAAGCAAGCAAACCCCCGGTAGCCGTTGCCCCAGCAGGCAAAACCACGCCGGTGACACCGCCTGCACCGACGCCTACAGCACCTACGCCAGCGCCTGCAGTAAGCGATCTTATCTGGCGCTGGCCAACGGACGGCGCAGTGCTTTCCACCTACGCCAGTGGTGACCCAACGCGACAGGGCGTAGATATTGGCGGCAAGGGCGGGCAGCCGGTGCGCGCTGCAGCCGATGGCGTGGTGGTGTATTCCGGTGCGGGCTTGGTGGGCTACGGCGAGCTGATCATCGTCAAGCATAACGACCAATGGCTCTCAGCCTATGGTCATAACCGTGCGCGCCTAGTCAATGAAGGCACGTTAGTGAAGGCTGGCCAGCAGATCGCCGAAATGGGCCGCAGTGGCGCGGCGCGCGAGATGCTGCATTTTGAAATCCGCTACAACGGTAAGCCTGTGGACCCTGTGCAGTACCTACCGAAGCGCTAAGCGCTTCGGCTTAGCGCACCGATTTCAGGGTTAGCTCAAGATCGTCCTTGCCGTCTTTACGCTGCAAAATGCGCGCGGGTGTGGGTAGCCCATCTACAATCCAAACGATTACCTGTTTGTCGTCGCTGCTGCGTGCCACCTTGGTAGCAGTTACGGTTTTACCCTCAAACGACACCGTGTCTTTGCCAAGGTTTTGGTAGGTTTGTTCGCGCGCAACGCCGTTGTCCACCATGCGGTAGTGCAGGGCTTTGCCCGCTGCAACGTCGCGCACCAGTGCGAGGTTCAATAGCAGGGCGTCAAGATCCCCGTTGCGAAGCTCCACTGGGCCAGCGCGATCGTCTTTTACGTCACCGCTCCAGCGCGCCTGTTTTTGGTTCCAGTCATAGCTGGCATTTTTTTGTGATTTTTTGAACAGCACCTGGGTGATATCGCTGCCAGAGAGTGGGCGATAGGTGCCGTTGTATTCGTCGAATGTGGTGAGCTGGCTGGTGCTGCCAAGCTGGTTGCGCACGCTCACTTCGTAGTTCCAGCGGTGATTGCTCGCGCTGTTCAAGCTGATCTGTGCATTAGCCGAAACACCTTTCCAACTGGCGGTGTAGTCGGCGGTAAAGGGTTTTAGTGCCCACGCGGGAGCGGTGGCAAGAAGTAGAGCAAGAAAACCAGTTGTGCGAAGAGCGAGCATCGTTGCGACCTTATCAGTGCGGCGCCCGCAGCGCCATCATGGGTTTGACTGTACGAGCAGCGGTGTAAACAGGCGCTGACCATCGAGGTAGGCAGCACCGTTTTGTTCAGCAAGGCGATTGGCTGCAACGAGTTGCAGCACGTATAGATATAACGGATGTTCAACGCTAAGCACGCGCGCGGCCAAGGTCTCGGCATCATCTCCTGCAAGTACGGGCACTTGGGTTTGCGCAATCACCGCGCCGCCATCGAGCTCTGCGTTCACAAAATGCACGCTGGCGCCGTGTGTTGTATCGCCTTCGTCCAGCGCCCGTTGATGGGTGTGCAGGCCCTTGTGCTTGGGCAGCAGGGATGGGTGAATATTGAGAATTTTACCGGGGAAGCGTTGTACGAAGGCTTCACTCAAAATGCGCATATAGCCCGCGCAGACGATCCAATCAGGGGCGGCCGCTTCAAGCGCGTCGGCGAGTGTGGCGTCAAACGCCGCACGCCCCCCGCAGGATTTGGGCGTGCGTGCCCAGCGCAAGGCCTCCGGAACACGCTGTAGGGCGAAGGCGTCGGGTTTATCTGAAAACACGCCCACCACCTGCGCCTCTAGTGTGCCTGCGGTGATGGCGTCCAAGACCGCCTGCAGGTTACTGCCGCGGCCGGAAGCGAGAATGGCGAGGCGTACGGCCATTACACGATCTGCAGCCGTTCGCCTGTGCCGGCAGTGGTGACTTGGCCAATTTGCCAATGCGCAAGGCCTAAGCGTTGTAGGTCGGCTTCAATCGCTGCAACGGCAGACGGCGCAACCACCAACACGTAACCCACGCCACAGTTGAAGGTGCGCCACATTTCTTCACGTGCCACGTTACCTTCGCGCTGCAGCCAGTCGAACACGGCCGGGAGCGGCCAAGCCGAGGTGTCGATATGTAGACCAAATTCTTTGGGCACCACACGGATAATTTTTTCTACCAGCGCGCCGCCGGTGACGTGGGCCATGGCGTGGATATCGTGCGCTTTCAGCAGCTCCAGCACCGGCTTTACATAGATACGGGTGGGCTCCATCAGTGCGTCGGCAAGTTTGACGCCGCCGACATCGAGGTCTAATGGGTTGCCCGCACGCTCAAGAATTTTGCGAATCAGCGAATAGCCGTTGGAATGCGGGCCGCTAGAGGCAATACCGATCAGTACATCGCCTGCACGCACTTTGCTGGAGTCCACAAGTTTCGATTTTTCCACCGCACCTACGGTAAACCCGGCAAGGTCGTATTCGCCCGGCGGGTACATGTCCGGCATTTCGGCGGTTTCGCCGCCAATCAAAGCGCAGCCAGCAATTTCGCAGCCTTTGGCAATTCCACCTACTACATTCACCGTGGTTTCCACGTCGAGCTTGCCGGTGGCGAAATAGTCGAGGAAAAACAGCGGTTCAGCGCCCTGTACGAGGACATCATTCACGCACATCGCCACCAAATCTTGGCCGATGGTGTCGTGACGGTTCAGCTGTTTGGCAAGAATAAGCTTGGTACCCACGCCATCGGTGCCGGACACCAGCACGGGTTCTTGATAGCGGCTGGAGAGGTCGAACAGGCCGCCAAATAGACCCACGCCACCCAGCACTTCTGGGCGCATGGTCTTACGCACCAAGGGTTTGATGCGTTCGACAACTTCGTTGCCTGCATCAATATCAACACCGGCATCGCGGTAGGTTAGGCCGGGGGAGGAGGGGGTCGATGGCGTCACGGCAGGCTCGATAGGGCGAGTGAGTGGGTAATTTTAGCAGGCTCGGCGACTAGAACATGGACGTGCTCGCCACAGTACGGCACCATTTCAGGTTCAGGCTGGAATCGCCGGTGAGGAAAAACGATGCAAACAAGGCCGCAACGGGTGGCGCACAAGGCAATGGGATGGCTGTTGGTAGGCTTGTGCCTACTGGCGGGGCCGGTGTTCGCACAGAGGGTCGAGGGCGACCGTGCTGCAGCGCAGGGCGCTTACGAAACCGAAGTAGCGGTGCGCAACCAAACCGACGGCGAACGCGAGAAAGCGTTTGCACGCGCGCTGGCGCAGGCGTTGACCAATGTTACCGGCGATCGCGGTGTGGCGCAGCGCCCCGGCGTGCGCGATGAACTGGGCAAGGCCAAAGACTACGTGGCCGGTTATGACTACCGGCAGGACGAAGGTGTCTCGGCTACCGGCGCACCTAGCTTCCAAACCACGCTGGTGGTGCGTTTCAAACAGCAGGATGTTGATGATTTAGTGGCGATGCTGGGCCTGCCTAGCTGGCCGCAGCCGCGTGCCAAGCCGGTGTTGTGGTTAGGTATTGATGATGGCAGTGGCCCGCGCTTGGTGGGGCTGGGGCAATACAATGCGGCAAAATCCATCATGGATCAGGCTAAGCGCCGCGGGTTTGCGCTGGGGCTGCCCGCAGGAAACGCCGCCGAGCAAGCGGCTGTTGGGGCGATTTGGCGCGGTGATACGGGCGCGATTGCGGCGCTGTCCAAGCGTTACAGCCCGCCGGTGCAGCTGATCGGTAAATTGCAGCGCGGTGCCACTGGCTGGAGCGCGGATTGGCTTTTGGTGGATCACGGCAAGCTGCTGTCGAGCTGGCAGACGGTCAATGCCGATGCGCGCCGGGCGATGGCGGGGGGCGCCGACGGCGCGGCCGATGCCATGTTCAAGCGCTATGCCAAGGCGAGTGCCGATGGTTTGCCCGGCGTGTATCGCGTGCATGTGCTGGGCATTCGCAATGCCGACGACTATCTGCGTCTTGCCGGATATTTGGAAAGCATTAGTGTTGTGAAGCGGGTAATTCCGATTGCTGCAACGCCTGCGGGGCTTGATCTTGATCTAGAGCTGGTTTCTGGCGTGGCGAACTTTGCCCGTTATGTGAATCGCGGCGGCGTGATGATGACCACGACCGATCTAGCTACGGAAGGCGTACCGGCACAGGGTGTGACGTTCCAAATGAGCGGGGGCTAAGCATGCGTCACGATGAGGATCTTGCAACGATCGCCACCTTTTACCGGCGCGTGCAGTGGGCGGCGCTGGGCCTTGGCGTACTTTGGGTAGTGTGGCTACTGGCACCGATCTTAAGTCCGTTTGTATTTGCGGCGCTGCTGGGTTGGCTGGGCGATCCGATGGTGGACCGTCTAGAAGCGCGCAAAATAAGCCGCAACACCGCCGTGATCTTGGTGTTTAGCCTGATGAGTGTGGTGTTATTGGCGGCGGCCATTTTGCTGGTTCCCGTATTGGAGCAGCAGATCATGACGCTGGTGAAGTCGCTTCCCGGTTATCGTGATTGGCTGGTAAATACCGCACTGCCGTGGTTAGAACATCGCACTGGGTTGCAAATTTTGGCGTGGTTTAACCCCGAACACCTGATTCAACTCCTGCAAGAACATTGGCAGAGCGCGGGCGGGATTGCTGCCGCCGTACTGGGCTATGTGTCGCGATCGAGCTTCGCGTTGATGGGCTGGTTCGCCAATATCTTGCTGTTACCGGTGTTGACCTTCTTTTTCTTGCGTGACTGGGATTTGATCGTTGGGCGCATTGGCGCGCTAATCCCGCGTGATCACTACGACACCACGCGGCGCTTGACGCTGGAGTCCAACGAGGTGCTGGGCGGCTTTCTGCGTGGGCAAATGTTGGTGATGCTGATCTTGGGCATGCTCTATGCGCTAGGGCTGTGGATGGTGGGGCTGGATCTAGGGATATTGATTGGCCTTGTGGCCGGCCTTTTGACCTTTGTGCCCTACCTTGGCCCGGCGTCGATCGTGGTGTTCGGTGGTCTTGCCTCGCTGGTGCAATTTGGCGATTGGCAGCACCTTGCAGGCGTGGGCATCGTGTTTGGTGTGGGCCAGCTGGTGGAAAGTTTTTGGCTCACTCCCATGTTGGTGGGCGATCGCATTGGCCTGCATCCAATGGCGGTTATTTTTGCGGTGATGGCAGGTGGCACGCTGTTTGGTTTTCTCGGGATGTTGCTGGCATTGCCGGTGGCCGCTGTGGTGAATGTACTGCTGCGTTACGCGCAAGAGCGTTATCGGCAAAGCCGCCTGTATGCGGGCGATACGCCAGCTATTTTGCTGCAGTCTGGTGAAGGGTTTGATGTTGACGACGATGCAGAAAACGATAACGACGAGGCGACGAAATAACGATGGCTGATATCGTGCCGCAGCTGCCCTTGGCGCTGCGCGCTCCTCCGGAGCAGCGGTTGTCGCGCTATGTGGGCGCCCCTGCAGGCCTGCGCGAAATGTTGCTGGGTTTGGCGCAAGCACCCACGGCGGCATGCGTGTACCTGCACGGCGTGCAGGCGTCGGGGAAAACACATTTGCTGCTGGCCACATGCGCCGAGGCCGAAGCAGCAGGGCAACGTGCGGCTTATCTAAGTTTGCGCGGCTTACGTGACCGGGTGCGCGCCGCCAGCGAAGGGCTCGAGCAGGTGAGCCTCTTGGCGCTGGATGATGTGGATGCGATTGCAGGCCAGCGCGAAGACGAAGTGGCACTGTTCGATTTGCATAACCGCCTGCGTGATGCGGGGCGCAATCTTTTGTATGCCGCCGGGGTTGCACCTGAAGCCTTAGAACTGGTGTTGCCGGATCTGCGCTCGCGCCTGTCGCATTGCACGCGCTGGGCGCTACCCGTGTTGGATGATGCGGGCCGTGCCGAATTACTGCGCCAGCGTGCGGCCGCACGCGGGCTCGATTTTGATGACGCGGCGCTGGAATGGCTGCTGCGGCGATGCAGCCGTGATTTAAGCAGCCTGACGGAAATTTTTGAACGCCTCGACCGCGCTTCACTCGCGGCGCAGCGGCGCCTCACTGTGCCTTTTTTGCGGCAGGTGTTGGAATCTAGTTCGAGTTAAGCGTGCAAAGCTCGAATTGGGTGGGCGACACCCGCAGCACCGAGCCATGTTCATACCAATCACCCAGTACGATCCGCGTGCGGCCTGCGCCTTCGTCATGCACCGCTGGGCGGTGGGTGTGGCCATGGATCATGCGGTTCACGTTGTAGTGCGCAAACCACTCCTGCACGGTGGCTGGAGTCACGTCGCCAATGGTCTCGGCCATGCCTTTGTTCACCAGTTCGCCATAGCGCGCCTTGCTGGCGGCGCGGGCCTGCTCAGCAAAAGCGAGGCGCGCAGCCAGTGGCTGGGCAAGAAACTGCGCCTGCCAAGTGGCGTTGCGTGACTGCGCGCGAAACTGCTGGTAGGCGGTATCGTCGGTGCACAGCAGGTCGCCGTGCGAAATCAGTGTCTGCGTGCCGTACAGATCAATCACGCTGGGGTCTTCGAGTAGGGTCATGCCGCAGCGTTCGGCATACGCGGAACCAAGCAGAAAATCGCGATTGCCACGAATGAAGTACACCGGTACACCCGCCTCGTGCAATGCGCGCAGCTTAGTTGCGGTGAACGCCCCGGCGTCAGACGGGTCATCATCGCCCACCCATGCTTCAAACAGGTCACCCAAGATATACAGCGCATCGGCATGACGCGCTTCTTCATCCAAAAACTGGCCGAACAGCACGGTGATCTCCGGCCGCTGTGGATCAAGGTGTAGATCGGAAATAAACAGGGTAGTCATGCAGCATTGTAACGGGGCGATGTATTGCATTTAGAGTAAGATATTGACTGTATCTCTATTGAGATACAAAATGCAGCAGTCAATAGAGGGAAATAGTGATGGCAGCTCAAACGTCAATGTTGCATGTTCGAATTGATGAACAGCTCAAAACAGAGGCAACAGAAACGTTGGCCAATGTTGGGCTGACGATCTCCGACGCAGTTCGTATTTTGTTGACGCGCGTAACAAAAGAAGGTGGACTGCCTGCTGCCCTTGCAGTTGACCCGCAGGTGCATGACGCGTGGTTTCGCGCCAAAGTGCACGATGCTTTGGCAGATCAGCGCCCCACTGTTGCCCACCAGCAGGTGATGAATGATGCGCAAGCATTAATTGATAGGAAGCGTCGTGCTCGCGCTTGAGTGGCATCAAGCTGCACAAGGCGACCTGCTCGCCGTTATTGATTATATTTCGGACGAAAATCCCGATGCTGCCCAGCAGTTGAAAAACGACATCGAAGCCAAAGTATCAGCTCTATTGGAGCATCCGAAGCTGTACCGCGCCGGGCGTGTTGCAGGGACGCGTGAGATGGTAGTGCGCTCGAATTATGTGGTCGTCTATACAGAAGATTCTCGTAAGATCACCGTGTTACGTGTGCTTCATGCTGCACGGCAATGGCCGCCCGAGTCTCTTTCGCGCAGTACAGGCTAAAATGCACAACCCATTGTTGAACGTTTTCGCTATGACCACCCGCACCCGTTTTGCCCCTTCTCCTACTGGCTATCTGCATATCGGCGGCGCGCGCACGGCGCTGTATTCTTGGCTGGAGGCGCGACGCAAAGGCGGGCAGTTTGTGCTGCGCATTGAAGATACCGATCGCGAGCGCAGCACCCAAGCCGCGATTGATGCGATCTTGCAGGCAATGGATTGGCTGGGTCTTGATTACGACGAAGGCCCGATCTACCAAACCCACCGCCTTGAGCGTTACAAAGAGGTGGCCGAGCAGCTGGTGGCCGCAGGCCACGCCTACTACGCCTACGAAACCAAAGAAGAACTCGAAGCCATGCGCGAGGCAGCGATGGCGGCGCAGGAAAAACCGCGCTACAACGGCGCGTATCGCGATGCCAACGCGGGCTGGCGCGACGACCCTAGCCGCGTGATCCGTTTTAAGAACCCGCTGGATGGCGCGGTAGCGTGGGAGGATAAGGTCAAAGGCCGCATTGAAATTGCCAATAGCGAATTGGATGATCTGGTGATCTTCCGCAGCGACGGCTACGCCACCTATAACTTCGCCGTGGTGGTGGACGATTGGGATATGGGCATCACTGACGTGGTGCGTGGTGATGACCACGTCAACAACACGCCGCGTCAAATCAATATTTACAAAGCACTTGGCGCACCGGTGCCGCATTTCGCGCACCTGCCAATGATCCTTGACGAACACGGTGCCAAGCTGTCTAAACGCACCGGCGCAGCCGATGTGATGCAGTACCGCGAGTTGGGCTATCTGCCGCATGCGTTGCTGAATTATCTGGCGCGTTTGGGCTGGTCGCACGGCGATCAGGAAATTTTCTCCATCACCGAAATGCAGTCGCTGTTTGATTTGGCCGACGTCAACGCGAAAGCGGCACGCATGGACCCGGCCAAGCTGGGCTGGCTCAACCAGCAGTATCTGAAATCGGATGATCCAGAGGCCGTGGCGCAACACCTTGTCTGGCAACTGCAGCAGCATGGTTACGACTTAAGCAAAGGCCCCAAGCCTGCCGAACTGGTCTTGGCGCTGCGTGAGCGCGCGCAAACGCTCAAAGAAATTGCGGAAAAAGCGGCGGTGTGGTTCCACCCGCTGACTGAGTACGATGCGGCCTCCGTTGCCAAACATTTCAAGGCCGAAGCAGGCGCGCCGCTGGCTGCGATGCGCGAGCGTCTCGCGGTGCTTGCTGACTGGTCGCCCGAACCGATTCATGGTGTGGTGAAAGAAGTATCGGAAGCCCTTGGTATTGGTATGGGCAAAATCGCCCAGCCGCTACGCGTGGCCATTACCGGCACCCAGGTAAGCCCGGACATCGGCTGGACGGTGTATCTGTGTGGCCGCGAAGAAGCGCTGGTACGCATCGACGCCGCGCTCGCCATGCTCCCTAGTGCGGTCTAAACGGCGTTCTCGGGCATAATGAGGCCATGCCTCAGAAGCACACCTGCACCGACCCGCACCACCATGTGCATAACGCCGCTGCGTTTGTTGCAGCGGTGGAGCGCGCCTGTAATGAGCGCGGCCTGCGGCTTACCCGCATGCGTGCGCGTGTGCTTACACTGGTGGCGCAGACCGACACGCCGATCAAAGCGTATGACCTACTGGATAAGGTGCGCGATGACGAAGAAAGCGGAAGCGCCGCGCCACCGACGGTGTACCGCGCGCTGGATTTCCTACTAGCCAATGGCTTTATTCATAAGCTTGAATCCATCAATGCGTTTGTGGCCTGCCACCACCCCAACGCCGCGCAGCATTCAGTACCGTTTTTGATCTGCAACCGCTGTCATTCGGCGATTGAGCTGGAAAATGCCAGTATCGTGGCTTCACTCGACGCCGCGGCGCGCGCGCTAGGCTTTGCTCCGCAGGCACAAACGCTGGAAGTGCACGGCCTATGCGCACGCTGTGCGGCGCAGGCTTAAATGGTGCCCTAGAAAAACGCACGTACACCAAACGCAATGCTGCGCCCCGCTAGCGGCACCACATCTTTTAAAAATGAAGTGTGCGGCCGCGCTTCTTGGTTGGTGAGGTTGCTGACATCGGCAAAGAGTTCTACCGCGCTGCCGTTGGCAAGGTCGTGGTGCCATGCAAGATGGGCATCCATCAAGGTATAGCCGGGCGTTGTGGTTTCAAATTCGGCCACGCGGGTTTGTTTGAAACTATGCACAGCACCGAGCGAGGCACGCCAAGCCTCGCGGCTCCAGCGCAGCTGCCCGCCGATGCGGCCTGGAGCAATGCGCGGCAGGTAGCCACCGACAGCGGTCTGTGCCGTGACATGGTGGTAGTGGCCTTCATGAAAAACGTCGATGGATTGTTGCAGGGTGCTGCCCGCGGCTGCGTTCAAACGCGCACGCACGCTATCTGCAAATAGGCCAAGCTGCCAAAACCCGCTGGCATTATCGGCTATATCCCAATCGAGCTTGGCCTCGACGCCGTGAAAGCGAGCATCACCTTGCTGCCATAGGCGCAGTGGTGCGTTTTCAAGCTGGGCATCGGTTCCTGCAAGGTAGATGAAATCGGCATAACCCACGCGCCACACGGAAACGCTGGCCTCCAGCGGGCCGTGGTGCAAGTGCGCGCCCAATTCCACGCGTGTGGCGGTTTCTTTGTTGAGGTTTGTGTGGCCGAATTCAAAGCTGCCGGTGGCCACATGCAGGCCGCTGGAGAAGAGCTCTTCGGCGGTGGGGGCGCGTTGGGCGCGGTCGAAGCCGAGGCTGAAATGCAGCAGTGGGTTCCATTGCCACTGCACACCGAGCGAAGCGCTATGCGTGGTGAAGCGGCGCGTACGTTGCGCTGTATCTGGGGTGGTTTGGTTGTGGTCGGCGCGCAGGCCTAGATCCAGCTGAAACGCTCCCCAGAGGCGCTTGCCCAGCCAGAATAGCCCCGCATCTTTGGTGTTGGAGCTGGGAACAAACGCTTCATCACCGGTGGCTGCAAATGTGCGGCGGCTGGTTTGCACGCCAATGGCGCCGTCCCAGCCTGCAATGGGTTGGTGAACAAGTTCAGCACGCAGCTCCTGCGCGTGGTTGTTAAAAACGGTGCCGATCGCCTCGCCTTCAAATTCAGTGTGCGTGTATTGGGTATCCGCCAGCTTCACGCGTAGGCTTTGAAACGGGCCGAATGCGTCGAGACCGCCGCGCAATTCGCTGCGGTGCTGATCCATATGGATACGCACGGGGGAATCTTCCGCGTCATTGTCATCACCATCGTCACCGTGTGCATGCCCGTGGGCGTGGCCGGGGATGCCGTAGGTGCTGCGATACAGGCTGTAGCCGCCGCCGAGAAATCCATGCTCGCTAAATAGCGTCATGCCGAGGGCGGCGCTATCGGTGCGTAGGGCGCTATTGCTCAGATGGCCGTACTCGCTGGTATCAGCGGGCTCGCCTTCTTCTGCGCGGTGCTGGGCACTTTCGGCAAAGCCGGGGATGCGAACATCGCCCGCCTCACGGTGCAATGCGTCAAAGTGCAAGGCCAGCCGGTCGGCGCGCCCATCGAGGCGGAGCATGCCGGTGCGTTCGTGGCTGCCGCTGTTGCCACGCAGTTCCGCGCGGCCTGAGAGGGCCGCTTCGGGCAGACGGTCGGGGATGCGCCCATCCACCACGTTCACCGCGCCGCCAATCGCTCCGCTGCCGTAAAGCAGGGTGGCTGGGCCTTTCAGCACTTCAATCTGGTCGGCCAGAAACGGTTCGATGCTGATCGCGTGATCCACACTGACGGTGGAAACATCGCCGCTGCCAAGACCATCGCTTAGCACCTGCACACGCGCGCCGTCGAGCCCACGAATGATTGGGCGGCCCACGCCAGGGCCAAAATTGGCACTTTGTACGCCCGGGAGCTTGCTCACGGTGTCGCCTAGCGTTCCTGCTTTGGCGGCGTCTAATGCTTCGCCTGTCAGCAGTTCCACTGGCAGCGCGAGGCGCTCACTGGTGGCGGCCAGCGGTGAGGCTTTCACTTCAACGGCGGAGAGGTCTTTGGGCGTGTCGTCATGATGCCGCTTGGGGTGTGTGTCTTGTGCCTGTGCGGTGAGTGCGGCGGAAAGGGTGAGTGCCAGTAGGGTGAAACGGAGCATAGGGGAGGTGAAGATAGGAAGATTTTGGTATGTTATATTGTAACAATTGAAGCTTAGGCCACACCCAAAAGTCATGTCTCCTCGCCGTTTACTTCTGCTCGATCGCATTGGCGCTACAGGCTCCCTAGTTTGTGCGGTGCACTGCGCACTGCTGCCATTGGTGATTGCGGCGCTGCCTTCGCTGGGTGTGGCGCTGTGGCTGGGCGATAGTTTTGAAGCCATTTTCGTGATATTTGCCAGCGTGTTTGGCTTATCTGTGCTGGTATGGAGCTACCGCAAGCACCGCGCCATGCGTGCGCTGGGGTTGCTGTTGCCGGGGCTGGCGGCGCTATGGCTCGCCATTTTGTACGCGCCGCTGCACCATTCGGTGCTGCCGCATGCCGTGGTAATGACCTTCGGCGGTACGCTGGTGGGTCTTGCCCATGTGATTAACCTGCGTTTGAACCACGGCCATGTGCACGATGCCTGCTGCACGCACTAAGGCGTGATAAAATACCCGGTCTCGCGTTTTGCGCGATCACTTTAACGATCAGATTTTAGGAGTATCACTATGGGTAAGGGCGACCGCAAAACCGCTAAGGGCAAGCGTTACAACGCCAGCTACGGCAACGCACGGCCGAAGAGCGTCACCAAGGCTGCGGGCACCGCAGCGGCTCCGGTGGCAAAAAAGGCTGCTGGTAAGACTGTAGCCAAGAAGGCCGTAAAGAAAGCTGCAGCGTAATTGTTGCAGTATTGACGGCAGCAGAGCCCCGCATTGCGGGGCTTTTGCGTATCTGGCGGGTTATCGGCTCAACAGGCGCTTCACCAGAAGTGTTGGGAAGTCCTGTTTGTGCCCAGTGAAAAGATAAACAAAGGTATCGTCGCCGATCTGTCGATAGACCAGTTTATGATGCGAGGTATGGACGTTGCGGTAGTCCAGAATGCCTACTGCTGCCAGCGTTTGGACGGTGGTTCCAGTGAAGATACCCGCGTCAACGTTCTCTAATTTTTCAAAAATCTCATCTTCTGCTTTCAGCCATGCGGCTTCGCCCCACTTGTCGAGCATGTAATCCTGAAGCGAAAGCAGGTCTGCTTGAGCATCGGGAAGAAGAATGACAGCCATTACTTGCGATTCTGACGCGCAGCCAGCAGTTGTGCCCGCGACTCAGCCATAGATATGCCTTTTCCCTGCATGCGGTCTTTTTCACCGAGGGCAATAAGCTTCAAGGCGGCAATCAGCTCTTCCTTTTCCTGAAATTGCTTGATCCCTTGAATGACCATGCTGGCCTCGCCATTTTGGGTAATGACGAATGGATTGCCGTTCATTTCTAGGTCTTCAGAGATCTGCGCAGCGTGGCTCTTCAGGTACGAAATGGATTTGATATTAGAAATAGACTGCATGTGACCTCCATGGAGCTGGTGCGACTAAATTTAGCACTAAATTCAGTTGCACCCAATCGCCTGCTTAGCGGGCACCGGCTTCAATCGCCGCCCAAGTGCGTAGCAGGTTGCCACCAAGGATTTTGCGGATATCGGCATCTTTGTAGCCGCGCGCTTGAAGGCCGACAACAAGGTTGGGGTAATCGGCCACGCTGGTCAGTCCGGTGGCCAGTTCGCCGCCAACACCGTCGAAATCAGACCCGAGGCCAATATGGTCGATGCCGATGAGTTTTACGCCATAGTCGATTTGATCCAGCACCTGCTTAAGCGTACTCACCCGCGGCGGGTGCGCGGCGGCCCAGGCTTTTTCAAAGGCGGCACCATCTTCTTGCGGCTTGCCCTGCGCTTTAAGTGCTGCGTTGTTGTCGTCAAAGGCCTGTCGTGCGCGGAAGTAGGCTTGGCCGTCGGCCGCGCTTTCCGGGCTGATAAACATCGTGCCAAACGGCACCTGCACCACACCGCCGCTGGCGGCCACGGCCTTGGCGATCTCGTCACTGATGTTGCGCTCAAACCCCGGGGTGAAGTGGCGGAACGCGCTGTGGCTGGCGATCACCGGCACCTTACTCAGGCGGATGGCTTCCATTGCCGAGGCGTCGCCTAAGTGCGACACGTCCACCATGATGCCAACCCGATTCATTTCAGCCACGACTTGTTTACCGAATGGGCTCAGGCCATTCCACTTCTTTTCGGCGGCGTAAGACGAATCGGCAATGCGGTTGGGTGCGCTATGGGCCAAGGTGATGTAGCGCACGCCGCGGTCAAAAAAGAATTGGACGTTCTCTAATTTATCTACCAGTGGTGCGCCGTTTTCCATGCCCAGTGGCAGCAGCACGCGGCCACCCGCAAGCAAACGCTGCGCGTCTTTGGGGGATGTCAAAATGGCAAATTTTTCTGGGTGGCGCTGCACCATCGCTTCCACCGCGTCGATCATGGTGTTGGCGGTTTGCCACGCCGTGCCACTGGCGTCTTGTTCGGGCGAGGTATAGACCGACATAAACGCGACATCCAGCCCCCCTTGGCGCGCTTTGACGTAATCAAATTCGCGGTCTTTTACTTCACCCGCCAGCTCAGACCAACGCTCTAGCAGCATGCTGGGGGCGTCGATATGGGTATCCACGATGATGGCGTCTTGCGCCAGTTTGTGCGCAGCGTCTTGCGCGCTGGCAGAGGTGGCGAGCAGTAAACAGGCGGAAAGCAGGGCCAAACGCATGGGTGTCTCCAGAGGAAAAGGGTATTAAGAAAGCGGGCGTCCTTGGATATAAACGCGGGCGGTGAGATCACCCCCCACCCAATAACACAGCTCGGCGGGATGCGGCACGTGCCAAACGACAAGGTCAGCGCGCAGGCCTTCGCGCAGCTGGCCGCGGTCACTAAGGCCCAGCGCTTTTGCGGCGTGCTGGGTAGCGCCGCGCAGAGCTTCTTCCGGGGTGAGTTTGAAGTGCGTGCAGGCCAGTTGCATCGCTTGGCGCAGCGAGAGCAGGGGCGATGTGCCGGGGTTGCAGTCGGTGGCAACAGCCATGGCTACGCCGTGCTCGCGCAGCTGCGCAATGGGCGGTAGCTTGGTTTCACGCAAGACATGAAATGCGCCGGGTAGCAGTACGGCCACGGTGCCGTGCTGCGCCATGGCGAGCACACCCGCTTCGTCGGTGTGCTCGATATGGTCGGCCGAAAGTCCGTTGAACTCGGCCACCAATGCGGCTGCGCCTTGGTTGCTGAGTTGATCCGCGTGCAGTTTTACCGGCAAGCCAAGCGCGCTGGCTGCTTCAAACATACGCCGTGTTTGTGCTGGGCTAAAACCGATGTTTTCGCAGAAGGCATCCACGGCATCCACCAGCCCTTCTTCATGCAGCTGTTGCAGCCATGCGATCGCTGCATCTACGTAGCCATCGGCGTTATCGCGATACTCCGCAGGCAGCGCGTGTAGGGCGAGATAGGTGATGCAAATGCTCACGTCAAGCGCCTCACCAACACGGCGGGCAACCTGCAACATTTTGCGCTCATTCTCTAAATTCAAACCGTAACCCGATTTGATTTCTAGCGTGGTCACGCCTTCTTGCAGCAACGCTTGGGCACGCGGCAGCGATTGCGCTAAGAGTGCGTCGGCATCGGCCTCGCGAGTAGCGCGCACACTGGAACGAATGCCGCCACCGGCGCGGGCGATCTCTTCATACGATGCGCCGTTGAGGCGCATATCGAACTCGTTGGCGCGGTTACCACCAAACACCAGATGAGTATGGCAGTCGATCAGCCCCGGCGTAAGTAGCTTTCCGCCTAGGTCTTCGATCTGTGTAGCGCTGGCACCTTGCGGGAGGTCGGTCATCGCGCCCACCCACACGATGCGGCCATCGGCGCAGGCCAGTGCGCCGTCTTCAATCAGGCCAAAAGGCGCGTCGCTTGCGAAGGTGGCGAGCGTAGCGTGGGTAAACAGGAGATCCCAGTGCGTGTTGGACATAGCAAGATTTTTTGAATGAGGCGTGGGCGATTATCGCAAACCCACCGATTCACACCGCGCGAAGCGTTCAAGAAACTACAATGCGCCTATTTGCACGGTGGAGTGAAGCATGCAGCAGGCATTAGAAGGGTGGAGTGGGCGCGTGGATCTGCCGGAAGATGCTTCGACGCGGCGCTGGCACCAGTGGGTGCGCACACCCACGCAAGGGGCCGCCCCTGGCGTGGCGTTACTGGGCTTTGCCAGCGATGAAGGTGTGCGCCGCAACCACGGCCGCGTGGGTGCGGTAGAAGGCCCGGCAGCGCTGCGCAAGATGTTGTCGAATCTGCCAACACTTAATGACACGCCGCTGTATGACGGTGGCACCGTGGCCTGTGCTGATGGTGATTTGGAAGCCGCGCAGCAGCGCTATGCCCAGCAGATGGCCGCGCTATTGGATGCGGGGCATTTTGCGGTGGGTCTTGGCGGTGGGCATGAGATCGCATTTGCAACCTATCAGGGGCTTGCCAAACACTTGGGTGCACACCGCCCGCATGTGGCGATTATCAATATTGACGCGCATTTTGATCTGCGCAAGCAGGAGCAAGGCAGCTCCGGTACGCCGTTTTTGCAGGCGATCGAGCATGCGCGCGCGCTGGGCTTGCCGCTGCAGTACATGGTGTATGGCATTAGCCGTGCGGCCAATACCCGCGTGCTGTTTGATACCGCCGATGCGCTGGGAGTGGATTACGTATGCGACGATCAGCTTGATCTTTTGAGCCTTGCGCAGCACCTTGCAACACTGCGTGCGAAGTTAGATGCGGTGGACGTGGTGTATCTCACCATTGATATCGACGGCCTGCCACATGCAATGGCGCCCGGTGTAAGCGCACCCGCCGCGCGCGGTGTGCCGATGGAAATTGTTGAACCGCTGCTGGATGTGATCGCGGCGAGTGGCAAGCTGAAGCTGATGGACGTGGCGGAGCTATCGCCACCGCTTGACCGCGATAACGTCACCGCACGCGTGGCGGCGCGCCTGATTCACCGGGTAAGCCATGCCGTGGTACAGGCCCGCCAACCATGACCAATGGCCCGCATCGACGGCGGCTGCACCATGCCAGAATGCGGGCATCATTCGTTTTTCGGGGAAGTCATGAAACTGGATTCAACGTTTAAAACCGGCGCGCTCTGCGCCGCGCTGCTGCTGGCAGTGGCGGCCAATGTTCAGGCGGGTACCGGGCCAGAAGTGATTTCAGCCCGTGCCAAAGCGGTGCAGGCGGCAGCGATTAATTTAGATACCCATTTAGACACGCCTGCACTGTTCTCGCAGCCGGGTTGGAAGATCACCGACCGCCATTCGTATCAGAAAGACGGCTCGCAGGTGGACTATCCGCGCATGGTAGAAGGCGGTCTGGATGGCGGCTTCTGGGTGATCTTTACCGGGCAGGGGGAGCGCAACGCTGCGGGAGATTTGAAAGCGCGTGATGCTGGGTTAAAGCGGTTGTCTGAAATCCGCGAAATGATCGCGGCTAACCCCGACAAATTTGAACTTGCCACCACTGCAGACGATGCGGCGCGCATCAAGGCGGCGGGTAAGAAGTCGGTTTATATCAGCATGGAAAATGCGTATCCGCTGGAGCAAGACCCCAGCCTGCTCAGTTTCTATTACAAGCAAGGCCTGCGCATGATTTCGCTGGCGCATACCAGCCATAACGATTTCGCCGATTCTGCGGGGATGGGCAAGGCCCCCGAAGGTGAGCACCACGGGCTAAGTGATAAAGGCCGTGCGTTGATTGAACAAGCCAACAAGCTTGGTATCTTGGTGGATCAGTCGCACGCGTCTAACACCGTGTTCGATCAGATGATTGAACTGAGCAAAGCACCGATCATTCTTTCCCACAGCGGCGCGTATGACGTGTTCGCCCATTCGCGCAATATCGATGATGCGCGCATTCGCAAACTGGCGGCAAAGGGTGGTGTGATTCAGGTGAACTCGCTGGGAGGGTATCTTATCGACACCGGCGCAACCCCAGAATACCGCGCAGAAATGGGCAAGCTTTGGGCGTCGGTGGGTGGGCGTAAGTCGATGACACCTGAGCAGCGCGAAGAAGTGAAAGGGCAAATCGCTGCCATCGACAAGAAATACGGCATTCGTAAAGCCGATTTCGACGACTACATGCGCCACTTGCTGCACATCATCAAAGTGGCGGGCTGGCAGCATGTGGGCCTAGGCGCCGACTGGGATGGTGGTGGTGGCGTGGTTGGGTATGAAGACATCGTCGCGCTACCGAAGGTGACGCAGGCGCTGCTGGATGCGGGGTACACCGATGAGCAGGTCAAGGGCATTCTGGGCGATAACACCGTGCGCCTGATTCGCCAAGTGCAGGCGATGGCCGATCCGGCCGCGGTGAAAGCCGCGCTGGAATAAGCGCTTTGCCGAATTAAAGGAGCGCTGGCTGCGGAAGCGTCAGCGCGCCTTCAAGGCGTAATAAAAATTCTTTGGTAGGCAGCCCGCCGCCGAAGCCAACCAGCGCACCGTTCGCGCCAATCACGCGGTGACAGGGCAACACGATGGGCAGCGGGTTGCGGCCGTTGGCTGCACCCACCGCACGCATGGCCTTGGTGCTACCCACCAGTTGCGCCAACTGCGCATAGCTGCGCGTTTCACCATAAGGAATTTGCGCAAGCGTGTGCCACACCTTGCGCTGAAAATCGGTTCCTTGCGGCGCAAGCGGTAGATCAAATGCCGTTCGCTTGCCCGCAAAATACTCGCCAAGCTGTGTGGTAGCCATTTTTAAGATAGGGCTATCGCCGATCTGCCATGTGCTGCGGTTAGCCGGGTGGCGGTTTTGCTGAAACTCAATAAAGCGCAGACCTGCATCATCCGCCGCGATCGTGAGCGGCCCAACGGGGCTTTCGATATGGCGGAACAGGATCATTGCGGGTGTTTTAATGCAGGCAGCAGCGGGGTGATATCACCGTCGTTGGCCTCTGGCGTGAGCTGCAGCAGACGCATCAACAGGGGATAGACATCGACATTATCAAACAGGGGCAGGCGGGTGCCTTGTGCAAACGCTGGGCCAGTGGCGATAAAGGTGGCCCGCATAGATGGAAGGGTGGGATCAAACCCGTGCGAACCGTGGGTTTCCGGATGTTTGGCAAGTTGCGTGTAGCGGTTTGTAAACAGCGCGTCCCAGCCGTCATCCGTTTGGCAGACGATAGCCGGGATGCGTGGATTGTTGCCGTAGTGCCAGCCCGTGGGCAGGTCTTGCTTACGCCAGCATTGGTAATGATCATGGCGGCCAAGCAAGTGCTGCATGGCTTGAACGGTGTTGCCGAGTTGCGGCTGAAGGCTTAATACTTGGCCTGCAGTTACAGCTTCGGCCATATCGCGTGATGCAATAGCCCCCATATCCATAAGCTGCGCGGGTGGAACCGTGGCAAAGCCGTGGTCAGAGGCAATAATAATGTTGGTGGTGTTCTGCACGCCATGCGTCTGCAGGCCGTCGTATAACCGCTTTAGCGCAGCATCTACCGCTTGACGTGACGCGCGCGCCTGCGCGGAGTCGGGGCCGTTGTTGTGGCTGGCGTGATCCACTTCATCAAAATACAGCGTAATAAAACGCGGGCGCTGCTGTGTGGGAAGGGCCATCCATTCCAGCACCTGATCCACGCGCTGATCAGCGGTGACCTTCCCATCGTATGGCCGCCATTGCCACGGCCGCACGCCGTGAATTTCGGCCTCGCTTCCCGGCCAGAACATTGTGGCCGAACGCAGACCCGCGCGCTGCACGCTCACCCAAACAGGAGTAGCTTCATCCCACCAGCGGCCATCACGCACGGCCTCGGTAGCCGATAGACGAAAGGTGCCAAGCTGAGGGTCTTGCATCGTGTTATTGACGATGCCGTGGTGGTCTGGGCGCAGCCCCGTCACCAAGGTGTAGTGGTTGGGGAACGTGAGCGAAGGGAAGGAAGGCTGCATCCCTTCGGCACGCACCCCACGTTCGGCGATGGTGTTGAGGGTGGGCATCTGTTCGGCGGTGACGTCGCTGGGGCGCAGGCCGTCCACCGAAATTAGCAGCAGCGTTTGCGAAGCGGCGACAGACGCAGGCGGCGCGGTGGCGCAGCCAGCAATCAGGCCCAGTAGCGTGAGGGCGAGGAGGCGATAAT
>NZ_JAHRWW010000043.1 GCF_019104945.1 Thermomonas sp. | reverse complement strand
AAGAAATTCTTCTGCCGCCTGCGTTTCGTTCGCTTCTTGATCGGCAATTAGACAGCCGCGATCCAGTAGTGTTTGTGCTTGGCTTTCGCTTTCGATGGTGCCACCTTGCCGCAGTAGGAGCATGCCGTAGCGGTCATAAATGGGCCAGCGTAGTGGCTGGCCGATCAGTAAATCGCCTTGTTGAAGTGGGCGCATGGAAATCCCGGAGAGAGGATGTTGCGCATACATGATACTTGTGGTGATTATGCATTGCAGCCAAGCAAAAACAATAGGGCGAGCTATTGCGTTACTGCGACGTGCGCAGCCAGCCAGCGTTCGATCTGTTGGCGGTTGCGGGCGCGGAGGAGGGCCGGGGCGGCGGCGCGCAGTTGGCCGATATGGCAGGCGCGGATGGCGCGGCGTACTTCCAGCAGGGTGGCGGGATGCAGGCTGAGTTCGCTCAAGCCAAGGGCAAGCAGCAGCGGAACGTAAATGGGGTCGGCGGCGATTTCACCGCAGACGGTGATCGGTGTGTCATGCCGCTGCGCTGTACGCACGACGTCACGTAGGAGTTTGAGTACGGCTGGATGGAGCGGTGAGTACAGTGTTTCCAGCGCTTCATTGGTGCGGTCGGCGGCCAAGAGGTACTGCACGAGATCATTGGTGCCGACGGATAGGAAGTCGCAGTATTTGATGAACGTGGGTAACGAAAGCGCGGCCGATGGAACTTCGATCATCGCGCCCAGTGGGATTTGTGCGGCGATTTCGTGGCCTTCTGCGCGCAGCATGTCTGCGGTGTGCGCCAGCAGCTTGCGCACATGGAGCACTTCTTCGCCGCTGGTGATCATTGGCAGCAATACGCGCACGGGGCCGTAGCCGGAAGCACGCAAAATGGCGCGTAGCTGCACTTGCAGAAGGTCAAGACGCGCCAGCGACAGGCGCACCCCGCGCAGCCCCAGCGCAGGGTTGGGCTCATCGCGCAGCGCTAGCCCGGTTTTATCGGCTTTGTCTGCGCCAAGGTCTAAGGTTCGGATTGTGACGGTGCGCCCGGTCATCGCCAGTACGGCGTCACGGTAAGCGCGGAACTGGGTGTCTTCGTCGGGCAGGGTATTGCTTTCTAAAAATAAGAATTCGGTACGGTAAAGCCCAACCCCGGCCGCGCCAAGGGCGTGCGCTTCGGTGACGTCTTTGCGCGATTCGGCATTGGCCCAGAGTTTGATGTCTAAACCGTCGAGCGTGCGCGTGGGCTCGCGGCGTAGGCGGTTGAGCTGGCGGCGTTCGCGGCGTGATTCAGCGATGCGCTGGTGGTGCTCGCGCAGGTCGTTGGCGTTGGGGTCTTGCACCACAAGGCCGGTGCCGCCATCGATCAGTAGCACGTCGCCATCGTTGATTTTGATCAGCGATTGTGGCGAACCAACGACGAGAGGCAGGTGCAGGCTACGCGCCAAAATGGCGCTATGTGAAAGCTGGCTGCCGCCCGAGGTAATGACGCCGATCACGCCTTGCGCCTGCAATTGTGCCAATTCGGCGGGGGCCACGGTATCGACCACCAAAATTTCGCCGGAATTGCCTTGCAGCACGGGATGGCGGCTTTGCAGTGCCGCGTGGAGGCGGCCGATGACTTGGTCGATGTCATCGATGCGGCTGCGTAGATACGGGTCATCCATGCCTTCGAACACGGCCGCGATGCGGTTGCGTTGCAGGCGCAGTGCGTAGTCGGCAGCGTACAGGCCGGTGCGGATTAGGTCTTCAATGCCAGATAGCAGTTCTGGGTCGTCCAGAAGTAGCGTATGCAGGTCTAAAAACTCACCAATTTCTTGCGCCAGCGCGCCATGCAGGCGGTTACGCAAATCACGCATTTCTTCTTGAACGGCGGTGACGGCTGATTGGAAGCGCGCCAACTCAGCTTCGACGTCGCCTGCATGGATGCGAACTTCCTCGATATCCAGCGCGTGCGGAAGGCGGACCCTTGCCCGTCCGAGGGCACTACCACGCGCTGCGGCGCTACCGGGAATGAGCTGGCGCATCAGTCGTCTTCGTCGAAGCGACGTTCAAATAAATCGGTGACAGCGTCGGCGGCGGCCTGCTCATCTTCGCCTTCAACCTGTAAAACAACTTCAGCGCCGGTGCCGGCGGCAAGCAGCATCACGCCCATGATGCTTTTTGCATTCACCTCGCGCCCGCGCGCTTCCAGCGTGGCTTGGCTGCGAAAGCCAGACAGCAGTTGTACGAGTTTCGCGGTGGCGCGTGCATGCAGCCCAAGGCGATTACGAATAGTGAGTTGGCGGCGGATCATGCAGCGTCCCTAGCGGAGAGTGTTGTTATTTTAGGCGTCATCGGTGATCGCTCCGTTACGAGCACCAGCCGCAGCAACGGCGGGAAGATCGTCGAGGTCTAATTCCGCATAGTTCATCACCCGCAGCAGCATGGGAAGGCTGAGCGCCGATACGCGCCGCACGGGGGTGCCGAGCCGGGCGAGCCGCGCAGCAAGGTTGCTGGGCGTTGCGCCGTACAGATCGGTGAGGATGAGTACACCCTGGCCGCCATCCACCTTGCGCATCGCGGCGCTGGCGGCGGGCAGCAGGGCGTCGAGGTTGCCGTCAAACGGCACCTCGAAGGCTTCACACGAAAGCGGAAGCTTATGCAGCAAGCGCTGCGCCACGGTGAGCATGGCGCTTCCAAGGCCTTCGTGGGTGATGAGAAGAATACCGACGGACATCCTGCAAACTTAGCAGATGCCGGGCGAATCGCGAAGTGATCTTTAATCGAGTTCGCGATGGTGCGCGGCTACTTCGGTCCAGCCGTTATCGCTGGCGTGCTGGGTCAAACGTTCGGCCAAATACACCGAGCGATGGCGGCCACCGCTGCAGCCGAATGCGATGGTGGCGTAGCTGCGGGTTTCTGAGCGCAGTTTGGGCAGCCATGTATCCAAGAAGCCCTGCACTTGGTTGACGTAGGTGATGACTTCCGGCTGCGCGTCGAGATATTCGCGCACTTCGCGGTCGCGCCCTGAGAGGGGACGTAGGGTGGCATCCCAGTGTGGATTGGGCAGCACGCGCGCGTCAAACACGAAATCGGCGTCTGGTGGAACGCCGTTACGGTAGGCGAACGATAGAAACAGTAGCGAAAGCCCAGTGCCGGAAAGCCCGAATTCGGCCAAGATGCGGCGGCGCATCTCGTGGATATTCATATTGCTGGTGTCAATCAGAATATCGGCAATCTGGCGTAACGGCTTCAGTGCCTGCCGATCGAGCGAAATCGCGTCAGAGAGCACCAAGCCCAAGTGGCTGAGCGGATGGCGCCTGCGCGTGTCGGCGTAGCGACGCAGCAAAATATCGTTATCGGCTTCAAGAAATAATAGGCGCGGGCTGAGGCCCATCGCACCGATGCGCGAGAGTGCTGTGGGCACGTCGTTGAGGTCGCCGGGGTTGCGGGAGTCAATGCCTACGGCCACCTTAGATGGTGGGGCGATATTGTTTTGCAGGCTCTCAACGAAGGCGGGCAGCATCTCCGCTGGTAGGTTGTCGGTGCAGTAGTAACCGAGGTCTTCCAGTGTGTGGAGCGCACCGGATTTGCCCGAGCCGGACATGCCGCTGACGATCACCATGTCAGAGATTTGCTGCGGGCTCATGATGCGGCGCGTTCCAAAAAGTGGCTATGCCGTGCCATGAAGGCCGCAGCGGGGTCGATGCCTTTGCTGCGCAAAATATGCATGCGCGTGGCGGCTTCGGTGAGCACGGCTAGGTTGCGTCCGGCCATGACTGGAATGGTAATGGTGGGGACGTCCAAATCAAGTACGCGGCGGCTGCCAAGGTCGCCAGTAAGGCGCTCCATGCCGCTGCTTTCTTGCGGGGTAGAAGGTTTGCTTAAGTGCACGATCATGCGCAGATATTTATTGCGCTTCACGGCGGTATCACCAAACATCTGCCGGATGTTGAGCACGCCTAGGCCGCGCAGCTCCAGCATGTCTTGCAATAGTTCGGGGCAGGTGCCATCAAGCACATCGGGTGCAATTTGCGTGAACTCAGGTGCATCGTCGGCCACAAGGCGGTGGCCGCGGGTGACCAGCTCCAGCGCAAGCTCACTCTTACCCGAGCCAGATTCGCCAGTAATCAGTACGCCGATTGAATAGATTTCCATAAACACACCGTGCAAGGTGACGCGCGGCGCGAGGGTGCGCGCCAGCACGTACAGCAGGTGGTTCAATAATTCGTGGCCACGTTTGGGGGAAAGCCAAAGGGGGGTATCGGTTTCTTCTGCAGCGATGCGCAGATCTTCAGGGCAGGCCTGATTTTTGGTGATGACCAGCGCCAGAGGGCGGTAGTCCATGATCTTGTGGATGATTTCCCAGCGCAGACGGGCGTCCAAACCGTCAAGCCATTCCAGCTCTTCAGTACCAAGAATCTGCACACGGTTGGGGTAGATCGTGTTGAGATATCCCGCCAGCGATGGCCGACGGGCTACAGTTTCAACGGCTTCCAGCACGCGCTGCTGGCTGCTGTTCTGTCCGGCCAGCCAGCGCAAACTTAGGCGTTCTTGCTGGCTGGTGAACAGTTCTTCGGCAGTAATGCGTGCCGTGGTCATTGCGAGGAGTTACTCCAGCTCATTCAAAGGCACCGCTCTTTGCAAGACCTTCGCCACGGCGCTGCTCGGTGAGCTTTTCTTTGTGCTTCACCAACTGGCGGTCGAGCTTGTCGGCCAGAAGATCAATGGCCGCGTACATGTCCTGCGCGGTGGCATCGCAATGCAAGGTGCGACCAGCGAGATTGACTGTGGCGATGGCCTTGAAGTTAGGCTTCTCGGTAGCCAGTTGCACGCGGATTTCGCAGTCTTGGCCCTCCACGCGCCGACTTAAACGTTTGAAGGTGTTCTCCACGTAGCTTTGCAGGGCGGGGGTAACGTCCATTTGCTGGCCATAGGTTTCGATCTGCATCATGACCTCCTTGCGGAAATTGCCGGTGACCGGGTGCCACCAGCACTTGGTACCAAGCTAGCGATTCCTGCGCGGGGCGGCAAGCCCTTTGTGCGTGTTTTGTTGTCTGTTAGTTCAATAGGGGTATGCCAGAATAGGCGGGTTAGAGCTTAAACCCTTCACCCAAATACACGCGGCGCACGTCTTGGTTTTCTAAGATGGCGTCTGGGGTGCCCTGCGCCAATACACCGCCTTCTGCAAGGATGTAGGCGCGGTCGCAGATACCGAGGGTTTCGCGCACGTTGTGGTCGGTGATGAGTACGCCGATGCCGCGCTGTTTGAGGTGGCGCACGATGCGCTGAATTTCATTGACGGAAATTGGGTCAACGCCTGCAAAGGGTTCGTCGAGCAGGATCATGCGCGGTTTGCCGGCCAGCGCGCGGGCAATTTCCACGCGGCGGCGCTCACCGCCGGAGAGACTGGCGCCGAGCTGATCGGTGACGTGGCCGATTTGCAGCTCATCCAATAGCGCGTTGAGTTCGTGTTCGCGCCCGTCTTCGTCTAAATCGCTGCGCAGTTCGAGCACAAGACGGATATTGTCGGCGACGCTGAGCTTGCGAAATACCGAGGCTTCCTGTGGCAGGTAGCCAAGCCCCAGTTTGGCGCGCGCGTACATGGGGTGGTCGGTGATGTCTTGCCCGTCCAGCACGATGCGCCCTGCGTCGGCGGGGATTAGGCCGACGATCATGTAGAAACAGGTGGTTTTACCCGCACCGTTGGGGCCGAGTAGGCCCACGACTTCGCCCGGGTTCAGGGTGAGCCCGAAGTCGCGTACTACTTCACGCGCACGGTAGCGTTTACGCAAGCCCTCAGCGACGAGCATTAGGGGGCCCCCGGCGTGTCTTTCGGAACGATGCGCATCTTTACGCGGCCACCGCCGCTGCTGCTACCGCTTTCAATTTGACCGGTTTTGAGGTGGTAGGTCACGCGCTCCCCGGAGAGGGTGCCGCGGTCTTGCTGGATGGTGACATTGCCGGTCAAAACGATGGTTTCGGTGCGCATGTCGTAGTCGAGTGCGTTGGCCTTGGCGTTCAGCGGGGTGCCGTCGTCCATTTCTTGATGCAGGGTCACGCCGCCGGTGAATTTGGCGGAGTTGGGCTTGTCGCCGGTTTGCACGATGACGGCGGCTTCAGAATCGATCTTCAGCGTGCCTTGGGTCACGGTAACCCGTTTGGAGAACGTGCAGGTGGTGGTTTTGCCAGAATCGCAAAGGTAATAGCCGGAGGCGATATCCATCGGTTGCTTGCGGTCGCTGTTGCGCGCGTGCGCAAGACTGCCTGCGAGCAAGGCGATAAGTGATAGTGCGGTGATAAGGGCTTTATTGCGAAGAGGCATAACGGGCGTGCACCTGCGAGAGGAGGGCGATCTGGTGGCGATCGAAGTCGGCCTGCAGGCCTTTGCCGCGCATTGTAAGCCCCGGCCGGGTAATGGTCACTTGCGCTGCGGTCTTGGCTTGGTTGGTGTCCAGCAGGAAGGTGAGCTGGGAGGTCTCGATACGGGTGGGCGGTGGTACGGCGGGCGGACTATTCACCTGCACCTGCTCAATGAGATTCAGTTGCTTACCATCGTCGGTGACTTGGCCGTGCTGGGCGCGCACGTCCCAGTAGTAACCGTCGCGGTCGGGGATCATGAACTGCGGCGTGGTCATCGACATAGTCTGGCTGCCCGGGTCGCGGTGTAGCTCGGGGCCGCGCAGAGTAAAGGTTTCACGTCCCAGCTTATCTAGTGCGGTGATTTCGTAATTGCGCAGCACATAGTCTGAGCGTGCAACCAAGACAGATGCTTCACTGGATTGTGAAAGATTCCAGACCGACCATCCGCTGGCAAGGGCTGCGGCGAGCATGATCAAAGTGAGCGCGATGCGCCAGTTCATGGGTGTTCGCCATGCGCCAAGATGGCGCCTACGTGGTGCTGGGCGTGCAGTAGCAGGTCGCAGGCGTCACGCGCAGCGCCGTCTCCGCCCGCGTGGGGGGTGACCCAATGCACCGCCTGTGTCACCCACGGGTGGGCGTTGGCGGGGGCGATGGCTAGGCCCACAGCGCGCAGCGTGGCAAGGTCGGGAAGGTCGTCACCGATGAAGGCGACTTCGTCCATGCTGAGCCCAGAATTCTGCGCGATGGCCTGCAGGCAAGCGAGCTTATTGCGCTCGCCTACGTGTAGATGGGTGAACTTCAACTGGCGGCCACGCGCTTCAGTAATTGCACTGGGGCGCGCACTGATCAGCGCGGTGGCAATACCCACGTGGTGTAGCAGCACAATACCCATGCCGTCTTGAACGTGGAAACGCTTGCTCTCACGGCCATCATCGTTGAAATACAGGCCGCCATCGGTGAGTGTGCCATCGACGTCAAACCCAATCAGGCGAATTTTGGCGGCGCGTGCCAGCAGTTCTTCAGAATGGAAAGGCAAGGTGCTCATACCACGCGCGCCCGCAGCAGGTCGTGGATGTTGAGTGCGCCAACCAGTGTGCCCTGTGCATTGGTCACCAACAGGCCGCTGATTTTATGGGCTTCCATCATTTGTGCCGCTTCCACCGCAAGTGCTTCGGTATTGATGGTTTTGGGGGCGCGGGTCATCACGGCGTCAATGCGCGTGTTGCGTAAATCGATCTGCGCATCGTCGAGACTGCGGCGCAGGTCGCCGTCGGTGTAGAGGCCAAGCAGTGTGTCGGTTTCATCCACAATGGCCGTCATACCTAGGCGCTTGCGGCTCATTTCCATCAGCGCCGCGCTAATGCTGGCGTCGGGGGTGACTTTGGGAACTTCATCGCCCACGTGCATCACGTCGGTGATGTGCAGCAATAAGCGGCGGCCCAATGCACCGGCGGGGTGTGAACGGGCGAAGTCGTCGGCGGTGAAACCGCGCGCCTCCAATAGCGCAATGGCCAGTGCGTCGCCCATCGCTAGGCTGGCCGTGGTGCTGGAGGTGGGGGCTAGGTGCAGTGGGCAGGCTTCGGTGGGGACGGCCACGTCGAGATGCAGATCGGCTTCGCTGGCCAGCGACGATTGCGGGCGCCCAGTCATGGCGATGACGGTATTGCCTTGGCGCTTCAGCGCGGGCAGCAGCAGCAGAATTTCATCGCTTTCACCGGAGTAAGACAGCGCCAGCAGCACATCAGCATCGGTCACCATGCCAAGATCGCCGTGGGCGGCTTCCCCTGGGTGCATATAGAACGCAGGGGTGCCGGTGGAGGCCAGCGTGGCCGCGATCTTGCGCGCCACATGCCCAGATTTCCCCATGCCGGTGCAGACCACGCGGCCTTTGCAGGCCAGAATGGCGCGGCATGCAGCGCTAAAGGCGCCGTCGATGCGACCCGCCACGGCATTTAGCGCCTCGGCTTCGATGGCAAACACGCGGCGGCCGCTAGCGGCAAAATCAAAACTGTCCGAAGAATTGGAAGTGACGGAGGGCACGGGCTGGTTTCCGTTAAACTTGACTGCCTAGTTTACTTGACTCCTCTTGCCTGCCCATGAATGCCGATACCATCCGTCAATTGATCGAAGCGGGCTTGCCCGGTGCCCAAGTGGAAGTACGCGGCGAGGATGGCGTCCATTTTGAAGCCACGGTTGTCAGTGCGGCGTTCGCGGGCAAGCTGCCGTTGGCCCGGCACCGCATGGTGTATGCCACGCTGGGCGAACTGATGGGGCGCGAAATTCATGCCCTGCAATTAACTAAAACCCAGACCCCAGACGAGGCGGCCTAATGCAAAAGATCATCGTAGAAGGCGGCGGCTGCCTGTCGGGTGAGGTGCGCATTTCTGGCGCAAAAAATGCGGTATTGCCGATTTTGTGCGTTACCTTGCTGGCTGACGCGCCGGTACGCGTGAGTAATGTGCCGCGTCTGCACGACGTGCTGACCACCGCCAAGCTGCTGCTGGGGCTTGGCGCTGGTGTGGTGCACGAGGGCGACGTGATGACGGTGGATCCGCGCAGCGTGTCCAGCCACGTGGCTCCGTATGAGCTGGTAAAAACCATGCGCGCTTCGGTACTGGTGCTGGGGCCGCTGCTGGCCAAGTACGGGGTGGCCGAGGTGTCACTGCCGGGTGGGTGTGCAATCGGTTCGCGCCCTGTGGATCTGCACATCAAAGGATTGCAGGCGCTTGGTGCTGAAATTGTGGTGGAAGGCGGTTTTATCAAGGCGCGCAGTGAAGGCCGACTCAAGGGCGCACGTCATGTGTTTGAGCTGGTGAGTGTGGGGGCTACCGAAAACGTGCTGATGGCCGCTGCGCTGGCGGAGGGCACCACAACGTTGGAAAACGCCGCGATGGAGCCAGAGATCGTGGATTTGGCAGACTGCCTCAACGCGATGGGGGCCAAGATCAGTGGCGCAGGTTCGGCGCGGATTGTGGTTGAAGGCGTTGAGAAATTGCACGGCTGCGAGCACGCGGTGATCGCCGATCGCATTGAAACTGGCACATTCCTTGTAGCCGCCGCCATGACCGGTGGACGTGTCACCGCCACCCACGCCCGCCCGGATACGCTGGATGCGGTGCTCGATAAGCTGCGTGAAGCCGGGGCCGAAGTGGTGATCGACGGTACTAACATCACCGTGGACATGCACGGCAAACGCCCGCGTGCGGTCAATATCACCACCGCGCCGCATCCGGCGTTCCCCACCGATATGCAGGCGCAGTTTATGGCGCTCAACTGCATTGCCGATGGCGTGGGCGTGATCAATGAAACGATCTTTGAAAACCGTTTCATGCACGTCAATGAATTGCTGCGCCTAGGTGCGGATATTCGCGTGGACGGCCATACCGCTGTGGTGCGCGGTGTAGAACGCTTGAGCGGCGCGCCAGTGATGGCCACCGATCTGCGTGCTTCGGCTTCGCTGATCTTGGCGGGGCTGGTGGCCGATGGAGAAACCGTGATCGATCGTATCTACCACCTTGATCGTGGCTACGAGAATATCGAAGCCAAACTCGGCGCACTTGGCGCAGAGATTCGTCGCGTTGACTAACGTTTAGAAACGCATCGCGCCCACTGCGGGCGCGATGCGGTGGGACGTTTAGAACTTCACCCAGAACCGCGCGAAGTAAGCTGCGCCGTTCAAACCAAACTGCACGCTTTCATAGATGTGGCCGTTGTCGGTTTCGTTGGGATCTTGCTTCGATGGGAAGACGTCGAAGATATTGGTGGCTCCGACGGTCAACTTCATTGTGTCAGTGAAGCTGTAGGTCAGGCTGACATCGGCGGACGTGCGCGCGCTGTAGTGTTGATACAGCGGCGGACCCGACCAAGTGCCCAGTGTCTGTTCACCAAAGTGGATGACCTTCACGCTGGGGGCCCAGTTACCGATGCTGTAATCCAAGCCGGCCACCGCCTTCATGCGCGGCGCACCGCCTTCAATAAATAGACGTTCGCGCTCATCCAAAAGCGTATCTTCGCGGCCAACGAGTGCAGCAGGTGTATGCACCGAGGTGATCGTAGTTTTGCCCCAATTCATGCCGAGGAAACTGGTGAGCTTGCCCGCGCCGACATCAGCTTTATGTGTGGCCGTAAGATCCACACCGGTGGTACGCGTGTCCACAGAGTTGAAGAAGAACCGTGCTTGGCCCACACCCAAACCGTCGAGGATGCTACCGATATTGGGGTCGGTATCGTCGAAGCTCCCGCTGAGCACGACGCGGTTATCAATGGTGATGCGATAAGCATCAAGGGTGAGCGAGAACGCATCGGTGGGTGTCCAAGCAAGCCCAAAAGTGGCGCTCTTAGATTTTTCTTCGGTGAGATTGGGAATGCCCGCCGCATGCGCCAAAGCGCTATCGTTGGCGGCAATTACGATGTCCACCGCTTGCCCGCCGATGAAGTCGGTGATGGTGGAAGAAAAGTATTTTTGCTGCAGCGATGGGGCGCGGAAGCCGGTACTGAGTGAGCCGCGTAGCAGTAGCGAATTGCTGGCTTGATACGAAGCAGCAAACTTGCCGGTGAGGGTAGAGCCAAAATCGCTATAGTGCTCGTAGCGCGCGGCAAAATCGGTGATCCAGCGCTCACTGGGGTATAGCTCTAAATCAGCATACAGCGCGGTGCTGTGGCGGCTGCTATTGGTGGCGTCGCCAGGCTGGAAGCCGGGGAAGCCTTGGCTGCCTGGGTTGCCACCCACACCCACACCATCGGCATCGATATACGAACCGGGCTCACCCGCATGAATGCGATAGCGTTCGCGGCGTGCTTCAGCGCCAAATGCGATATTCATACCGCTCATCACCCTCGGAAAGTAGCGGGTCATGTCGAAATTGGCGGTGTCTTGGGTAAATGAGAAGCCGCCCGCATCAAACGCACTGGGGCTGATTCCGGTACCGCCGTTGATCAGGTCGAGATTGGCAATCGACGCATTGAGCGTGTTGCGGATGGTGTAATCCAACGCGTTCTCACCGTGGGTGTACGACAGGTCCCAATGCCAGTCGGCAACATCGCCGCGCACGCCCAAAATGGCGTAGCGATCTTGCATCACGCCATCGATAAACGGCACAAACCCATTGGGATACATGGCCGCCGAGTTGCGCGATGGAATATCGCCGCTACCCAAACCTTCACGCGCCCACGCGCCTGATGAGGCGTCGCGGTTTTGCATGCCGCCGGTGAAGTACAGCTTTGCGGATTCACCAATCGACGTGTCGCCGTTGAGGTATAGGGCTTTATTTTCCACCTTGGAATCACCGATGATACGCATCGGGTTGGCGTCGGTGGCGCGGTTGGAGCGGCCACGGTCTTGCCATTCGCCGGTGATGGCAAGTACGCCGTCGGTGCCAAAGCCGAAGCCGCAGTAGGCCGAGGTCTGCCAGTTCTTACCATCGCCGCGCGAGTATTGGCCATAGCCTACGGCGGCTTCGCAACCCTTGCTGCGCTTCAGTGCAATATTCATGACGCCTGCAATCGCATCGGAGCCGTATTGGGCGGCGGCGCCGTCGCGCAGAATTTCGATGCGATCAATCGCCATGACAGGAATGGCGTTGAGGTCGGTACCGGTATTGCCGCGATCGCGTGCGCCGTAGATGTTCACCAATGCCGAGGTGTGGTGGCGTTTGCCGTTAATCAAAACAAGGGTTTGATCTGAACCCAGCCCGCGCAGTGCGGCGCCATCGACAAGGTCGGCACCGTCGGCCCCTGTTTGACGGGTGGAGTTGAACGAAGGCGATGTGTATTGCAGGGTCTGCGCTAAGTCGAACTGCGCACCTGCTTCAGCACTTTCATCCATCGGCAAGACGTCCACCGGCACCGGCGTGGTGGTGTCCGAGGCACGGTCGATACGGCGTGAACCCAGCGTGGTCACGGTTTCAAGCTGGACAGGTGTTTTATTGTCTTTTGATGTGGCGACTTGCGCCGCTACCGGCAGTGCAACAGTGAACGACAGCGCGCACAACAGCGAGCGGCACAACAACGTTTGCCTCAAACGCATAACACTCCCCTAAATTGTTAAAAATCCCCTAAGAGTGACTCTACGCCGCCTCAACCGGGCTTGTCCACTGGACAAAATGGGAGGGTTAGTCTGAGCTCAAAATCATCTCCGCTGCCCGCTCCGCGATCATGATGGTGGGCGCGTTGGTGTTGCCGCCGGGTAGGTTGGGCATCACCGACGCATCGACAACGCGTAACCCAGCCACGCCCTGCACGCGCAGTTGCGGGTCTACTACGGCAGCGGCGTCACTCCCCATGCGGCAGGTGCCCACTGGGTGATAGACGGTCTCGGCGCGGGCGCGCACAAAGTCGATCCAGTCGGCTTCGGTTTTGGGTGTTTGTGGGGGGAAGATAAATTCGCCACGGTAGGGGGCAAAGGCCGGTTGCGCGAAGATGTCGAGCGACAGCTTGGCGCATTCCACCATCACCTGCAGATCAAACCCTTCAGCATCCCCTAGGTAATTGGGGTCGATGCGGGGTTTGTCGTTGGCCCGGTTGCTCACCAAGGTGACGCGGCCACGGCTGCGTGGGCGCAGATTGCAGGCGTGCATGGTGTAGCCGTCGCCGGGCAGGCGGTGGCGGCCGTGGTCGTCGATCATCGCGGGAATGAAATGCAATTGGATATCGGCGCGTGCGTCGGGGGCGAGATGCGAGCGGAAAAACCCCGCGCCCTCGGCCACGTTGCTGGTACCTGGGCCTTGGTGGCCACCGAAAAAGTACTGGATCGCGGTTTTGAGCTCGCTGGTGCGGTCGTAACTGATCGGTTGGCGGCAATGCTGCAGGGTGGTGACATCAAGATGGTCTTGCAGGTTTTCGCCAACGCTGGACGCATCGTGCACCACGTCGATGCCCAGCCCGCGGAGTGTATCGGCGGGGCCGATGCCCGATAGCATCAAGAGCTGGGGTGAGTTGATTGCGCCGCCGGATAAAATCACTTCGCGCGCGGCTTCAAAATGAAAGCCTTGGCCGCGCACCGAGCACACCACGCCATTGGCGCGGCCATGTTCAAACGTAATGCGGTTCACCTGTGCATGCGTGCGAATGGTGAGGTTGGGGCGCGATTTAGCCGGGTTGAGGTAGCCCACCGCGGCGGAACAGCGTGCGCCGTCGCGCTGGGTCACTTGGTACAGGCCAACGCCTTCTTGCTGTGCGCCGTTGAAGTCGGCATTCAAGCGCAGCCCTGCCTGTTGCCCGGCTTCGATAAACACACGGGTAAGCGGGTTGATGTGGCGTAGATCAGACACCGAAAGCGGGCCGTCGCCACCGTGCAGAGCGTCCTCGCCGCGCTCATTACACTCAGATTTTCGAAAATAGGGCAGCACATTCTGCCACTGCCAGCCTTCCGCGCCGCGCCCCGCCCACTCGTCGTAATCGGCGGGGACTCCGCGGATATAGCACATGGCGTTGATCGAGCTGGAACCGCCCAATAGCTTGCCGCGCGGCACCCAAATCACACGGTCGTTCAACTGTGGCTGCGGGACAGTGGTGTAGTTCCAGTTGATCGAGGTCATTCCCGCAATTTTGGCAAGGCCTGCAGGCATGTGTACGAAGGGGTGCCAGTCGCGCCCACCGGCTTCCAGCAGCAATACCTTGACGTTAGGATCTTCGCTCAGCCGGTTGGCCAGCACGCAGCCTGCAGAGCCGGCACCAATAATGATGTAATCGAACACAGTGCGTCTCGTTACCTAATTCGTTTGAACCTATGTGCTGCGGTTAGAGTAAATGCTCAGCTTTGGCTCTGGCGTTGAAGCGCGGTGACAGGTACCGTTGCGCATCGTTGTTGCCATCCCGGCCCAATTTAATGAATGCTTCCGCTGTCACCGGGCGTTTTAATCGCTTCCAGAGCGCACTGCGCGATTCACCGCCGCTGCTGTGGTCGTTTCTGTATTTCTTTTGCCTGCTTTCGGGCTACTACGTGCTGCGTCCTGTACGCGAGGCGATGGGCGCCTCAAGTGATGTGACCACGCTGTTTCCGCCCGCCATGATCGGCTTCTTTGCCGAACGCGGCATCGCGCTGAAAGAGCTGCAGTTGCAGGTGTTATTCAGTATGACGTTTGTCATTATGCTGGTGCTGCAGCCGGTGTACGGCTGGCTGGTGAGCCGTTGGCCAAGGCGGGTGTTTTTACCTGCGGTGTATGGGTTTTTTATCGTCACGCTGCTGCTGTTTCACTGGATGTTCGATAGCGGCTTGCCGGGGCGCGGCATGGCGTTTTTTCTGTGGCTGACGGTGTTCAACTTGTTCGCGGTGGCGGTGTTTTGGAGCTTTATGGCCGACGTGTTTCGCGATGCCGAAGCCAAGCGCTATTACGGGTATATCGGTGCGGCGGGAACATTAGGGGCGATGCTAGGCCCAGCGCTTACCCGCACGCTGGTGGAGAAAGTAGGCATTGCGAATTTGATGTTGGTGTCGGCGGGCTTTTTGACGTTGTGTATCGTCTGCCTGCTGCGCCTACGCCGCTATGCGGTGCAGCGTGAAGCACAGCGGCAGATAGTGAGTGGTGAAGTGCCGATGGGTGGCACGGTGTGGGCCGGGCTGAAGTTGATTGCTACTGAGCCGCTGCTGCGCTGGTTTGCGGTACTCACCGTGTTTGGCGTGGGCGTGGGAACGCTGCTGTATAACGAACAGGCCGCCATCGTGCGCCATTTTTACCCGCAGGCGCAGCTGGCTACGGCTTATTACGCCAATATCGATTTGGCGGTAAACGGGTTGACCTTGCTGATCCAGCTTTTAGTCACGCGCGCGCTGTTATCAAGGTTTGGTATTGCCCCTGCGCTATTGATACCCGCAGGCGCAATTATTTTGGGCTACGCGGCCCTAGCTGCGTCGCCTTTGCCGTTGTTGGTGGCGGTGGTGCAGGTGGTGACCCGCGCTAGCGAGTTTTCGCTGTCCAAACCCGCACGCGAAACTATTTACACGCGCGTGGCGCGGGAATGGCGCTACAAGGCAGGTGCGGCGATCGATACCGTGGTGTATCGCGGTGGTGATCTCACCTTTGTATGGGTGCACAAGCTGCTGTCGCTATTCGGTTCCCACGCGGTCTTTGCTGTGGGCACCTTAGTTGCCGCAGGAATGGGGTTGGGTGCTTGGCGCGTGGTGGCCGAGGCGAAGAAGCTGCCGGAGACAAAAGGGCGCTAATCGGTGTCACTGGCTTCGGCTGAGCGTAGCCGAAGCCAGTGCACTACATTTAATTGCGCGGGTGCGTGTCGTAGTAACTGGCCGCGCGTAATTCATGCACGTCAAAATCATCTACGGTGATCGTATCAAGCGTCAGCTCACGCAGTTCCTCCAGCTGCATGCGCTCGTCTGCATTGATCCAACCTTCGCGCACGCCTTCGTCGAGCTGTTCGGCAAAGCTCAGGGCTTCAATATCTTTGGTTTTCAGCGCCTTGAGGAATTTACGTTCCACCGGCTCGGCGGCGATCGCCTTTTCCAAGTAGCTATTGATACGCCCGCCGGGGTTGTGCTCACCGGGGGTTAGGAATACACCCTGCGCCAAACGTACGCGTGCCTCGTTGGGGTTCATCAACACATTCGCAACGCGGTGTGACAGACGGTCGCCCGGAGCCACCGCGCGGCGCCCCAACGGGAACACCAGCGGCCACAGCAGCCAGCCCAGCGGTTTGATGGGGAAGTTGCGCAGCGCCTGCGATAGCGCCAGTTCGATCTCGTAGGCACTATTGTGGAAGGCCCACGCCAGTAACGGTTTGTCGGCTTCCGGGCAGCCTTCGTCGTTGTGACGCTTGAGTACGGCGCTCATCATGTACAGATGGCTAAGCACGTCACCAAGGCGGCCGGAGAGTGATTCCTTAAACTTCAAGCGGCCACCCAGCGCACCTAGCGATACATCGGTGAGCAGGGCGAGGTTGGCCGCGTAACGGTTGAGCTTGCGGTAGAACTTTTTGGTGTACGCATCACCCGGCACACTGCCAATGAGCGAACCCGTGGCGCCGAACCAAAGCGAGCGAACGGCATTGGAAATGGCGCCTCCTACATGCGCATACAGCGCATCATCAAGGGCATCCAAACCAGCCTTGCTATCTGGGTCCTGCGCGGCGCGCATTTCCTTCAAAATATACGGATGGCAAAGAATTGAGCCTTGGCCGAAGATCAGCAGGCTGCGCGTCATGATGTTGGCACCTTCCACCGTAATGGCGATGGGCGCGGCCTGCCAATTGCGGCCGGCAAAGTTATGCGGCCCCAAGATAATGCCCTTGCCGCCGATGACATCCATCACATCTTTGGCAATTTCACGCGCGGCCGTGGTGCAGTGGTATTTGGCAATCGCCGATGGCACCGAAGGCACATCGCCGCGATCCACCGCTGCTGCAGTGGCCTGCGACAGCGCGCTGATCGCATAGGCCTTGCCACCGATCCGTGCCAGCGCTTCTTCCACGCCTTCAAAACGTCCCACCGACAGGCCAAACTGCTTGCGGATACGCGCATACGCGCCGGTAATCACCGCGCCCGCTTTGGCACCACCGCTGGCGGTGGAGGGCAGGGTGATCGAACGCCCCACAGCGAGGCATTCATTGAGCATATTCCAGCCCTTGCCCGCCATATCCACGCCACCAATCAGCTGGCTTAGGGGGATGAACACCTCTTTGCCGCGCACTGGGCCGTTTTGGAACGGCGAGTTCAGCGGGAAGTGGCGGCGGCCTACGTCCACACCGGGGGTGTCGCTGGGCATCAGCGCAATCGTGATGCCGATGTCGCGGGTGTCGCCCAGCAGCCCGTCTGGGTCATACATGCGGAAGGCTAAGCCAATCAGCGTTGAAACCGGGGCGAGAGTGATGTAGCGCTTATCGAAGGTCAGGCGCAGGCCCAGCACATGCGCGCCGTTCCACTCGCCCTTGCAGACAATGCCGAAATCGGGAATCGAGGTGGCATCGGAGCCTGCAAACGGGCCGGTTAGGCCAAAACAAGGCACTTCGATACCCGTAGCAAGGCGCGGCAGGTAATAGTCTTTCTGCTCTTGTGTGCCGTAGTGGTTGATCAGCTCGCCCGGGCCAAGCGAGTTCGGCACGCCCACGGTGGCGCTAACTACACTGGAGATCGAAGCGAGTTTCTGGATCACCTTGTGATGCGCCAGCGCGGAGAAACCGAGGCCGCCGTACTGCTTCGGAATGATCATGCCGAAGAATTTGTTCTGCTTGATGAAGTCCCACATCTGCGGCGGCAGATCGGCGTGGATATGGGTGATTTCCCAGTCATTGATCTGCTTGCACAGTTCTTCCACCGGGCCGTCTAAGAAGGCTTGCTCTTCGGCAGAAAGCTGCGGCTTGGGGTAGTTCAGCAGCTTGTCCCAATCCGGCTTGCCCGAAAATAAATCACCTTCAAACCCCACCGAGCCGGTTTCCAGCGCGATCTTTTCCGTTTGTGACAGCGGCGGCAGCGCCTTGCGCAAAAACTTCAGCGCCGGGGCGGTGAGCAGAGGTTTGCGAATGCCAGGGATCAGCAACGGAATGGCGATCAGTAGCAGAAGCCCTGCGCCAATTTCGGTGGCCAGCGTGGGCGCGCCAGCAAAACGACAGGCGACCAATGCAACGCCAGACAGTGCCGCCCAAACAGCCAGCCGCAAGCGGTGGTAGGCAGCAAAGGCAGTAACAACGAGTAGGGCAATAAACGGCAGAGCGAAGCTCATGATGGGGCTCCTGAAAAACGGCTGGTGTCCCGGTATCCTGAGTGGAATACTAGGGATAGGAAGTGCATACGCTATAGTATGGAATTGCTGCTGAGAATGTAATTGCGACAAAAAGAGTAAAAACTCAGCATACTTCTATAAACCCTAGCGTATGGATAGCACGTCAAGATGACCGAACCCACACAGCGCAGCGGCCGCTTAAGTGCCGACGACTGGGCGCGCGAAGCGTTGGACCAAGTAGCTGAGCAAGGTGTTTCCGCCGTAGCTGTGGAGCCTTTAGCGCGCCGCCTTGGCGTGACCAAAGGAAGTTTTTACTGGCACTTCCCGTCGCGTGATGCATTGTTGCAGGCGGCATTGGAGCGCTGGGAGCGCGATGAGCAGGCGGCCTATGCAGCGCTTGAAGCGATCGCAGACCCGCGCCAACGCTTGCGCACCTTGTTCGAGCTGATTCGCCAGCACAACAAGACCCACGTTATTTATTCCGAACTACTCAAAGCCGCAGGCAATGCCGCGGTGGATACGGTGTTAACCCATGTGCTCAATCGGCGCGTGGGTTTTCTCTTCAAACTCTTCAAGCAAACCGGGCTGAGTGACCAAGACGCACAAAACCGCGCGCGCATGGCCTATGCCATGTATGTCGGCTTCCTGCAGCTTGAGCTACCCAAGTTCCAACGGCGTGAGCCGATTGAAGGCTTTGAAACGTATATCGATCACATGATGTCCACATTGGTTGCGCAAATTTAGCGTTCTTTTTTGCAGTACTTGTTGTCTTAACTAAAACGATTAGCCCATACGGGCCGAGGGAGATCCGTCCATGAATGCAGTTGCACCACCGGCTGCGCTCCAAACTTCTGGGAGCCAGCTTGCCACGTTGAATGATTGGGTTGCGCGCGTTGCAGCCTTAACCAAGCCCGCCGCCATCCACTGGTGCACCGGCAGCGACGCGGAAAACCAAACCCTAGTGGATCAAATGCTGGCCGACGGCAGTTTGATCAAGCTCAATCAAGACACCCATCCGGGCAGTTATCTGCATCGCTCGAACCCGGAAGATGTGGCGCGCGTGGAGCACCTCACCTTCGTCTGCACGCCCGAGCGCGAAGATGCGGGCCCGAATAACCACTGGATGCCGCCTGCCGAGGCGCACGCCAAAATCGACGCGCTGTTTGACGGCTGCATGGCCGGCCGCACCTTGTATGTGATCCCCTATTGCATGGGGCCGATCGACTCGCCTCTGTCGCGCTGCGGGGTGGAGATCACCGACTCGCCTTACGTGGTGGCGAATATGCGCATCATGACCCGCATGGGCGCGCCGACACTGGCGCGGATCGAGCGCGAAGGCCACTTCGTGAAAGGCCTGCACTCCACCGGCGAGCTGGACCCCAACCGCCGCTTCATCATGCATTTCCCCGATGAATTGACGATCAAGTCCTACGGCTCCGGCTACGGCGGCAATGCCTTGCTTGGCAAGAAGTGCCACGCCTTGCGCATTGCCAGCTATCAAGCCCGCAGCGAAGGCTGGCTGGCCGAACATATGCTGATCCTTGGCATCACCAACCCGCAAGGTGCTACGCATTACATCGCTGCCGCCTTCCCCAGTGCCTGTGGCAAAACCAACCTGGCCATGCTGATCCCACCAGAAGGATATTTGAAAGATGGTTGGAAGATCAGCACCATTGGTGATGACATCTGCTGGATGCGTCCCGGTGCCGATGGCCGCCTGTACGCCATCAACCCCGAAGCAGGATTCTTCGGCGTTGCGCCAGGCACGTCGAAAAAATCCAACCCCAACGCACTGGCCAGCATTCAAACCAATACCATTTTCACCAACGTGGGTGTGACCGCCGACAACCAGCCGTGGTGGGAAGGGATTGATAACGACCAAACCCCCGTCACCGACTGGCAGGGCCAGCCCTATGACCCAGCAGTGCGCCCCGCAGCGCACCCCAACTCGCGCTTTACCGTCAGCGCCAAGCAATGCCCAAGTTATTCGGATATGGCCGAAGACCCACAGGGCGTGCCGATCAGCGCGATCGTGTTCGGCGGCCGCCGCGCCTCGCTAGTGCCGCTGGTGTTTGAAGCCCGCGACTGGACGCACGGCGTGCTGATTGGCGCGGCAATGGGCTCGGAAACTACGGCGGCGGCCACTGGTGCCGTAGGCGTAATGCGCCGCGATCCGATGGCGATGAAGCCCTTCTGCGGCTACAACTTTGCCGACTACTTCAGCCACTGGTTGAGCTTCGACAAAGACGGCGCACACCTACCCAAAGTGTTCCACGTCAACTGGTTCCGCAAGGGCGACGACGGCAAGTTCCTGTGGCCGGGCTTTGGCGACAACCTGCGCGTGCTGGAGTGGATGATCAACCGCGTGGAAGGCAAGGTCGAAGCGGTGAGTACACCCATTGGCCAGCTTCCGGCAGAAGGAACACTCAACCTCAACGGCCTCTCGCTATCCGAAGAAGCACACAGCAAATTGTTTGGCTTCGATCCGGCCGGATGGCAAGCCGAATTTGCCAGTATCGGTGACTACCTCACCGAATACGGCCCGCGCATGCCACAGGCATTGCTGGAAGAGCAACAAGAGATCGCGCAGCAATTGGCGTAACGCTGCGCACACAATCAGTGTTGAAAGCAAGATTGACAAAAGCCCCAGAGAGTGACTCTGGGGCTTTTTTTTGAAAAAAATCTAACCAGCAAAAAATGCAAGGTGTCAGTAGGCGTCAAAAGTGACGACTGATGGCGGATTTATCTGCATAAAATGTGGCTTTTATCACGGTTTAAGCGTCATTTCTTTTGAAACTGACACGCTGGATGCAGTGGTTGTGCAGGGTGGTAACTTCATTCAGAGCATCGACGTTTCGCAAACCGATACCCGCACGGTCTTTACTGCGGAACAGCTGAAAGAATTGGCACTTCCGCGCGATATCAACGCTGTTGCGCTGAT
>NZ_JAHRWW010000021.1 GCF_019104945.1 Thermomonas sp. | reverse complement strand
AGCAATCCGTCGAACCTGAAACCAAGCGCGATGAGTGATAGCGAACACCCAACCGACCTCGACGCAGAGCGCCCGCTGATTGCGCACCTGCTGGAACTGCGCATGCGCCTGATGCGCGGTGCAATGGGGCTGGGCCTCGTTTTGGTGGGGCTTTTGCCATTTTCCAACAAGCTATACGGCTATCTGGCGCAGCCGCTACTAGACAAGCTCCCCAAGGGCGGCCAGCTGATCGCCACGCAAGTGGCCAGCCCGTTCTTTGCGCCGATGAAGCTCGCCTTTTTTGCCGCGCTCCTCATCAGCATGCCGTGGCTGCTCTATCAAGCATGGGCCTTCGTTGCGCCCGGCCTGTACCAGCGTGAGAAACGGCTGGCGCTACCGCTGCTCAGCTCTGCGCTGCTGCTGTTTTATTCCGGCTGCGCCTTCGCCTACTACCTTGTGCTGCCAATGGTGTTCGGCTTCCTCGCCCGCGTCACCCCAGAGGGCGTGGCGATGATGACCGACATCAGCGCCTACCTCGACTTCGTGCTGGTGCTGTTTTTAGCCTTTGGCTTTGCGTTTGAGTTGCCGGTGGCGCTGGTGATTTTGGCCCTGCTGGGCTGGGTCACCCCGGCGCAGCTGCGCGAAGGTCGCGGCTATGCTGTGGTCGGCATTTTTATCGTGGCCGCGGTGCTCACCCCACCCGACGTGGTCAGCCAGCTCATGCTGGCCATCCCCATGTGTCTGCTGTATGAAGCCGGGATCCTTGCCGCCGCCGCGGTGACCAAGGCCCCCAAAACTCCAAGCGCAGCAGCTTAATTACGCCTCAAACCCGTGCACCGGCTGCACTTCGGGTGGCTGGGCGTCGCCAAAGGTGTCGCGCCACGCAAGGTAGGTGGCACCCACGATCAGCACCAGCACCACGGCGGCAAACGCCACCATGACCAGCATCGCTAAAATCGCGCCCAGCGTGGGGTGGATCATGCTTCCTAGTAAGGTAACCAGCATCGTGATCAAGGCCACCACGATTGCCGCCACGATCAGCGCGGCGATAAACAGCACACCCGCCAACAAATTCGCCCCCGGGTTACGCACCGAAGCGCGCAGCGCAGCGCGCAGGGCGTCCACCAGCCCACTGCGCGAAAACAGCATCAGCGGTATCGCGAACAGCATCATCGCGTAACTGAAATAATTGAACAGCATCTGCACCAAAAACAGCAGGCCGGGGTGCTTGGGCTCGGGCATCGCTTGAACGGCCCCCTGCATCGCGGCCTGCATCACCGACAGATAGTCGCGCCAATAGTCGCTGCCGGTAATCGCCACGGTTAGCAGGCCACCCGCCACCGCCAGCCCCACCTGCACCAAGCCCAGCCACGCCAAACGGCGGCCGTCGGCGTGTTGCAAGGTGGTGAATACGTCCAGCGCACGCACTGGTCGGCCACTTTCAGCCTCACGCACGACGTGCATCAACCCGCCAAGCAGCACCGGCACCAGCAGCATGAGCAGGAGCGTCATCGGCAGCGCAATGGCCAGCGCCATACCGAGGTCTGGGGCCTTTCCAGCCGCTTTACCGCCCACGGCCAAGGCTGAAATAACGACCGCCATGAGTAAGGCTGTGGCATACAGTGCGCCAATGACAAGCAGCGAAGCGCCAAACACGGCGCGCGGGTTTTTCGCCCCTAAATCAATCGCCTGCCGAAACCACACCATTCCCTGACTCGTCGGCAACCTACGGATATCCATGAACACGCCTCAAAATGACGTGCATAGAATACCGGAAGTCGCGTCAGCGCCGCGCGTGCCGAACGAAACGCCGCAAAATTTCACGCGCCCGCGGCGTCGCGCTCACCCCTGCCGCCAGTCGTTCCGCGCTGCTGCCTTCTTGCGCCAGTGCGTCTTTGCGCGCGTGGATATAGCCCCGCATATGCCCAGCGCTAAACTCAGGATGAAACTGCAGCCCCCACGCCTGCGCCCCCCAGCGGAACGCGTGGCAGCCGTCGTGCGCATTGCTGGCCAGCACCACCGCGCCTTCCGGCGGCTGTAGCACGCTTTGTAGATGCGTCGCCTGCGCCGGAAAACGCTCCGGCAGCGCAGCAAACAAAGGATCGTGCTGCGCCTGCGGCTGGCGCTCTACACAAACCGTGCCCATCTCGCGCCCGTTTGGGTTATAGCCCACCTGCCCACCTAGCGCGTGCGCCAGCAGCTGGTGGCCGTAGCAAATGCCAAGCAGCGGCATCCCGGCGTGCGCCGCATCGCGCAGCCAGTCGGCACTGCGTTCGCTCCAATCAAGACGCTCGGTCACCATCGCCGCCGAGCCGGTCACCACCGCACCCGCAAACCCTTCGCGGCTTGGCAAGGCTTCACCTGCTTCAACATCAACCACAATAGCTTCATCGCGCTCCAAGCCTGCAGCCACCCGTATCCAATGGGCAAAACTGCCGTGCCTGCGCATGCTAACCGTTGGCCTTCCGGTTTGAATAATCAAAAAGGGGTTCATCATCATGATTCCAGCAGATCGCGCTATCGCACTTATACTAACGGGCCACACCGCAGTTTTTAGTCAAGATGGCCCCCAATCGCGTCTCCATCACCTTCCAGCAGCTGATCTCGCGCCTCAACGAATACTGGGCCGCGCAAGGCTGCGTACTCATTCAACCGCTCGACCTTGAAGTGGGCGCGGGCACCTTCCACCCCGCCACCTTTCTACGCGCCATTGGGCCGGAGTCGTGGAACGCCGCCTACGTGCAGCCCAGCCGCCGCCCCACCGACGGCCGCTACGGCGAAAACCCCAACCGTCTGCAGCGTTATTACCAGTACCAAGTGGCGATGAAACCCTCGCCCGACAATATCGTCGAGCTGTATTTCGAGTCGCTGAAAAACCTCGGCATTGACCCGCTGGTGCACGATCTGCGCTTGGTGGAAGACAACTGGGAATCGCCCACCCTCGGCGCTTGGGGTCTCGGCTGGGAAGTGTGGCTGAACGGCATGGAGGTGACCCAATTCACCTATTTTCAGCAGGCCGGCGGCATTGAGTGCAAACCGGTGCTGGGTGAAATCACCTACGGGCTGGAGCGGCTGTGCATGTATTTGCAAAACTGCGACAACGTGTATGACCTCATCTGGACCTACGGCCCAGACGGTGTGCCGGTGACCTATGGCGATGTCTATCACCAGAACGAAGTGGAACAGAGCACGTACAACTTCGAATACGCCGATGTCGGAGAAATGTTCCACCGCTTTGACGCCTGCGAAGCCGAAGCAATGAAGCTCGTCGAAGCCGGACTGCCGCTGCCAGCTTACGAACAAGTGACCAAAGCCTCGCATTCCTTCAACCTGCTCGACGCACGCCGCGCGATTTCTGTCACCGAACGTCAGCGCTACATTCTGCGCGTGCGCAAATTGGCGCAGGCGGTGGCCGAAAGTTATTACACGCAACGCGAAAAGCTGGGCTTTCCCGGCGTAAAAACCAGCGTCAACGGCAAGGAGGCCGCGTAATGCATATGCTCCCGCTTCTTATTGAATTAGGTACCGAAGAATTGCCGGTGAAGGCGCTTCCCGGGCTTGCGCAGGCACTGTTTGACGGCGTCATCCAAGCATTAGACAAGCGCGGCGTGACGATCGAGCGCGGCGATGCCAAACCGCTGTATTCGCCACGCCGTTTGGCCGTATTGCTACCGGGCGTTGCCGCCGAGCAACCCGAACAGCACTCGGAAGTGCTGGGGCCATATTTGAATATCGCGCTGGATGCCGAAGGCCAGCCCACCAAAGCACTACAAGGCTTTGCCACCAAGGCTGGAGTGGACTGGAGCGCGCTTGAAAAAACCTCCGACGCCAAGGGCGAGCGTTTCGTACACCGCTCCGTAAAGCCCGGTGCGCGCACGAGCGAGCTTCTACAAGACGTATTGAACGAAGCGCTGGCGGGGATGCCTATTCCCAAACCCATGCGCTGGGGGGCGCATAGCTACGGGTTTGCACGCCCGCTGCATTGGCTGGTCGCGCTGTTTGGTGACGACGTTGTCAATCTCGAAGCACTGGGCATTAACTCGGGCCGCAACAGCCGTGGCCATCGTTTCATGCACGACAAAGCGGTGTGGATCAGCTCACCTAGCGAATATGTGGATGCACTGCGCGGTGCGCACGTCTTGGTGGATGCCGAAGAACGCCGCACGCGCGTGTTTAGCGAAGTGGAAGCAGCCGCCAAACAAGCCGGTGGCGCCGCGCGTATTAGCGATGACAACCTACAGCAAGTCACCTGCCTCAACGAATGGCCGGTGGCCGTGCTATGCGCCTTTGAGCGCGACTTCTTGCAGGTGCCACAAGAAGCCTTGATTGAAACCATGGAGGCCAATCAAAAATTCTTCCCGGTGCTTGACGACGCAGGCAAGCTCACCGAGCACTTTATTGGTATTGCCAATATCGAATCGAAGAACCCGAATGAAATTCGCAAAGGCTATGAGCGCGTGATTCGCCCGCGCTTCGCCGATGCCAAATTCTTCTTCGACGAAGATTTGAAACAAGGCTTGGATGCGATGGGCGCCGGGCTCGCCAGCGTCACCTACCAAGCCAAGCTTGGCAGTGTGGCGGAAAAAGTAGCGCGCGTCGCGGCACTGGCCGAAACCATTGCCCACCAAGTAGGTGCTGACGCCGCGCTCGCCAAGCGCGCCGCACAGTTGGCGAAGAACGATCTGCAAAGCCGCATGGTGAATGAGTTCCCCGAGCTCCAGGGTATTGCTGGCCGCTATTACGCGCAGCGTGCAGGCGAAGATGAGAGCGTGGCGTTGGCCATCGACGAAAGCTACCGCCCACGTTTTTCTGCCGACGATATTGCCGCCTCGAAGCTCGGCCAAGTACTGGCCATTGCTGAACGCCTCGACACCCTCACCGGTGGTTTTGCCGCAGGCCTCAAGCCCACCGGCAACAAAGACCCCTTCGCCCTACGCCGTAATGCTCTTGGCCTTGCACGCACGATTATCGAAAGCGGGCTCGAACTGGATCTGCACGCATTGCTCACCCGTGCGAACGCGGCCTTGGTCGGCAAAAACGTGCAAGCCGATAGTGGCGAGCTGTACGACTTTATCCTCGACCGTCTGCGCGGCTACTTCGGCGACAAGGGTGTGCCCGCCGCACACTTCAATGCCGTGGCCGAACTCAAACCCGCATCGCTCACCGATTTCAGCCGTCGTCTTGAGGCTATCGGCAGCTTCGCACAGCTCCCCGAAGCTGCCGCGCTGGCGGCAGCGAACAAGCGCATCGGCAATATTTTGAAGAAGGCCGACATCGCCATCCCACTGCAGGAAGACGCGGCTCTGCTCTCAGAACCTGCCGAACTGGCCCTCGCCGAAGCAGTGGAAGCCGCCTATGCCGAGACCGGCCCAGCACTGACGCAAGGTGACTACATCACCGCACTGGCAAGACTCGCGCAACTACGCCCGCAGGTGGACGCGTTCTTCGATGCGGTGATGGTGAACGCCGACGATCCTAGCGTGCGCGCCAACCGGCTAGCGCTACTGCAGCGGCTTGCCGCGCGCCTTGGTAGCGTGGCTGCTATCGAGCACCTATCCGTGTGATACAACACAGCCATGCCCGTTGCTTGGATGCGCCTCACACTGCTTGCCGTTGGCCTACTCGCCAGCCTACCGGTGTTCGCCGCAAAAGTGACCAAGCTCAGTATCCAAGGGCTTCCAGAGACTGCCATGCAAGACAACGTGCGCAGCGCGTTGTCGTTAAATGGTGAGATGGGCAAAGACCTGCGTCCGCGCAGGCTCAACTATCTTTTAGACGCCGCCGAGCAGGAAGCGCGCACGGCGCTTGAGCCGTTTGGCTATTACTCGCCCATCATTACAATTCAGCGCAGTGATCGCAGCGCACACGTAGAAGATGCGGAAGACAATACCCAGCCTGCCGCCAAGCCAAACGACGCACCGATCACGGTTACGCTGAATATCCAACTTGGGCCGCCGGTCAAGGTGCGCAACACGGATATCGGTATTGATGGCCCCGCCCGCGATGCGTCCACGCTGGCCGACGCATTGGCGGCATTTCAACCCAAGCGTGGCGATGTGTTCAACCACAGCCTGTACGAGGCCAGCAAAGCCCAGATCAACCGCCGTCTAGCAGACATAGGTTATTTCGACGCAGACCTTACCCAGCACAGCGTCACCGTGAGCCGCGCCGACGGCAGTGCCGATATCGCGTTGCACTGGAACAGCGGGCCGCGCTATCGCTTCGGTGACGCCCATTTCAACCAAATTCCTCAGCCTATTTTGCGCGATACGCTACTGCACAATTTGGTGCCATGGCAGCCCGGCGATGCCTATGACGAAGCGCAGCTCGATCGCTTACGGCAATCGCTTGTTGCGCTGGATTATTTCTCACTCATCGATGTGCAGGCGGCGCCGAATGCTACCGAACCCAATAGCACACCCATCCATATCGAGTTGACACCGGCCAAGCGCAGCATCTACAGCGCCGGCGCCAACTACGGCACGCTCAGCGGCACCGGCTTTAGCCTTGGCGTAGAGCGTCGCTATCTCAATAGCCGTGGGCATAAGGCCCTCAGCCAAATCGACTGGGGCAATAAGCGCAAAGCCGCCACGGTGCAATACCGCATTCCTGCGTTTGCTTGGCGCGATGGCTGGTACACCGCAAGCCTGCAGGCTGCCGACGAACAAACTACCTACGTCAACAGCCGCAAACTGGAGTTTGTGGCCAGCCGCAGCGGCCAGTACAACCCGTTTCTTAATGTGGCCGCCTCGCTGCACGTGCTGCGCGAACGTTGGGCGTATTACACGCCACTGCGCCCCGTGCAGAGTTTTCAATTTGCCAGCTTCGTGTTCCCTGCACTGCAGGCCGAATATATCGACGTAGATGATCGCATGGAGCCGCGCCACGGTATGGGTACGCGCATCATGCTGCGCGGCGGCAAGGGCGGCAGCGATGGCCACGCGACGTTTTCCCAGCTGTACGCCAGCACGCAATGGTTTTATGGCCTCGGTGCAAACAGCCGCCTGATTGCACGCGGCGAGTTGGGCCACACCTTTACGCGTGATGTATTGAATCTTCCCCCGAGTCTGCGCTTCTACGCGGGTGGCGACCGCAGCGTGCGCGGCTACGGCTGGCATGAAATCGGCCCGCGTATTATCACCAGCGGCGGCGACTACTTCACCGGCGCACCCAATCTTGTCACCGCAAGTTTGGAATACGAGCGCTATTTTTATGGCGCGTGGGGGGCTGCAGTATTTGTCGACAGCGGCAGTGCGTTTGAAGGCAGGCACGCCGATATGCACACCGGTGTTGGCATTGGCCTGCGTTGGCGCTCACCGGTGGGGCCGGTGCGTATTGATATTGGCCGCGGGCTGAAGTCACCCGATGCACCGTTCACCTTGCACCTCAATATCGGGGCCGACCTATGAATATTCGGCGCGTGCTGTTGCGCTGGGTGGGTCTGCAGCTGCTTGTGCTGATGGTCTTGGCCACAGGGTTTTCGTTTTGGCTGCTGCATAGCGCAGCAGGGCGCGAACTTGCCCTGCGCCAACTACGCGAACATCTTCCTAACGGTGCCCTGCTGAGCTGGCAGAGCGCCGAGGGTCATCTTGCCGGGCCGCTGACGCTGCGCAATGTGCAGTTCAAATTACCCGTGCAGCGCGATAGCGACTGCGTGGCCACGCCGAGCTCGCCCTGCGCAATGGCACCACTGCAGGTGCGTGCAGACCGCCTCACACTTGATCTCGCGCTTTGGCCGCTGCTGACAAAACGCGTGCAGTTCGACGCACTGCAGCTCAGCGATGCCAGCATCGATCTTCCGCGCAGCGACACCGCGTTCAAATTTCCCGCATGGCCAGATGTATTGCCCACGCTAGACCTGCCACTGGAAGTGCGTGCCGATACCATCAACATCGATCGCGTTCGTTTGCTGCAAGAAGGCACTCCGCAGCTCACCCTACACACACTGCGCGGAGGACTGCGGTTGGGCCGTGGCTGGCTCACCCTGCAACAGCTACAGCTGGATAGCGATCGCGGCGCGCTCACCGCACACGGCAGCTATCGGCCTAGGCAAAATTTTCGCACCAACCTCACCGCCCACGCTGCATTCCCTGCTGCCCCCGGACATAGCGCGGCGCAGCTCGATGTAACCATCTCCGGTGACCTGACCAAACTCAAGCTACAGGCCAAAGGCCAACTGCCCGGCGCGACCCAGCTTAATCTTGAGCTTAGTGGCAAAAGTAAAACCCCACGCTGGCAACTTACCGCCAACACCGAAGCGCTTGATCTTGCGCTCCTCAGCGGCGAGACAGCATCTAAGGAAGCGCTACGTTTTGCGCTCGACGCGCGCGGTGTTGGCGGCTTGGCACAGCTGCAAGGCCAGTTTCAGCAGGGCGACTTCAGCGCGGTAATGCAGCCTTCGCGTATCCAGCTACAAGAACAAAAACTGACCCTAAAGCCACTCACCGTTGATCTCTTAGACGGCCGTGTCGAGGCCAATGGTTTTGCTGATCTTCACGACCCCAAGCACACCGCCGTACAGCTCGCGCTCACCGCACGCGGCCTGCGCTGGCGAGGCGCCAATGCCGATGCCATCACCATTCAAGGCGATGCTGATCTCAATATCGCCGGTAGCTTAGAGCAGTGGCAGATCAACGGACAAACGCGCCTACAACGCGCCGCCGACCGCGCTACAGTGGATCTTCGCGGCCAAGGCAACCGCAGCAGCATACATTTCGACACGCTTACCGCCAGCATGCCGCAGGGCCAACTGCAGGCCAGTGGCGATCTGCAATGGCTACCCGCGCTGCGCTGGGACGCGGGCGCGCAGCTTTCAGGATTCGACCCCGGCTACTTCCTTCCCGACTGGCCGGGCAATCTCCATGGCAGGCTCAGTAGCCAAGGCGAACTTGCCGATAGCGGCGCACTTAAGGCCCATATTGAAGCCCGCCAACTGCGCGGACAGCTGCGCCAGCGCGCACTCAGTGCTGACGCTACGTTCGACATTCAAGATCAGCGCTATGCAGGCGAATTCACACTTGCGCTTGGCAAGAGCAGGCTACGCGCCAAGGGCCAGTGGGGCGATACGCTCACACTTGACGCAAGCGCCACGCCGCTGCAATTAAACGACCTGCTCCCCTCCGGTAGCGGGCAGTTGCAAGGCACATTGCAATTACGCGGCACACACAACGCCCCCACCATCAGCGCCGACCTCAGCGGCAGCGCACTCGCTCTGGGTGACTACCGCGTTCAACAGCTGTCGGCCCACGGCCACCTGCCCTGGCAACGCGGCAGCGGCACGCTTGCGATCAACGCTCATGGCATCGCACTGGGCACCGTCTTAGATACTTTGCAGCTCACTTTGCAAGGCGCAGTGTCGAACCTTCATTTTGATGCCAACGCCAACAGCGCAACACTGGGTGCACTGACTGCACAAGGCACACTGCAACAACGCGGCACGGGCTGGCAGGGCACACTGGACGCGCTAAAACTCACGCCTTCTCAAGGCAGTGCGTGGACACTGCAACAAGGTGCCAGCGGCACTTGGAACAACGGCCGGTTCACACTGGCCTCCAGCTGCCTACAAGCCGCCATCGGCGGAACTCTGTGTGCGCACGCCAACTGGCCACGCGACGGCCTCACCCTGCAAGGCAAAGCGCTACCACTGGCACTGCTTGCCGACGTGCTTCCTAAGCAAGATAACGGTCGCCCGTGGGCGTTTGTCGGCAGCGCGGACCTTGATGCACAGCTTGTCCCAAAAGGCAGCGCTTGGCAGGCCAATGTGCAGCTGCATTCGGACAGTGGCGGCCTGCGCCAACGCCAACGTGCGCGCCGCGATCTGTTTAGCTATCGCGCGTTGCAGCTTGTTGCCAAACTCGATGCCAACCGGATCGAAGCCAGTGCCAGTGCGCAGCTGGGCGATAACGGCAAGCTCGATGCGCAGCTCAACACCGGCTGGAGCGACGGTGCAAATCTTGTCGGCAATGTGCAGCTCTCCACCCGCGAACTCACGTGGATGGAACTGTTTTCACCCGATATCGTGGCCCCCAGTGGCCAACTCGACGTCAACGTGCAGCTCAGCGGTAAACGCGCGCAGCCTCTGCTTGCCGGAGCCGCGCAGTTGCAAGACTTTGCTACCGAGCTTCCCGCACTGGGCATTGATGTGCATCACGGCCATGTGGAACTTCTCGCACAAGCCGACGGTAGCGCGCGCATTCAAGGCAGCGTCCGCAGTGGCGATAATGCAAACACGGCAACGCTTCAGGTCGATGGCCGCCTTGGCTGGCAAGACGACACCACGCCGCTGCAACTGCGCGTTTACGGCAGCAATATTCTTCTTGCCGATACCCGTCAGCTGCGTCTGCTTGCCTCGCCTGATTTACAACTCAACTATCGCGCAGGCAGTCCTTTGCAAGTACGCGGAAGCGTCAGCGTGCCCGAAGCCGATCTGCATTTAGAACGGCTGGAAATGAGTACCGCGCCGTCGGCCGACGTGGTCGTGCTTGATCCCGTCAAACAAATGGAAAGCGCACCGCTTGCGACCGATATCGACCTCACCGTAGCCGTTGGCGAGCGCGTACATATCGACGGTTACGGTTTGTCTGGCACGCTCGCGGGCAGTCTGCGCGTTCGCCAACCACCCGGCCGCGATACGCGCGCCACCGGCGCACTGGAGATCGGCGGCCGCTACCGCGCCTACGGACAAGACCTAAGCATCACCCAAGGCAAACTGGTGTGGTCGAATACCGAGATCGGTGACCCGCTGCTTGATATCCGTGCCGAGCGCGTCATCGGCGATGTCACTGCAGGTGTCTCTGTGAAAGGGCGCGCCTCAGCGCCGCAAGCAAGTGTTTGGTCAAACCCCGCGATGAGCCAGTCCGAGGCCTTGGCCTACCTAACATTAGGCCGCCCATTACCAAGCCTTTCCAGCCGTGAAGCCGAGCAGATCAACGTGGCCAAGTCGGCCCTCAACGCCGGGGCCGGCCTGCTTGCTTCGCAACTTGGCAAGCACATCGGCCTTGATGATGCGGGCGTGAGCCAATCACGCGCACTCGGTGGGGAGGTGCTGGGTCTGGGTAAATACCTTTCTCCGAAACTCTATGTGAGCTACGGCGTGTCGCTACTTGGCACCGGCCAAGTGGTAACGTTCAAATATCTGCTGCGCAAAGGCTTTGATTTGCAGATCGAATCGAGCACGTTGGAAAACCGCGCATCGGTGAACTGGAGAACTGAAAAGTAGCCACCGCCCCTTTCGTCCAGAATTTGTCCACAATACCTCTATGGATCTTCTTGACCAACCATTGACGCTCACCGCAGTCTCTTGGCTTTCCACCTGCCCCAAAGCGCATGTGGAAAGCTTCCAGCAAGCCTATGCCAATGCGTATGCCGAACTCAAACGACTAGCCCGCGGGCAGCTGCGCCGCATGGGTCGCTGGTCGGAAACCACGGTGCTGGTCAATGAAGTATTTTTGAAACTGTGCTCGGGCCATTCCCCCGCACCCACCGAACGCAATCACCTCATGGCGCTCTCTGCGTGCGCGATGCGCCAAGTCTTGGTGGGTATGGCGCGCCAAGCCAATGCGAGCAAGCGCTCCGGCATCAATGTCACGCTCACCGAAGTACAAGAAGACCCAGCCCACTCCGCATTCGAAGTATTAGCCCTAGACACCGCGCTAGAGCGCCTGGCCGAGATCGACATACGCAGCGCACAAATGGTTGAACTGCGCTATTTCGGCGGCTATACCGAAGCCGAAACTGCCGCCATTCTTGGCGTAACCGACCGCACCTTGCGCCGTGATTGGCGTCGCGCGCAGGCCTTCTTGCAAACCGAACTTGGCCCATAAATCATGCCCCACACCCGCAGCCGCCGTGCATTCTTGCTTTTTGATGAGCTGATTGACCTGCCGGCAGCGCAACGTGCAACACGGCTTGATGCCATCACCGAAGAAGACCCCGCCCTTCGCGAAGAAGTCGAACGCTTACTTGCCGCGGATACCGCTCAGACCGCAGAAGAAATGGAGCAGCGCCTATCGCAATGGGCCGCCGACCTCGTGCCTGCAGCAGCCGAACACGATATCGACATTGGCAAAATGCTGGGGCCGTGGCGCATCGTGTCGGCGCTTGGGCAGGGCGGCATGGGCAGCGTTTGGATGGCCGAGCGCGAGGGCGAGGGTTTCCAGCAACGCGCCGCGATCAAGCTCATTGCACTCGGTCTGGGCACAGCTGCCGCACGTGAACGCTTCCTGCGAGAACGCGGCATCTTGGCGCAGCTCGACCACCCCCACATCGCCGCCCTGCTCGATGGCGGCGTGAGTCCCAGCGGCCAGCCCTACTTCGCAATGGCCTATGTGGAAGGCGATCGCATCGACCACTGGTGCGATGCCCGACGGCTCAGTGTGCGCGATCGCATTCGGCTATTTTTGCAGGTGCTCGATGCCGTGCAATACGCGCACCGCAATTTGATTGTGCACCGTGACTTGAAGCCCGCCAACGTGATGGTGGACAACGATGGCCATGTGAAGCTACTCGACTTCGGCATCGCCAAGTTACTAGAAGACAGCGACCGCGCCGCGACCCGCGATACCGCCATGACCCCCCAGTACGCAGCGCCCGAACAGCTGCTGGGAAGCCCCGTGACCACCGCCTGCGATATCTATCAGCTGGGCCTGTTGCTGTATACGCTGCTGGTGGGTGGCCATCCTTTTGGCGTCACCGCCGATACCCCCATCACCGCCTTACTTCGCACCCTCGACAACACCCCGCGCAGCCTGCCGCAAGCCGCGCGCACGCTCGCTGCCGAAGCCCTCGCGCAGCGCAATGCCAGCCGTGCTGAACTGGTGCGCCGCGTGTCGGGCGACCTCTCCGCCATCGTTGCAACCTGTATTGCACGCGAACCAGAACGCCGCTATCCCAGTGCCGACGCGCTGCGTGCCGACCTGCAGCGCTGGCTCGATGGTCAGCCCGTTGCTGTACGCAGCAGCTCGCGCGCCTACCGCATCCGCCGCTTCCTACGCCGCTATCGTTGGGGCATCGCTGCAACACTGGCGACCATTACAGCGCTTAGTGTCGGCTTGCTGCTTGCCATCCAACAAATGAACGAAGCCAAGCGCCAAGCGCTGCGCGCTGAACAGGTGAAAGACGTTGTGCTTTCTGTGTTTCGTGAGCAAGACCCACTCCTACGCGCCGCCAACGACCAGCGCCCGCCCCAACAAATCATTGCCGAAGGGGTGGCTACGCTCCATCAGCAAACATCTTCCGATCCCGCATTGCGCGCCGAACTACTCAATGATCTTGGCGAGATTCAGTTCAACCTAGGCGACCCTAAAGGCGCCATCGAAACGCTTGAAACAGCACTTTCCCTACGCACAAAGCTCTCCGGCGCAATCACTCCGGAAGCAATGGGTATCGAACGCAAACTGGCCGCCGCCGCAAACTCATTTGGCGATAAACCCAGTGCGATTGCACACGCCCAACGCGCCATAGTGCTTTCGCAACAATTAAACACCCCCGATGCCACCGATGCCGCACGCGCTAAACTGGTGCTCGCTCTTGCGTATATCAATAGCGAGAAGCGTGACCAAGCATTAGCGCTCACCGAAAGCGCCGTGACCAGCCTCACCAAAACGCTCGGCAAGGCTGCCCCCGAAACTCTGGAAGCCCTGTATCGGCAGGCACAGATGCTCACGCAATTTCGCCGCGACGACGAAGCCATTGCAGTGCTAAACAACGTCATTGCACTCACCGAAGCCAGCAGCGGAAAAGACTCCGCGCGCCTGCTACAACCACTTACTGCACTCGGTGCCGCACTGCGCCAGGCCACGCGCTATCAAGAGGCGCTACCCATCTACGCGCGCCTGCTGGCGATCACCCAAAAACACTACCAAGGCAAGAGCAAACTTCTGGCCTCGGCCCATTCGCGCTACGGCATGTTGCTTGCCGACCTTGGCGACCTCAACACGGCGCAGGCTCTGCTTCAGAAAGCAGAAACCGCACTCCCGGACGGCGAGAACTTGGAGCTTGCCCAGTTGCTTGCCAACCGCACCAAGCTCTACATCAAGCTTAACCAAGCCGATGCTGTTGAAGCCACCGGCAAACGCGCCTTTGAAGTACGCCGTCAAGCCACCAGTGATGATGATGGCATCACTTGGTATTACGCCAGTGAGTGGGCGCGCGGTCTCGCCATGCAAGGCAAGTACGCACAAGCCGAATACACACAGAAAGATGCACTTACGCGACTGCGTAAAATTATTGGCCCGAAAGCCTACCAAAACGTGTTGATCCTCGACGCACTTGCAGACACGCTGCACCTACAAAAGCGTTACACCGAAGAGCTTCCGCTGCGCCGCGAATCGCTGGCCATCACTACCCAGAAATACGACGCCACAAACGAAAACTACAAGAACCGCGAGCAAGCCCTGCGCGTCGTTGAACAGGCACTTCAAGACTAATCCCACTGCCGCTGATACGGAATGTCCGGTTTTCTTGCGAACTGGCTTATATCAATGTATCTGAAGTCATTTCGTGGCCGCCTACATCATGGACAGCATTGGAAACTGGATCTCAATACTGACGTTCGGGCTAAGCTTTCTCCCGATGCTGATCACCCCACTGATCATGTTTTTTGTGTTCAGGCTCGTTTTCAATCGCGTTAAAGGCAATAACCCCGTACTGTCGCAGCTGCAACACAAAGCCGGTGGCTGTTTCGCCGTCGTGCGCTGGGGCATCCGCCTTGCGGCCATTCCTGTATCGCTTTTTATTGGCTTGATGATTGTGACAATCGGCGGCGTTGCACAGCCCAAAATTCCACTGGCTGCGGCCCACTATATTTGCGACGGCGAGACCCGCGTCAACTCGCAGGATTATTCCTATAAGCCCGGCCAACGCGGCACGTCGATCACATTCATTTGTACCGATGCGCAAGGCAAGCAAGAGGACATCTCATTCAAACTCCTTGGCGTGGCCACCTTGTACTACTCGGCCATTGTGGCGCTGTTTTTATTGCCTCTTACCTGGTTGGTTAGCCTTGCATTCAAACCCTCTTCAGCAGGCGCCGCTTCCCCCTCGCAACCGGAGCCAACGCCCAGTGCTTCCGCAGATTCCTCACTGCTGTCGGCAATCTTCTCAGGAAATAAACAAGCGCCTGTGCGTCAGATCTTTGAAAAGTACAATGTCACATTCAAGCAAGTACAGCCCGAGAATTCGAGCGAGAGCGTAGCCAGCCGCATCCAGCAGCTCAACGCGCTGCACGACAAAGGGCTTCTTAGTGATGCTGAGTACGAAACGAAGAAGGCCGAAATTCTACGCTCGTTATAAGTTACCGCGTGATGCGCGCACCCTTTACATGTGGAACGCCATTGCTCACATCCGTCCACACCAGCCACGCCATATCTTGCCCAACGGCTAATTTGGGATACCCACTGGCCATTCCCTTAGCCCCCAACTTGGCCACCTCAAGCGTTTGCAGGCGCTTGCTCAAATCCGGTGTATAGCGCGCCAGCATCAGCGTTTGGCCTTCACTTGTTTCGCGCAGCCATGCCACCCAGGCTTGCTGCGTATCTAAACCCATTGCGATACGGCCTAACGTCGCCGCCTCTTTTTCCAGCACCACCGGCGCGCCGAAGCTATCCCCTGCATTGCTGCTATGGGCAAGCTGCAGCAGCGGCGTTCCCCCCGCTTCGCTATACCAGCCCAGCACCACTTGATCGCCCTGCGCTGCCATTGCAGGGCCGGACACCGGGCACGATTCCACCCGCCAGTGGTCGGCATGCACCAGCGTCGGCGCGCTCCACACCGTCCCCTGCAAACGTGCCACGGCGATGTCACGCTCTTCCTCTTCACTGCGATCCCGCCACGCCAGCAGCGGCCCTTTGCTGGTCAGCACGGCAACGCTTTGGCAACAGTCGCAGGTGCGCGCATCTACCACGGCATCTTCACCACGGCTTAAATTTAGGTCGAAGAGATTGGCACGCAGCTGCATGTCCCCCTGCATGTGCATATGCGCCATTTGCGCATGTTCCATCGGCATCTCCGCAGGCTTTTTGGCGCGCCCATCCAGCCAAGCCACACCCAGCGCGTCTTCACCCACCGGCCATAGCGAGGCAAACCCATGCTCGGCCGCGGTGCCGTCACTATTCACCCGCGTGATCTGCTCCCAGCGCATGCCGCCATCTTTCGAGCGCGCCAGCACGACGTCATAACCCGACGGGCTTTCCGGCAGCGTTTGTAGCCACTGCACCCACAGCGCGCCATCGGGCGTGGCCATGATATGTGGCGTATCGGCGGCGTTGGCCAGCAGCGAATTACCCACGGCAATGGTGCGCGGTTGGCTCTGCCAGCCATCTTGCTCGGTATAGGACGCAAATTGCAACACATTGCGACGGCCTTCGGTGCGCTTGACCCAACTCAGCAATACCCGCCCATCGGGGGCGCGTGCCAGATCAGGCGCCAGCGAACCTTGCTCAGCGGGAAGCACCCAAGTTTGCGCACTGTACTGGCCATTGCCGGTAGGCGCAGGTGGCGCATTTTTCTGGCAAGCACTCAAGCCAAGAAGGGTCGAACACAGCAGGAAGGCGATATGTGGTTTCATCCCCGCAGGATACGCCTTCCGCACTGTAAATTTGCAGCCTGCTACGCAGCGCGCTCGCGCCTTGCGCGTTCTAAATGCACCAAGAGTAGTGAAATGGCCGCCGGGGTCACACCAGGGATACGCTGCGCTTGCCCCACGGTTTGCGGGCGCACACGTTGGAATTTTTGCAGCACTTCGGCCGAAAGTCCGCGTACGTTATTGAAATCAAATGTCTCTGGAATACGCGTGGCCTCATGGCGATGCTGACGCGCAATCTCTTCGCGCTGGCGCTCTAAATAACCCGCGTATTTCGTAGCGATTTCAATTTGTTCGATCACCTTGGCATCGCTCACGCCTGGGCCAAGTTCTGGCACCTGCATCAGTCCGGCATAGTCCACTTCGGGCCTGCGCAATAAGTCCAGCACGTTGTTTTCGCGGCTCACTTCCACACCCAGCTGGCGCGCAATCGATGCGCCCAGTGCATTATTCGGTGACGCCCATAACGCACCCAAGCGCGCTGTCTCCGCTGCAATGGTTTCGGTTTTTTGTGAGAACGCTTGCCAGCGCGCATCATCCACTAACCCAAGCGCGCGCCCCATGGGCGTCAGCCGTGCATCGGCGTTGTCTTCGCGCAGCTGCAAGCGATACTCTGCGCGGCTGGTGAACATGCGGTACGGCTCGGAGGTGCCGTGGGTGATGAGATCATCCACCAACACGCCGAGGTAGGCTTCGTCGCGGCGCAAGCTCCATGCTTCTTGTTCCTGCACAAACCGCGCGGCGTTGACGCCCGCCAACAGGCCTTGCGCCGCCGCTTCTTCATAACCGGTTGTGCCGTTGATCTGGCCTGCAAAAAACAGGCCCGATACCGCTTTGGTTTCCAACGTCATCTTCAGCCCGCGCGGGTCAAAGAAGTCGTATTCAATCGCATAGCCGGGGCGAGTGATGTGCGCGCGTTCAAACCCAGGAATGCTGCGCACCACGTCCAACTGCACGTCAAACGGTAGCGACGTGCTCACCCCGTTGGGGTAGATCTCAGTAACGTTCAACCCTTCGGGTTCAACAAAAATTTGGTGCGAATTTTTTTCCGCAAAACGCACTACTTTGTCTTCAATCGACGGGCAGTAACGCGGGCCAATGCCTTCGATCTGGCCCGAATACAGTGGGCTGCGGTGCAACGCGGCACGAATGATTTCGTGGGTGCGCTCGCTGGTATGGGTGATCCAGCAATTCACCTGTTCCGGGTGGTCGGCAAGACGGCCCATATATGAAAATACAGGGCGTGGGGTATCGCCGGGCTGCACTTGCATCACCGAATAATCCAGCGTGCGGCCATCGAGGCGCGGCGGCGTGCCGGTTTTGAGCCGATCCACCACAAAGCGGCCTTCACGCAGCTTGTGCGCAAGCGTCGAAGATGGCGGATCGCCCATGCGTCCGGCGGCGTACTGGGTTTCGCCAATATGAATTTTGCCCGCAAGGAAGGTGCCCGCGGTGAGCACCACCGCCGGAGCGGTGAACCTCAGCCCCGTCTGCGTAATGGCGCCACGCACAGCGTCTTGCTCGATGATTAAATCATCGACCGCCGCTTGGAACACCAATAGATTTTCCTGCGCTTCTACTGCTTTGCGAATGAAGGCGCGGTACAGGCCGCGGTCGGCCTGACAGCGCGTTGCGCGCACCGCAGGGCCTTTCGATGCATTGAGCACGCGCCACTGGATACCCGCTGCATCGGCGGCTTTCGCCATGATGCCGCCCAGCGCGTCAATTTCTTTGACCAGATGGCCTTTACCAATGCCGCCAATGGCTGGGTTGCAGCTCATCGCGCCCACGGTTTCGATGTTGTGGGTGAGCAGCAGCGTGCGCGCACCGGCACGCGCCGAGGCCAGCGCAGCCTCGGTGCCAGCGTGGCCACCACCAATCACAATGACATCAAAGCTAGAAAAAGAATTGCTCATCGGGAAATTATCGCGCGCAATGGGCCTACGCACCACGGGTTGGCACAATGTTTGCTTAATAAAGGCCAGCACTTGGCGTGGCACGCCGCAAGGCGATGGTTGGACTGAACAGGGGCCAATCCTGCGTAGGTCAAGGACGCTATGAGGGCCGACTGTCGGGGGATAGTCGGCCCTCACTCTTTTCTGCACGTTTTTGCAGCTTTTGATGCAGTGTTCCGCGTGCGCGCAAGCGCGCTTCGCAGTGCATCAGCGTCGATGCCTGCGGGACAGGCGGAACAGGGGGGATCCGGAACATCCCAACAGGCACCGACCCGTATAGGGTAACGCGAATTGACGTGATGTGACGTGCTTTTTTTATATCCGGCCGTTAGCGGTTATTCATGTGACGCACACCCCGGTTCAACCTTGATATTGCGCACACTTTTACAAACATCACCATTAGTTATGTCGTGCGTTCGCTGCGCTGCGCTTTGACTTCACGCGGGTCATGCGCGGCTTTGCGCGCCACCATCCACGCAAATAGCGCAATTCCTGCCACCACCAATAACGCGCCCGCCAGCGCCATTCCGCTAGGCCAGCGCTCACCAAAAAATAGGGTGCCCAGCACCATCGCAATAATGACTTCAGAGGCTTGCATGGCTTCCACGGCCCCCAGCGCGGTTGCGTTATCACGCACCATGCCGGTGGCTTGAAAAAATAACACCGTGGCCGCAACACCCGCCACTAGGGCCACAATCAGTGTCATTTCAATTTGTTCAGCCGGGGGCGGCCCCGCCTGCTGCCACGCCCACAACGCCATCGCCAGCCACACCGGATAACTTGCCAGCGTTAGCCCCAGCACGCGCTGTGTGGCATTGAGCGCGATCTTGTTTTTTTCCAGATACACCAGCAGGCCACGGTTGCCCACCGGGTAGGCAAACGCGGCAATCACCACACATAGCAGCGCGATCCAGCCATTTGCGTCCGGCGCGCCTTGGGCGTGGCCGAATTGCATCAATAGCACGCCCGCCACAATGACGAGACCAATCATCAAACCTGCACGCGGAATGCGCGCACGCGCATCGTCGTAGAGCAGCGGCGCACACAGCATGCCCGTGACCACCATCAGCTGAAAGCTACCTGCCACCAGCCAGCCCGGCCCGCTGCTCGCAGCAAAGCTGAGTAGTGCGTAAAACAGCACGAACCCGCACAAGCTCCAGCCAAGCCAGACCAGCGGCGCCGCACGCAGCGCGCGCAGCACCGGCGCAACGCCGCCCTGCCAAGGCATTAGCGGCAGCAGCAAGGGCAGCATAAACAAATAGCGCAGCGATGCCGTCCACGCCCAATGCCCGCCCTGCAGCGCCACCGCGCGATTGAGTACATACGTCGTGGTGAACAGCGCCGCCGACAGCAGCGACAGCGCAATGGCCAACAGAGTTTTTTGATGCGCCGTCATTTGCGCCGACGAATGGGGATACTGGCTACTGGCACCGCCACCAAGTCGGCACCGCCTTCGCGGATTGGCGCGCCGTGTTCTGGTGCCCACGCCATCGCACTGACAATTTCCCACGTTGCGGGCAGCCCTTGCGCCGTGCGGTGCGCTTCATAGGCCGCGCCAGCAGCTTTGAAACGGCCACGCCCAGTGAGCGTTGCACGCCGCGACTGCAGTGCATTGGTGGCGCCCAAATCGCGCAACTCGTGCATCAATGCGGGCATGCTGTCGTAATGGGTCGTCTCTTCATCACGATCCACCACCGGCTGGAAAAACCCAGCGTTGATCAGCGCATCGCCCACACCCGCGGTGTCCACAAACGGGCTGATATGCGGCACTTCATCAGCTTGCGCAAACGCGCCACGCAGCTCCCATAGTGTTTCCGGGCCAAAGGTTGAAAACAGTAGCAGCCCCTGCGGCTTCAGCACGCGACGGAAGCTATTGAGCACGCCTTCTAAATCTTCGACCCATTGCAGGCACAGGTTGGAAAACAGCACATCAACCGTACCTTCTGCCAGTGGAATGCGCCGTGCGTCGGCGCAGATCGGACGCGGCACCTGCACAAACGGGTTCCATGTTTTAGAAGCCGCCTGCGTTTTTTGTAGCATCGGCAGCGCAAGATCCATCGCAATCACTTCGGCTTTCGGCCAGCGTTTTTGCATAAACCGCGTTGCACTTCCGGTACCGCAGCCTAAATCCAATACGCGCTGCGGTGGCTTGCGCGCCAGTGCCGGGTCATCCAGATAATCCAGTGATTCTAAAAGCCGCGCTTCGGCAATTTTTTGCACGTGTGCAACCGCGTCATAGCTCTCCGCCGAACGTGAAAACGCGCGCCGTACTTGCCTAGCATCAAACAATGTTGCACTCATACACTAAAGACTCTTCGTTTTTCTGTAGAAAACCCACCAGCACTTCAGCAACCGCCTGTGCATGGGTTAAAAAAGGCGCGTGCCCAGCGTGTTCGATCTGAACATAGCGCGCATTCGGTGATAACTGCGCCGAGGCCTGCATCGCCTGCGGGTTAACTAGGCGGTCGCGACGTCCTGCAATCCACACACTGGGCACCTGCAGCGCAGGCAAATGCTCGCGCAAATCGCTAGATTCAAGCACCTGCAGCCCTTCTTGCAGCACCCGTGTAGAAGGCTCCCCACGCTCAAGCACCGCATCGCGCAGCAGTTTCAATTCTTCGCGCATTTGATCAGAGCCAAACGCTTCAAGCGCGATAAACCGATCGATCGTGGCGCGCCAATCGCTGCGCAGCCCCGCTTCGAACCCGGTAAAAACATCGCGTGACATGCCTTGTGGCCAATCTTCAGCCAACACAAACTTGGGGGTTGCGCAGAGCATCGCCAGTTTCGATACCTGCTGCGGAGCCAGTAGCGCCGCCTGCAGCGCAATCAAACCACCCAACGACCAACCGCACCACGGTGCTGCCGGTACGGCCCCTAAAATGGCACGCGCGCAATTTTCTGGCGCAAGCGATACGGCGCTACTGCGGCTATGACCATGCCCCGGAAGGTCTACCACGTACAGCGTGCGCTGCGTGGTGAGCTGCGCCACCAGCGGCGCAAAAATACCGCCGTGCATCGCCCAGCCGTGCAGCAGCACCAGTGGCGGGCCTTTTCCTGTAACTTCGATATGCAGCGCATCCACAAGCATTGCCTTATTTCATTTCACTATCGCCCAAGCGGCGTGCGCTTACGCGACGCCAGCCCGCAGATCCAACTGCATAGTGTGCGGTGGCCGCTGCGGCCTGTCGAGCGAAGGCTGCAGGCGACAACCACAACGGCGTAATGTTGGCCGCGCCACACTGTGGCTCTTGGTCATTGATTGAAGAGGCTTTGCCATGGAATCTGCCGCCGCACGTTTGCACCTTGCGCACCCTCAATTACTTCAGCAGCACGGCTTGATTGGCGGGCAATGGCACGCGGCCGATAGTGGAGATCGCTGCGAAGTGTACAACCCCGCCACCGGCGAACTTCTCGGCCATGTTCCCGATATGGGCGCTATTGAAACACGCGCCGCCATTGATGCAGCGCAAGTGGCGTTTCCGGCGTGGGCAAACACACCCGCTAAAGAGCGCGCCCATATTTTGCGCAAGCTGTACCTGCTGATGATGGAGCATCAAGAAGATTTGGCGCGCATTATGACCGCAGAGCAGGGCAAGCCACTGGCCGAATCGCGCGGTGAAATTGCGTATTCGGCAAGCTTTATCGAGTGGTTTGGTGAAGAAGCCAAGCGCATGTACGGCGACACCATCCCCGGCCATGCCGCCGATAAGCGCATTCTCACCTTGCGCCAGCCACTTGGCGTTGTGGCCGCCATTACGCCGTGGAATTTTCCTTCCGCCATGCTTGGCCGCAAGCTTGGTCCGGCGCTGGCCGCAGGCTGCACGGTGGTGTGCAAGCCCGCGCTGCAAACACCGTACTCAGCCCTGGCTATCGGTGTGTTGGCGATGCAAGCAGGCTTGCCTGCAGGCGTGCTCAATATCGTCACTGGTGCCGACGCAGCCGCGATTGGCCACACGATGACGGCCCACCCCAGCGTGCGCAAACTCAGCTTCACCGGCTCAACCTCGGTAGGGAAACAACTGATGGCGCAGTGCGCTGATGGGCTCAAGCGGGTCTCGCTCGAACTTGGCGGCAACGCGCCATTTATCGTGTTTGAAGACGCCGATCTCGACGCCGCCGTAGAAGGCGCCATCGCCAGCAAATTCCGCAACTCCGGGCAAACCTGCGTCTGCGCCAACCGGCTGTATGTACACACCGATGTGTATGACGCATTCGCTGAAAAACTTATCGCAGCGGTGCGCAAGCTGCGCGTGGGCGACGGCTTAGCCGGTGTCACCGATCAAGGTCCATTGATCGATACTAAAGCGCTGCATAAAGTAGAAGCGCACCTTGCCGATGCCATCGAACACGGCGCACGCATCGCCTTAGGCGGCAAGCGCCACGCGTTAGGCGGCACCTTCTTCGAGCCCACGGTTTTGCTTGATGTCGATGCACGCATGCGTATGGCCCATGAAGAAACCTTTGGCCCTATCGCCCCCCTGTTCCGTTTTCATAATGAAGAAGAAGCCATCGACTTGGCGAATGCCACGGAAGCAGGGCTGGCCGGATATTTTTATACGCGCGATTTAAGCCGCGCATTTCGCGTGTCTGAAGCGCTTCAATGCGGCATCGTGGGTGTGAATACCGGCTTGATTTCAACCGAAGTCGCGCCGTTTGGCGGGATCAAACAATCGGGTGTTGGCCGCGAAGGTTCAAAATACGGCCTGTTTGACTACACCGAGCTGAAATACGTGTGCATCGGTGGTATTTAGTACGCGCAGAAATGCACTTCGGCCAAGGCCTGTAACAACCCATCAATTTGCGCTGGTGTATGCGCCGCCGACAGCGTGACCCGCAGCCTTGCGCTGCCTTCTGGCACCGTAGGAGGGCGTATCGCGGCTACCCAGTAACCACGCTGCTCAAGCGCCATCGAGAGCGCGAGTGCTTGCTCATCGCTGCCCACCAGCACCGGCTGGATCGCGGTTGTTGAAGGCAGCAGGGCAAGACCTAACTGCAACGCTCCTGTTGTAAAACGCGTGATATTGGCCTGCAGCTGCACGCGCAGCGCTGCACCAGCATCGCTTTCAATCAATGCAATCGCGGCCTGCGTGGCGGCTGCCTGTGTGGGCGGCAGCGCGGTGGTATAGATGCCGCCGCGCGCGGTTTGCAGCAGGTGCTCAATTAACTCAGCATCACCCACCACCGCCGCACCCGCGCCGCCCAACGCCTTACCAAAGGTAATCAAGCGCAGCTGCACGTCTTGTTCGGTGAGCCCGGCTGCCGCGATACTGCCGCGCCCAGCATCCCCCATCACGCCCGCGCCGTGGGCATCATCCACATACAGCAGCGCGGCCTGCTCGCGCGCCAGTCGCGCCAATGCCGTGAGTGGTGCGCTATCACCATCCATTGAAAACACGCCATCGGTGGCGAGCAGCGTGGCGCCCTCTGCACCACTGCGAAGTTGCCGCGCCGCCGCTTCTACATCTAAATGCGGATAACGCTTCAACGTGCACCCCGCCAAGCGTGCGCCGTCGATCAAACTGGCGTGATTGAGCTTGTCTTGCACGCAGACATCGCCTTTTTCCAGCAACGCCTGCAGCACCGCAAGATTGGCCACATAGCCGCTAGAAAACAACTGCGCGCGCGAGGTCTGCTGCCAGCGTGCCAGCGCGGCTTCCAGCGCAACATGCTCGGCTGTATGCCCACACACCAAATGCGAAGCGCCGCTGCCTGTGCATGCCGCTTCCTTAAAAGCGGCCAGCACGCTTGGGTGCTGGGACAAGCCTAAGTAGTCGTTACTGCAAAAATTCAGCAGCCAGCGGCCATCCACCTCACAGCGCACACCTTGCCGCTGTGAAACGGTTTTCCGAGTTCGTATGCGTTGTGCCGCTAATCGCTGCGCGTGTGAAACCGCGCAACGGTCTTTTAGCAGCCGCTGCATCCGCAGCCGCAGCCGTCTTCCGGCTGGCGCTGGGCCATGGCATCAGCCAGCGTCACCCCACCTGCAGGTGCGCCACTGCTGCAACCGCAGCCGCCACCACCACCGCAACCACCTTCTGCAGGTGCGTTCACAATGGTCAGCGTGGCGGTCTGGCCGCCGCTGCAGCCGCAGCCACCGCTGCTACCGCAACCGCCGTCGTTGCCGACAATGGTCAGGCCGGGGAGATCATTGAGATGGGTTTCTTGAACAGACATGGGACGTAAACCAAGACGCTGGAATAAGGCCCTATCGTACTCTGTATCGGGGTTACCCGTCGTTAACAGCTTTTCGCCGTGAAAGATCGAGTTCGCCCCGGCGGTAAAACACAGCGCCTGTAGCTCATCGCTCATGGTTTCGCGCCCCGCCGACAGCCGCACCATGGATTTCGGCATCAGGATGCGTGCCACCGCAATGGTGCGCACAAACTCAAACGGGTCCAGCGCGGGCGCATTGGCCAGTGGCGTGCCTTTCACCGCCACTAAGCGGTTGATGGGTACCGAATCCGGGTGCGCGGGCAGGTTCGCCAGCGTCACTAATAGGCCTGCGCGCTGTCGCCGCGTTTCACCCATGCCCACAATCCCACCGCAGCACGTCTTCAGCCCGGCATCACGCACATGCTCCAATGTGTCGAAGCGGTCTTGCACGGTACGGGTGTGAATAATCTGGTCGTAATACTCGGGATCGGTATCAAGATTATGGTTGTAGTAATCCAGCCCCGCGTTTTTTAACTCTTTGGCTTGCTCTTCGCTCAACATACCCAGCGTTGCGCAGGTTTCAAGGCCCAGCGCCTTCACCTCGCGGATCATTTCCGCCACTTTTGGCATATCGCGCGGTTTGGGCGAACGCCACGCCGCGCCCATGCAAAACCGCGACGCCCCTGCAGCCTTGGCTTGCTTGGCCTTTTCAACCACCGCATCAATGTCCATCAGCTTGGTGGCCGCCACGCTATCCGGGTGGTGCGAGGATTGCGGGCAATAACCACAGTCTTCTGGGCAGCCTCCGGTTTTCACCGATAGCAACGTGGACACCTGCACTTCGGTCGGGTCGAAATACGCGCGGTGCACGCCTGCTGCGCGAAAGACCAATTCTGTGAACGGAAGCTCGAACAGCGCTTCCACTTCCGCGCGGCTCCAATCGTGGCGCAGCGATGAGGTTTCAACGGGGGTAGAGATGACGGCCGACATGCTGGTTTTCCGACTGACGCGAGGCAATAAAGCATGCAGTCTGAAGCTGCGCCCTCGCTCCGTCAACAAATTACTTATGCGTAAAGTTTACCAGATGCTTTCTAACCCACTTGGCTGGCTGTTTCCGGCACGCTGCCTTGTCTGCGGCAATCCCGGCCAGCTGGGGCAAGACCTTTGCCGCGCCTGCCATACCGCATTGCCATGGCTGGAGCACGCTTGCGAGCGCTGCGCGCTCCCTCTTCCCGAGCACGGCGTATGCGGCGCCTGCCTGCAGCACCCGTCGCCACTCGATGCCGTACACGCCGCGTTCGACTACCGTTTCCCCGTGGATCGCCTACTGCCAAGGCTCAAGTTTCATCGCGACTTTGCCGCAGGTCGCATGCTGAGTCAGTGCGTTGCCGCGCACTTTTCTTCGTTTCCACGCCCCGATGCCCTCGTGCCCTTGCCACTCCACCAACTACGGCTGCGCAGCCGCGGCTATAACCAAGCGCTTGAACTCGCCAAACCTATCGCCAAAGTGCTGCAGATCCCATTGCAGCACGGGCTGCTTGTACGAAGACGCGCTACCGCCGCGCAGTCCACACTGGATGCGCACACCCGACAGCGCAACCTGCGGGGCGCGTTTGCCCTTCATCCCAAAGCCCGCTTGCCCAAGCGCGTAGTGCTGTTTGACGACGTGATGACCACCGGCGCTACACTGCACGCCGCCGCGCAGACCCTGCGACAAGCCGGTGTTCACCATGTTGAGGCTTGGGTCTGTGCGCGCGTGGCTTGATTAAGCCATCACTACTTTGGCGCGCAGCGCAAAATCGAAGGCAATACCTGCAAAGATCGCCATACCCACCCAGTTATTGTGCAAAAAGGCACGAAAACAGGCATCGCGTGCGCGGTCTTTGGCGAGTACAAACTCCCACACCACCAGCGCCAACGCTACGGCCAAGCCTAGCCAGTACCACAGCCCCAGCGCAGCGTCCTTACCGACGAGGGCAAGTGCAAAAAACACGCAGGCATACAGCACCCCTTGCGCCATCAAATCCATATCACCAAACAGCACGGCGGTGGATTTCGAACCCATACGGATATCGTCATCCCGATCCACCATGGCATACCACGTGTCATATGCGGTGGCCCAGAAAATATTGGCGAGATACAGCAGCCAACCCAGTTTCGGCACGCTTCCGGTCAACGCGGCAAACGCCATGGGGATACCCCAACCAAACGACATCCCTAAATACACCTGTGGAAAATAGGTGTAACGCTTCAAATATGGATACGTGGCCGCGAGAAACAGCCCCACAACGCTGAGATAAATCGCCAGCCGGTTCAGGCTTAGCACCAATGCAAACGCCAGCAGCATCAGTACGGCAAACAGCGCCAGCGCCTCGCCCGCACTCACCTCCCCGGTTGCCAAAGGGCGGTGTTTCGTTCGTTCTACACTGCCATCTAGCCAGCGGTCGGCATAGTCATTGATCACGCAGCCTGCCGAGCGCGTCAGCCATACACCCAGACTAAACACGATCAATGGCCAGAGTGGTGGCAAGCCATCTGCCGCTAGCCAAAGCGCCCACCACGTCGGCCATAGCAGCAGCAGCCAGCCGATGGGGCGGTCGCCGCGCATCAGTTTCCAATAGCGCCTCAGACGCAGGCGCCAGTCTGGCTCCAAGGGGGATGTTTCAGTGTTCAAAGACATTCGCTTAGCCTAACAGCAGCACAGCACGCTGTAATCATGCGAGAATAGGCGGCTTAAATGCGCCTGTAGCTCAGCCGGATAGAGTAGTGGCTTCCGAAGCCATTGGTCGGGGGTTCGAATCCCTCCAGGCGCGCCATTCCAAACAAAACGGCCCGCTTGCGCGGGCCGTTTGTCTGTTGCACTACTGCCAATTACGGGGCTGCGGTCACACTCACTGCATCCCACGCAGCCTTGACTGCATTGGTCTGCGCCGAGGTGGCGCCAAACAGATCGGTGGCCGCATTGATGGTGGCCACACGCGCACCCGCATAGTTGGTATTGGCAGTCATGTAGCCAGTTAGCGCCAAATACCAAATCTTCTGCGCATCACCACGACCGATCCCAGCGAGCGACGTATTGCCATTGCACACCAATTGCGCCGGAGTGAGATTGGCCCACGTCCCTTCACCAAAGCCCGCAGGCACCTTGGCACCTTCCGCCAGTAGGTAGAAGAAGTGGTTGGCCACGCCCGAGCTGTAATGCACGTCCAGATTACCCAGCGTTGACTTGTAGCAGTCTGGGGATTGCTTATCCAAGCTCGGCTTGAACATCCAGCGAATCGCGGTTTTCATCGCCGCATTATTGGGGAACAGCGCTTCGCCCATGACGTAATCCGCCGGGTCACTTGCGTTATTGGCGTAGAACTCCACCATGGTGCCAAAAATATCGGACGTGGCTTCGTTCAAACCACCAGACTCGCCCTTATAGATCAAACCGGCCGAACGGCTGGTGACGCCGTGTGACATTTCATGGCCTGCGATATCCAGTGCCACCAGCGGCAGAATACTTGCGCCGTTATCGCCGTCGCCAAAGGTCATGCAGAAGCAACCGTCGCTCCAGAACGCATTTTGATAATTGCGGCCATAATGCACGCGGCTAATCGCGCCAGCACCATTATTGGCAATGCCGTTGCGGCCATGCACCAGCTTGTAATAATCCCACGTTACCGAAACGCCATAGGCGGCGTCGGCTGCCACGGTCTGTGCATTGTTCAGTAGGTTGTTACCCCAAATGTTGGTGCTGCCGGTAAAAACTGTTCCCATGCCTGTGGTCATCATCGCCATGTTATGTACGGCGCCGTTGCCACGGGTGGTATCCACCAAACGGTAGCTGGTGCCGCACTTGCTGGTGTCGAGAGTGACATTGCCTTCGGTCAGGCTCTTACCAGTGCCCACCGCAGGTGTGCAGCTGGCGCTCCCTGCACCGCCGGGACCGGGCTTGGCCGTATGCACGCTATCCCAAGAATTCAATACTTGGCCTGATGTTGCATCAACGAAGTAGTGCATTTCAGTTGGGGTTTGGTCGGCCTTGATGCCGTTGAAGGTCACCTCATGCGCGAGCACCGGGCTCTTACCCAATGCATAGACCACCATACGTGATGACGGAGCACCAAAAAACTTGCTACCGAAGCGCGCGCCAGCCTCCACAATAGCCCGATCCGAAGAGAACTTCGCACGCAGAGCAGGGCGCACGGCACTGGATAACGTCTGGCTGGTGCCAGACAGGCGGCCATTCCGTGAATGCATCACCACATCACCGCCAATGACCGGCAGGCCATTGAATGTGCGGTCATAGCGCACATGCTCGACACCGTTCGGGCCCACAACGGCATCACGTGCGACAAACGCATCACCCGAAGCGCGATGCACTTTAGCCGCATTCTGAGTGATCAACGTGTTGGCGCGCGCCATCACCGCCGACTTCAAAGGTGTTGCAGCTTCTGCAGGCGCCGCAGCAACAGCTAGGGCAGAAGCAATGGCGAGACAGAGCAAACTAGCTTGTACTTTCATGGCACTTTCTCCGTTGTGATCGATCCCGACAGCATTGCCGTGCCGGATAAGGGTGGGTTTGTGCCCCTGCGGGCGATTTGGATACCTTGTGCCGCAGCCGGAAGCGTGCGGGGACGCACCGGCTGCTTTAACTCAGCGTTATCAAAATAAGACACGCGCAATTGCAAGCCGCGCGGCGAATAACCAATAAACACGGCGTCAAAGCCGGGAATGACGGCCTGTTTATATGCAACAGCAATTTTTTCGTTTTCAATTTCCAGCAAGATGCCTAAGCTCTCTGTTTGAGCAAGAGCTGTGTTGTACTCCTGCAGCACCTGCTTACAGCGCTGGAAGAACGCTAATTCCTGATGCTTCCCACGCAGGGTTTTGGCAAAAAATTGACGGTAGTAATACATCGGTTGACGCAGGCGCGGAATCACCTTGATGATGGCCGTACCTACGCCACAGAGCTTGCCTTCGCCATCGCGTGCAACGCAGACAACCTGTTGAACACGCTGCTTGGCTGCGGCCTCGTCTGCAATGGCGCCCGTGTCTCGCCAAAAATCAATTAGCTCTTTCGCCAGCTCTGGTGTCACGGCACGCCAGACGGGAATAAACTCGGCGCTCATTTTTTTGCGCCCTTGGCATTGGCCTGCTGCGGCGCGAGTGCTTCCACCAGCTTCAGGTATTCTGCAAACTCCAATTTGGCATTGGCGTTAGCATCAAACCGCGCGAAGGGAGGGGCATTTTTCCCCGCATTTTTAATCAGCACCAAATTGCCGTATTCGGTGGCATCAATGCCTCCGTCATGGTTCGCATCCAAGATGCTGAACTGACGGCGCAGCGCCATCTGTGTGCGCGCCAACTGCTGTGCGTGCTCCCAACCTGCCTTAAATTCCGTTTCCGAAAGTTGGCCGTCGCTGTTTTTATCCCACGCTTTAAACAGCATCTCAGACGAGTCTTCTGCTGCCTGCGCCGTTGGAGCCGACTTCGCCTTTGTTTGCGCATGGCCTGTTTGCCAAACACCAAGGGCCAGCACGCTCATAACAAGGAACTTGTTCATACCTTGGCCGCCTCCGTCTGAATTTCCGATTCAAACGTAATCAAATCGCGAATCTCATTGGTGCGCAGGCCGATCATCATCGGATTCTTCACATTCGGCAGGAAGGCAATATCAAAAATTTCACCCATATCGCCATCGAAGCGGATCCAGTTCAACACATCGCCATTGGTCAGCGAAATGATCTGCACACCGCACCATGGCTCGGCATCGCGCTGCTTCAACTCATCATCGAGCTGCAGCCCTTCAAAGCGTTGATTACGCGGCTTCGACAAACCCACTGCCGCCACATTGCCGATGATCGACAAGCCACGCGCAAAACCCGGCACAAAGGCATGTGGGACGAAGGATTTCGTTTCGAAATCCACCCAGCCCAGCTGGCCGGTGCCTGCATTCAACACCCACAGCTTGCCGCTATGCCAACGCGGCGAATGCGGCATCGACAACCCTTCGCAGACGATCTCGTCCGTTTCGACATCGATCACCACACCACCATCGCGGCGACGCTCGCGCCAGCCATCGACGCTATCACTCTTGCATACCGCAGTGACGTACTTCGGCTCGCCATCCACCATCGCCAACCCATTCAAGTGACAACGGTCTTCTGGCGCCAGCTTGCTGATGAATTTCGGTTTCCAAACCGCTTTGAAGCTATGTGTTTGGCTAAGCTCAGCTAAGCAGGAATACTTGGTGTTGACGAACACCACCTTACCGTTCTTACGCACCCCAAGTTCGTGAATATCAAGATCGCCGATGGTCTGCGCATTGCGCGGCACATAGCACTTGTCGAACTGCCCGTGGATCACCTCGTTCGGGCGCAACACGTTTTCAAACCGCCATAGCTGGTACAAGCCGCCTAGGTAGATCCGCTGCGCGTTGCCTACCACGCCCATCGCACGCTCAAAGATGCGCTCAAAAAAAGACAGCCGCCCCTTCTGGTCGCTGCCCACGAGATAAATACGGCCACTCTGATACGAGGTAATGGCCAGCGACAGCCGGTGCTGACCAAGCCAACCCGCAAGCCCTCGCGAGCAACTCTTTTCTACTTTTAATTTGGTGATGTCGCGTGGAGCGTTGGCTTGTTTTGCCGCATCTGCCGACGGCTCCGCCGCTGCCGCCTCTTGTGCCTGCGCAGGAGTTTCTGCAACGGGTTTGCCAACTGCATCCAGCCCTGTTTCAAGCGGCGCAGCTTCACGCGCCGCATTGGTATCAAGAATGGTCGATTCGGTTACATCATTGTTTGGGGTGTTTTCAGATACCACGGTCTTGCCTCCGCCGCTGGGACTAGTCCACCGGAACACGTTCTCTCCGGCCTACAACCCCCAGCAAGCTCTGGATGAAACCGCACGCGACTGCGTGCGGCTTTGGTGAAGGAGCGGCGGTGCTACAGATTGGCATCGCGCCCCGAATTACGATTTACCAGGAGTAGCGAATATTGGCCTGTCCGCCGACAACGCTCTTATACGCGCCGCCGTCCATCCAGTTCACCCCTAGATCCAGACCAAAACCGCCCTTCTGAATGCCAAGGCCCAGCTCGGCCAGCGCGCTGGTGCCCTTGCTGCTGGTGTGGCCATAGAACACATCCGCCACGGTGTACGAGCTCTTGCCTACGAACTCGCGCACCGCACTCACCGCGCCGTACGGGGTGAAGCGCACCCCACCCGACTCGATGGCTTTGTTGAAGGCAAGACCCGCACGCCCCTGCGAGGACGTTGCGCCATGCGCGTCGAAGTTCGCCAGCGTGCCGTGGAAGCTATTGATGCCGTCTACCTTGGTGTAGGTGTACTGCAACTGCGGCACAAGGTTGAACCCGCCCACCTGCCACGTATAACCGGCTTCGAGGCTAGTGGCATGGGCGTTGGCGCAGCTATCCATCACACCGGCGGCCGAGGTGGCACGCAGATCCGAGGTCATCCAACGGCTCGACAGATCCACATACAGGCCGGTCGGGTTGTACCACGAAGCGTACAAGCCCACCGTGGTGCCATCGAAGCGGTTCTCACCTGCGCCTGCCGTGAGGCGCTGGCGGCTGGTGGCCTTGCCCAACACCACGCCTGCGTGCAGATGGCTGTACAGGTTCGCATTGATGCCGAACTCATTACCCCAGGTGCGCTGGTTGAAGCCGAAGTTGCCCGCCTGACCGAAGTTGCCCGCGGTGTTGGTTAGGGCCATGTCGCCATCGTTCGAGTAGAAGCGAACGAAGCCGCTCATCACCTTGTCGGCATCCCCGTAAGGGTTGGCACCGAGGCGCTGACGGAAGGTGCCCACCTGCGCATTGAGCGCTGCAGCAGCGCCGCTCGCAGCCGATGCCGACAAGGTGCCGGTATCGTTCAGGCCTGCCACATCCAGCGCCACCGCAAACAAGTCATCGCTGCCATTGGTGGCGTCGAGCGTGCTCTTGGTCACCACCTTCAGATCCATGAAGTTCGACGGCGAATAACCGATAAGCGTGCCACCTACGAAGTTCCCGGCCGCCGAGGTGCCTTCCACATGCGCAAAGGTCACTGCTTGAGTGGTCATGCTGATGGGCATCTGGGTGATGACTACATTCACCGTCTGCACCGCACCGGCCGCCATATCCCCATTGACGAACAGCAGGTCGCTGGCGTTATTGGCAAGGTCGAGGTCGATCGCGATCTGCCCCGTGCCGCTCATATTGCCTTCAATGGTCAACGCATCATTGGTATCACCGTCTTGGAAGTCGATGATGCCGTTATTGACGAACGGCGTGGCGTTGAGCGCTGGCACCAAGGTGACACCCGGGCCCGTCCCCATATGGATCAGGTTGCCCGCACCCAGTACTTCGATCAAACCGCTGTTGGTGAACGTGTTATCGCCTGCACCCAGCGTCAGGCTGCCGCCTGCCAAACGAATGGTGCCACCGGCCGCGTTGGTGATGCTGTCATTGCCATCGCCAAAATCGGTGCTGGTGGTGCTACCGATATCCCATAGGCCGCCGGAGAGGTTGTTGAAGGCGTCGTCGCCGCCACCTAGCGTCACGGAGCCATTGACCGTACCGGCGTTATTGATGGTTTCAACCGAATCACCACTGACAACCGCATAGGCAACCGTACCATCTGCACCAATAACACCACTGCCCAAGTTGTTCAGTGTATTGGTGCCGTACACATTCTCAAACAGTATTGCGGCATTGGCCAAGCCACCCGATGCGTGAATCTTGCCCGCGTTATTGACAGTCACATCACCGTTATACGTCGCCGTGTGGATACCCATTGCGGCCGATCCACCCGAAGCTTCGATATCACCATTGGCCGCATTATTGACCACGACATCGCCATAGAAGCTATAAGCGAACACGCCGCGAGCAAGCCCGTAGTCGGAGGTGGCAGAGACGTCACCCGAGTTGGTGATCGCCACATTGCCATCGTTCTCCGATTTCGCGTACAGGCCAAAGCTATGCACATAACCATGAGCGGTGACGTTACCGCCGTTCTTCAGGGTAATGTCACCGCCACTGAAGGTCAGCGCCGAGATACCCGCTGCCGTTCCTGGAGTGTAGGGGTCGCCGGTATAGGCGGCCGAATCTACCGTGACATTCCCGGTATTGATGATGGTGGCATTGCCCATGCTTGCACGGGTCTGGATCGCATAAGCCATGTACTGACTGGATACGTCTAGATCACCGGTATTCAAGATATAGCTATCGCCATGCGGATCCATCACGCTACCTGCAATGGCTTGCAGCCCCACTGCAATACCAAAGTCACTGTGAATGGAAAGATCGCCCGAATTCTTCAGTGTGGCATTGCCGCCACCAGCAAAGAAACTGCCCGTCTGCGCCGCCAAGCCAATCATGGCATCGGTGTAGGACAGCATTTTGATGTCACCGGTATTGACGAGGTTGACATCGCCTTCGTTGGTGTAAGCAAACACCCCATACGAACGGCCACCCGCATAGATCGTAATATCGCCGCTGTTTTCCACGGTGACATCACCATATTTGCGGTTGGCACTGATACCCATAGCCTTGCCAAATCCTGCATAGCTGGCTTCTAGCAAAATGTCGCCAGAGTTCTGCACAATCGTCGTGCCGGGTACGTAATACCCGTCCGTGCTTGGTTGATCATTGGCGCTGATACCAAAGGCTTCGCCGTAAATAGTCCCAGCGGTGATATCGCCGCTGTTGATCACGTTAAGGTCTTGCCCCGCCAGCGCACTAATCCCTCCAACCGTTCCGCCAATGCTCAGTGCAGTAATTTCGCTGGCATTGCTCAGGTTGACATCACCATAGGCCGAGCGCGCATCGATGCCGGTGGCGCTGCCCACAATAGAGTAATAGCCGTATGCATCCGCTACGACCGCACCCGGTGCGGTGACATAAATACTGCCTCCACTATTGCTAACGGTCGTCCCCGACTTCGAGCTTGCCGCGATACCCGTGGCATAGACGCGGCTATTGACGACGATCGCACCGCTATTGGCGGCCTGCGCATAATCGCCACGCGCCAAGATTCCAAATGCCGTGTTGCCCGGATAACTATCCGTCCCCGATGTGGCGGTGATATCTCCGCTGTTGACGACCGTTGCCGTGCCGTTGTCTGCGCGGGCAAATACACCCACACCCGTGTCGTTGCCACTGGTGGCATCGATAGAACCGCTGTTACCGATACTGACATCACCTTGCTGGGCATTGGCAAAAATACCCGATGCCTGGCCATAGGCATAGCCTTCAATGGTTCCCGCATTGCTGATGCTGACATCACCTTGCGTAGCAACACCCAAGATGCCAAACCCGCTGCGCGCCCAAGAATAGAAGCCAATGCTTGCGTCTTCTTTATTGGCAACCACCAAGTCACCCGTACCTGCCTGCGCATAGATGCCGAATGCGTATTGCAGGCTATGCGCGTAAAGCTCACCACCATTGACCACGGTAACATCACCAAAACCCTTGGCTTCGATGGCTTTCGCGTAATAGCCACTCGCAGCGATTACCGAACCATAGTTACCAACGGCAGCATCACCATAGCCGGCGAACGCAGTAATACCGGTGGCCACATAGCCGCTCGTTGCATCATTGCTAACGGTAATGTCGCCGTTATTGATCGCCGTGGCATTACCCGCAAACGAGAGCGCCATTGCGCCGTAAACGCTGCCACCGATAACGCCGTCAAAGAACACCCCATTGCCCGACGTTACGGTAATCGTCCCGCTGGTGCTGACTCCGGCGTTGGCGTCTGCCGAAACGACAATGCCGTTTGCCCCCGTACCACTGCGCACATATTGCTCAACCGTAATATCGCCACTGTTGCTAACAACCGCCGTACCACCGATCCCACTGGACGCCACCTCAATACCACTACCACCAAAAATCGTATCTACCGCAATGTTGCCGCTGTTGGTGACGGAAATCGCAGCACCTTCACCCCCTGTCGTGGCGTGAATACCGGTGGCCACTTGGGTGCCGTAGAACAAGTAATAACCGGGGTAGCTGGTGTCATCGACACTCAGCCCACTACCGGCCGTGATATCGCCACTGTTGTTGATAACGATATTGCCGTAAGACTGCGCTTCGATGCCGAAGGCATAGCCGCCATCGACGGCGATAGCACCCGTATTGGTAACCTGCGTTCCGCCTTCGCCACTGGTGGCGTAGATGCCAAAACCCTTACCCCCCGCATAACCACCAATGATGCCCGAACTATCTTCAAGCTGCAGCCACGGCGTGGCTACCGACGTAATTGCGCCGTCGTTGGATACGATGGCTGTTTCTGCCCCCTGTGCTTCGATACCGGCAGACCAATAGGCACCAATCGTTTTAATGGCACCCGCATTTTCAACGGCCACATTGGCACCGCTTGCGAAAATGCCGTCGGCCAACCCGTTGTACGATTCGACGTATAGATCGCCGGTGTTGGCGATATGCACATCGCCGTTGAGCGAATAGCCATAAATCGCAATTGCGCTGGAGCCCGGCGAATTGGCCACGACGTAGCCGGAGTTCTCAATCTCGACATTGCCATACACGCTATAGCCATTCAGGCCTTTCGCCTCACCCTGTCGCGAATAGGCGGCGATCGACCCGCTGTTGGTGATGGATGCGTTGTAGGTAAGTGCGTAGCTCACGATGCCATCGGCGCGACCGTAAATCGATGCGACAAGAATATCGCCCGTATTGCTAACGCTCGCGTTCCCACCCGCACTGGTGGCCACTAGGCCATCGGCATAACCGTTTCGTGTGCTGACCGCGACATAGCCACCATTGACGATGGTGGCATCGCCTTCGTAGGCATTGGCGCGCACACCTGCGCCATCAACCACTGCGAACACTTGGATATTGCTGATGTCAGTAGTGGTGACAGTAGCGCCGTAATAGCCGCCTGCCCTGACACCAAATGCGTAAATACCATCTGCAACAACGCCACCGCTATTGGTCACCTCTGCGGTTTTACCCGTTGCCAAGATGCCATAGGCCACATTGTTGTAAGAGAACGCATCAACGGTGCCGCTATTGGTGACACTGACATCGCCTTGGCTGGACGATGCACGAATACCCAGTGCCGCCCCGTTATACGAATAGACATCAATCGTGCCGCTATTATCGACCGTAACCGAGCCTTCACCAGATCGGGCAAATGCGCCGTATGCCGTCTCAACGGCTTTGACATTCACGATGCCAGAGTTGTCAATAGTTGCATCGCCATAGTCGGCACGCGCAAACAAACCCGCACCTGCGCTGCCGCCGCTGGTGACATCCACCGTGCCGCTGTTATTGATGGAGGCATTTCCCGCCATCGCCACCGCGAACGCACCGCTTGACTGCCCATACGCGTAACCATGCACCATCCCGGCGTTGTCGATGCTGACATCACCCTGAGTAGCGATACCAAGTACACCGAAACCACTGCCGCCATAAGCAAAGAACTTGATCTCTCCATCGGCTTGGTTGGTGACGACAACATCACCCGTTCCCGACGAGGCGTAAATACCGTAAGCTTTGCCTTCGCCATAGGCATAGATGTAACCGCTGTTATTAACCGTTGCGCCACTGAAGCCCTGCGCATTGATACCGGTGGAAGCCTCTAGGCGCGCAATGGTGTAGATCGAGCCACTGTTATCCACCGTCGCGCTGCCATAGCCCGCGAAAGCCACGATCCCGGTGGCACCGTAATACTTCATGGCATTTGTTCCGGCCATGACATCGCCGGAGTTGGTGACAGTAACATCACCCGCAAACGAGGCCGCAGAAAGGCCCGTGGCCGCACCACGCGACATCGAGGTAATCGCGCCGCTATTGTCGATTGACGCATCACCATCGGCCGAAACCGTGATGCCATAGGCGCCAGTGCCGTACTTCATCGCTTGGGTGACGTATAGGTCACCACTGTTGCTGACATGCGCCTGCCCGCCCTCACCGCTGGCAACAGCAGAAATACCAACGCCGTTATACGTCCCTTGGGCGGTGATATTGCCGTTGTTCTCGACATTAACCACCGCACCAGTTCCACCACTTACTGCATTGATGCCCGTTGCGTAGAACGTGCCTTGATAATGGACGTTGTAGGCGCCACCACCCACATCAACGTATTCGCTGGTTTGCCCAGTACCCGAAACAATATCGCCGTTATTGGTCACGGTGATGCTGCCGTACGACTGCACCTGAATACCAGTGGTTTTGCCGCCGGTAACGGCGATATCGCCGCTATTGTCGATGTTGGTCTGTGCTTCACCGGCCGTGACATAAATACCAAAGCCCGTGCCGCCTTTGCTTTCGCTGACGATAGTGCCTTCTTCATCCACCAGTTGATCGAAGGGATCGGCCGTGGCGGTGATGTCACCCGTATTGGTGACGGTTACCGCACCCGTTCCTTGCGCTTCGATCCCTGTGGCCCATGTGCTGCCAGTGACATCAATCGTCCCGCTGGTGTTGACGTCGACATCGGCACCATAGGCAAAAATGCCATCAGCCAGACCATCGCTGGAATATGCAGTGATATCGCCCGCGTTGTGCACACGGACATCGCCCGCGCCGTGATAGCTGTAGGCATAGATACCAATGGCCATGCCGTACTCAGACTGCGCGTCCAAAGCGCCGCCTGCTTGATTCGTAATATCGACGCCCCCTGCCGAGGAATAGCCGCCCAAGGCGATTGCGTCATACGCACCAAGGGCAATTTCGGTAACCGGATCGGCGTTATCAATGGTGATATCACCCACATCGGTTACGGTACCTGCCGTAGCAACAGGCGGCAGATTGACGCTGAGCGGGACCGCACCGCTCGGGATGATGGTTAAGTCGAACACCGGAGCGAAATCAATCGCTGCTTGCTGAAGCTGAAGGGCATAAGGGATAGAAACGCGCTGCGGCGCGGCGCTGGCTTGCCCTGTAGCCCCTAGCGCCAAGGTCATGGCCGACACGGCAAGTACGGAGCGTACCGCGCGCGTCATAGGAGCTACTTTGATGATGCGTGAAAAACGTGCCTTCCGTGCCTGACCCACACTCCGGTTGTCGCTCATGTACCCTCCCTATGTTTTAAATACAGAAATCTTTTGCAATCATCACGGTAGTGACAGATTGCTCAGATTTCACCCCTTGCTGAATAGCAGCAAACTGCACATTGCATGCGTTCGCGAACCGTTCAGTTATCACGCATGATTAGTTTCCCTGTCAACTAGTTTGTTCGACATCACATAATTTCATGGCCGGTGCCTCCCCTTCCTTACGTGTATCCCCTACCCGCACCCCAAAACTCGCACCGGCACGCGGGTTCTGGAATAATGAACAACTCGACGGCCGATTTTGGCCACCACATAAGCGGGTGCAACGTGCAGACACACGACCAATCATTTCTTAAGCGGTTCTCCGCACTGATCGTCTTTCTTGTCTTGGTGGCGCTGGGGCTGCTTTTGTTTGCCCGCCACCTCAATAGCAAAGTGACCTACCCGGCCGACGCCTCCACCCAACAAGCGATCGCCGATCGCATTGCCCCGGTAGGCGCCGTCTATGCCGGCGCCACTGGCGCTGCCGCACAAGCCGCAGCGGCGGAAGCTGCATCCAAGTCGCAGGCGTCTAACGTGCCGTTTGAAGGCCGCACCGATGGCGCTGAAATCTTCAATAAAGGCCCCTGCACCGGCTGCCACACCGCTGGTGTCGCTGGTGCACCCAAGCTTGACGGCGCAGGTATCGGTGCGCGCGCCTCTGCACAGGGCGTAGAAGAGCTGATTAAGAAGGCCACCGAAGGCTTCACCGGCACCACCGGCACCATGCCGCCGAAGGGTGGTAACCCGGCGCTCACCGACGACCAGATGAAGGCCGTGGTGGAGTGGATGGTGTCGCAGAGCAAGTAATTTTGCCGCTACAACCTTCTTACAAGCGCCGCCGTTGGGCGGCGTTTGTGTGTGTGGCGTTAGGAATAACGCTGATTTGACGCCTCTTCCAGCATCATCCTAATATGACTGACGTGAGTTCTACATTTTCTATTTCCGGCCCCGCTGGCGTGATCGAAGCCGCGTTTGACGCGGCGGAAAGCATGCCCCAGTCGGTGCTTGCCGTGATCTGCCACCCACTGCCCACCGGCGGCGGCACCATGCACAACAAAGTTGTGACCATGCTGGCACGGGCATTGCGTGAATCCGGGGTGGACACACTACGCTTCAACTTTCGTGGCGTTGGCGGGTCTGCAGGGCAGTTTGATAACGGCGTTGGTGAGCTAGACGATCTACGCGCCGTGGTTGCCTATGCACGCGCTCAGTATCCTGGCAAAACACTTTGGCTTGCGGGCTTTAGCTTTGGCGCGTGGGTGTCGCTTCGTCTGTGCGAAGAATTGCACGCACAAGCCCTCATTAGCATTGCGCCGCCCGTTGGTAGAAGCTGGGATTTTGGCGGCTTCGCACTTCCCAGCGTGCCGTGGCTGGTGGTGCAGGGCGACGCCGATGAGATCGTGGACGCACACGATGTCTATGCGTGGATCGATACGCTGCCGCAACCACCGCAGCTGGTGCGTTTGCCCGAAACAAGCCACTTCTTCCATCGCAAGCTCATGGATCTTCGGCAGATCGTGCAGCACGAAATTCGCGCGTGGCTACCGCAACCTGCAACCGCATGAATAATTCATCTCCTTCCACGCGCTATGCAG
>NZ_JAHRWW010000010.1 GCF_019104945.1 Thermomonas sp. | reverse complement strand
CTGGTGCGTTTGCCCGAAACAAGCCACTTCTTCCATCGCAAGCTCATGGATCTTCGGCAGATCGTGCAGCACGAAATTCGCGCGTGGCTACCGCAACCTGCAACCGCATGAATAATTCATCTCCTTCCACGCGCTATGCAGAAGGCGTAACGCGTGGCGATTGGCGCGATGACCCCGCGCAGCACGAAGCGCTTGCCGCACTCGATCGCATCCATGCAGCGTTGTTAGAACCCGCAGCACCACGCGGTCTGTTGCAGCGTTTGTTTCAACATGAGACCCCGCAGCCGGTGCAGGGCTTATATCTGTGGGGCGGGGTGGGGCGCGGCAAAACATTTTTAATCGACCTGTTTTACGACAGCCTGCCGTTCGCAGAAAAACGCCGCACCCACTTCCACCGCTTCATGCGTGATATTCAAGAACGCCTGAACGAGCACGCCAATGCGCAAGACCCACTTGCGCTGATTGCACGCGAATGGCGAAGCAAGCTGCGCGTACTCGTGTTGGACGAGTTTTTTGTCATCGATATTGGCGATGCAATGCTGCTTGCGCGTCTGCTTGAGCACCTGTTTGCTGAAGGTGTCACGCTTGTAACCAGCTCCAACGCCGCGCCAAAGGATCTTTATAAAGACGGCCTCCAGCGCGCGCGGTTTCTGCCTGCCATTGCCATGCTGGAACAGCAGTGCCAAGTCGTTGAGCTGGTCAGCGCTACCGACTATCGACTGCGTGCACTCACCAAATCACCCGTGTATCACGCGCCGTTAGATAATCAATCCGACGCATGGCTGCGCCAACGCTGGATGGAGCTGAGCAGTGATACCTCGCATATGAATGCCGGTATCGAAATTGAAGGCCGTCGCATCGCCGTACGGGCGCGCACCAAGGGACTGTGCTGGTTTGATTTTGATGCGCTCTGCGATGGCCCACGCGGCACCGCCGACTACATCGAAATCGCGCGCGAGTTTCACACGATTCTGCTTGGCGGCATCCCGCGCTTCGATGCACTGCGTGATGATGCCGCACGCAGATTCGTCAACCTCATCGACGAGCTGTACGATCGCCACGTCAATCTTATTTGCACAGCGGCCACCACACCCATGGATCTCTATGCGGGTGAACGCCTTGCAAGTGCCTTTGAACGCACCAGCTCACGCCTGATTGAAATGCAGTCTGCCGAATACCTAGCCCACGAGCACCGCAGCGAATGAATACACACTCCCCAACGGGCTCACCGCTCGGCCGTGACACGGCGTATCCCAGCCATTACGACGCCAGCTTGCTGTACCCAATCCCACGCACACAGGCGCGCAGCACGCTTGGTGTGAACGAATCCGCGCTGCCTTTTATTGGCCACGACCGCTGGCAGGTGTTTGAATTGTCGTGGCTCGACGCGCGCGGCAAGCCGCGTATCGCAACGGCCACGCTTTACGTGCCTGCCACGTCACCCAATTTGATCGAATCAAAATCGCTCAAGCTCTATCTCAACTCGTTCAATGCCAGCCGCTTTGCGTCGGATGACGCCGTGCGTCAGTGCATCGAGGCCGATCTCTCGCACGCCGCAGGCGCATCCGTCAGCATGCGTTTTGGTGTTCCCGCGCTTGAAGCCGAGAGCGATGCACTCCACATCGACACTCTCGATATCGACATTGATCATTACGGCCCGCCTGATGCCTCACTGCTACGCGCCGATGCGTCGCAAATCGTTGAAGAACATCTACACAGCGCGCTGCTGAAATCCAACTGCCCGGTGACGGGTCAGCCCGATTGGGCCGACGTCAATATCGTTTATACCGGCCCGAAGATCGACCACGAAAGCCTGCTGCGCTATCTAGTGAGCTTCCGCGATCACGCAGAATTTCATGAGCAATGTGTCGAGCGTCTTTTTATCGAAATCAGCACACACTGCGCACCGCAGCAGTTGTCTATTGAAGCGCGTTACACCCGCCGTGGCGGGCTCGACATCAACCCTTGGCGCGCCACGCCCAACAGCGCGCCGCCTACAGCCCTACGCACCGTTCGGCAGTAGTTCGCAATGCGTGCGCTACTGGCTTTTGCTCTTCTCCTGCTGGCGGCTTGCCAACCACAGCGTGCGCCGCCGCAAGAAAAAACCAGCTCCGCAGGCAGCGCGCCTTCCGCTAAATCCGCGCTGCCTGCACAAGCCGTTCATGTGCTGCGTATGGAGCTTGGCAATGCGTTAGATGCCACATCACGCGTTACGCGCCCGATGCAACAGTTCGACCCAAGCGATACGCTGTTTGTTTCCATCGAGCTGAGTACTGCTAACCCTACCCAACCACACCTTATCGGCGTGCGCTGGAGCCATCTCGATAGCAAACAAACAGTGCTTGAAGAACACCGCACGCAACCAATCCCAACGGCCACATGTCTTGCCTTCCAAATAAGCAAACCCGATGGCTGGCCCGGCGGTCACTATAAAGTTGAAATTTTGCTCGATGGCCAGCTGGCGCAGACGCGGTTGTTTGAGGTATTCGCCAAAGTATCACTTGCGCCGCCACCTCGCTCATAATGCGGCCGCAGCACCGCTATGCCCTCCGGTCATGGCCATGGTTTTCCCCTCCCGCCCGCAATCGGCGACAATGGGGGCTTCCTTCGTAAGCCGATGCCATCGCCATGTCCAAGATCCTCTACACGCTCACCGACGAAGCGCCGTTCCTCGCCACCGCCAGCTTCCTGCCGATCGTGCAGGCGTACGCCAAGACCGCAGGGGTCGATGTGGAAACCCGCGATATCTCGCTGGCCGCGCGCATCCTCGCGCAGTTCCCGGAAGCGCTGGGCAGCAAGGCGGTGGCCGATGATCTGCGCGAACTTGGCGAGCTGGCCAAGACCCCGGAAGCCAACATCATCAAGCTGCCCAATATCAGCGCCTCGGTGCCGCAGTTGAAGGCGGCGATCAAGGAGCTGCAAGGCAAGGGCTATCCGCTGCCGGCCTATCCCGACGAACCGCAGACCGACCCGGAGAAGGACGTGCGCGCCCGCTATGGCAAGGCGATGGGCAGCGCGGTCAACCCGGTGCTGCGCGAGGGCAATTCCGACCGTCGCGCACCGAAGGCAGTCAAGGCCTATGCCAGGAAGCACCCGCACCGGATGGGCAAGTGGAGTGCGGAGTCGAAGTCGCACGTCGCGCATATGGACGACGGTGATTTTTACGGCAGCGAGAAGTCGCATGTGATGGCCGCCGCAGGCAATGTGCGGATCGAATACACCAGCGCCACCGGTAGCAGCTTCCCGCTGCGCGGCCCGGTCAAGCTGCTGGCCGGCGAAGTGATCGATGCCACGGTGCTCAGCGCGGCCAAGCTGGCGGCGTTCATCGATGCACAGATCGCCGATGCCAAGGCGCAGGGCGTGCTGTTCTCGCTGCACTTGAAAGCCACCATGATGAAGGTCTCTGACCCGATCATGTTCGGCATCGTTGTTCGCCGTTTTTATGCACCGGTGCTTGAGAAACATGCCGAGGCGCTGGAATCTGTGGGCTTCAACCCCAATAACGGCATCGGTGATCTGTACGCGCGCCTGCCGCAGTTAGATGCTGCCGTGGCGGCGCAGATCGAAGCCGACATCAGCGCGTTGTACGCGCAGCGGCCGGGTGTGGCGATGGTGAACTCGGATAAGGGCATCACCAATCTGCACGTGCCGTCGGACGTGATTGTCGATGCTTCGATGCCCGCGATGATCCGCGATTCGGGCAAGATGTGGAATGCCGAAGGCAAGCTGCAAGACACCAAGGCGGTGCTGCCCGACCGCAACTACGCGGGTATCTACCAAGTGGTGATTGAAGATTGCAAAGCCAATGGCGCGTTCGACCCGGCGACGATGGGCAGCGTGCCCAACGTCGGCCTGATGGCGCAGGCGGCCGAGGAATACGGCAGCCACGACAAGACCTTCCAGATCAGCGGCGACGGCGTGGTGCGGGTGATCGACGATGCGGGTAACGTGTTGCTGGAACAAGCAGTGCAAGCCGGTGACATCTTCCGCATGTGCCAGACCAAGGACGCGCCGATCCGTGATTGGGTCAAGCTGGCGGTCAACCGCGCCCGCCTCAGTGCAACGCCGGTGGTGTTCTGGCTGGATCCGCAGCGCGCGCATGACCGCGTGCTGGCGGGCCTGGTGGAAACCTATCTGAAGGACCACGACACCAGCGGCCTCGACATCCGCATCCTGTCGCCGATCGAGGCAATGCAGGTGTCGCTGGCGCGCATCCGCAAGGGCGAGGACACCATCTCCGCCACCGGCAATGTGCTGCGCGACTACCTGACCGACCTGTTCCCGATCATGGAGCTGGGCACCAGCGCCAAGATGCTCTCGATCGTGCCGCTGATGAACGGCGGCGGATTGTTCGAGACCGGCGCCGGCGGCAGCGCGCCCAAACACGTGCAGCAGTTCGTGGAAGAGGACTACCTGCGCTGGGATTCGCTGGGTGAGTTCCTGGCGCTGGCGGCCTCGTTCGAGCACCTGGCCAACACCACCGGCAACAAGGCCGCGCAGGTGCTGGCCGATGCGCTGGACGCGGCCAATTCCAAGTTCCTCGACAACGACCGCTCGCCGGGCCGCAAGCTGGGCACGATTGATAACCGCGGCAGCCATTTCTATGTGGCCCTGTACTGGGCGCAGGCGTTGGCCGAGCAGACCACGGACGCCGCGCTGGCGGCAAGGTTCGCGCCGCTGGCCAAGACGCTTTCCGAAGGCGAAGCGAAGATCGTGGAGGAACTCGTCGCGGTGCAGGGCAAGGCCGTCGATATCGGCGGCTACTACCAGCCGGATACCGCTAAATTATCCGCCGCCATGCGCCCGTCGGCTACGTTCAATGCGGCACTCGCGGCGCTGTAATCCTTGTTTCCATTAGGCTGACGTTTGTTTCGATAGGAGCTGTCATGATGAACTCTCTGCTACTGTCCACCATTACTGCGCTGTTGCTTGCAAGTGGTAGCGTTTCTGCGCAATCGCAAACAACGGCACCAGTCGCATCGTCAGCCCCCGGTGCCGCGCTCGACGCGGCGCTGGCCGGTGATTGGCGCGCACCGCAGGATGTGCTGCGCGACCGGTACCGCCACCCGGGTCAAACTCTCGCGTTCTTCGGCGTACAGCCCGATGAAACGGTGATTGAAATTACTCCGGGCGGTGGTTGGTACGCCGATATCCTTGCGCCCTATCTGCATCCGCGTGGCCACTATGTTGCCGCTGTTTGGGACGATGCCATCCCCGGCCAGCCCGGCTACCGCTATGCGCTGAATAAAACGCTACGCGAAAAGTTTGCTGCCAAACCTAGCGTTTACGGTGCGCCTGAGCTGCGCGTATTTGATGCCAAGGCCCCGCATTTCGGCCCGGACAATTCCGCCGATACCGTGCTGACCTTCCGCAATGCCCATAACTGGGTCGCCGACGGTAATGCCGAAGCGTATTTCAAAGCCTTCTTCAATGTGCTGAAACCCGGCGGCATCTTGGGCGTGGTGGATCATCGTGCGAAACCCGGTACAGATTTAGAGACGATGAAAAAGAGTGGCTATCTCACCGAGGCGCTGATCACGCAACTGGCGACGCAAGCGGGCTTCGTGTTGGAGAGCAGCAGCGAGGTCAATGCAAACACCAAGGACACCGCTAATCACCCTAACGGCGTATGGACGCTGCCACCGAGTAATAATCACGACAAAGCCGATGACGCCAAGTATCAGGCCATCGGTGAAAGCGACCGCATGACGCTGCGTTTCAAGAAACCCGACTAATCATTGCGTGTTGATCGCATTCAACAAGCCCTACGGCGTGCTGTGTCAGTTCACCGATCGCAGCACACCGCCGCGCCGCACGCTGGCCGAGTTCGGCTTGCCCCGCGATGTGTACGCCGCCGGGCGCTTGGATTTTGATTCAGAAGGCCTGCTACTGCTCACCGACGATGGCCGCCTCGCGCATCGGCTCACCGACCCTAAGCACAAGCAGCCCAAGACCTATTGGGTGCAGGTGGAGGGCGCGCCGAATGAAGACCAGCTCGCGGCGCTGCGTGCGGGTGTGCTACTCAATGACGGCCTCACACTGCCCGCACGCGTTAAGCAGATTGCAGCCCCGCCACTGTGGCCGCGCGACCCGCCGGTGCGGTTTCGCAAAACCGTACCGGATGCATGGCTAGAATTGACCATTCACGAAGGCCGCAACCGGCAAGTACGGCGCATGACCGCGGCGGTTGGGTTACCAACACTGCGCCTCATTCGTGCAGCCATCGGCACAACGCACCTTGATGCGCTACAGCCCGGCCAATGGCGCTCTTGCAGCGCATGATGCCAGCACCCGCATTTATGGCTACTATTCAGACGTCACGCACCGTCACGGATCATTGATTGAATGCCGCAACACATTGCTACAACAGGTCATATCCTGCTGGTAAGCAGCCAGTTGCCCAGCGATTCTTCTTTGACGCAACTACTACAAAGTAGTGGCCATAGTGTTTTATTGGCCTCGAATGCCGACAGTGCGTTGGCCTTCGCCGGAATCCGTTCACCCGACCTTGTCTTGATCGACGCGCCGCTTCCCGGGCTTACCGGGATGGATCTGCTTGCAGCACTGCATAAGCATCCCAATACGCGACACGTTCCACTGATCTTTCTAACGCCCGAGCACAATCCGCAGCGCCTACTTCATGCCTTCGACTCTGGCGCCGTCGATTACATTCACAAGCCGTTTGCCCACGAGGAACTGCTGGCGCGGGTGCGTGTCCACATGCAGCTCAAACTTACCCGTGATCGATTGGAACAGGTCGCCAACGAGCGCCAACAATTGGTCAACCTAGTGGCGCACGATTTGAAAAACCCACTCACCAGCGTGCTGTTTGCTTGCGAGATGTTGGAGCAACCCAACTGCAAACCAGAACGCACGCCGCGCTATTTGCAGATCATCAACGAAAGTACCCATGAAGCACTGGGGTATATCCGTGGATACTTGGAAAGCCAATCACCGGCGGCCTCACAGCCCGACATGAGTATCACGCCATCCACCCATTTAGGCGACACGCTGCGTTGGCTGGCTTCACGCTATGAATTGCAGCTTGAAGCCAACGGTGTTCGCCTGCGGGTGGACGATGCGCACGGCAATGCTTGCGTGGCGATTCGCCGCGAAGTGTTGCGACAAGTGGGCGAAAATCTTGTGAGCAATGCGCTGAAATATGCGCGTGCAGGCGGCGAGTTAGAAATTTTTGCGCGCGCGGGCACACCCGGATACTGGCAGCTTGTTGCCCAAGACCGTGGCCCTGGGATTCCCGATAATTTTCAGCCGCTGCTGTTCAAACCTTTTCAACGCCTACATGCGCAAGACAGTGCAAGCGTCGCCTCCAACGGGCTAGGGCTGGCATTGGCGCGGCAGATTATCGTGAGCGCGGGTGGCCGCCTGTGGTATGAAGACCGTGAAGGCGGCGGCGCACGCTTTACGATTGAGTTGCCCGAAGCCGGAAGCCCGCCCGCGAACGAATACGCTTAAACGCCGTAGTCGTCCTGCACGTGTTCGCCACGACGCACCGCTTGCACGCGCCGCACTTGGCCTTCAATCACCGCCTGCTGTTTGGCGCGGTGGCGCATCGCAAGCCAGAGTAGGCCCGCACCTGCCACGGCCGCACCCACCAGCACAGGGTTGCGGCGGATAAAGCCACTGGCCACTTTTGAACTGGCACGCAACGCACCAAGCGCCGCACCGGTTTCAATCCATTGCACGGCCTTATCCGGCACCTTATTACGCAGTCCATCGCCAATTTCACCGAGTAGATCCAGCGCGCGGTCTTGTGCTTTATTGAACTTGCCCATGATGATCTCCGTAACGTCATGGCGGGTGGTAAAGAGTATGGCGCAAATAATGACGGCATGGGGTGAACCGGTCGTTTAGGTTCCTCTCGGTTTCGCCCGATGGGTCGCGGTGGCGCTCCATGGGTCTTCCGGCCACGGGTGGCGCGGATAGCGACCCTTCATTTCCTTTTTGACTTCCGCATAGGTATTGGCCCAGAAGTTGTGCAGGTCGGCGGTCACCTGCAGCGGCTTGCCTCCGGGCGAGAGCAGGTGCAGCAGCAGCGGCACCCGGCCATCGGCCACGCGCGGGGTTTCTGCAAGGCCAAACAGTTCCTGCAGCTTGACCGCCAATACCGGCGGTGCAGGCTCGCCGTGGTCGTCGAGCTGATAGTCGATGCTGCGCTGCAGGCCGGAAGGCACTTCGATCCGGGTCGGGGCCAGCTGTTCGATGCGCTGGCGCAGGCCCCACGCCATCCCCGATTTCAACGCTTCGCCCAGCTCGCTTTCACTCAGCGCATCCAAGCGCGTTTTTCCTGCGAAGGCGGGCTTCAACCACCGCTCCAGCGAGGCCAGCAGCGCCGCCTCCGATAGATCGGGCAGGTCTAATTCCGGCATCCACGCGCGCAGGCACTGCACGCGGATCCGCCACTGCGTGAGCGCCTCGCTCCACGGCAGGCAGTCCAGCCCCAGCCCGCGCACCGCCGTGACCAAGGCCGCAGCGGCCAGCGCCGGGTCGGCCCGGCCGGCGGATTTGCTGGACAGCACGATGCCGTCAAAGCGCTCGATGCGCTCGTTCACCAGCGCGCGCTTGCCGGCATCCCAGCGCACCTCGTCGCCTTCGCGGAACTGCGCGGCAAACGCACGCCGCAGCCAGGCCTCGTCCACCGGCGCGGCGCGCAGCAGCAGGGCATCCTTGGCTTCAAAGCGCAGCTCGCTGAGCACCAGCCACGGCTCGCCGTACAGCGCGCTGTCATCGAACAGCCGCGCCATCCGCCCGTTCGCCAGCAGGTAGCGGCGCGGGTCCTGCGGATGCTGGCGCGCGATCCGGTCCGGGAAGGCGTGCGCCAGCAGGTCGCCCAGCGCATGCGCTGGCGCGGATGCAGGCGGGCCGGCATCACAGCGCAGCCGGCGCCGCCACTGCTTGGCCGCGGCATCGATCAAAGCCAGCGCGCTGCGGCTGGCGTCAGCGCCCACCCGCCCGGCGCGAAACGCCGCCAGCGCCTGCCAGCGCGCGGCCAGTGCATCGGAGCGCGTGCGCAGCGGATCGCGCGCTTCCACCAGCGCGGCAAGATCGCAGGCCAGCGCCACCCGCGCAGGCTCGGTATCGGCCAGTAGCATCGCCGCCAGCCGTGGATGCGTGCCCAACGCCAGCATGCGTTGGCCGCGCGCGCTGATCCTGCCGTTTGCCTCCAGCGCGCCGAGCCGCTGCAACAGCTCGCGCGCCGCCGCCAACGTGCCGCTGGCCGGCGGATCGACGAAGCGCAGCGCAGCACTGCCCCAGGCCGCCAGTTCCAGCGCAAGGCCAGACAGTTCCACTTGCGCGATCTCAGGTTTTCGCTGCGGCTCTAAGCGCTGCGACTGCGGCCATAGCCGGTAGGCGAAGCCGTCTGCCACGCGGCCGGCGCGGCCGGCGCGCTGGTCGGCGCTGGCCTGCGAGATCGCCACGGTCTCCAGCCGCGAGAAGCCGCTGTTCGGGTCGAAGCGCGGCTCGCGCGCTAGCCCGGCGTCGATCACCACCCGCACCCCCGGCAACGTCACCGAGGACTCGGCGACATTGGTCGCCAACACCACGCGGCGGCGGCCATCATCGGCCGGCTGCAGCACCCGGGTCTGCTGTTCGATGGGGAGCTCGCCGTGCAGAGGCAGGATTTCGATGCCACAGGCAGAAGTCGCGCCCTGCATCGCGCCGAGCATCTGCTCGACCTTCGCGATCTCGCGCTGCCCCGGCAGGAACACCAGCACGTCGCCGGGATGTTCGGCCAGCGCCTGCTCGATCGCGCGCCTGAGCTGGTGCTCCAGCGCTTCCTCGCGGCGCACGGGGAAATGCGCGATGGTCACCGGAAAGCTGCGGCCCGCACTCGACAAGCGTGGCGCATCGAGAAACGCCGCCAGCCGCTCGCCATCCAGCGTCGCCGACATCACCACGATGCGCAGGTCCTCACGCAGCCCGGCCTGTACGTCCAGCGCTAGTGCCAGGCCCAGGTCGCCACTTAGATGCCGTTCGTGGAATTCATCGAACAAGATCGCGCCCACGCCCTCCAGCAGTGGATCGTCCTGCAGCATGCGGGTCAAGATGCCCTCGGTCACCACCTCGATGCGGGTGTTCGCGCTGATCTTGTTTTCGAAACGAATGCGATACCCCACGGTCCCGCCCACCGCCTCGCCCAGCTGCTTGGCCATAAAGCCGGCCGCTGCGCGCGCCGCCACCCGGCGCGGCTCCAGCAGCACGATCTTCTTTCCGCCAAGCCAAGCGGCATCCAGCAAGGCCAGCGGCACCTGGGTGGTCTTGCCCGCGCCCGGCGGCGCTTCCAGCACCAGGCGCGGATGGGCCGTGAGTGAAGCCAAGAGGTCAGGGAGCAGGGGAGTGATCGGGAATTGCATGCATGCATTTTAGAAGTTCCAGCACAACTTCTTTAACGCTTTCAAATGCTATTGATTCTCGTTATTATCTGCGCACATTTTTACCCCCTCTGTCCCAGCCATCGCCAGCGGACCTTAACTTGGAGTCCTGCTCGATGCTGTCTTCTCTTTTTACCCCCCGCCCACTTTCGGCGGCGCTGATGCTTGCGCTGCTGCCCTTGCTCCCCGCCCGTGCGCATGGTGCCGATGACATTAAAAAAATGGACGCCGTTGTGGTTACTGCCACAGGTGCGCAGCAGTGGATCAAAGATGCTCCCGCCAGCATCAGTGTCATCACGCGTGAAGAAATTGAACGCAAGCCAGTTAGCAGCATTGCACAGCTGCTGAGTACCATTCCCGGCGTTACCGGAGGCTATGGCCTCTCCGGCGCGCAATCTAAAATCCGCATGCGCGGCCTGCCGGAGCAGTACACACTCATCCTGATCGACGGTCGCCGTCAGGGCAATTCTTCCGGTGTGAACTATCGCGATGATCTTGGCCCACAGGATCTCAACTGGCTTTCGCCCGACATGATCGAGCGTATTGAAGTTGTTCGCGGCCCCATGTCTTCGCTGTATGGATCGGATGCGATGGGCGGCGTCATCAATATCATCACGCGCAAAACCGCATCGGCGTGGAGTGGCTCCGCTACGCTCAATTACAGCACGCCAGATTCCGCCACGCGCGGCAACACCACCCAGTTTGGGGCTTTTCTCAGCGGCCCTATTACTCAGAGTCTTGGCGTTCGCGTTGGCGCCAATCTTACCGATCGGAAATCGGATCAGGGTGCTAGGCAAACACCCGGCAATAAGGCTGAGAACTTCAACCTTTTGCTCAACTGGTCAATCAACGACAGCCATAGCCTCAACATTGAAGCCTCACGCGGCACGCAGCGTAATAGTGGCTCAGCTGCTGTGTATGCGTGGGGCCTGTCGGAGCTGGTGCAAACCGGCTATGTCTTGCGCCACTCGGGGCGCTATAACGACGCTACTTCCTCTGAAATATCGCTTGTCGATAACGAGTATGAAGACAAGGGTGGCAACGTTGGCAACCACTCTCGCGAAACCGTATTCGACGCATCTCTCAACACAGGCTTCCACTGGGGTGTAGAACACCAACTCAATGTGGGCGGGCAGTTGCGGCGCGAAACGCTGCAAAACAAAAACACCATCGGTACGGTACCCATTACATGGACCGGCAGTAGCCGCATTAGCCCAAAAAACCAAGCAGACACATGGGCTTTGTTTGCGGAAGACCATATGACGCTGCATGAGCGTTTTACGCTAACGGCGGGTCTACGCTGGGACAACGCAGAGAGCTACAGTGGCCATTTCAACCCACGCCTCTATGGCGTTTGGCACCCTACTGAAACCTGGACGCTGCGTGGCGGTGTCTCCACGGGTTTTCGTGCACCCAATCTCAAGCAAAGCGCCGCCGGTGCCGCAACACGATCGCGCGGTGGTGGTTGTGGCAGCCTAACGACAGAGGGCTGGACTAGCCGATCAACCAATGCAGATGGAAGCCTCGGTTGTTATATGGCGGGCAACCCTTATCTAAAGCCAGAAACCAGCATCAATTATGAGTTTGGCGTTGGCTTCGACCGCAACGACTACGCATTCTCAGCCACCTATTTCTTAACCAACTTCTCGGACAAAATTCAGCAAGTTCCATTGCGCGACATTGCTGGATTTACCTCTAGCTTCGTCAACGGCTATTGGTGGACCGTTTCGCAAAATATCGAAAAAGCCCGCACCCGTGGCATTGAGACCAGCGCTTCAATACCGCTGCATGAACGTGTACGGTGGACCATCAACGCTACACGCATGCTGGAATCAAAAAACCGCAGCACCGGTGCGACACTTCTAGTGGTTCCAGAACTCACCGCCAACACCGCATTAGACTGGCAGGTTACGGATGCGTGGTCTGTTAACTTAAGTGCGCAACATATCGGCAAACAGCTTGTTTCAAGCACCTATATAACCTTTGCCAAGGCATACACCACACTGGATTTGGTGACCGATCTTGATCTTGGGAAGTCCCTCACTCTGCGTGCAGGTGTGCGCAACCTTGGCGATGTATCCACCCTGGAAGAAGGCAATAATTACGACGGTGGTGCACGCGTCTTCTTCGTTGGTGCCAGCGTACGGTTCTAAATCGAACGATTAGGCAGTTGCAGGTGGCGAAGGCTCACCTGCAACTGCTTTGATAACTCGGCTTAGGGCTGCGCCATTTCATTTGTTGGCATCGCTCCCCCGAAGCGCCAAGTAGCAATTCGCCGTTTGCAGCAGCGGCGTCACAAGATCGTTCGCCTGTGCGCGCTGCAGCATATCGCCCACGATATGCGCAGCCTCGGTGCGGTGTCCTGCCAACAGATCACGCAACATGGAGGCCTTCAATGTTGAACCAGGTCGCGTCAGCATCTCCAATGCGGCGGCCTGTGCATTGTCTGCAACCGCATGGCCCTCTGCTGTCGCCACCGCGAGACACTCTGCATACAGGCCACGCAGAAAAGCAGCGCCTCCTTCTACTGCCACAATTTCACCAACGCTGGCCTGCATCAAGCAAGTGCCCGCCGCTAGTGCGGTGAGGAAACTATATTTATCCCACTGCGCCGCACTAATCGCGTCAGTGGCCACCACATCGATACCCGCGTGCTGGCATAGCGCAAGCAGCGCCGCAACGCACTCACGCTGACCATCTTCGCGCGCACCAAACGTTAGTCGTTCCAATTTACCAAGATGCACGATGCTGCCATCGTCTGCTTTAGTCACACTGATATGACACAGCCCACCGAGCACCGCCGCGTGGCCAAAGCGCGCATCCAAGACATCGTAATGCGCTAGCCCGTTGAGAATGGGCAACACCGCAGTCTGCGGCCCTACCGCAGGAGCAATCGCTTCTATCGCACTGTTCAGGTCGTAAGCTTTGCAGCTCAATAGCACAAGGTCGAAGGGTTGCTTCGCAATCTCTGTAGGCAATGTTTCTTGCGTGAGGCAAGGAGCCTCCATATGACGGTCACCTAAGGGGCTACGCACAGACAGCCCATCGCGCTGCAATTGCTGCGCACGCGCGGCGCGCACCAAAAAGTGCACATCGCACCCCGCCTGCAGCAACTTGCTGCCGAAATAGCCGCCGGTGCCACCGGCACCCAATATCAAGATTCGCATTGCGATGTCCTATGCACATTCAATGATTCAACCTGTCTCAGGATAGCGCAAGGGTGGGAAAGCACCGTCTGCATTTACAATAAGCAGATGGATCTCATTGATATTGGGCTGAACCTCAGCCACGACAGTTTTGACCACGACCGTGACGCGGTCTGGCAGCGCGCACGCACTGCGGGTGTGACCCGCGCCATCCTCACCGGCGCCTGCCGCGCGCACTCACCGAAGGCGCTCGAACTGGCACGCACGCGCCCCGGCGAATGGTTTGCCACCGCTGGTGTGCACCCGCACCATGCCAGCGAATACACCAACGAGTGCGATGCCGAAATGCGCGCTCTGCACGCGCACCAAGAAGTGGTGGCGGTGGGCGAATGCGGGCTGGATTATTTCCGTGATTTCTCACCACGTCCGGCCCAGCGCAGCGCGTTTGAGCGTCAGCTGCAAATCGCGGTGGACACCGGCAAGCCGCTATTCCTGCACCAGCGCGATGCCCACGCCGATTTCATGGCGATGATGAAGAACTTCGATGGCCGACTTGGCCCAGCGGTGGTGCATTGCTTCACCGGCAGCCGCGAAGAACTGTTCGACTACCTCGACCAAGACTGGCATATCGGTATCACCGGATGGCTTTGTGATGAACGACGCGGCGCGCACCTGCGCGAGTTGGTGAAGTCGATCCCGGCCAATCGACTGATGATTGAAACCGACGCGCCCTACCTGCTGCCGCGCACGATCAAGCCCACCCCCAAGGATCGCCGTAACGAACCGATGTATCTTGCGCACATCGTGGAAGAGTTGGCGCGTGACCGTGGTGAAAACGTGGTGCAGACGGAGGCGGCCAGCACCGCCACCGCCACCGCGTTTTTTCGTTTGCCAGAATGGCATAACGCTTGAAACAAAAACGGCGAGGGAACAGCCTCGCCGTTGGTTCCGCATATCCCGCTGGTTCAGCCGGCTTGCTCTGCTTCCATTTTTGTAACCGTTTTTTCCAGTTCTTTCACGGCTTCCTGCATCTTCTTCAGCTCCTCCGGGTCAGGACGCATGGCACGCAGTTGTGCGCAACTTTCTTTCATCCTTGTCGGATCCTGCAACGCACCTGCCTTGACCTGCGCAGCGATCAGTGTGTACTGGGCGTCGATACCCGCGGTCGACACACCGCTCTTGGCGGCTTCTTGTTTGATCTTTGCCAGCGAAGCAGCGCTTTCGGCAGGCGTACTTAGGCCGCACTGCTCGACCGCCGCCATCATCGATAGCGCGATTTTTATCCCGTCCTGCTCGGTCATCGCTTGCGGCGCATCGTCCATCTCTTCGTCTGCGGTGTTGGCTGCAGCATCAGCCGGCTGCTTGCAGGCAATCAAAACAAGACCAATCGCCAACGCCAGCGCGGCGGATTTCATCGACATCGTAACTATTCCTAATTCGGGGGAGTGCGGAGTATAAGGCAAAAACTGAGATGGCTTTCACGTTTTTCACGCCATCAACGGCGCAATTCATTCGGGCTGAAACCCAACAAGCTGATCTGTACGCTGGCGGGTCAACCACGTGACGATGGCTTGCTTGTCCCAATAGCGTGCATCGGCGAATGTCAGCCACGCATCGCGATATTTGAGCCAAGCCCGCTGGGTTTCGCGAATGCCGGCACGGGTGACCGTCGTATTCGACAAGCCTTCTGCGGCGTCTTCTTGCCGCCAGCTTTCCGCCTCGACGGTTTCCAGCAGCGCAAGGTAGGCGTCCATCACCTGCTCGCTGCGATCAACGACAAATCCTAGGTGCCACAGCCGTTCATGTCGGTTTCTTGCTCGGCACTGACACCGACATAGGTGGAAGCCGCATCGCGCAAGGCATCAAACGCAGCACGGCTCGCATCAGATCCATGCTTGCGCAACTCCGCCAGCCGCTTGCTGCGCCACTCTTCACCAAGCCGTGCGTTGTGGAGCGCGAGTCGCCCGCCTGCGAGAAAGTTCCTTTTTCATCACTACTCTTCTTTAGCTGCGCAACCCAACACCGCGTTTCATTAGCCACAGTGCAATGCTTGCAAGCACCAGTACGAAGCCCAGCATCAGTGCGTAGGCCACCCATAGCGGTACGTCGCTCTGCCCAAGCAGACCGTAGCGGAACGCATTGACCATATAAAAAATGGGGTTGGCGTAGGTGGCCGCCTGCGCCCAATCTGGTAGCAAGCTGATGGAATAAAACACGCCGCCTAAATACGTCAGCGGAGTGAGGATGAAGGTGGGTACGATGGCGACGTCATCAAATTTTTTCGCAAACACCGCGTTGATAAACCCTGCCAGCGAAAAGATCACCGCACCCAGCAGTACCGCGCTCAGGGTGACCAGCGGGTGGGGCACATGCACCGTGGTAAACAGCAGCGCGATGACCAGCACGATCGCACCCACCATTAAACCGCGCAGCACGCCACCGGCCACATAGCCAGTAAGGATGACCCACTGTGGCATCGGACTGACCAGCAGCTCTTCCACATAGCGGCCAAATTTTGAACTGAAAAACGACGACGACACATTGCCGTAGCTGTTTTGAATCACACTCATCATCACCAAGCCCGGCACGATGAACTGCATGTAGTCGATCCCGTCCATCGCGCCCACGCGCGAACCGATCAAGCCACCGAAGATCAAGAAATACAAGGTCATGGTGATGGCGGGTGGAATCAGGGTCTGAGTCCAGATGCGCAAAATGCGGCTGATCTCGCGTCGTGCAATGGTGCCTAACGCAATCAAATTCACATGCGTACTCACGCGGCGTCCTTTGCGGTCATCCGCACAAAGAGTTCTTCTAAACGGTTGCTCTTGGTGCGCATGGAGCGCACACGAATGCCTGCCGCATCCAGCGCGGCAAACACACGGTTCAAATCCATTTCACGCGGCATGTCCAACTCCAGCGTCATTGCATCGCGTGCCACAAGAACTGTTCCTTCAATCATTGGAAGCGGAGCAGGTAATGGCGCTTCTACATCCATCACAAACCCTTCCACATCGAGCTTGGCCAGCAGCGCACGCATCGGCCCCTGTTCAACAATTTGCCCGTGATCGATGATCGCCACGTTGCGGCACAGACTCTCGGCTTCTTCTAGATAATGCGTCGTCAAAATAATGGTGGTGCCTTCGGCATTGATCTCTTCCAAGGTCTTCCACATGCCGCGGCGAATTTCGATATCCACACCTGCCGTTGGCTCATCCAAAATCAATAGTCGCGGTGCGGTCATCATGGCGCGGGCAATCATCAAGCGCCGCTTCATGCCACCCGACAACGTGCGGCTCACCACCTGCGCTTTTTCCCACAGATGCGCACCTTTCAGTACCACTTCTGCACGCTGCAACGCCTTCGCGCGGGGCATGCCATAAAAGCCGGCGTAATTCACGCAGATATCCAGCGGCTTTTCGAACATATTGAAGTTGAATTCCTGCGGCACTAGGCCAATCAGACGCATGGCGGCATTGCGTCTGGTATCGATGTTTTCACCAAACACCTCCACGCTGCCTGCACTTTTATTCACCAGCGAGCTGATGATGCCGATCATCGTGCTTTTACCCGCGCCGTTTGGGCCGAGCAGGGCGAAAAAATCCCCCGGCATCACATCAAGGCTCACGTTTTTGAGTGCCTCAACACGGTTCTCGTAGGTTTTACGCAGCTCGCGTATCCGCAGCGCTGGCGTTTCTGTTGAAGATGTCATTATTGTCCTTGTGCACAGTGCTTTGCGCAGGAAGCCGGTAGTATAGGCAGCCCCGTGGCATTACTCCCGCCACACAGTGTTGCTAAAACCGTGGCGATTCCCCATTTTCCGCTAAAACTCGTGTCCCGCCGCATGATCGCCCCTACCGTGGCGCATCTTGCCTTTACCCGCGATGACGGCCAGCCCTTGGCCTGCATTCCGGGGCAGTTTATTCAAATTCACTTCCAACTGGCCGATGGCAGCGATGCGCGGCGCAGTTACTCCATTGCCGTAGGTCGCGCGCTCGATGCCGCCCCCGATGGGCGGGTGGAGATCGCGGTGAGTTATGTCCCGGGTGGCGCTGCAACCGCCTTGTTCGAAGCCTTGGAGCTTGGTGCCTGCGTCAATGCCAGCGGGCCGTTTGGACGATTTTGCTTGTTCCCTAACGACGCCAACCGCCGCTATCTGCTGATCGGCACCGGCACCGGCGTGACCCCGTACCGCGCCATGCTGCCGCAGCTAGAACAGCAAATGGAGCAACGTGGAGTGGAAGTCGTCCTGCTGCAGGGCGCACGCACCCCCAACGAACTGCTCTATGGTGATGAGTTCCGCGCGTTTGCCGAAACCCATCCTAATTTCCGCTATATGCCCTGTCTGTCGCGCGAACTGCCTGTGGAGGGCTCTCTGCACGCGCATACCGACGTGCGCCACGGTTATGTGCAAAACGTACTCACCGAGCTTACGCCCGATCCCTCCACCGACATCGCCTATCTTTGCGGCAACCCCGATATGGTCGATGCTACGTTTGAAGCACTCAAGGAAATCGGGTTGCCCATTCCAATGATTCGGCGCGAGAAGTACGTCAGCAACAAGTAAGGGTTGCGCTTGGCTTGGCAGCACCTATTGCGCTGCCGCCAAGCCAAGCGCCAGGCGCAGTGCCTCGCCCTTGTCGTGATGTACTTGCAGCACTTCTGCGACCGGCGTGCGAATGATGATCATCGGGGCATAGCCGCCCCATTCACCCAAGTGCCGCAGCAACTCGGCAGCGTCTTGATCGCGTTTCGCCTGCATAGCGACAGATGGCAATGCAAAGCCCTTATTGCTACCAAGGTCATTCGTGCGGAAATAATCATCCAGCGCCTTGCTTGGGTTGTTTGCGGCCAACAGAACATTGGCGATAGCGGCGCTATCTTGTTTCATAAACGCCACCGGCGCCCAGCGCACACCCACGCCGCGGAAGTCTTCGCTTTGCAGCCGCCAATACAAGTCCGCGCAAAACGGACACTTGGCGTCGAAGATCACGTAAACATTTGCTGGCTGGCCCGACGTTACGCCAACCGGAATCGCCGGGCTTGCTTCCAACACCGCCCATGCCGATGCCGGCAACGGCGTCAAATGTAATTCAACACCTTGTGCATGCATCGCTGCGACAGCGGCGGCCGTTGCCGACGCAAATTGGCCTTGCCCGGGCTCCACTGCCACCGTGTTTGGTTGCGCTGGAAGTCCAACGCATGCCGATAACAAGCTGGCCACCGCAAGCAATACCAAACCCACACACCACCGCATTACGTACATCACTGCTTCACCAACTCCACCCTACGGTTCTTGGCTTTGCCTTCTGGCGTGGCATTGTCTGCCACCGGCTGGCTGTCGCCGTAACCGTGCGCGGCTAGACGCGTCGAGGCAACCCCTTTGGTGGCAAGTGCTGCCACCACCGCGGCGGCGCGGCCTTCCGACAAGGTCTGGTTGTGTGCCGCTTCACCGCTATTGTCGGTATGGCCGTTGATCGCTAGCTTTAGCGACGGATCGTCCTTCAGCAATTGCATCACTTGTTCAATCTGTGGCTGCGAATCCGGCAGGATGTCGGTCTTGTCGGTAGCGAACTTCACCTGCAAGGCCACCTTGCCAGCGCTGTCCAATTGTTTCTTCATTTCACTCGCTGGCAACAGCTGTGCGGTCTGCTGGAAGGCTTTTTCTTGGCCGACGATGATGCCGCCCTGCGTCGTGCCCTGGGCAAAATGGATCCAGATGTTGCCGTCGTCGCGGCGCACCAGATAAACATTGGCCATCACGCTTGTGCTGTAGACGTCCCCCAGCCCCTTGATGAATCCCATCGTGATTTCATCACCCCAGCTCTTGACGGTGTCGTAGGGAATTTGCTCTTCCGAAACCTTCACCCCACCCATCTGCTCGACTTGGGCCTCTAGGTTTTTGCGCACTTCATACGGGCTGTACTCACCCTCGTTTTCAGGATACACATTGACCAGATAGAACCGCCCTTCCACCCAATGCGCCTGACCCTTCACCCAGAAGGGGAAGCGCGCGAACCGCTTGGTTTCGGGTTCGCCGTTGCTCATGTAGCCCGATGGAAGACTGATGTAGGGAAAATCGCCCAGCGCCACATGACTGAGCGGGACTTGGTTGATATCAAATTCGTGCGTCGCAGGCTGTGCCTGCTGCACCTGCTCTGATTTCTTGGCTACTGTTTGTGCAAGCTCTGCGGCTTGGTTGGCCATATTGGCCAAATCGGTTTTTTCCTTGCACGCCACTAAGGATGCGGCAATGCACATGCTAAAAAAAATACCGGTTGCGTAGTTCATCGTTAACATCCTGCTCTGAAGTGAGATAGAAATTTGCAATTGCTCGTCTTTTACCCAACATCATGGTGCTAGCGCGCTGCCGCTGCGCCGCTTGGTCCACGGGTTGGCAGTGGTTCGTCTGCGACTAAACGCACTACTGGGTGAATGCTTCTGGTGCTATCGGTGTTGCGTTCTGCTGAGGCAGGTCTGTCTTAATCAACGCGCAGGCGGCAGCATGTTTCGCGCAGGATGTATTGAAACCAAGCAAGTTGGCCTGCATCCGGCTCTTGAATAGGGGATAAGCTGCTTTCAATGCCGCTTGGTCTCGCTACTAGTACGAGCTGCCTGTCGCTAGCGAGACGTACTCGGTCATGCCCTGCCCGATGATGTGGCGACGCCCCCGGTTGCTTGTATCTTCTTCACGAGAACCCCTCCATTTGTGCAGGTTGCCGCCGTTTTCTGGCACCCGAACCGATTGCTTCCATTGCTGTAATGACCCCACCTGATTTTTAGGTTAAATGACGCAACTTGACACTTAGTGACGTAGAACAGTAACTCTATTGAGCCACCCTCGCGTGTGTCAAGTATTTGCGCGGCCTGACAACCTTACATGTCAAGCCTGCTTGACACGGCACCCAAACCACTGCATGCTCTTGTCAAGCACCCTTGACAAGGCACCGCAATGAAATCAACACAGCAATGGAAAGCCTCGGGTATCACGTTCTTCAGTATCGGGGTGGCGTTCTTACTCAAATCACGCAAAGGCGATGCGCCATGACCCTACACCGCTGGATGTGGGGGTTTGTGCTGATTGGTCTGGGTTGTTTGGCGCTGGCCGGTGCAGGGCAATGGTTGCTGCATTGGCCCAACGACGCCGTGCACACCTGGCTGGGGATTGGCTGTGGTTATCTGGCTGGATCACTGATGTTTCTACTGGTGCCACGCTGGTGGCGTCAGCACTGCGATGAGATGTACGCGCAACCGGCTGGCAAGCGCTATATCCGGGCGCTGTTGCCGATCATGGTGTTCTATTCCTTGACGTTGTTCGGGTCGATCTGGGTGATCAAGCGCGGCATCGCATCGGTGCCCCTGCGTGCGGTGATTGCCGTGCTACCGGCACTGGCCATCGTGTTGCTGATGCGGGCGGGTTTGCGCTATTTGCGCGAGATCGACGAGCTGCAACGCCGTATCGAAACCGAAGCCATCGGCGCAGCCAGCTTACTGGTGTCCGTACTGTATTTCGCCGGTGGTTTATTGGAAAAAGCCAAGGTGCTGCACTTTGATGCCGCCGCTGCAATGATCTGGGTGTTCCCATTACTGATGCTGTGCTACGGCGGCGCGAAGTACATCTTCACCCGGCGTTATTTGTGAGGCCGCACTGGTGAACAATCGCTTGCGCGAGCTGCGGGAACAACAAGGCTGGTCGCAAGGCGAACTTGCGGTGCAGTTGGACGTCTCACGACAAACCATCAATGCCTTGGAAACCGGAAAATACGACCCGTCGCTGCCACTCGCCTTTCGCATCGCTCGGTTATTTACCTGCCGTATCGAAGATATTTTTCTGCCGGATGAAGACTAACTTCATCCATTTTCTTTCACCTCAACAGGAGTTGCGCTGATGTCGTCACGCAAAACCCGAATACTGCTCTCTCTGACCGTAGTAGCTGCTTTTTTTGGCTACCGTTTCACGCAGCAGAACACCGGTACGGATGCTAAAGACACGATCACAAAACCCGCTTCTGCCGTCGCAGCCATTCAACCCGTAATGCTGGGGCAGATCGCATTCATGCCTTGCAATCTCAGCTCATTGATGCGCCGCGATAGCCTTGAAGCGATGTGTGGCAGCTTCGAAGTACCAGAAGATCGCAGTCAGCCCAATGGGCGCAAGATTAAGCTCAATCTTGCCTGGCTGCAGGCTAGCGACCACGGCAGCGCGCTACCCGACCCTGTGTTTTTCCTTGCGGGTGGCCCCGGCCAATCCGCGGTAGACACCTTCCCCGCACTCGATCCTGTGTTCAAGGAAGTGCGCAAGCAGCGCGATGTCATTCTGGTGGATCAGCGCGGCACCGGTAAGTCCAACCTGCTGTCTTGCACCTTGGCCGATGATGCCAACGACACCGCCGCCAAGCCCAGCACTGAAGAAATTCAGGCACAAACACAGGCGTGCATCGACCAACTCTCCAAACACGCCGACTTGCGCCACTACACCACCACCGATGCCACCGCCGATCTGGACGCTGTGCGCCAAGCCATCGGTGCTAATCAAATCAACCTAGTGGGCGTCAGCTACGGTACGCGCGTGGCGCAGCAATACGCCATGCATTATCCCGCCGCAACGCGCAGCATCGTGCTGGATTCCGTTGTTCCCAACACCCTTGGGCTTGGCAATATCTTTGCGCGTAATTTAGACGATGCGCTTACCCTGCAATTTGGCCTCTGCAGCAAAGACCCAGCGTGCAAGAGTAAGTTGGGCGACCCACGCGCCGAACTCGATACCCTCCTCACCAAGCTGCGCGCAGCGCCCGTGACGGTCAGTTATCGCGACGCCAGCAGCGGCGAGCTCAAGCAGGGCGTACTGCATGCTGAGTCTGTGGCTGGCCTTGTGCGTATGTATGCCTATATGCCACTGGCCAGCGCGCTGCTGCCCAAGCTGATCCACGAAGCCAACGCCGGGCGCTATGAAAACCTGATGGCACTGGTGCAGATGCTCTATGGCGACATAAAAGAAGCCATGGCCATGGGGATGCAGATGTCGGTTGTCTGCAGTGAAGATGCTGGCAGCATGGTGGCCCGTGTAGAAGATCAGGCCACGGTGCTAGGCAATGACATGACATCTTCCATGGCCACCATGTGCAAACTTTGGCCGAAGGGAATGCTTCCCAAAGATTTCAACCAACCACTCGCCACGAACGTTCCTGCACTCATTCTCGAAGGCGAATTCGACCCCGTTACACCGCCGCGCTACGGCGAAGAGGTTGTGAAATCGCTTCCTAATGGCCGCCTCTTCGTACTCAAAGGCCAAGGACATAACGTGATTGGTGCAGGCTGCATGCCCAAGCTATTCACACAGTTCATTGAAAAGGCCGATGCAAAATCATTGGATGGCACTTGCCTTAATGCATTGAGCTATGCCGCCCCGTTCACCAGCTTCAACGGCGCTGAGCCGTGAGCCGCACGCACAAGGATTGATGACATGATTGTTGCAGAACATCTTCGCAAAACCTTTCCCGGCAAAGGTAAGGACAAGCAGCGTGTGATCGCCGTTGATGACGTGGGCTTTACCGCGCACGACGGCGAGATTACCGGTTTACTGGGCCCCAACGGCGCGGGTAAAACCACCACACTGCGTATGCTGTACACCCTGATGACACCAGAAACAGGGCGTGTCTTGGTGGATGGCACTGACGTTGCGCATGACCCAGAACGCGTGCGCCGCAGCCTTGGCGTCTTACCCGATGCGCGCGGCGTGTATAAGCGCCTGACCGCACGCGAAAATATCGACTACTTTGCCGAACTGCACGGCATGTCTCCTGCAGCCATCGCCGAGCGCACCGCCAAACTTGCCGCCGCGCTGCAAATGGAAGATTTTTTAGACCGTGCTACCGAGGGCTTCAGCCAAGGTCAACGCACCAAAACCGCAATCGCTCGCGCACTGATCCATGACCCTAAAAACGTAATTCTCGACGAACCCACCAACGGCCTCGACGTGATGACTACGCGCGGTTTACGTCACTTTTTGAAGGACCTGCGTGCCGAAGGCCACTGCGTGATTTTCTCCAGCCACATCATGCAAGAAGTCGCCGCGCTGTGTGACCGCATCGTGATCATTGCGCAAGGCAAAGTCACCGCACAGGGCACACCGGATGAATTACGCGCACTGGCAGGAGAGGACAACTTGGAAGACGCCTTTGTCAAATTGATCGGCAGTGAAGAGGGCCTGCACGCATGAGCCAGAATCATTTCTTCTCCAGTCTATTCACCGTCATGCGCAAAGAGTGGCGCGATTTTTATCGTGATCGCCGCACCTTCTTTTTGAGCCTCTTGGTTGCACCGCTGCTGTATCCATTGATGTTCCTCGGTATCGGCAAGCTCACCCAAATGCGCGCAGAAACGCAGCTTGATAAAAACCTCGATATCCCGGTGGTCGGCATCGAACAAGCGCCCAATTTGATGAAGTTCCTCGCAAGCTATGGCATCGACACGCACCCCGCACCCACTGATATCGAAGCGCGTGTGCGCGCCCAACAAGAAGACCTCGCGTTAGCACTCGATCCCGAGTTCGCCAAGAACTGGCATGCAGGCAAACCGGCGAAGATCGACATCATCACCGACACCACACGGCGCAATGGTGATGTCAAAGTGGCACGGGTCAGCAAGATACTGGAAGGTTATGGCGGCAGCGTGGGCTCTATGCGCCTGCTGATTCGCGGCATCAACCCGGGCATCGCCGCACCGCTTAGCGTAGGCACCCGCGATATGGCCACACCCGAGGCCAAGAACAGTCAATTCATGAGCATTCTATTGCCGATGATCTTGACCATCTTCGCCTTTATTGGCGGTGCACATTTAGCCATGGACACCACCGCCGGTGAGCGCGAGCGTCAATCGCTGGAGCCGCTGCTGGCAACGCCCGCTTCCCGCTCCGCGCTGGTTGGCGGAAAGATGCTCGCCGCAGTTGCACTGGGCTTGCTGTCGATGCTTCTAATCTTGGTGTCCTTCAAGGTTTCCGCCACCTTGGCAAGCGGTATGGCCAAGCAGATGGACGTCAGCTTCATGGCGATGGGTAAGCTGTTGCTGACTTTATTGCCGCTGGTCATCATTGGCACCGCGCTGATTACTGCGCTTGCCGCTGGCGCCAAGAGCATGAAAGAAGCACAGAGCCATATCATGTGGCTGATGATGCTGCCCATGCTGCCCGCCTATGGACTGATGGCTTATCCACTGAAAGACACTGCGCTTTGGCAGTACGCCGTGCCGTTTCTTTCACAAAACCAGCTCATCCAAAAAGTGACACGTGGTGAAGCGGCTTCCATTGAACAATGGGCCATGTACTTGGCCAGCTCACTGACGCTCGCGGCGGTGCTGTGGGCTGTGGCGGTGTGGCGCTATAAGCAAGAGAAGCTCGCCATTTCAGCCTAATCAAGCATCACATCGCACAACGCAAAGAGCCCGGCATCCACCGGGCTCTTTGCACATCTGCTTCTTGCGTTCGCTTACTCGAACGAAATCGTTCGGCGCGTGGTAGTGCTGCGCTCAATCGGCTGGAAGCGCCAGCGTTTCGCGGCTGCCAGCGCTTCACGTTCAAAGTCACGCTGGAACTGACGCGGTGCATCACTTGAAACAACCCGAGCGCTGACAACAGAACCATCAGTACCCACGGTAAATTCCACCTGCACCGTACCTCTTGCTCCAGCACGTTGCGCCTGCGGTGGGAAGCGTGGTGAGACGGTTGAAACCACACGAAGCTCGTTGTTTGAGGCCGCAGGGCGGGCCGCCGCTTGCTGTGTGGCGCGCGCGGCTGCGGCGCGTTGTGCAGCTTCACGATCGGCCGCCTCCTTCTGCGCGGCAGCGCGTTGCGCCGCATCACGCTCAGCCTGTTCGCGCAGGGCCGTTTCACGTTGCGCCGCTTCTTGCTGCATCGCTTGCTGCTTTTGCTGCTCTTGCAGACGTTTTTGATCGGCCTCACGCTGCTTGGCTAATTCCACCTTGCGCTGCGCTTCCTCTTCTGCACTCAGCTTTTGTGCTTCTGCACGCTGCGCGACTTGCTTTTCTTTACCCTCGACATTGGCCTTCAGGCGGTTAAGCGCGGGGTGGTTCGCATCGGCTTTACCAATCAGTGCAAGTAAGCGCTTGGCTTCATCAAAGTCATCACGCTCAATGCTTTGCTCAGCGGCTGATACCACCATGGGCAGCAAATCACTCAGCGCACTAGAGGCAGCAGCATCACCCGGCTGCTTATCACGCAACGCAAGGAAATACTCCATCGCGTTATTTCCTGCTGGGGCATACAGGCGGTTGTCGTTATAGGCCTTATTCGCCGCTTCACGCAATTGGTCTACCCCCATCGACGTGACCGACGCGGAGACGACCGATTCGGGCGTTGGTGCAGGAGCCGACTGCTGCGCGGTTGGTGCGGTGGTTGCCGTCTCTTCTTGTTTGCTGCAGGCAGCCAATACACACGTTGCCGCAAGTGTAACGGCCACAGGCAGCAGCCCAAGGCGCTGTTTATTTACTAGCATTCAATTTTCCCCTGACACTGAGCTGTTATTGTGCCGCTATAGAACGCGGCAAACTGCTTGTATTGTCAAGGGTTTCTGCTTATTTTCCAATGCAGAACGTTGAAAAAATGTGACCGAGTAGACTATCTGCATCCACACGCCCACCAATTTCACCTAGCGCGTCGTGCGCGCGCACGAGCGCTTCTGCCGCCAACTCCAAGCGCTCTAGCTGCATTTCTGCATCGGCCTGCTGCAGCCAATCTAACGCTGACGCTAACGCCGTAAGATGGCGCTGCCTTGCGGAAAATGCACCGCCTTGGTCTGCGCCGCCTGCAAGTTGGTGCAGACGTTGATGCAGCGCCTCTAAACCTTGCCCCGTGCGCGCAGAGATGCCCAGCACACCTTCGGGAAACGGCGCAGGGTGCTCCAGTAGGTCTAGCTTGTTGTAAAGCCAAAGCACCTCCGGCACACCCACCAGCTCGTCGGCTACGGCCGCGCGCCCCGCACCAATGGCACGCGCATCCACCACGGCAAGCGCTAAATCCGCGCGCTCTAACTCACCGCGTGCGCGGCGAATACCCTCCGCTTCGATCACATCCACCGACTCGCGCAGCCCTGCTGTATCCACCAAGGTGAGCTCAACGCCATCGATGCGAATGGTTTCGTGCAGCGTATCGCGCGTGGTACCTGCGATCTCGGTCACGATTGCGCGGTCACTGCCTGCGAGCGCATTGAGCAGCGAACTCTTTCCCGCATTCGGCGGCCCAACCAGCACAACATGCAGCCCATCGCGTAATTTTTTTCCGCGCTCGGCCTCACGGCGTAGCTGCGTCAGTGCGGCATTCACCGCATCCATTTGCTTGCGCAGTGCGCTGCCGCCCAAGGTCTCTAGCGGCTCATCAGCAAAATCAATCGCGGCTTCTACGTGGACGCGAATGGCCAGCACTTGTTCCATCACCGCGTTGACGCGGCGCGAAAAAACACCGTCTAAAGAACGTCGCGCCGCGCGCGCCGCGCGCACATCACTGGCAGCAATCAGATCGGCAATCGCTTCGGCCTGGGCAAGATCAAGCTTGCCATTGAGAAAGGCGCGCTGGCTAAACTCTCCTGGCAGCGCTTGCCGCGCCCCAAGTGCAACGCAGCGCTGCACGAGCTCTTGCAGCAGCACAGGGCCGCCATGCGCCTGCAGTTCAACAACATCTTCGCCAGTGAAACTGGCAGGCGCGGCAAAATATAGTGCGACGCCATCATCTAACGTGTCGCCATTGCCATCTAAAAATTTGGCGTAACGCGCCACGCGAACGGCCAATGCTTTTGCACACACCGTTTGGCCAATATGCAGTGCCTGTGGGCCCGACAGCCGCACAATCCCCACGCCCCCTTCACCCGGTGCCGTGGCGATTGCAACGATGGTATCGGCGGCTGTCATGGGGGAATGATCGCAAACTTTTGAACGTGCTGCCGCTCCGCCAGCGCAACACTCGTAGGATGGACGCGGCGTATCGGGGCCAAGACTCTCGGCAACATGGATGGATTCACGGCGTGTCTTGGACACGATAGGCCGTGGCCAGCCTTTTAAGCTAAATATCAGGCTTTTTCTGGCTCGTCAGCAAAGCGCTTCATGTTCCACCACTGCTGCGCCATACCCAGCGCACCATTGGTAACCCAGTACAGCACAAGCCCGGCGGGGAAGAAGGCAAACATCACCGCCATCACCAGCGGCATAATTTGCATCATCTTCTGCTGCATCGGATCCATGCCAACCATCGGTGACATCCGCTGGGTCAGCCACATCACTACGCCATTGAGCACCGGCAAGATGTAGTAAGGGTCTTGCGCGGTCAGATCATTCACCCAACCCATGATCCACGGCGCTTGGCGCAGTTCTACAGCTTCCAGCAACACGTAGTACAGCGCCAAGAACACCGGCATCTGAATCAAGACAGGCAGACACCCACCGGCCGGATTGATCTTCTCTTTTTTGTACAGATCCAGCATTGCCATCTGGAACTTCTGCTTGTCTTCACCGTAGCGCTCTTTCAGCTGCGCAATACGCGGCTGGAACTTGCGCATCTTGGCCATCGACTTGTACTGCGCCGCCGACAAGGGATACAACGCGCCCTTGATCAGCACCACCAGCAGTACGATCGCCCAGCCCCAGTTGTGGGTGATTTTGTGCAGTTGGGTCAGCAGCCAGTGAATGGGTTTCGATAGAACGGTGAAAATGCCATAGTCCATCGCAAGGCCAAGGCCCGGCGCGGTGTCGGCAAGCTTATCGGCAAGCTTGGGCCCCACCCACAGCGTGGCCGTGCTATCAAAATGCTGGCCCGCATTCAACGTGACTTGCGGCCCACGCGCGGAGATGCTGTACAGGTTGCCGCGTTCTGCCAGCGAAAACAGTGCTGCTTGGTTGGCCTGCGGTACCCAGGCCGTTAAAAAGTAATGCTGCGACAGGGCCACCCAGCCGCCAGTGACCTGCTGATTGAGTGGGCCATCTTTGGCGAACTTCGGATATTTACGCTTACTGTACTTGTCTTCTTGGCTATACCACGCCGCGCCGTTCAGGCTAAACGATTCCGGGTTGGTGAACCCCGCCTTGACGGTCGGCGGCACGCGCTCTAAACGGCGCTCGATATCGCCCGTCCACGCCTGCTGGCCATTATTCACCAGCGCATCCTTTACCTGTACGGCATAGCTGCCACGATTCAAGGTAAACGTACGGCGCAGCGTTACACCGCTGGCGGTTGTCGCGACAAAGCTTGCCTGCACCGACTTCGCGCCATTTTCAATCACGAACGTGCGCTGTGCACCTTCGGGCTGTAGCACCAGCTCTTGCCCACTCTGGCCGCGCCAAACCGCTTCTGCCACAAATAGCTGCGCCGGATCAGCGTTCAGCAGTACCACGGGCTTGCTGCCCACGGCCTGCGACTGCGGGTAGGTCAGCAAATCGGCGTGGGTAATATCGCGCCCGTCTAGAGTCAGCGTCAGCACGTCGTTTTGTAGAAAGACATTCTCACGCGGCGCGGCCGCCGCCACCTGCGGCTGCGCCGTTGCAGCGCCCCCCTGTGCCGATGCCTGCGGTAGCGCCACGTTAGGCGCTTGCGACGCCGCCGTCGCGACCGCTGCAGGCGTGGCGGCAGGCGCGTGCTCCTTGCCCCATTCCTGCCACAGCAGGAACGCCACAAACACCCACGCGATCAACAAAAATGTACGAATCTGATTCATCGGCTAAGACACTCGGCAACGGGCGGTACGCGCAGTTGCATCAGGAAGTGGAAATAGAAGAGGCGGGCGGCATTGTGCCGGTGGAAACCGTTCGCGGCAATGCACCCGCACGGATCAGTAGCTGCTCAAACGCCTGCGCGAGCTGCACATTTGCAGATGCCGCCGCCGCGGATCGCGCCACCAGCACATAGCTGCCGCCTTTTAAATAAGGCCGCAGCCGACGAAAGCGCTCGCGCAATTGACGCTTGATTCGGTTGCGCCCCACAGCATTGGGGTCCACTTTGCGCGAGACCGCTAGCCCCATCCGCGGCGACGTATCATCGGCTAACCAGTGCAAGGCCAAGCGTGGTTCTGCGGTGCGTTTGCCCGAGGCAAACACCGCCGTAAACTCGGCTTTCGCGCGCACCCTTGCACCGCGTGGAAATGTCTCTGGTAAAATCTCAGGACGCACAAAAACGTCAGCTTCCGTACGGGGAGCCGACGTTTTTGATGGTGTTTGCAACGTCATTGTGCCCCGGCATTGCTGCCGGATGCGTGACCCTGACCCGAAGGTCAGACGGTCAGGCGACGACGACCCTTGGCACGACGACGCGCCAAGATCTTACGACCGTCGGCGGTGGCCATGCGGGCGCGGAAACCGTGGTCGCGCTTACGCTTGAGGTTGCTGGGCTGGTAGGTGCGCTTGGTCGCCATGGCGAGGCCTGCTTACTTTATTTCAATGGAACCGCCCATTCTATGGATCGAAATAGCAAATTGCAAGCACAGGGCGCACTTGGCCATTCAGCCAAGTTTTCTACCGCTTTTTGCAGACAACGGTTGGTCGCGTTTGCTGGCAGTGATACCCTGCTCATCCCCAACTTTATCCACAGCGGTCCTGCGCGTGCAGCGACCGCATCCCTTCTTTTGGATCGTTCTTGAATATGCAACTTTGGCACGACTGTCTGCAACGCCTTGAAGCCGAATACCCGCAAGAGGACGTGCTGACGTGGCTCAAACCTTTACAAGCCGAGCAGCTTGAACAAGGCTTGGTGCTGTATGCCCCCAACGGCTTCGTTCGCGATGAGGTGGCCGAGCGCTTTTTACCGCGCATCCGCGAACTTGCGGCCCACTACGGCCCGCCGCATGAAGTGCGCCTCGATATCGGTGCGCCGCGCCGCACGCAAACCGCAACTCCCGCCCCCGCTCGGACGCGGGTGGAAGCCAGTAGCGACGCCGAGCCCTTCGATGGCAATGTCGATACCCACTACACCTTCGAAAATTTCGTCGAAGGGCGCAGCAACCAGCTCGCCCGTGCGGCCGCTTTCGCTGCGGCGCAAAAACCCGGTGACCGTGGGCATAACCCGCTGTTGCTGTACGGTGGCACCGGGCTTGGCAAAACCCATTTGATGCATGCGGCGGGCAATGAGATTCGCCGCCTAAACCCGGCCGCGCGCGTGCTCTATTTGCGCTCCAATACCTTCTACGACTCGTTTTTCCGTGCGCTTACGGAAAAAACTACCGATCAATTCAAACGTCAGTTCAAAAAGATCGACGCGCTGCTGATCGATGATATTCAATTCTTCGCTGGCAAAGACCGCACTCAAGAAGAGTTCTTCCACACCTTCAACGCGTTATTTGAAAGCCGCCAGCAGATCATCATGACCTGCGACCGCTACCCGCGCGAAGTGGATGGCCTCGAACCGCGCCTGAAATCCCGCTTGGGCTGGGGCCTGTCGGTGGCGATTGACCCGCCTGATTTTGAAACGCGCGCGCAGATTGTGCTGTCCAAAGCACGCGAACGCGGCGCTGTGATCCCCGACGAAGTGGCCCAGCTCATCGCCAAAAAGATGCGCAGCAATGTGCGCGAGCTGGAAGGTGCGATCAACAAGCTCACCGCACAGGCGGGGCTGCTAGGCCGCCCGGTGACCCTTGAGTTTGCGCAAGAAACGCTGCGCGATCTGTGGCGCGCGCAGCAGCAGGCGATCAGTATCAGTAATATCCAAAAGGCTGTGGCCGACTACTACGGCCTGCTGCTGAAGGAGATGCTAGGGAAAAAGCGCACCCGTTCGCTGGCACGCCCGCGCCAAATGGCGATGGCGCTATCCAAAGAGCTTACCGAGCACAGCTTGCCGGAAATTGGCGCCGCATTTGATGGCCGCGACCACACCACCGTGCTGCACGCCTGCCGACAAATTCAAAAGCTAATGGAAAGTGACGCCAAATTGCACGAAGATTGGGAAAAACTGATCCGCAAACTCAGTGAATGAGCTCGGCACAAGCTGTGGACAACCTAAGGACAAAGCGGCACCGCAAAATCCACGCACATGTTATCAACAGCTTCAAAGCACACTCGCGCACAATGTTTGAATTTGAAATAAACCTTAATAATCAAATAGTTAAATAGCTTATCCAACGTTTTTTTCGACTCCAACACCACCATCTTTTAAGATTTATCCATCTAACAGCAGGAGCATTCCCTCGCCACGGGGCATGCTTCAAAGAAGCTCCGAGGGGTTCACATGCGGTTTTCCTTACAGCGCGAAGTTCTACTTAAACCACTGGCCCAAGTCGTCAATGTCGTTGAACGTCGGCACACGCTTCCGGTACTCGCCAATCTGCTCGTTCGCGTTCAAGACGGCCAGCTTCTGCTCACCGGCACCGATCTCGAAGTTGAAATGGTCGCGCGTTCTGCTGTGGAAGACGCACAGGACGGTGAAACCACCATTCCCGCACGTAAGCTCTTTGAAATCGTGCGCGCCCTTCCCGACGGTAGCCGCATCACCCTGAGCCAGTCGGGTGATAAGGTTACCGTGCAAGCTGGGCGTAGCCGCTTTAGCTTGGCCACCCTGCCTGCGAACGACTTCCCTTCCTTGGACGATGTGGATGCCAGTGAACGCGTGGCCGTTTCGGAAGGCTCACTCAAAGAGCTACTTGAGCGCACCGCTTTTGCCATGGCGCAGCAAGACGTTCGTTATTATTTGAATGGCCTGCTGTTTGATTTACGCGACACCACGCTGCGCTGCGTCGCCACCGATGGCCACCGTTTAGCGCTGTGCGAAGCCGCACTCGACGATGGGCAAGGCGGCAAACGTCAAATCATCGTGCCGCGTAAAGGCGTGCAAGAACTGCAGCGCCTTCTAGAAGGCAGTGATCGTCAATTGGAACTTGAACTTGGAAAAGGCCATATCCGTGTGAAGCGCGATGATGTGACCTTTACCAGCAAGCTCATCGACGGCAAATTCCCCGACTATGAAGCGGTGATCCCGATTGGCGCAGATCGTGAGGTCAAGATCGATCGCGAATCCTTCCGCGCGGCGCTGCAGCGTGCCTCGATCCTTTCAAACGAAAAATATCGCGGTGTGCGTGTTGAAGTCGCCCCGAACTTACTGAAGATCAGCGCGCATAACCCAGAGCAAGAAGAAGCCCAGGAAGAAGTGGAAGCCGAAACCATTGTGGACAATCTCGCGATTGGTTTTAATGTCACCTACCTGCTTGAGGCGCTTTCTTCGCTGCGTGATGAATTCGTCGTGATGCAGCTACGCGACGCGAATTCTTCTGCGTTGGTACGCGGTGCTACCAGCACGCATGCACGCCACGTTGTCATGCCGCTTCGCCTCTAATCCTATGTTCCACGTGAAACACCACTATCTGCGCCCGGAAGTTTCCGGGCGTAGTTGTTTTACGCCTGTGGATGCGCGCTGATGCGGATCCAGCACCTTCGCCTGCAAGCATTTCGACGTTTTACTGACGTTGAAGTGAACTTGTCGCCCGGTTTTAATAGCTTTGTGGGTGATAATGGCAGCGGCAAGACCACACTGCTCGAGGCCACGCATCTACTCGCGCATGGCCGCAGCTTTCGTGGGCGTGTGCGCGACGGGCTTGTTCAAACGCAAGCCGCCGCGCTGATGGTTAACGCAACATGGGAAGCTTCGGGTGTCGCCCATCGTGCCGGACTACGGCATAGCGGCAACCAATGGGAGGCTAGGCTAAACGGTATGCCCCTACAGCAATTGGGCCAGCTATGCGAGGCGCTCGCGGTGGTTAGCTTTGAGCCCGGGAGTCACGCACTTGTAGATGGGAGTAGCCAATTGCGCCGCCGGTTCTTGGATTGGGGGGTGTTCCACGTGGAACATCTCTTTATGCGGGAATGGCGGCGCTATGCGCGTGCGCTGAAGCAGCGCAATGTGCTATTGCGGCAAACGAATGCGATCAATCAGCTTTCGGCATGGGAATGGGAGCTGGCCGATGCGGGGGAACGGCTGACGTTGCAGCGCGAGGCCTACCTAAGCCAGCTTCAGCAACATATTGGTGCGCTCACCCCCGAATTGCTCCCTTCGGCGGGCGATGTTCGGCTGAGTTTACAGTCAGGGTGGCGGCGCGAAGCGATGAGCCTTGCCGATGCACTGCTGTTATCACGCGAGCGTGATCTTGCCGTGGGGTACACCACGCAGGGCCCGCATAGGGCGGATATTCGGATTGAACTACAGACCCTGCCCGCGCCTGATCAGCTTTCGCGTGGGCAAACCAAGCAATTGGCCTTACTGTTGCTGTTGGGGCAGGCGACGCAACTGGCCGATGCGTGGGGGCATTGGCCCGTTCTGCAGCTGGATGATCTCGGCTCAGAGCTGGATCGCCAGCACCAGACGCGCGTGCTGGAGGTGTTGCGCAACAGCGGCGCGCAGGTATTGGTGACAGGAACGGAAGTATTGCCCGCTTGGGCGACACTCGGCGTAGATGTGGCGATGTTTCACGTGGAACAAGGCCGGATACACGCGGAGATTTAGGGGGCGCTTGGTGGGCTGCTATACTGTAAGCCATTAATGATAAATGCGTTTCGGGCTAGCCGAAGCGCACTACGGGAGTAGATGGCGTCGATGTCGCAAAACGAGCAAACCCCGGGCGAGCAGCCCGCAGCTTCCGCTAATTCCAATTACGATTCCAGCAAAATCACCGTATTACGCGGGCTTGAGGCGGTGCGTAAGCGCCCAGGCATGTATATCGGCGATGTGCACGACGGCACCGGCTTGCACCATATGGTGTTCGAGGTGGTGGACAACTCGGTGGACGAAGCCTTGGCCGGGCATGCCGATAAAATCACCGTCACGATCCATGCCGACGGCTCGGTAAGTGTGTCGGACAACGGTCGCGGCATCCCCGTCGATATTCACAAAGAAGAAGGCGTCTCCGCGGCTGAAGTTATTCTGACCGTACTGCACGCTGGCGGTAAGTTCGACGATAACAGCTATAAGGTTTCCGGTGGCCTGCATGGCGTGGGCGTTAGTGTGGTTAATGCGCTATCGAGCAAGCTCACGCTGGATATTTGGCGCGACGGTGGCCACCATCAGCAGGAATACAGCCACGGCGAGCCTGTGTACCCACTCAAGCGCGTGGGCGACCAAGACGGCAAACGCGGCACGATCCTGCGCTTTTGGCCCTCGGCTGAAACCTTCAGTGACGTCGAATTCCACTACGAAATCCTCGCCCGCCGTCTGCGCGAGCTCTCGTTCCTCAACTCTGGCGTCAATATCGCCCTTGTGGATGAGCGCGGTGAAGGCCGCCGCGATGATTTCCATTACGAAGGCGGCATCAAGAGCTTTGTAGAGCACTTGGCCCAAGTCAAAACCCCCCTGCATCCGAACGTGATTTCAGTCACCGGTGAGCAGAACGGCATCACCGTGGACGTCGCCCTGCAGTGGACCGACGCCTACCAAGAAACGATGTTCTGCTTCACCAATAACATCCCGCAAAAAGACGGCGGCACCCACCTGCAGGGCTTCCGCTCGGCGCTAACGCGCACCCTGACCAATTACATCGAACAAAGCGGTATTGCGAAGCAGGCCAAGGTGGCGCTCTCGGGCGACGATATGCGTGAAGGCATGATCGCGGTGCTGTCGGTGAAGGTGCCCGATCCCAGCTTCTCTAGCCAAACCAAAGAAAAACTGGTGTCTTCGGACGTGCGCCCGGTGGTGGACAGCACGTTCTCCGCACGGCTGGAAGAGTTCCTGCAGGAGCATCCAAACGAAGCCAAGGTGATCGCAGGCAAGATCGTGGACGCTGCCCGCGCCCGCGAAGCCGCCCGCAAAGCGCGCGACCTGACCCGCCGCAAGGGCGCGCTGGATATTGCTGGCCTGCCCGGTAAGCTCGCCGACTGCTCGGAAAAAGACCCGGCGCTGTCGGAACTGTTTATCGTCGAGGGTGACTCGGCAGGTGGTAGTGCCAAACAGGGCCGCAACCGCAAGACCCAGGCAGTGCTGCCGCTGCGCGGCAAGATCCTCAACGTCGAGCGCGCGCGTTTCGACCGCATGCTGGCCAGCGCCGAAGTGGGTACCTTGATTACCGCGCTGGGCACCGGCATCGGTAAGGATGAATATAACCCGGATAAATTACGCTATCACCGCGTCATCATCATGACCGACGCCGACGTGGATGGCAGCCATATCCGCACCTTGCTGTTGACCTTTTTCTACCGGCAGATGCCGGAGCTGATCGACCGCGGGCATATCTACATCGGCCTGCCGCCGCTGTACAAGATCAAGCAGGGCAAAAACGAGCTGTACCTGAAGGACGACGTAGCGCTGGATAATTATCTGGCTGGGAGCGCGGTGGAAGGGGCCAGCCTGCAGCCTGCCGCGGGAGAACCTGCGATCGAGGGCGCGGCGCTGGAAAGCCTGCTGTTGGCTCATGCGCGCGCGAAGGAAACCGTCGCACGCAACGCCCACCGCTTCGATGTGGGGGTGCTGGAAGCCTTGATCGACTTCTTACCGCTCGACGCCGCATCGGTGGCCCAACATGGTGATATGCACGCCGCGTTTGAGGCGCTGGCAGGGCGTTTGAACGAGTCTGGTCTCGGCAAGCCGCGCTACAGCCTGCGCTGGCAGGAAGCGAGTGAGCAGCGTCCGGCGGCGCTGCTGGTGACGCGTGCGCATATGGGCGAAGAGCTCACCCAAGTGCTGCCGCAGGCGCTGTTTGAACACGGTGAGCTGAAGCCGCTGCGTGAAGCGGCGGCCAAGTTGCACGGCTTGGTACGTGCGGGCGCACGGATCCAGCGCGGCAACAAGGCGCAGGAGATTGAGAGCTTTATCCAAGCCCAGGCCTGGCTGATGGACGAGGCCAAGAGAGGCCGCCAAATTCAGCGCTTTAAGGGCCTAGGTGAAATGAACCCGGAGCAGCTCTGGGATACCACGGTGAACCCGGAAACCCGACGCCTGCTGCAGGTGAAGCTAGACGATGCGATGGAGGCCGACGCCATCTTCAGCACCCTGATGGGCGATGTGGTGGAGCCGCGGCGTAATTTCATCGAAGAAAATGCGCTCAAAGTGGGCAACTTGGACATTTAACGGGGTAATGACGATGGTGAATCCAGCACGCGGGCTGGGCTGGGCGGTGCTGCTCGTGCTGGCGGCCTGCGCCACCAGCACCTCGCCCACGGGGCGCACCCAGTATGTGGGCGGCGTGTCGCAGGCACAGCTAGAGCAAATGGGGCTACAGGCCTTTGCTGAAGCCAAGAAAGAATCGTCGCTGTCGAAAGACCCACAGCTCACCGCCTACGTGGGCTGTGTGGTGCGTGCCGTCACCGCCCAGCTGCCCGCGCCTTGGAACCAAGTGCGCTGGGAATACGCATTGTTCAATAACAACGAAACCAACGCGTGGGCGCTTCCTGGTGGCAAAATCGGGGTGTACACCGGCATTTTCACCGTGGCGAAAAACCAGGATGAATTGGCGGGCGTGATCGCACACGAGGTGGGGCACGTGGTCTCGCGCCATCACGACGAACGCATTACACGGCAGCTCGCCGCGCAAACCGGGCTGGGGCTTGCTGGGGCGTTGGTGGGCGCGCGCTATGGGGATGCCGCCACGCAAACCACGCAGCAGTTGGGCGGCGCACTGCTGCAAGGCACCTTCCTCCTGCCCAATTCCCGCACCCAAGAAAGCGAGGCGGATGTGGTGGGGCAGCAGCTGATGGCCAAAGCGGGATTTAACCCGGAAGGCGCCGTCGCGCTGTGGCGCAATATGGCCGCTGCGGATGCCAACCGGCCGCCGCAGTGGCTTTCCACCCATCCAGACCCGCAATCACGCCTACGCGAGCTGCAGGCGCGTGCGCAAGGCTTGCTTCCGGTGATGCAGGCCGCACGCAAAGCGGGCCATACGCCGAAGTGCCGTTGAACCACGACATTTGGCATGGGTAAAAGCCCGTACACTCTGATACGTTCCCCATATTGCCCGCTTGCGATATAGTGCGGCTCCCGCCATTGAGGTGAACACCATGTACCTGCAACTTCGCCGTCCTCTCGTTACTGCCTTGGCCATGGTTCTTGGCGTGGCGCTCGTGGCACCTATGGCGCATGCGGACCCGCAATCGGCGGGCAGCCGCCGCGATCGCTCGCAAAGCAAGAACAAGAAGGAAGAAGCGGCCAAACCGCCGCTGTATCCCAATGCCAGCCGCAAGTCGCCGGAAACCAAGGCCTCGCAGAAGCTGATCAAGCAGCTGCAAGCCATGCAGGAAAAGTACGAAAAGGATGACTGGGCAGGCGTCACCGTGGCCGCCGATGAAATTGGCGCCAATGCGGCGGCGAACGCCTACGACAAGTCCATCGCCTATTCCATGGCGGGTAATGCCGCGTCCAATCTCGACGACCAGAACAAAGCCGCCGACTACTTCGCCAAAGCGGTGGCCGCCGATGGGCTGGACAACGATGGCCATTATTCGACTATGTTGAACTTGGCCATCATCTTGTACCAAGAAGAGAAGTACGAAGAATCGATGAAGGTATTGGACCGTTTCCTCGCCGAAACGAAGTCCGATAAGCCGGATCACATCGCCATTCGCGGCGCGCTGCTCTCTAGCCTTAACCGCAATGTCGAAGCGGCCGAGGTGTACAAGTCGCTGTTTGAAAAAAATCCAAGCGACAAGCGCATGCTGATGAATGCGGTGTCGGCGCTGCAATCGGCGGATAAATTCCCCGAAGCCAATGTGCTGATGGAAGACGCTTACAAGCGCGGCATGCTGACCGAGCAGCGCGAACTGCGCTCGCTCTACGTCGGCTACATGAATGCCGAGCGCTGGGCTGATGCACAAAAGGTCATCGAAGACGGCGAAGCCAAGGGCATCTTGAAGCCCGGCCCAGATTTAGGCCGCGACTTGCAAGTGCTTGCACAAAACGCCTATTTTGAAGACAAGCTGGCACAAGCCATTGCCCTTTATCAGCGCGCTGCGCCGATGATGGACGACGGCGAAGGCTATCTCAATCTTGCCAAGGTGCTCGATATGGATGGCAAGAAAGCGCAGGCCAAGGACGCCGCGAAAAAAGCACTCGAAAAGGGTGTGAAAAAACCGGCGGACGCCAAACTCATCCTGTCACGTTGAGAAATTCAGCACATTTTTTTGCTTATATCAGCGCAAAGACTTGGAACAAGTCGCAGCATTTGATATAAACTTGACAGTTCCGGCGATGTAAAAATCGCTACCGAATTAACTCTGGTGTGAACCACCAGAGCCCCCCACACAAGAGCCGTGCGCATGACGGAAGATCTCGCCTACATCGAGAAGAAAGATAGCCGCGATAGCGAAGAATTGAACTGGCCTCGCATTGCCGGCATTAGCTTCGCCATCGCGCTTCACGCGGCAGCCCTGTTGCTGCTGTTGGCCCCAATCTCACCTCCTGCTCAAGACGTTGAGAAGCAGGACGTGGTGAGCGTGACCTTTATCGAGCCACCGCCACCGCCACCGCCGCCGCCACCACCGCCGCCGCCGACGGACAAGCCGCCGCCGCCGATCAAAACCTTGGCGCCGCCAACGGTGAAGACCGTGCTGCCGCCGCCGCCGGAAGATCCGCCGGTTGTGCTGGATCAAGCGCGTGCTGTCGATACCGTTGCTCCGCCGCCGTCGCCACCGCCGCCGCCGTCCGCAACCCCGGACATCGGCTCCAGCGTGGATCCATCATCGCGTGGCATGAACCCGCCGAAGTATCCGCCGGAAGAAATGCGTCGCGGTATTCAGGGCACCACCATTTTGATCGTTAGCATCGACGCCAGTGGCGGCGTGCTGGATGTTGAAGTGGAGAAGTCCAGCGGTAACCGCAACTTGGATCGCTCTGCTATGCAGGCTGCACGCAAGTGGCGCTTCAACCCGGAAGTTCGCAATGGTCAGAAAGTGGCCAGCCGCGTACGCGTCCCGGTTGAGTTCAAGATGTAATTGTTAGTGCTCCACCTGCTGTATCCCACGTTCGCTGTAAATTTGAACCACCTCCATCCACGACATCCAAAGGTATAGGGTATGTTGCAAGAAACGACTGCTGCCGCTCCTGCCGCTGCCGGGGGCAACAATGCCGCCGCGCTGCAGGCGATGGGCTTTGACCATCTGATCCAAAACTTCGACGCGGTAGGCTGGGTAGTCTTCGTGACACTTGCCATTATGTCGCTGATGTCTTGGTACTGGATCATCATCAACTTCCTAAAGAACATGCGTCTGCGCGGCCGTGCCGATCGCGTGGTTAGCACGTTCTGGGAAACCACTAATGCCCAAGACGCCATCCGCTTCATGGAAGAACAGCCGAAGTCCGAGCCGTTCTCCAAGATCGCGCTGGACGCCGCCCAAGCCGCCGCGCACCACCAGCGCAATGACGGTTCCAAGCTGGCCGAATCGCTGAACCGTTCGGAATTCGTTGATCGCGCCCTGCGTCAGGCCGTGACCCGCGAATCGCTGGGCCTGGAAGACGGCTTGACCGTGCTCGCCACCGTGGGTTCGGCTGCACCGTTCGTCGGTCTGCTGGGTACCGTGTGGGGCATCTACCACGCCCTGATCAAGATCGGTTCTTCGGGCGACGCCTCCATCTCGGCCGTGGCCGGTCCGGTGGGTGAAGCGCTGATCATGACCGCGATCGGTCTGTTCGCCGCGATCCCGGCGCTGCTGGCGTACAACGCCTTCGTGCGCTTCAACCGCATCACCAACAACCAGTTCGACACCTTCGCCCACGACCTGCACGATTTCTTCGCTACCGGTTCGCGTGTTGGCGAGACGGGTCGTTGATCGTAGCGCACTGGAACTGACGGAGGCCCCTGACCATGGGTGCAAGTGTTGGTAAACAAGAAGGCGGCCCAATGGCCGAAATCAACGTCACGCCGCTGGTAGACGTGATGTTGGTGCTGCTGATCATCTTCATGATCACCACGCCGCTGATGAACCACAAGGTCAAGGTGCAGCTGCCTGAAGCTCAGGTCATCAAGAAGGAAGAAACCAAACAAGCAGTTCCACCGATCACCATCTCGGTGACCGAGAACGGCGATTACTTCCTGAATGATGAACCGTCCACCAAGCAGGCGATCGAAAGTCGCCTGTCGGTGGAAGCCCAGAAGATGCCGCAGCCGCCGGTTCAGATCCGCGCTGATAAGACCACGCAGTATCGTCTTATCAACGATGTGGTAAAGATCGCGCAGATGCAGGGTATGGCAAAGGTCGGTTTTGTGACCACGCCGCCCAAGAAAGGCCAGTAAGGAGAACGAACAATGGCTGCAAGCCAGAGCGCGATGGCCGAAATCAACGTAACGCCCCTCGTGGACGTGATGTTGGTATTGCTGATCATCTTCATGGTCACCATGCCGATCCAATCGGTGCCGGTGGACGTGGACCTGCCACAAAAGACCGACAAAAAGCCGGATAACCCCAAGGAACCACCCAAGCCCATCGAACTGCGCATCGCCGCATCCGGTGAGGTGTATTGGAACAACACCTTGGTGGACGTCAGCCAGTTGGAACGTCAGATGGTAGAAACCGTGGCACAGGACCCGACCAACCAGCCGGAACTGCAAATTGACACGAATGAAGCCGCTGAATACGGCGTGTTGGCAAAGGTTTTGGCTGCGGCCAAGAATGCCGACATGTACAAGATTGGCTTTGTACAGAAGTAAACATTGACTGCTCCGGTTTGCGGAGCGCGTCGTGGATGACGAAACGCCGCCCAATGGGCGGCGTTTTTTTGCCTCAAGAAATCAGTGGCTTCAAGATGCTTCGACAATGCGGCGATAGGCGCGCACGGTAGCCACGAGGCCGTCGTACAGCGCTTCACCGATCAGCGCATGGCCAATCGACACCTCTTGTACTTGCGGCACGTTGGCAAGAAAACTGGGGAGATTGGCTTGGTTGAGATCATGCCCGGCATTGACCTCGAGCCCGGCCTGCTGGGCGCGGCGCGCGGTATCAGCGGCCGCAGCTAGGGCAGCTTCAGGGTGGCCTGATGCAAAGGCTTCGGCGTAGGGGCCGGTGTAAAGCTCCACGCGATCGGCACCGAGCGCCGCGGCGGTGGCAACGTCGGTGTCGCCCACATCCACAAACACGCTGACGCGTGCGCCGAGTGCTTTGAACTGTGCGATTAAAGGCGCAAGCTGGCGGCCATCGCGGGCAAAATTAAACCCGTGGTCGGAGGTGAGTTGACCGTCACCATCGGGCACAAGGGTCACCTGCGCAGGCCGCACGCGTTCGCACAGAGCCAATAGCCCAAGATAGCCAGGGCGAGGTGGGGCAAACGGGTTGCCTTCCACATTGAATTCTACGTTACGTTCGCGGCAGAGCTGGCCAAGGGTGAGCACGTCGTCGTGGCGGATATGCCGCGCATCCGGGCGTGGGTGCACGGTAAGGCCATGGGCACCGGCGTCCAAGCAGGTGATGCCAGCGCGGAGCACCGAGGGTTCATCGCCGCCGCGCGAGTTGCGCAGCACCGCGATTTTGTTGAGGTTAACGCTAAGAACAGTCATGGTTGGGGGTCATCCTCTGCTTGAGCTTGTTTGCGCGCCTGTGCCTGCTCACGCAGGCGGCGCAGTTCGGAAAGGTCGATGGCGGTGGTGATGTCGCGCGGGGTTTCGGGAAAACGCGCGCGGTACATCGCATAGACCCAGACGAGGAAGAAGACAAATGCGGCGAGCAGACAGGCCGCGAGTAGGCCGGTGGACGTGGTGAGCATGGCAAACGCCATCGCGGCGATGGAAAAAAGAAGAAAAAGCCAATGCATGCGCAAATGTCCGTGGAAACTAGGCGCAGTGTACGGTCAAAGCAGCGGCGCAAACAGGCGCGCAAAGGCTTCGGGGAGGCGCACGGCAAGAAGTGGTTTGGGGCGCTGCGCAGAAACTTGCTGGGCGTGCTGAAACTCACCAGTAAGCAGGTCTGAGAGCTGCTCGGCAACACGCGCCGAGTTCAATAGGAGCGAAGCTTCAAAATTGAGCCGAAAGCTGCGGTAGTCGAAATTGGCGCTGCCAACGATGGCGAGCTGATCGTCTACAAGTAAGGCCTTGGTGTGCAGCATGCGCGGGCCGTATTCATAGACTTTGACGCCGGCACTGATGAGGTCGTCGTAAAACGAGCGCACACACAGGGTGACAAGCAGGCTATCGCTGCGCTTGGGTACCAATAAGCGCACATCGAGCCCGCCGAGTGCTGCCGAGGTGAGCGCCATCAGCGCCGCTTCACCGGGAACAAAATAGGGCGTGGCGAGCCAAACGCGGCGTTTGGCATCGTGAATGGCGCTGACGTGGAGGCGGTGGATGGCTTCCCAAGGCGAATCGGGGCCGGAGGTGAGCAGTTGCACATGGACGCCGCCGGGGCAGGAACGCGGCATGACGCAGGCGATTTCGTTGATGAAATTGCGGCCACCAGTGGCGTAGGCCCAGTCGTCAATAAAGAGATCTTGCAGTTTGCGAACGGCGTCGCCTTCAATACGTAGGTGAAGGTCGCGGTAGGCGTCGGTGCGACGTCTTGGATCTTCTTCGTCGGTCAGGTTGATGCCGCCAATAAACCCAACGCGGCCGTCGATGACCGCGATCTTGCGGTGGGTGCGCAGGTTCACCAAAGGTCTGCGCCAAGGCAACCAGAGCTTGGGTGGGTGAAACCAAGCCACTTCGCCTCCGGCGTCAATAAGCGGCTTGAAAAACGTGCGGCGGGCACGCTTGGAGCCAACCGCGTCGATCAGTAAACGCACCGCAATCCCGGCGCTGGCGCGTTCGATGAGGGCGTCCCGAATGGACCGCCCGGTATGGTCGGGCTCGAGGATGTAGTACTCCAAGTGGACGTGGTGGCGGGCGCTGGCAATGGCCTCCAGCAGTGCGGGGTATTTGCTGCAACCGTCCACCAGCAGGCGCACGTCGCAGGCCGTGGTGGGGGCGTAGCCGGTGGTGGATTGCGCGAGGGTGCGTAGTTCTTGGGTGCTTGCGTCGTGCTCGCTTGGCGGTAAGGCAAGCCGCGTACGCCGTCGCCGCAGGCGCTGGCGGGTGAGCCGCTGCGGGCCAAAGATGTAGTAGATGAAAAAGCCCAGATACGGCAGCGCGGCCAAGCTGATGAGCCAGCTCAAAGTGGCCACAGGCTCGCGTTTTTGCAGCAGGATCCAGCTACCAAGACCAAGAAAATAGAGAACCCATGCGGCGGTGAGCCAGGCACGTGCGTGCGGCAGCGCTAACAGGGTGTGCCAGAGGTGCTGCAGCGTTTCGAGCATGGTGTGAATTTAGCCGATATGCGGCAGCAACGGGCCACCCATCCACAACCAACGCGCCATCCATGCGCTCACGAAAGCGGCTAAAGCGGTGAGCGGCAGGCCGATGCGCAGAAAATCGCCAAAATTGTATTGGCCGGGTTTCAGAATAAGCAGATTGCCGTGGTGGCCAATGGGGGTGAGAAAGGCGACCACGGCCCCCAGCGCCGTGCACACGACGAAGGGCGCGGGCGGTAGGCCAAGCACTTGTGCGGTGGCGATGGAAATGGGGCCAAGCAAGGCGGTGGTGGCGGCGTCGCTCATCACCTGGGTGAGCAGCGCGGCGAGCGAGAACATCACCAACAGAATAGCCAGCGGCGGCCAGTGGGCGATGAGGTGGGAAAGCCCCTGTGCAAGCAGGGCCGCTGTGCCGGTTTGTTCCATGGCGATGCCCAGCGGAATGACCCCGGCGATCATCACGAAGATGCGTGTGTCGATGCTGCGGTAGGCCTGTTCCACGTCGATGCAGCGGGTAGCCACCAGCGCGCAGGCGCCGAACAGGAAGGCCAGCTGCGGTGGCAGCCATTCGGTGACCGCGGCCAAAATGGTGGCGCCTAAAATGGCGAGCGCCAGCGGTGCGCGGAGGCGGCGCTTGGCCTGCCCGGAGAACGGTACCAGCATCAGGAAGCCGTGGTGGCTGGCGAGTTCGGCAAAGCGCGTGGGCTGCCCCCAGAGCACCAGTAGGTCGCCTTCGCGCAGGCGCGCGTCGGAGAGGCGGTCGGCCATTTGTTCGCCGCGCCGCCAGAGCCCGGCGATCACGGTATGAAAGCGGCGGGCGAAGTCGAGTTCTCGAATGCTGTGGCCGATAAATTCTGAACCTGGCGCCACCACGGCTTGCACCAGCTGCGCTTTGCCCTCGCCTTCGGCGCAGTTGCCAAAGCGCGAAATGGCGTTGAGATCTAGGCCGGTATCGTCGTGCAGGGACAGCAGTTCGTCGGCGGCGGCTTCGACTAAGAGTACGTCACCCGCCAAGAGGGGGCTGCTGGCGCCGAGGTCGTCGCGGCGTTGTCCGTCGCGCAGCCAGCCGATCAGGCGGAAGCGCTGGCCCAGCACTTTCTGCAGATCGCCCAGCGGGCGCGTGCACCAGTGGCCTTCTTTCACCACAACCAGTTCGGTACGGTAACGGTCGAGGCGCAGGTAATCGTCGTCGTTTTGCTCGCCGCTGCGTTTGGGCAGCAGCCAGCGCGTCAGCAGCATATAGGCGGTGCCGACAAACACCAGCGCCACACCAATCGGGGTAATGGAAAAAATACCCAGCCCATCATCACCGCTACGCTGCAGCATATCGTTGGCCAGCAGAAAGGCGGGGGCGCTGATCAGGGTTAAGGTGGTGCCGAGAGAGGCCGCCAGCGACATCGGCATGAGCAGACGCGAAGCGGGCAGATGGCGGTTGCGCGCATGACGCAGCAGCAACGGCAGCATCATCGCGGTGACCATCACATGATGGGTGAATGCGGAAAGCAGCGCCACCAGCGGCATCACCACGGCGATCGTGCGCCATTCGGCATTGCCGGAGGCGCGTTCCACCAGCGCGCCGAGACGCTCGCTAATACCGGTGGCACCTAGTGCGCCGGAAATGACGAAGACCGAGGCGACGATAATGGCCGGTTCACTGGAAAAACCCGACAGCGCTTGGTTGGCGTCAAGCAGGCCAGTAAGCACCAGCGCGGCCAATACCAAAATGGCGGACACGTCGATCCGCAGCCTTTCGCTGATAAAAAGGTATAGCCCACCGATCAGGATGATCCCGAAGGCGAATTGTGGCCAGAGTTGCTGAATGAGGTGCATAAGCCGTCATTCTGCCCTTAAAAAGAGCAAAGGCCGAATCACCGGGTGGAATGGTGAGCGCAGGATGCGTTCTGTAGCAAGATCACGCGTTGGCTTGATCATGCGCTTGATGGTAGCGCACGGCGGCTTCCACTTCCGCCTTCGAGCCTAAAAACACGGGAACCCGCATATGCAGGCCGCTGGGCTGCACGTCCAGCATACGCTGACGCCCGGTGCTGGCCGCGCCGCCGGCTTGTTCCACCAGAAAGCTCATGGGGTTGGCCTCGTACATCAGGCGCAACTTGCCGCCCTTGGGGGCGCATTTGCTGTCTAGTGGGTAGCTGAAAATACCGCCACGGGTGAGGATGCGGTGGACGTCGGCCACCATGCTGGCCACCCAGCGCATATTGAAGTCTTTGCCGCGCGAGCCTTCTTTCCCGGCGAGAAGGTCACCGACATAGGCCTGCATCGGCGCTTCCCAGAAGCGCTGGTTGGACATATTGACGGCAAATTCCTTGGTTTCTTCTGGGATTTGCATGCCCAGCGTGGTCAGCACAAAACTGCCCACTTCGCGATCGAGAGTGAAGGCGTGGGTGCCATGGCCGACGGTAAGCACCAGCATGGTGCTGGGCCCATAGGTGCAATAGCCTGCAGCGACTTGCGCAGTGCCAGGCTGTAGAAAGTGTTCGTCGGAGGGTTCGGTGATGCCTTCCGGGCAGCGCAGCACAGAGAAGATGGTGCCCACCGAGATATTGACGTCGATATTGGAGCTGCCATCCAAGGGGTCGAACATCAGCAAGTAGTTGCCGCGCGGATATTTGTCGGGGATGCGCTGCGAATGGTCCATTTCTTCCGAAGCAAGCCCAGCAAGGTGCCCGCCCCAAGCGTTGGCTTCCAGAAGAATTTCGTTGCTGAGCACGTCGAGCTTCTTTTGCGCTTCGCCCTGCACGTTGATGCTGGCCTGCCCGTTTTCACCGGCATCGCCCAGCACGCCGCCTAGCGCGCCCTTGCCTACGGCAATGGAAATGCGCTTACAGGCGCGGGCCACAACTTCAATAAGCAGGCGCAGCTCGGGATTGATGCGCCCTTCGCGCTGTTCTTCAATGAGAAAGCGGGTGAGAGAGATGTTCGGGTTCGACATGGGTAGATCACCTGAAGCCGGAAGATGCGCCATTGTCGCCGAAGTTGTTGCGCCACAGGTAGTACGGGACTTCGCTGAAGCCGTATTGACGGCATAGGTCATTGATCGCCATGCCGGTGTCGACCTCGCGCAGGAAGCCGATGATCTGCTCTTCAGAGAAGCGCTTCTTTACGTCCAATTTCGTTGGGCCGAGAGACTGGACTCCGGATCGACGAGCTACTCAAAAGTGGGGAATGTCGGTTTAGAGCTTCCCTAAGAAGGGTTGCACTCTAAAAATTTTTAAGTAAGATAGTAATTGATTACTTACTTTGAGTGTTTTATGAATGAGTCACCGAGGTACTTGCCTGCTGAAGAACGGCGTGCAGCCACTGTCGAGACGGTTGTAAGTTTGGCTGCTGAGAAGAATCCAAGTGATATCACCACGGCGGCGATCGCCGAGCGTATGGGGCTGACGCAGGGTGCGCTGTTCCGTCACTTTCCAAGTAAAGACGCCATCCTCGAATCAGTTATGCAGTGGGTGTCAGAGCGCTTATTGGCCAAGGTCTATGCCGCCTCAGAGAGCTGCGCTTCGCCTGTCATGGCGTTGGAGGCGGTGTTTATGGCGCATATCTGGTTCGTGGCTGACCATCCCGGTGTGCCAAGAATGATGTTCGGTGAATTACAGCGTCCTGGCGAGACCATGACGAAGAAAATGGTGAGTACGTTGGTAAAGAGCTATGGGATTCGTCTTAGAGCTCTGTTTGAAGCAGGCAAAACAAGTGGCGAGTTAGATCCAAGTTTGGACATCGATGCGGCAACGGTGTCATTTATTGGTGCGATACAAGGCCTAGTGATGCAGTCGCTGTTGATTGGAGATGCCGAGCGGATTCGGAAAGATGCGCCGGGCGTTTTTGCTATCTATCGCCGCGGGATTGGAGCAAGCGCATGAACTCAAAACACATTGTGATTGTGGTCGCTGCAATCGTAGTAGCGGTGGTGGCATGGCTTGGTATCAAGCAGGCAGGCTACTCAGATACAGCGCTCACGCTGTATGGCAATGTGGATATTCGCGAAGTGCAGTTGGCGTTTAGACAGCCCGGGCGGTTGCTGGAAATGTCGGTGGACGAGGGAGACGTGGTAACAACGGGGCAGCCAATTGCCAAGCTAGATGACAGAACGTTCAAGGATGCCTTGGTGGCAGCGGATGCGTCTGTGCGGGTGGCGCAAGCAGAACTTAGCAAGTTGCAGCAGGGGCTACGGCCGCAAGAGGTGGCACAGGCAAGCGAAGCGTTGAAGCAAGCGCAAGCGCTCGCATTGGATGCAGAACGTAATTTCCAGCGACAAAACAGCTTAATTGAATCGGGCGCTAGTAGTCAGCGCGTGGTTGATGCTGCAAAAACATTGCGTGATCAAACTGCTGCAGGTGTAAAAGCGGCACAAGCAGCGCTTTCACAAGCAAATGAAGGGTATCGCAAGGAAGATATTGTGGCGGCGCAAGCGCGTTTGGCAGCGGCGCAAGCCAGCCGCGAACAGGCGGCTACAGCGCTTGCTGATACAACGCTGAACGCACCAAGTGCGGGAACTATTCTGGCGCGTGTCCGTGAGCCAGGTAGCATGATCACAAGTCAAAGTGCGGTGTATAGCTTGAGCTTAAATACGCCGGTTTATGTGCGGGCCTATGTCGGCGAGCGTGATTTAGGGCGCATAGCACCTGGTACGCGCGTAATTGTAACGAGCGATGCTTCAACCAAGCAGCATTTAGGCAAAATTGGTTTTATCTCGCCGCGCGCAGAATTTACGCCAAAAACGGTAGAAACCACCGACCTGCGTACCGACCTCGTGTATCGCTTGCGTATTGTGTTAGACCAAGCTGATGCATCACTACGGCAGGGCATGCCGGTTACGATCCAAGTGGTCGCGGGGGAGTAGCGTGATGCACTCCCTTGCCTGCGTTGAGCCTGCGGTTGTCATAGACGATGTCAGTAAAAATTTTGGCGGCGTGCAAGCGCTGCGCAGTTTAACCGCACAAATTGCGTATGGGCGCCTCACTGGTCTCGTGGGACCAGATGGGGCAGGAAAAACGACCTTGATGCGCATTTTGGCAGGTTTGATGGTGCCCAATAACGGACAAGTAACCCTTGCAGGGTTTGATGTTGTGCGCGACAACGATGCGGTGCATGCGGCCAGTGGCTATATGCCACAACGGTTTGGCTTATATGAAGATCTGTCTGTAATGGAAAATATGCGGCTATACGCGCAGTTGCGCGGTATGAATGCAGCTCAAAATGGTGCGTTATTTGAAGAGCTGCTGGAATTCACCAAACTGGGTCCATTTACAAGGCGTTTGGCAGGCAAGCTCTCAGGCGGAATGAAGCAAAAATTAGGCTTGGCTTGCGCGCTGATGGCGCGTCCGAAGGTGTTGCTGCTAGACGAACCAGGTGTAGGCGTGGACCCAGTAAGCCGCCAAGATTTATGGCGCATGGTGCAAGCGCTTACCGACGAAGGCATGGCCGTGGTTTGGTCCACTGCTTACTTAGATGAAGCTGAGCGCTGTGAAAGTGTGTTGCTACTGAATAATGGTCAGCTGTTATACGAAGGCCCGCCACAAGTACTTACTGCACAGTTGGAAGGGCGTAGTTTTAGACTAGAAAATGTCGGTAAGCAGCGCCGTGAAGTGTTGACGCGTGCGCTTGATTTTTCCAGCGTGAGCGATGGCGTTATTCAAGGGGCGGGTGTACGCCTTGTGCTTCGTAAAGGTGCTGAAGTAGAAGAAGTCAAAGTACTTGCCGCGCAAACAGGAGTGTCATTATTCGCCGTGCCAGCACGCTTTGAAGATGCTTTTATTGATCTCTTAGGCGGCGGCCCTGGTGGCACGTCGGCATTGGCTGAGCGAATGCCAGAGGTCGTGTTGCAGAAAGATGTTGCAGTTTCTTGCCATAAGCTAACCAAAAAATTTGGTGAGTTTACTGCTACAGATAACGTGAGCTTTGAAGTAAAGAGAGGCGAAATTTTCGGCCTGCTAGGGCCAAATGGTGCAGGTAAATCGACGACGTTCAAAATGCTGTGTGGCCTGTTAAAACCGACTTCTGGTGAAGCGCATGTGGTTGGGCATGATTTGCGCACAGCAACGGGCGCGGCAAAAAAACAGTTGGGCTACATGGCACAAAAATTTTCCTTATATGGCTTGCTTTCTGTTCGTCAGAATTTGGAATTTGCAGCAGGTGTGTATGAGCTGGAAGGCGAGATTCGCAAGCAACGTATCAAAGAAATGATTGAAACATTTGACCTTGCAAGCTGGCTATCTTCAGCGCCCGATGCTTTGCCATTAGGACACAAACAGCGACTGGCACTAGCCTGTGCATTGATGCATCGCCCACCGGTGATGTTTTTAGATGAACCAACATCCGGAGTTGACCCACTGACGCGGAGAGAGTTTTGGACGCACATCAACGGGCTCTCGCGCAAGGGTGTCACCATTATGGTGACCACTCATTTTATGGATGAAGCCGAATACTGCGACCGCGTGGCAATGTTATCGCATTCGCAATTGATTGCTTTGGATACACCGGACGCACTAAAGCGCATGGCCGCAACGTCTGAACGGCCAGACCCAACAATGGAAGATGCTTTTATTTATCTCGTTGAGACAGCAAGACAGGCTCGGGATGCTGCTGTATGAAGCACGTGATTGTGGACCGAAAGCGGCTCATAGCATTGGTTTATAAGGAGAGCCTGCAAGCATTACGTGATCCATCCACGTTGTTGATTGCCTTTGTGCTTCCTATAGTGCTGCTATTGCTGTTTGCGTATGCTGTTTCATTGGACGCAAAGAATATACGGATCGGCGTGGTTGTAGAATCGGACTCTGCATCCGCACAGGAATTGTCAGCTGCGTTTGCGAGCACAAAGTATTTAGACGCGAAATTTGTGCATGATCGCCGGGATGTATCCGAAAAGTTGGTCTCGGGCGCGCTACGTGGCTACGTTGTAATTCCGCAGGATTTTGAGCAACGCATGGCACGGCCTGGTGATGCACCACTGGTACAGGTTGTGACCGATGGTTCATATCCGAATACGGCCAACTATGTAGAGAACTATGCCAAAGGTGTGGTGCTTACTTGGCGCAATAACTTAGATGTGGCTACGCCAGCACAAGTCGTAGTGCTAGAACCTCGCTATTGGTTCAACCCGGAGCTTGAAAGCAGGCGTGCATTGGTGCCTGGTGCAATTGCTATCGTGATGACCATCATCGGCACAATGCTTACCGCACTTGTAGTGGCGAGGGAATGGGAGCGTGGCACGATGGAGGCGATGCTATCCACGCCCGCATCAGTGGCTGAGATTTTAATAGGAAAGCTCTTGCCGTACTTCGTGTTAGGAATGGCTGCAACCTTAGGTGCATCGGTCTTGGCGGTGCTTGTGTTCGATGTGCCGCTACGCGGTTCAATGGCATCGCTGTTGCTGCTTTCAGCAGTATTCATGATTCCCGCATTAGGGCAGGGGTTATTGATCTCATCATTGGCTAGAAATCAATTTCTAGCCGCACAAATTGCGCTGTTTTCAGGGTTTCTTCCTGCGTTTATGCTCTCCGGTTTCTTGTTTGAAATTGATGCAATGCCGGCGCCGATTCGTCTATTGACGTGGTTGATTCCGGCGCGTTATTTCGTGGATTCACTAAAAACCGTATTTCTCGCAGGAGATGTGTGGGCGGTGTTTGTTCCGAACCTGTTGGCGATGTTTGCGATAGGGGCAGTATTTTTCATGCTCGCCAAGCGCGCAACACGTAAAAATTTGGAGGCCTGAGATGCATAAACTATCGGGCCTGTTTTTATACACGCGACTACGAGCGCAGTTCATCAAAGAAGTGTTGAGTGTCTTACGTGACCCACGAAGCCGGATGGTAGTTTTTGTGCCTCCTATTTTGCAGCTATTGGTATTTGCATTTGCTGCAACACTTGAAGTACGTAACGTAGATGTGGCGGTATATAACCAGGACGCTGGACGATGGTCGTATGAGTTGGTACAGCGGCTCGATAGCGCGCATTTCATCCATCGCGTCGTGCGTGTGGACAACGCGCGCCAACTGCATGCGCTAATCGACAAGGGACAGGTGATTGCTGCGCTAGACATTCCTGTGGATTTCTCACGCACTATTGCCTCCGGCGGTGGTGGAAAAGTGCAGGTGGTAGTGGATGGGAGGCGCAGCAATTCCGGCCAGATCACGGTTTCCTATCTGACGGCGATCGCGTCGGACATCGGGGCGGAAGTCACGCCAGAGGTACAGCCGGGGTCGCCCGTCGTGGTGCGTCACTGGTTCAACCCAAATCTAACCTATCGTTGGTTTATTGTGCCTGGGCTCACCGGTATTTTGGCGCTCTTCAGTGCGCTGCTCATCACCTCGCTTTCCATTGCGCGCGAGCGAGAAATGGGCACATTTGATCAGCTTCTTGTATCACCGACGTCAACGCCGGAAATCATCGTTTCCAAATCCTTGCCCGCTCTGGTTATCGGGACGGTGCTGGGGCTTTCGATGGTGGCGGCGGCGGTGGGTATTTTCGGTATTCCGTTTGCGGGCTCTTTCATTCTTTTATTATTGAGTTTGGTGCTTTTTATTCTCTCTGTGGTAGGCATTGGCCTGATGCTGTCTGCGGTCAGTATGACTCAGCAACAGGCTATTTTAGGCGCGTTTGCTATTGGTGTACCTGCGGTATTGATGTCTGGGTTCGCTACGCCGGTAGAGAACATGCCTGTTGTATTGCAATGGTTTGCGCAAGTCATTCCTCTTACGCACTTTCTTGTCATTGTTGAAGGTAGTTTTTTGAAGGCAATGCCTTTAACCGATATTTTTTCCAGTCTGTGGCCGTTGGCTTTGATCGCGTTGTGTTCTCTTTCGATCGCCACCATTTTTGTTCGAGGACGTTTGCAATGACTTCATCTATCGCATTTCCCGTCCCGTGTCTTCGGCCAATCGTATTGGCTATCAGCGGTGTGCTACTCACTGCCTGCATGAGCGTTGGCCCAAATTACAGCCGACCGCCGTCGGTAAATATTGGTGATGGCTGGGCTCAGCCGACGGTATCTGCGCAGTCGCCTCAGAATTTGAGCAAGTGGTGGCAGTCGCTGGGTGATCCTGTGTTATCGCAATTGGTGACTCAGGCAATGGCGGATAATTTGGATATTCGTCAGGCGATGGCCCGTATTCAAGAGGCGCGTGCACAGCGCGATCGTGCATCTTCTGGCGCAATGCCAACGGTCGGTGTAAGCGCTGGGACCACGCGGCACGAACAAAGTGAAAACGGGCCTCTTCCAATTCGCAATATTCCCGGTGTTGAGCGTCAACAAACCATTTATGAAGCAGGGTTTGATGCTGCGTGGGAATTGGATCTATTTGGTCGAACGCGGCGTGCAGTTGAAAGTGCAGAAGCCAGTATTCAGGCCACCCAAGCTGATGCCGACGGTATTCGCATGAGTATCGCTGCGGAAGTGGCGCGTAGCTATTTCAGCATGCGTGGTGCGCAGCGCGAGCTGACGGTGTTAGAGGCCTCGGTTGCCACGCTGCAGAAATCGTATGCGCTAACACAACGTCGTTATGCAGTAGGCGATGTGGCCATGGCAGATGTAGATGCTGCGCGTGTTCAACTCTCTGCGGCTACAGCTGGATTGCCAGCACTACAGGCGCGTATGCGTGCGTCAGCACTGAGTATTGCGGTGTTGCTTGGGGCAAACCCAGAGACCGGTCTGGCGTTATTTAATACGCAGACGCCATTACATGAGGCCCGGCTTAGCCCCATTCCAGTGGGGGAGCGCGCCGATATTTTGCGTCGTCGTCCTGACGTGATTGCAGCAGAACGTCGGTTGGCCGCAAGAACGGCGGAAATCGGTATTGCAATGGCGGAGCTGTTCCCAAAATTATCTATTTCTGCAGGTGCCGGATTCCAATCACTTGAATTCGACAGCTTGCTAAATTCAGCCAGCCGATCGTTTCTGGTCAAACCCGTGGTTTCGTGGCGTCTCTTCGATGGAGGACGTGTGCGCGCAGAAATTCATGCCAGTGAGGCGCGAGAACAACAGGCTGCACTTGGATATGAAAAAGCTGTTTTAGCCTCGTTAGCTGATGCGGAGCGGGCGTTAAGTGACTATCGGTTTGGTTTAGATACACTGGCCCTTCGCGCTACTGCGCGTGATGCCGCACGTAGTCGCCACTCTAGGGCCAAGGTACGTTTTGCTGCAGGTGACAGTGCGCTAACAGAACTGCTCGTTCAAGAGCGTGAGCTTTATGATGCCGAGTCTGCTTATGTGCGGGCTTATACAACTGCTTCAACGGATTTAGTGGCGTTGTTCAAGGCGCTTGGCGGGGGCTGGGAGGGACAGGAATTAATATCTAAACAGTCGGTTGAAGTTGACGAAGATACAACGCTTGTGCCTGTGGTAACGGGTGTGAGGTAACACAAGTGTGTGGTTTTTTACGTGCGTTGGCTGCGTCTCTTGCGCTGGGTTGGCTTAGTTTTTTTCCAGTATTGGCGCAAGGCCAAGAGCGCTCAAGTTCAGATGGCGCTTGTTTGCCTGAGCAGGTGTTGCAGTTACGCGGCGGCACATTGCGCTTAGAAAATGATTTATTTAGCGGAACAGATCAGAACTATACCAATGGCGTTGCGGTTACAGCCGTGTCGCAAGACCTGCAAGGCGCATTACGCACAGATTGTCTGCCGCGTGTGGTAGCGCTTTATACGCGTTTTATTGGCTGGGTTGACCCTAGTTTTTTGCAGAGTTCGAGCGAAGAATCGGAGTTACAAAATTTGGTTTTGCGTGCTGGGCAGTCGATGTTTACACCTAAAGATAAAGTCCGCACCGATTTGATAACCGACGACCGCCCCTATGCGGGGTTGCTTTATTTTGGGTTGGCATGGAACCGTCGCGTACACCCAAAGGCATCGCAGTACGAGCTTCTTGACATACGTGAGATGACCTTAGGCGTGATTGGGTCGCTATCGCTTGCAGAACAAGCACAGAATTTTGTGCATCGTGTGCGAGGTATTGAGCGCTTCCAAGGGTGGGGCAATCAGCTAAAAAACGAACCGGCGTTTCAAATGGCGATGGAGCGCAAATATAAGCCGTATTCTGAAGGTGCAGTTCGCTCCGGTTGGGGCAGTGATGTGATTGGCAGTTATGCGTTGCGCTTTGGCAATATTGAAATAGCAGCAAATGTGGGCGTCGAATTTCGTACAGGATGGAACATCCCAAATGACTTCGGCAGCTATCCCATTCGGGCAGGGGGCGAAAATAGGCCGCCGTCGAATCTTGCTGACTTGCGCGTGCGGCAGCCTCGCTCGGCTCATGCGCCCAAACCCGGTGCGCACCTGTTTCTCAACCTCGAAGCCAAAAGCGTTGCATGGGATTTTTCATTGGATGGCAATGCATTTCGCAACAGCCACCGCGTACAGCGTCGCCCTTGGGTAGCCCAAGCAGCAGCTGGGATCAGTAGCCAATGGTTGGTTGCTGGTCACGGCATGCGACTTGCCGTAATGCGCGTTTGGCGCACGCGAGAATTTGAACAGCAAGTTGGTAGCCACGCTTTTGGTTCTATCGCGCTCAGTATCGAGCTTTAATTCGGAGGGTGTTATGCGTTTTTTTATTAATCCTGTATGGGCAACTGTAGCTTTGCTGTCTCTTGCGGTTTCGACTACTGCATATGCGCAAGCAACAACAGGGGCCAACACCCAAAAACCAATGTACCTCAAAACGGTGATGACGCAATTAAACCGCGATATGCAGTCGGTTGCTGGGGCAATTTCGAAGGAAGATTGGGCCGAGGTGGCTGCATTGGCCCCAAAAATTGCAAGCCACCAGCAACCACCGATGTCGGAAAAAATGCGTATTTTGCCGTGGCTAGGTTCTAATGCAGACAAGTTTCGAGGTTTTGACGAACAAGTGCATCGCGCTGCAACAGAAATGGGTGAAGCTGCGAAGCGTGGCGATGGGCAGGCCACCATCAATGCTTTTGCTAAAACGCAGCAAAGCTGTCTCGCCTGTCATCAGAACTTCCGCAAGCCTTTTGTGACGCACTTTTATGGGAAGTGATGTGGTTGCACTATTCTCGTAGACTGTGAGGAAGCTGTTCAACGGCTCCTTCGCAATGGCGACGAGACTTGCGCTAAACGTCGCCATCGTGTGACCACCCCTCGCCGCTGCCTTGGTGGAGCACGCGATCCGCATCGAGCACGTCACCGGCGGCGTACAGCGGTTGCTCCTGCAAGCGCGCATAGATCGGTGCGAAGTCGGGACGGGTGGCGTCGATCAATTCTTCAAAACTATCGATGACGAAATAGGTTTTTTGGTAGCTGTCGATCCGGTAGCGCGTGCGCATCACGCGTTCAAGATCAAAGCCGATGCGGTTGGGCGCGGCACTTTCCAAGCTATAGATAGACTCGCCTTTTGAACTGACGATGCCCGCGCCATAAATGCGCAGCCCGTTGGCTTGGCGAATGAGACCAAATTCCACGGTGTACCAGTACAGGCGCGCTAGGAACATCAGCGCTTCTTGGCCGTAGGCGTGGGCTTTGACGCCGCCTTTGCCGTAGGCTTCCATGTAATTGGCAAACATGGGGTCCATCAGCAGCGGCACGTGGCCGAAGAGGTCGTGGAACAGGTCGGGTTCGGCGATGTAGTCGATTTGGTCGGGGCGGCGGATCCACCAGCTTACCGGGAAGCGGCGGTTGGCAAGGTGAGTGAAAAAGTCCAGCTCGGGCAATAAGCCTTCCACGGCGATGACCTGCCAGCCGGTGGTATCACCCAGTGGTTTGTTGAGTTCTTCGAATTTGGGAATCTGGTGCGCGTTCATGCGCAGCATGGTTTGCGCGTGCATGAAGGCGTCGCAGGCGCGGCCGGGTAAAATATCGAGCTGGCGCCGGTAGAGCTGCTGCCAGACGCCGTGGTCGGTGGCGCTGTAGTTGTGCCAAGGTTGTTCAACAATCCCGGTGGCGTACACGGGAACGTAGCCTCGGTCGGTGTGCTGGCTTTCAACGCGGCGCGGTTGGGCAGACATGGCGGTCACTATTAAGAGAGAGAGAGCTAACCTGCCAAGCCTAAGCGGAATATCACGCAAGATGGATGCATTATTGCGTTCTTATTGGGTTTATATGCAATATGCGTGCGTATTTTTTGAATAATTGAAAGAAATGCGCGTAGCCGAGCTGGATAAAGTGGACTTGATGTTATTAGCCGAGCTGCAGCGCTCCGGGCGGCAGACCAATGCCGAGTTGGCCGAGCGGGTGCATTTGTCGGCATCGGCCTGCCTGCGTCGGGTGCAGCGGTTGGAACGTGAGGGGGTGATTAGTGGCTATCGCGCGGAAGTGGACGCCGAGCGACTGGGGCTTGGCCTGCAAGCGTTTGTGCGGGTGCAGCTAAAGAGCCACGATGCTGCGCTGGTGGAGCAGTTTGCAGGTTTAGTCAACCTCTGGGAGGAAGTGGCCTCTTGCTATGCGCTTACCGGTGAGAAGGACTATCTGTTGCATGTCATCGTGCGCGATCTCGACCATTTTTCGCGCTTTCTACTCGACAAGCTGCTGGCGCAGGCGCAGGTGGACGATGTGAATTCGAGCTTTGTGCTGCGCACGGTGAAACGTGCGCAGGCACTACCGCTGCCGCCGGAAGATTGACCGGCAGCGCGGGGACTAACGAAGCTGCGGCTGGAGCGCGAGCAGGTCGCGATCGCGGCCGATGGCGGCGGCGGCCACGAGTGCATCGTCATGGTAGAACTTAGCGAGGCAGTCGTTGTCTGCCGGGCGGCCCTCCACTTCCACGCGTGTCCAGCCACGACCGTGGCCGAGATAACGTAAGTCGATGCCGTAATGGTGGGTCCAAAAAAACGGCGGGTCGTCGAAGGTATGCTGATCGCCCAGCAGATTTCCAGCTACGGCCTGCCCTTGGCGTTCGGCATGCACCCAGTGTTCGACGCGGGCAAGACCATCGCCGTGTGGATAGCGGGCCACATCGCCGCAGGCATATACATTGGGTAATGCGGTGCGTAATTGCGCGTTCACCAAAATGCCGTTATCGCAGGCAAGATTGGCCTGTTCGGCAAGCGTGGTGCGCGGGCGCACGCCCACACCCACCAGAACGGCATCGACATTCAACGTTGTGCCGTTAGAAAGCGTGAGTGTGCGGCCATCAAACGCCTGCGTCTGGCATTCCAAATGAAAGTGCACGCCATTGCTGCGGTGTAATTGGACAAGGTGATCGGCCAGTTGTGTGCCGATAATGCGCGCCAGTGGCAGCGTTTCAGGGGCGATTACGTGCACATCCAAACCGCGTGCACGCAGCGCGGAAGCGGCTTCCATTCCTATAAACCCAGCCCCCACCACGGCCACGGATTTGGCGTCTTTTACTCCTGCAATCAAACGTCGGGTATCGCTAAGGCTGCGCAGGGTATAGACATTAGGAAGGTCAAAACCCGGCAGCTTGAGATGCACCGGTTCTGCGCCGGTGGCCAGCACGAGTGCGTCGTAGTCGAAGCGCTTGCCCGCTTTGGTGGTGACGTAGTTATCTTGCAGATGCAACGCGCCAACTTCGGTATTGATCTGAAGGTCGATGTGCTTTTCTGCATAAAACTCGGGCGGCTGCAGCGGCATCCACTCTTCAGGAGCGCTACCGGCGAGATAGTCTTTCGACAAATTCGGACGATCCACGGGGGCGCTGTCATCATGGCTGAGCAGGGTGAGGCTGCCTGCGTAACCGCGCTCGCGCAGGCGCTGCGCGCAGGCAAATGCAGCGGCGCCTCCCCCCACGATCACAACGCGCTTGGGAGCTTGCGCAGGCGCGGGCGTGGCCTTGTTGTCGGCGGGTTGTTCGGAACGCACAAACACACGCTCGCCTTCGATCTCCACCTTCCAGCAGGATAAAGGCGCAAATGCTGGGGCTTTTTCCGCGGCGCCGGTGCGTAGATTGAAACAGGCGTGGTGCCAAGGGCAGCGGATTTCATCCCCCACGCGCAGGCCTTCACCCAGCGGGCCGCCATAGTGGGTGCAGCTGCCGGAAACAGCGTGAATTTCGCCGCTGACTTTGGCCAGCAGAACGCTTGCATCACCCACGTGTCCGGCTAAAACACCGGTGTCAGGAATGGCCGCCAGCGCAACGCCTAGGCTGAAGTCGGGTGAAGGTTGCGGTGCAGGCTGTGACATAAGAGCTCCCTTAGGCGATATGCGGCGGCGTCACCACGATCCTATGCCACGCGCATGAAAACTATGTCATGACGCAGGAAGTCGCCGTATTGGGCATATCGGTATTCACATTCGTTCTTGACAGCAATTAGGGAAGGTTGCAGGATGCAGTTTCTTAATTCATCGCTTTATCTTGATGAAGCGATATAAATAAATCACATAAGGAATGGATCATGACCGTCGTAGCAAATCTTGGTTTCCCGCGCATCGGCGCGAAGCGTGAACTCAAAAAAGCACTCGAACGCTATTGGCGTGATGAGAGCGATGCAGAAGAACTTCTCACGCAGGCGGAAACACTGCGTAAAAAACATTGGACGTTACAGCGCGAGGCCGGTGTGGACGTGGTGCCATGTAATGATTTTTCGCTGTACGACCACGTGCTGGACACCGCGGTATTGTTTGACGCGATCCCTGAGCGTTACCAGGCGCTACTGCAAGAAGACGCGTTGCAGGGTTATTTTGCGATGGCGCGTGGCTACCAGCGCGAAGGCGTGGATCTGCGTGCGCTGGAAATGACCAAGTGGTTTGACACGAACTATCATTACATCGTGCCGGAGCTGCACGCTGGGCAAACCTTCCGCCTGCGCAGCTTGAAGCCGCTGTATGAATATCAAGAAGCGGTGGCCGAAGGGCATGTGGCACGCCCGGTACTCTTGGGGCCGGTGAGTTTCTTGAAGCTGGCAAAAACGGTGGATGGCAGCGATCCGCTGGCCCTGCTTGCAAAGCTCTTACCCGCGTATGCCGAATTGTTGCAAACGCTCAAAGGTGCGGGTGCGGAATGGGTGCAGCTGGATGAGCCTTGGCTAGCTTTAGACGTGGATGCCGCCACGCGGCAGGCGTACCAAGAAGCCTATGTGTTCTTGAGCAAGCAGCAAAAGCCGAATCTACTGGTGGCGACCTACTTCAATGCACTTGCAGGTAATCTTGCATTGGCGGCGGCGCTTCCTGTGGAAGGCTTGCATGTGGACCTTGTGCGCGGCAAAGCGCAGCTCAATGAGGTGCTACGTGCGCTGCCCGAAGACAAGCTGCTATCGCTGGGCTTGGTGGACGGGCGCAATATCTGGCGCAGCAATTTAGACGAAGCGCTGGTGCTGGCGAAGCACGCACAAGCGCAGTTGGGACGCGAGCGTGTGCAGCTTGCACCGTCGTGTTCGCTGCTCCACGTTCCTGTGGATTTGAACAACGAACATAAGCTCGATGCTGAGCTGAAATCGTGGCTGGCATTTGCGCGGCAAAAATTGTCTGAACTACGCACGCTCGCGGATGCTTTGGATGGCAAGCCAGGTGTGGAAGATGCATTGAGCGATGCACGCACGCGTTTGGCCACGCGCCGCTATTCACCGCGCGTACACAACGCGGCTGTCGCCAAGCGTATCGCCACACTAACGGCCGATGCCGCGCGCCGCGGTTTGCCTTATGCGGCACGGCGCGAACTGCAAGAACAGCGTTTTGCGCTGCCGCTTTGCCTACCACCACGATTGGATCATTCCCGCAAACGTCTGAAGTGCGGCAGGCGCGTGCGCAGCATAAATCGGGCAAGCTTGGGAATGCGGAGTATCAACACTTTCTGCGTGAAGAAACCGCACGCTGTGTGCATACCCAAGAGCAGCTCGGCCTCGATGTGCTGGTACACGGCGAGTTTGAACGCAACGACATGGTGGAATATTTTGGTGAACAGCTTGCAGGCTATGCCTTCACCAGCAATGGTTGGGTACAAAGCTACGGCAGCCGCTGCGTAAAGCCGCCGCTGATCTATGGCGACGTGTCGCGCCCCAAGGCCATTACGGTGGAGTGGTCGCGTTACGCACAGTCGCTCACGGACAAGCCGATGAAGGGCATGCTGACCGGGCCGGTCACTATGCTGCAATGGTCGTTCGTGCGCGATGACCAATCACGCGAAGACACCTGCAAGCAAATCGCATTGGCGCTGCGCGATGAGGTAACCGATTTGGAAGCCGCAGGAATTGGCATCATCCAGATCGATGAGCCGGCATTGCGCGAAGGCTTGCCGCTACGCCGCAGCGAATGGTCGGCGTACCTGCAATGGGCAGGTACGGCATTTGGGATTACCGCTTCGGGCGTGCGCAACGATACGCAGATTCATACGCATATGTGTTATGCCGAATTCAACGACATCATCGAAGCGGTGGCCGCGATGGATGCTGACGTGATCTCGATTGAAACCTCGCGCTCGCGGATGCAGCTGCTCGACGCGTTCCAAAAATTTGAATACCCCAATGAAATTGGGCCGGGCGTGTATGACATTCACTCGCCGCGTATTCCTGAGGCGGGTGAAATGAAAGACCTGCTGCGCAAGGCGGGCGAAGTGTTGGAAACGCGTCAGATCTGGGTGAACCCGGACTGTGGCTTAAAAACCCGCGGATGGCATGAAACCTGCGCGGCGCTTGAGCATTTAGTGGAGGCCGCGCATAGCGTGCGTGCGGAGCTGGCGCACACACACTAATGCCCAACAATAATCGGGAACCTTTTTTGCGCTGCTGCATCTGCCTAGGTTGAGACCCTAGGCAGATGCACAAAATGCTGGTACTAAAACAACACCAAAATGAACTAAAGAAAAAACGGGGAGGTAGGTGATGCTGCAGCCCTCACAACACTCTTTGCGTGATTATTCGGCGCTGGACGACCTCGCCCTAGTGGCCTGCGTACAGGCGGGTGAACACGAGGCGTTTCGGCAGATTACCCAGCGCTGTAACCAGCGCCTGTTCCGCGTAGTGCGCGGTGTACTGCTAGATCCCGCAGAAGCGGAAGATGTGGTGCAACAAGCATATGTACACGCCTTCGAAAAAATTGACAGCTTTCGCGGCGAGGCTTCGCTTGCAACGTGGTTGGTGCGGATTGCGCTGAATGAAGCCTATGGCCGCCTGCGGCGGAGGCATGAAACCGTGGATATCGACAGCATGGAACAGCCGCCTACGAGCGCGCAGGTCATCGCATTTCCCGGCCTGAATCTAGCCGATGACCCAGCAGAGGCGGCGGCACGCCAACAGTTGCGCAGATTATTGGAACGCGCAATGGATGCGCTGCCAGAGGATTTTCGCTTGGTCTATGTGCTGCGCGATGTGGAAGGGTTCAGCGTGGAAGAAGCCGCTGTAGCCCTCAGCATTCGCGAGGAAACCGTCAAGACCCGTTTGCATCGGGCGCGTACACAGTTGCGTAAAGCGCTGCAAGCCCAGTTGGGGGAGTGTACTTCCGAGGCCTATGCCTTTATGGGTGAACGCTGCGTACGAATGACGGAAGCAGTGATGCAAAGTATTGAAAGCACACGAGGTGCAACATGTTGAAATATGCGTTATTGGTGCTATTTGTCGGCGCGCTGGGAGGGTTGGTGTTGGCCTCATTTGTGTTGCGTGGTAGGTTGGCCCCATGGCTGGTGTCGGTACTGCATGCGCTTTTGGGTGCCAGCGGCCTTAGTCTGGTGATTCTTGGCATCATCAATGCCGAAGGCGGCAAGTTGGCTTGGCTGGCCCTTTGCGTGCTGTTATTAGCAGCGGGGTTTGGCTTCTATTTGGCCACGATCCACTACGGGAAACAGATTGCATTCAAACGCGTGGTGTTGACGCATGCCGGGCTCGCCGTCACGGGTGTGTGCTTGCTGCTGCTGGCGGTGTTTGTGTCATGAAGCACCCGTTACATCCGGCGCTGGTGCACTTTCCCGTGGCGTGCTGGAGTTTGGCAACGGTCATGGATGTAGCAGTGTGGCTAGGTGCGGCATGGCCGCCGCAGAGTTTTGCCGCAGCACTGCTAGTAGGGGGGCTTGTGCTTGGGTTACTGGCCGCTGCCGCTGGGTTTTGGGAGTTTCTGAATCTGCCCGCAGGGCACCCTGCAGAACAGGATGCGCAGTCGCATATGGCATTGGCGCTGTGTAGCTGGTGCCTGTATGCGGGCAGCTTGTTCTTCCGCACCAGCCACAGCCAGCTTATTCCAATGACGCCTATAGCGTTGCTGCTGAGTGTGTTGGGGTTTGCAGTATTGCTCGCGGCGGGCTGGATGGGCGGGCGCTTGGTCTATGGCCGCGGTGTGGGCGTCACGCCGCAGGTGTAGCCCTGTTTTTAGCAGTCTTCATCGCGCCGCAGTTTATCCAGCCAGCCCTGCTGCTTCGCGCAGCGGGCTTGGCGTTCGGCTTCATGCTGGGCGGCGGCTTTGGCGGCCGCTGCCTGCTGCGCGCTGGCAAGACGCTGCGCCTGCAATGTGGCGAGCTTGGCTTTGATTGTCGGCAGCAGATTTTGTGCGGCACGCTCGCCTTCTAAGATAGCGCGGTTTTTTTGCGCGAAATCGGCGGCGCCAATATCGTTGACGTTGGGACGAACCACAATATCGGCACGTGCTAATTCGGCAGCACCTAATTTTTGCCCCATGATCGCGATGCTGCGATTCATATTGCCAAGCATGCTGGACGTATCCGCACTGCCGATAGGCTTGCTGGAAATATCCACCGCGATGACAAAGTCGGCACCCAGATCACGCGCCGCATCCACCGGCACCGGGCTGACAACGCCACCATCAACAAAGTGGTATTTACCAATGCTCACCGCTTCAAACACCCCTGGAATGGAGCTGGACGCGCGCACTGCTTGCCCCACATTGCCGCGTACAAACACCGTGCGCTGACCATCTTCCAACCGCGTTGCGACAACCGCCAATGGTTTCTTTAATTTTTCGAATGTGCGCTCACCTACCTGCGCATTAACGTAATCCTGTAGCTTCTTGCCTTTGACCACACCACCAGAAAATAGGCTAACGTCGCGAATGCTTGCTTCATCCAGCGCCACTGCTTTTTGCTGTAGCTGGTAAGCATCCATGCCGCTGGCATACAGCGCACCGACTACGCTGCCCGCGCTGGTACCGGAGACCACCACAGGCTTGATGCCATTGGCTTCGAGCATTTTAATCACGCCGATATGGGCAAACCCTTTGGCGGCGCCACCACCGAGTGCAAGCCCGACTTTAATAGGGGGCAGTGTTACCGCTGGAGTAGGCGAAACGATAGGCGCTTGGCGCGGAGCGGGCGCACTGGCGCAAGCGGTTAGTACGCAAAAAAGCGCAGTAGCAAAGGTGGTGCGAAGAGCAGTCATGCAAATGGCGTCCGGTTATTACATTCGCAACTGCCGCCTTGCGGCGGCAGCTATAAAACGTAGCGCTGCAGAATTAGAAGCGGAATTCTGCACCCAATGACAGGGTGTTGGCGGTGACTTTTACATCATCAACCGAGTCTTGGTTGTGATCATAGTTCAAGCTAAGGCCAAAGGTTTTGCTGAAGTCATAGCCCGCACCGATGCCGTAATAAGGCTTGGTCGAGGTTTCGCTGGCATCGCCAAGATTGGTATCAACGGCCAGTTTGCTGCGCACAAAACCGCCGCGCAGTTGCACGAAAAAGCCCACCGGTTCTGGAGTCACATGCTCTTTCACAACAATGCCAACGCCCATCGTGGTGAGCTTGGCGTCTAGGTAGTTGACGCTATCGCGATAGAGGTTTTGCTTGTAGAGCTGGCTGTAATTTGTCTCGACAGCAAAATTTTGGTTGAACCAATAGCCACCACGCAGGCTATAGGCGGTGTCTTTGTCGCTATCGCTACCAACACCCGTAGCCTTAAGTTTCACATCGCTTTGGCCAGCCTCGCCGCGCACAAAAAAATCACCAGCAACGGCGCTGGTGGAAAGGGCGGACAATGCCAACGCGCAAGCCAGCGGTAATAACTTTTTCATGTAAATCTCCATAATTCAAAAGCCCGCCACCATGGCAGGCGATGGATAGTTTAAGAAATGGGCGAAGGTGCAACAAGAAAATCAAGTGTGCCGGGGGTTATTCACGCTTTCGAAACGGCAGTACGTTGCTCTGTTCGTCATTAGGTGGCGTGTTCCGATGCCACAGCACAGGAACGTCGTGCGGCGCGTGTGTTTCGAAAGTATCGCGTTCGGAATCGGCGCGCTGGGCTTGCATTTCTTCTTCAATTTCCCAGCTATATTTTTTGCGTGGGAGGATTGGATCGACGTGGCGAAATAGCAGCGCCGCAACAATCCCGGCGAGCGCGCCGCCGAGGTGCGATTCCCAAGAAACACCGGGTTCACGCGGCAAGATGCTCATCAACATGCCGCCATAGAACAAAAACGCGATCATGCCCGCTGCCAGCGCGGCTTTATCGCGGCGCAATAGGCCAAGCGTAAACAGCAAAAAGCCAAGACCGTGGGTGACGCCGCTTGCACCTAAGTGGTGTGAGTTGGCCGCACCCAGCAGCCAAGCACCGATGCCGGAGCCCAGCCATAGCAGCGGCAGTGCGCGCAACGTCGCCTTCGGATAGGCCGTGCCTGCAAGCGTGCCGAGCAGCAGGAGCGAGGTGGTATTGGCCACGATATGCGCCACCGAGCCGTGTAGCAGTGGCGCGGTGAACAGCCCCAATAAACCTTCAAGTGTGCGTGGCGTAACGGTGAGCGGTGTCCAGTCAATGCTTTTTTGAATGACAAAGCAGACCCACAACAACAGCACCCCCGCCATGCTGGCCGTCAACGCGCGCTGTAGGCGACGACGGTCGGCTTGACGTTGGATGTGGCGGGGTGATGTGACGGTCATTGTATTGAAGTGGGGCGCGCACGCTGGAATACAAGCGTGCGCGCCCGGTGACACCCGCGCGTGGGCTTATTCCTGCGCGAGCTTCTTTTGCGGGCGCAGTAGGCTAAGCGCGATCGTTGTGCCGATGATCGCTACCACTGTACCTAGCGAAACCAAGATCGGCAGTTTGTAGAGATCGATCAGTAGCATTTTGATACCGATGAACACCAGCACCAATGCCAGCCCGTAAGGCAGCAGGTGGAAACGGTCGGCCATACCCTGCAGTAGGAAGAACATCGCACGCAGGCCAAGCACAGCAAACACGTTGGAAGTGAGTACAACGAACGGATCAATGGTGATGGCGAAAATTGCCGGGATCGAATCCACCGCAAAGATAACGTCAGTAATGGCGAGCATCACGATCACGATAAACAGCGGCGTGAACTTGCGCCGCGATCCCTGCCCCACCCATAGCGCGCTGCCGTGGTAGCGGCGCAGGAAGGGGATATGTGCCGTCATCCAGCGCAGGACGGGGTTGGCATCCAAGTCCGGCTCTTGCCCGGTGGCGCGCCACATTTTGATGCCGGTAAACAGCAAGAACGCGCCGAACACGTACAAAATCCAGTGGAACTTCGCCAGCAACAGCGCACCGGCAAAGATCAAAATGGTGCGAAGAACAATGGCCCCCACGATACCGATCACCAGCGCACGCTGGCGCTGCATTTCCGGCACCGCAAAATAGTTGAACAACATCAAGAAGACGAAAATGTTATCGACGGCAAGCGCCTTTTCCACCAAATAGCCGGTGAAAAACTCCATGCCGATATCGTCGCCCACGGCGCGGCCAAACTCGGCACTGGCATACCACCACAGCCATAGGTTGAACGCGAGCGCCAGCACAACCCAGCCTAGGCTCCACCACGCCGCTTCCTTGAAGCTAACTTTGTGCGGGCCGCCGTGACGCATCAAGACGAGATCAGCGGCCAGCGCGGCGAGAACCACCACGCTAAACACCAGCCAAAGAAACGGTGTACCAATCGATTCCATGCAAACTCCACCAGAGTATCGGCGGAGGCGTCCACGCGGGATGCATGGAAAGGGAGCGCGCTTCGCCGATCGGCGAAGGTCTCACCCACAGGCACTTGGCCTGCTGCAGCGCCGGGGCGTTGGCTTATATTCAGCCTAGCCCGTCATGACGACGTCTGCACGCGGAGTTACTCCCCTTCTTGGTGCGACAATAGCGGAACGAATGACCGTCGCTGTTAAAAAATAGTTACTATGAATGAGCCTCTGCAAACCGTTTATCTCAAGAATGCGTGGAATTCCACTCACCCGTGGATCTTCCAGCGCCTCGTCGAAAAGCCCGCGCAACGGCCCAAGCCCGGCAGCATTGTGGATGTGGTGGGGGCCGATGGCGCGTGGATGGGGCGCGGCTTCTACAACGGCCATTCGCGCATCGCGCTGCGTATTTTGGAGCGCAACCCCGATATCGCCGTAGATGCGGACTGGTTTGTGCGCAAAATTGGCGAGGCGGTGCATCTGCGCCGCAACATCCTCAAGTTAGGTGAGATCAGCAATGCGTGGCGCGTGGTGCACAGCGAGGGCGATGGCATTAGCGGCCTTGTAGTGGATCGCTATGACGACTTACTGGTGGTGGAATTTTTCAGCGCCGGGGCGTGGCGACACCGCAGCATTATTTTTGATGCGCTACGCGAACACTTCCCCGGCTGCCGCTTCCACAGCTTCGCCGATGAGCATGTGCAGAAGCAGGAAAGCTTCGACTATAAGGACACCCAAGGGACCGAACCTGCGTTGGTGACCGAATACGGAGTGAAGTTCCGTGCCGACCCGGCGGGGGCGCATAAGACCGGCTTTTTTGCCGATCAGCGCGAGAACCGGCAGTGGCTGAGCCAGCAGTGCGAAGGCAAGCGCGTGCTTGATCTGTGCTGCAATACCGGTGGCTTTGCGGTGTACGCGGCGGCGCGTGGCGCTGCGGAAGTGGTGGGCATTGATATTGACCCAGCAGTGATCGAGATCGCCAAGAGCAATGCGCATTTGAATCACGTGAAGCCGCGCTTTATTCAGGCTGATATTTTCCCGTGGCTGCGTGATGCAGCGATCAACGGTGAAAAATTCGACGTGGTGATTCTCGATCCGGCCAAGATGACGCGTGACCGCGAGCAGGTCATCACCGCGCTGAAGAAATATCTCGATATGAACAAGCTGGCACTCAGCGTGGTGAAGCCGGGCGGGCTGTTTGCCACGTTTAGCTGCACAGGGCTGGTGAGCGAGGAGCAGTTCCTCGACATGCTACGCCGCGCCGCGTTCTACGCGGGACGCACCGTGCAGGTACTCAAGGTAGCAGGCGCAGGCCCCGATCACCCGTGGTTGGCGCAGGTTCCGGAGTCGCGCTATTTGAAGGCGGTGTTCTGCCGCGTGCTGGACTAAAGTTAGGGCCTCGGCGATGCGCCTGCTGATTGTGGAGGATTCCGCCACCTTGGCCGAGACGCTGCGCGCAACGCTGGAGGCCGAAGGCCATGTGTGCGACCACGCCGAAGATGGCGTGGTGGCCACGCACTACCTTTCTACGCACACATACGATGTGCTGGTACTGGATTGGATGCTGCCACGGCTAGACGGCCTTGGTGTGTTGCGTAAGTTGCGTCAGACAGGTTCCAAGGCGCGTGTGCTGATGCTATCGGCGCGCGATACGGTAGCCGATCGCGTAGAAGCATTAGATGCAGGTGCCGACGATTATTTGGTAAAGCCCTTTGCCTTGGATGAGCTGCTGGCGCGCATTCGTGCGCTAGCACGGCGGCCACAAGAGGGTGGTGCGGCAATGCTTGTACAAGGGGCATTGCACCTAGATCTGCACGCCCGCCGTGCGCGCTGGCAGGGTGTGGATGTGCAGCTTTCGCCAAAGGAATATGCGTTGCTGGAATTGCTGCTGCGTGAGCGCGGGCGCGTGCTGTCGCGGGTGGCGATTTTTGATCGCTTGTATGACAGTGCAAGCGAATCATCCGACAAAGTGGTGGAAGTCATTTTGAGCACACTGCGCAGCAAACTGGCGAAAGCGGGCGCTGAAGACCCCATTCAAACGCGACGCGGCTTTGGCTATGTCATCGAATAGCGGTAAGCCGTGGTCACTACGCACGCGGCTACTGTGGCAGCTGGTGCTGGCGTTTGGCTTGCTGCTGGGGGGGGTGTTTATCGCGCTTGATGTGTTGGTGGATCGGGCCATGTTCCACCAGCTTGATCAGGTGCTGGCTTCGCGCGCAGCGTCGTTGGCGCAGCAGTTGCAGGAGGAAGACGACCCGCGAAAAGCGGTGCTGCCCGCGTGGGATATTGCGGGACATACCGAGTTCTTCGCGGTCTATGGCGCAGACGACGCGCTGCGGGTGGCCTCGCACAATAGTGGCCAGCAGCCGCTGCGCCTACCGCCGCAGGTTCGTGATGCAGACATTGGGAATACCCGTCTTCCTGATGGACATAGCGGGCGTTACCAGCGCGTGCGCCTCACGCAGGGCGCATTTGCGGGTGGGCAACTCATCGTGGCAACCGAGCGTGAAAGCTGGGACCTTACCGAACAAGAAATGCACCAGGTGCTGCTGCTGGGGCTGGTGCTGGCGATTGCGGCGGCCGTGCTGCTGTGCATGCTGCTGCTGCGTCAGGCGTTTGCGTATTTGAGCCGCGAGGCCAAGCGTTTGCCGCACGATCACCCGCCCGAAAAAGGCGTATTGCCCAGCACGCCCAGCGAGCTGCATCCCTTCGTCAATGCCGCTTATGACGCGCTGCGCAAGCTCTGGGCGATGGCCGAACGCGAGCGTCAGTTCTCGCGCAGTGTCGCGCACGAGTTGCGCACGCCGGTGGCAGAAATCAATGCGGCCAGCGAGCGTGCCTTGGCACAGGGGGATACCGAAGCGCTGCGCCACGGCCTGCAGCAGGCGCAGCAAGCGGGTGCGCGTATGCAGCGCAGTATTGAAGCACTGTTGGCGCTGGCGCGATTTGAGTCGGGGCAGGAATTGCCGCAGGCCGATCCCTTAGACCTTGTGGCGCTGCTAAAACAGCAGGCCGTAGCGCTTGGCCTATCGCACCTGCAGCTGCAACTACCAGCCGAGGCCTGGGCCATTTGCGATGCAGGGATGTTAGAGCGCATTACCGCCAACCTGCTGCAAAACGCGGTGGAATACGCCGATGCGCAAACACCAGTAAGTGTGCGGCTAGTAGAAGTGGAAGCTGGCTGGGTATTCGAGGTGCGTAATCAGGCGAGCCAACTTTCGCAAGACGACCTTGCCCGCTTCGGCGAGCGCCATTGGCGCGGTCAGCGCGACGGCAGCCCGCAACACGCGGGGCTGGGTCTGGCCTTGGTCAATGCGATGGCACAGGCCTTGGGGCTGCGTGTGGACTTTGAACTGAATGCAGGTGAACTGCAGGCGCGGTTGGGCGTCTTGCCGCGGGTATAGCGCACGCATCCTAAGCGTTACCAAAGTTTCAGCCGGGACACTAACCACATCTTATCGACACGATGCCGTCCATGCGTTCTCTATATCTGGTTGCTTTACTCGCGTGTTTACTCCTTCAAGGGTGTGGCGGTGGGGCGCAAGAAGCGGCCGAAGAGGCGCCACCGCAGGCCGATGCACAGGGGCGTATCACCTTAAGTCAAACGCAGATTCAAAACCTTGGTATCACCACCATTGCGGCCAAACCTGCAGACGCTGTGCCGATCACGGGGCTGCCGGCACTGATGACGGTGCCGCTATCAGCCAGCACCGAGGTGACCCTGCCGTATGCGGGTGTCGTCACTAAAGTCTTGGTGGATGAAGGCCAGAGCGTGAGCAAAGGCCAGCCGATGCTGCGTGTACAAAGCCGCGAAGCGGTCGCCGTGCAGGCGGAACTGGCACGCGCCAATGCCGAAGCAGGGCTGGCCCAGCAGCAAGCCAGCCGTGATGCGCAGCTACTCAAAGAAGGGCTGATCGCGCAGTCGCGTAGCCAAGAAAGTGCGGCACGTGCGGCGATAGCCCGTGCCAGTGTGGCTCAGGCCAGTGCGCAGCTCGCGCAACTGCGCCCCGCACGCGGGGGTGTCCCGGGAGAGTTTGAGCTGCTCGCACCACAGACGGGCCGCGTGCTGCATCGTGCAGTAAAGCCTGGGCAGTCGTTGGACGCATTGGCTTCGGCCTTCACTCTGCTAGAAGGTGATGAGCTAGACGTTGAATTCAACGTACCGCTTTCTTTGCGCGAAGCGGTAACACCGGGGCTGACGGTACAGTTACCCGGTGGCGTGCAGGCTAAGGCTGTGGCCGTTGGCGGCGATGCCGACACAGGCGCGCAGGGGCTGCGTGTGCGTGCGCAGGTAGCACCGGATGCGGGCTTGCTGCCCGGCCAGCAGCTAGAAGTGAGCCTGCATTTGGCAGCACCAAATGGCGCGCTGCAAGTACCGGCGTCGGCGGTGATGCAGCACGGTGAGCAGCACCTGCTGTATGTACGCGAAGGAAATTTATGGCGCGGTGTGAAGGTAACAGTATTAGGCGGTGACGGCCGCGTTTCTATTGTGCAAGGCGATGGGCTGAAGGCCGGAGCACAGGTGGCGGCGAGTGGCGGCAATCTGCTGAAAACCATGGCGCCGGTGGAGTAAGCCATGCTCAACGCCTTGATTACATTCGCCCTGCGGCAACGGCTGCTGGTTTTGCTGGCCACACTTGTGCTGGCGGGCGCTGGTGTGCGTGCCTATCTTCAGTTGCCGATTGACGCCTACCCCGACATCTCACCCACCCAAGTGAAGATGATTTTGAAAGCGCCGGGTATGACGCCGGAAGAAGTAGAAAGTCGCGTCGTTGCGCCACTGGAAATGGAGCTGTTGGGCGTGCCCAATGCCACCATGCTGCGCTCAACCGCAAAATATGCGATTGCCGATGTCACACTGGATTTCAAAGACGGCACCGATATGTACTGGGCGCGGCAGCAGGTGGCCGAACGCTATGCGGGCGTCGCGAGTGATCTGCCAAGCGGCGTGGATGGTGGCCTTGCGCCAATTGCAACGCCGCTTTCCGATGTGCTGATGTTCACCGTAGAAGGCAACGGCCTTAGCCTGCAGGAAAAACGCAGCTTGCTGGATTGGACGATACGCCCGGCGCTGCGCACGCTGCCAGGTGTGGCCGAAGTCAACGCACTTGGTGGCGAAGTAAAGAGCTTTGTTGTGGCCCCAGATCGCGCGCGATTGATTGCCAACAGCCTGCATTTTGATGACGTAGTGCAAGCGATCGAGCGCAATAATCGCAACGATGGTGCGGGCCGCATTAGCGCGGGTGAAAACGCACTGGTTGTGCGCGTGGAAGGTGCGCTGCAGAACGAGCACGATATCGGTAATGTTGTGGTGAAAGCGGGCATGTCGCCGCTACGCGTCAAAGACATCGCCACGGTGCGCGTGCAGGCACTCACACGCTATGGCGCGGTCACCCGCGATGGAAACGAAGAAGCGGTACAGGGGATTGTCGTAGCGCTGCGCGGTGCCGATGCGTCTAAGTTGGTGCATGCCGCGGAAGCCAAACTCGCAGAACTAAAAAATAGTCTTCCACCCGGCGTGCGCATTGTTCCGTTTTATAACCGCAGCAGCTTGATCGAGCGCGCCGTGGCCACCGTGCAAAACGCGCTGCTAGAAACCACACTGCTTGTGGTCATTCTTCTGTTGCTGTTCCTCGGTGAACTTCGCGCCGCGCTGGTGGTATCGCTGATGCTGCCCATTTCTGCCCTGCTGACGTTCTTCTGCATGCGCCTAACCGGACAAAGCGCAAACCTAATGAGCTTAGGTGGGCTAGCGATTGCGGTTGGGATGTTGGTTGATGCTGCTGTCGTGGTGGTAGAAAACACAGTGACGCGGCTTGAGCCAGGTGCCAGCGGCGCCCATTTCCCGCGTGTACAGCGCGTGCTTGCTGCCACGCGTGAGGTGGCCGTACCGGTGGCCTCTGGCATGCTGATTATCGCCCTCACCTTCTTACCGCTGCTGACGCTGGAAGGTTTAGAAGGGAAGTTATTTACCCCAGTGGCGCTCACGATTGTGTTTGCACTGGCCGCGTCGCTGCTGCTTTCGCTGACCTTCGTTCCGGTGCTGGCCTCGCTGCTACTCAAGGAGCATGCGCACCGCGAGCCTTGGCTGATGCGTCAGGTGGAGCGCGTGTACCGCCCGCTGTTGGACGCTGTTTTAGCTGCGCCTAAAAAAGCACTCATACCCGCCGCCGTGATGTTGGTGCTGGGCGCCTTGGCCTATGTTGGGATTGGTAAAAGCTTTATGCCCACGATGGATGAGGGCGATCTTGTGGTGCAGCTTGCCAAAGCGCCGGCGATCTCGCTGCAGCGTTCGGTGGAGCTTGATTTGGCGGTTGAAAAAGCGATTAAAGACAAGCTGCCGGAAGTGGAGCATATCGTGTCGCGCGTGGGCTCGGATGAGTTGGGGTTAGACCCAATGGGGCTCAATGAAACCGACATGATCTTAGAGCTGAAGCCAAAAGCGCAGTGGCGAAACCCCGATAAGGAATGGCTGGCAAATGAGCTGCGCAAAGTGCTGGAAGAGTTTCCCGGCATCGATGCAGGCCTCACCCAGCCTATTGAAATGCGTATTTCAGAAATGCTCACCGGCAGCCGAGGGGATCTTGCCATCAAGATTTTCGGCCCCGACTTAAACGTGCTTGGTGAGATCGCCCAGCAGACCGCTGCGGTGATAGAAAAAGTTCGCGGGGCGCAGGACGTAATTACCCAGGCCACAGAAGGTGTGGATTATTTACAGGTGGTCATTGATCCAATTGCCGCAGGGCGCAACGGGCTGGCAGTGGCCGATGTGCAAGACGAGCTGCGCGCGCAGATCGATGGTATGCCCGCCGGGATCGTGCTAGAAGCCAATCGGCGCACACCGATTTTGGTGCGCGGCGGTGATGATATTCGTATGTCGGAGCTGCGCTTCAAGCAGCTCCATATCGCCCTGCCCGATGGCGGAGAAGTGCCGCTTGCAGCGATTGCCACGCTGAAGGCCAGCACCGGGCCGGTGAGTGTGGAACGCGAGCAAGGCTCGCGCTACGCCAAGGTGCAGTCCAATGTGGATGGCCGTGATTTAGTGGGCTTTGTTGACGAAGCCAAAGCGGCCGTTGCGCGGAAGGTGAAGCTACCGCAGGGATATTCCATGCAATGGGGCGGTGAGTTTGAAAACCAGCAGCGCGCCGCCCAGCGCTTGAGCCTCGTCATTCCGCTGGCGTTGGCCGCGATCTTCTTGGTGCTGTTCATGACGTTTGGTTCACTGCGGCAGGCCGTGCTGATTCTGGCCAATATCCCGTTTGCACTGGTGGGCGGCATCTTGGCGCTATGGGCCTCTGGCCAATATTTATCAGTACCGGCATCGGTAGGCTTTATCGCCCTATTGGGTATCGCGGTGCTGAATGGATTGGTACTGGTGACCTGCTTCAATCAATTACACGATTCGGGTTTATCTATTCAAGAGGTTGTGCGACGCGGCGCCCTGCAGCGCGTGCGGCCGGTGTTGATGACCGCCAGCATTACTGCATTTGGATTGGTGCCACTGCTGCTCGCCAGCGGCCCCGGCTCTGAAATCCAGCGGCCATTAGCCATCGTGGTGATTGGTGGGTTGATCACCTCCACCGCGTTGACCCTGCTGCTGCTGCCGATCTTGTTTCAACGCTATGGCATCGATACCAAGGAGGCGGTATGAAGCACCGCAGCAAGTACTGGCAGCCAACAGCGAAACCTGTGCTGGCCCTACTTCTACTAAGTGCAGGCGCGCAGGCGCAGCACTGGCTACCGCCGCATGAGGCGGTGCATGCGGCAATCGATGCCCAACCCAACGTGGTGGCAGCACGTGCGCGGTCAGATGCTGCCGAAGCCAAGGCGCGCGCGCTGCGTGTTGGCGAACACGAATTTCAGCTCGATATCGTCAGCCAGCGCCGCAGCAGCGATGAAATGGGTGGGCGGCAGCGTTTTTCCGAATCGGAATACACCCTGAGCCGCGCATTTCGTCTACCGGGTAAAGCAAAACTCGACCGCGACATAGGCGCTGCGGAAATTGATTCAGCCGATTTACGCCTTGACGATTCCCGCCACCAAGCGGCACGCCTGCTGTTGGATGACTGGATGGCATGGCTGCGCGCCGCAGAAGCGACGCAACGCACAGGAGCCCAGCAAGCCTTGATGGATGCGGCGCAGCGCGACCTCGCGCGGCGCGTTGGGTTAGGCGACGCCTCACAAAAAGACCTAGAGTTACTGGAAGTAGAGCGCGCGCAAGCACGTGCAGCCCAGCTTGCGGCGCAGGCGGCGCTGGAAAGTGCGCGGCTGGCGATGCGCAGCGACTTCCCCAGCCTGCCGATTCCAGAACGCGCACCGGATATCGATGAGCCGCAGATTTTGGTAGGTGGCGCCAATGAATGGATTGCTCGGATTATTGCGCGCAGCCATGATATTGGCGCGTTGGAAGCCGATGCACGTGCGGCCGATGCGCGCGCGGCGCGTGCACGCGCAGATCGCATCGCCGACCCAACACTGGGGCTGCGCAGACTAAATGAGCGCAGCGGTGCCGAGCAGGTGACGGGGCTTGTTCTGAGTATTCCACTGGGCGGCCGCCATCGCAGTGCGCTCGCGGCCGCAGAAAGCGCGAATGCTGCGGCCTTGCACGGGGATGCGGCCGTCATGCGCCGCGACATTAGCCACGAAGCGGTACTGACGGTGACCCGTGCGACCCGTTTAGCCGCGCAGTGGCAGGCTCAGCGCGAGGCTTTAGCGGCAAGCGAAGCGGCCACGCGGCGCATTAAACGCGGCTGGGAACTGGGCGAAACGGCGCTGGCCGAATGGCTCTTGGTGCAGCGCCAGCACAGCCAGATCGCGGGTGAAGAAGCTGCGGCGCGTGCCGATGCCGAAGAAGCGCGGCTACGCGTGTTGGTGGACGCGCACGATATCTGGCACGACGATTAAGCAAATGGTTGCCAGGGGTGCCTGCCTAAGATCAAGGCAGGCAGGCGAGCGCTCGCCTACAATGCGCGGCAACTATGGAACTTAATTATCACCACCATCACCATGAACCCCACCGCAGCCAGAACAGCGGCTGGCTGCGCGCGGCCGTGTTGGGAGCCAACGACGGCCTAATTTCAACCGGCAGCCTTATGCTGGGCATGGCCACCGCACAGGCCGCACCTGCAACGGTGCTACTCACCGGGCTGGCCGGGTTGGCGGCGGGCGCACTTTCAATGGCGGCGGGAGAATATGTATCTGTCAGCTCGCAGGCCGACGCCGAACATGCGGATATTCGGATTGAAACGCGCGCGCTGCGCGATCACCCGGAGCTTGAGCTGCAGGAGCTTACCCAAATTTACGTGCAGCGCGGTCTAACCCCAGAGCTGGCACGCGAAGTGGCGCTGCAGCTCACCGCCCACGACGACCTCGGCGCGCATCTGCGCGATGAAGTTGGCATCAGTGAGTTGCAGCGTGCGCGCCCCGTGCAAGCGGCGCTGGCGTCGGCCACGGCCTTTACCTTAGGCGCGCTTCCCCCCGTATTACTCGGCTGGCTTTGGACTGGGCCTGGGTTGGCTATGGCAATGGTGCTCGTGACCACGCTACTTTTGGTGGTGCTGGGCTATGCGGCCGAGCGCGTGGCGGGCGGTGGCGGCTTCAGGGGCGCGTGGCGTGTGCTGCTCTGGGGCAGCATGGCGCAGGCGGCTACGGCGCTGATAGGCTGGCTATTTGGAGTATCGGTGGGCTAAGCCAGTCGCAGTATTTGCGACGCGGTTCGCTACACTGGTGCGATGGACCTTCAAACACTTTTACTTGTTGTATTGCTTGCGGCCGTGCTCGCGGTACTCGCCGCGCTGCTGCTGCGCCGCCCCGAAGAGCGTATGAGCAGCGTGCTGCGCGAAGAGCAGCGTGGTGGCCGTGAAGAGCTACGCGGTCAATTGGATAGTTTCGCCTTGCAGCAAGGCCAGCGAATCGATAGTTTTGGCACGCAGCTGCAGGCCGTCGCAACACGCACCGACTCGCGCCTAGACGAACTGCGCGAAGCATTGAGCGAAGACGCGCGCAAAGCGCGCCTTGAACAAGCCGAGCAGCAGCAGCGCCAAACCGACGCATTGGGCGCGCAGCTGCGTGAACTCACCCAGCGCAATGAAGCGCGTATTGGTGAGATGCGCAACACGCTAGAACAGCAGCTTAAAGCGCTGCAAGATGATAACGCGCAAAAACTCGAGCAGATGCGCGCCACGGTCGATGAGAAGTTGCACGCCACATTAGAAACCCGGCTTACCGAAAGCTTCGGGAATGTCACCCAGATGTTGGCGCAGGTGCACCAAGGGCTGGGTGATATGAACAAACTAGCCACCGACGTCGGCGGCCTGCAGCGGCTGCTCACCAATGTGAAGTCGCGTGGTATTTTTGGTGAAGTGCAGCTGGCTGGGCTGCTGGAACAAGTATTTGCCCCCGACCAATACGCCAGCAACGTGGCGACATTACCCGGCAGCAATGAGCGCGTGGAATATGCGGTGCGCTTCCCCGGCAGTAGCGATGATGGCGTGGTATGGCTGCCGATTGACGCTAAATTCCCGCGTGAAGATTACGAACGTCTGCTCGATGCGCAAGAACGCGCCGATGCCGACGAAGCCCGTGCTGCGGGTGATGCGTTGGAGCGCCGCGTACGCGATGAGGCCAAGCGCATTCGCAGCAAATACGTGGCTCCGCCGCATACCACCGAGTTCGCCGTATTATTCCTTCCCACAGAAGGGCTCTACGCGGAAGTACTGCGCCGCCCCGGTTTATTTGAAGCACTGCAGCGCGAGCAGCGCATTACGGTGGCTGGGCCCACGACCCTGCTTGCACTGCTGACGAGCCTGCAGGTTGGGTTTCGCACGGTGGCCATTGAAAAACGCTCGGCCGAAGTCTGGCGCATTCTGGAAAAAGCCAAAACCGAGTTTGGTAAGTTTGGCGATGTGCTGGATAAGGTCAAAGACAAGCTCGACCAAGCCAGCAAGCAGATCGAACAGACCGGCGTGCGCACCCGTGCGATCGAACGCAGCCTACGCGACGTCGAAACGCTGCCCGGCAATGAATCTGCCGAGAGGCTAAGTGCACCTAGCGCGGCGGAGTGACGCTACCTAAGTTACGGCGAAGGCTGTGTGGCGGGTTCTGAAGAAGGGGCTGGTTTTTCTGGCTCAACGTCCTCTTCCAGCAAATAATCTGGCAGCACTTCGCCGCCGGTGTCGCGCTTGCTATCGGTTTCAATTAAGTAATGGCGGCGTGCCAGCCACGCATCACGCACCATCGTGTAGTCATCGGGGGCCGATTCACGCATCGACTCCAGCGGCAACACGCTGGCGCGCATATCCACCATCTTCAGCCCCCACAGCGCGGTTTTGGTTTGCTTATCGTGGACATAGGTCAGCGGAGAGAAAGCGGTATCACCCACTAGGCCAAGCGTATCGCGTAGCGTACGCGGGCCAAGGAACGGCAGTTCCAAATAGCGCGACTGCCTCCAGCCAAAGCGGGCAAACGTGCGGCCAAGGTCGGCGCTATGGCGGTGCATTTTGAGCTGCTTGGTGGCCGGGTCAAACAACCCGGCAAGCCCAATCGTTGAGTTGACTAAAAAACGGCCCAGCGTTTCAACAGACTCGCCGGGGCGTCCTTGTAGCAACAGGTTCGCAGACGCCAAGGGCGTGATGAGGTTGTCGAAAAAGTTGCTTACCCCTTGTCGCAGCGGCTTGGGCACCACGGCGACATAGGCACGCGCCACCGGGCGTGCGATGGCGCGATCAATGCCGTTATTGAACGCGTGGATCTTGCGGTTCATCGGCTCCCACGGATCTTGTGCCGCAAACGCATCACCATTTTGGTTGGCGCTGGCATGGCCGCTACTGCCGTAGATCGCATCGAAATCATCGATGGCACTTTCGTCTTGCGCTTGCGCCTGATCGTTAGCCGCAGGCGTAGGTTCGGCACCAGGTTCCGTTTCAACCTGCGGGGAAGGTGCGGCGGCTTCAACAACGGCAGGCGCCACGGCTGCGGCCTTTTGCTGCGGCACGCTGGCGCAGCCCACGCTGAGCAAAAGTGCGCTCAGAAGCAGTGCGGTAAGGAGGCGGTTCATGGGGCGCTCTGCGGTTGTCTCAGATGAAAAAATTAGCGCTTACTGCTGGTGGCAGAGGGCTGCGTGCCGTTCCGCAGGTCGGCCGCCACTTGGGCGATCGACTTCTGCCGCAGAGGCGTGTCGAATTGATTGCGGAAGGTTTGCACATACGATACGCCTTCGATCATCACGTCGAAGATTTTCCAGCCGCCGTTATTGCGCACCAGATAATCCACCGGAACAGGTGCGCCGGTGCTGCGTTGGATCTCTGTGGACACCTTGAAGCCACGGTTGCCCGGCAGCGGCATTTCCGACTTCAAGCGCAGCTGCGGTTTGCCGTCGAAATCGAGCAGCGCGGTGCTGTAGCGTTGCATCAGGTTGTCGATCAGGGCGTCAGCAAAGAGCTTGACGTCGGCATCGCTAGCACCGCGTGCGTGTACGCCAAGCACCAAACGCGCGGCGTAGAGGCTGTCGAAATTGTTGCGCAGCTCGGTATTGATATACGCACGCAGTGCGGCGGGATCTTTACGGAACTCAGCGCGGCGCTGCTGCAGCGTGCTCAAAATACGGTTGCCGTTGGTCAGCACTTGCTGGCCGGGCTTGGCTGCCGCCTGCTGCGCAGCAGCCGGTGCGGGAGCGGTCAACAGGAGCGGCGCAGACAACGCCAGCGCAAGGGAGAGTGCGAGGGATTTCATGGCGTACCTTCTTGGTGGGCCGAGTCGTGATTGGGGGAAGCGGCGGCATCGCCGGTGCCGCCACCGAACATGTATTTGCCAGCCAGTTGAATCAGGTCAACGGCGGGCTGGGTAAACGCAATTTCTTCACCGGGTTTCAAGTTCTCCGGGTCACCACCGGGCTGCAGGCCAATGTAGCTTTCGCCCAGCAAACCGCTGGTGAAAATTCCGGCGCTGGTATCGGCGGGTAGCTGGTAGCGCTTGTCGATATCAAGGGTGACGGCGGCATCAAATGTTTTGGGATCGAGTTCGATGCCGGCCACGCGGCCGACGGCCACGCCACCAATACGCACCGGTGCCTGCAGCCGCAGCTGGCCCAAGGACGTGAACTTGGCTTTCAGCGGATAGGTTGCGCCACCATTACCAAACTGGCGGTTGGTCGAGGCGAACGCAAGCACCAGCAGCGAAGCCAGTGCCAGCAGCAGGAACGCGCCCACTGCAAATTCAAGTCGGGGTCCACGAATGGCCATTGCAAAATTCCTTTAATTAAACAGCAGAGCCGACATCACAAAATTCAGCATAAGCACCAGCAGTGAGGCATTCACCACCGCACGGGTGGTGGCCACGGAGGTGCCTTCGATGGTGGGTTCGGCATTGAACCCGGCATAGGCCGCGATCAGCGCCGCAGTGCCGCCAAATACCGCCGACTTCAAAAGCGCAACGCCGAAGTCGTCCCATGCATCCACACTGTTTTGCAGGGCCGACCAGAACGTGCCGTTATCAATACCCAGCACTTTGACGGCTTCAAACCAACTGGCTGAAATCGCCAGCGAGCAGAAGAAGCCGGTGAGCAGGGGTACGCACACAATGGCCGCCCAAAACCGTGGTGCAACGGCCTTGGCGATGGGGTCGATCGCCATCAGTTCGAGCGCTTTGATCTGATCGGTGGCGCGCATCAGCCCCAGTTCGGCCGAGATCGAGCTACCGGCGCGGCCAATAAAGAGGAGTGCGGTGAGCACTGGGCCAAGTTCGCGATAGAGCGATAACCCAAGCAGGGTGGAAAGCGCGTCGGAGGCGCCGAACGTGGTCAGTGTGCGGTAGCCCTGCAAGGTGAGCACTAGGCCAACAAACGCACCGCCCACCACGATAATCGGCAGCGAACGCGCGCCGATTTTATAAATTTCTTTGGTGAGTTCGGCGAAGAAATCGAGTGTCGGTTTGGATGAGCGCAGCACCGAAAGGGCAAACAGCCCGGCGCGTCCCAGCGCTTGAAGATTGGCGGCGATAGGCATTATGCGGCGCTCCGTGCAGCGTGTTGGCCTTCAAACCCTAATGGGCCGTCTGGCTCGCCGCGCAAGAACTGGCGCAGCAGTGGGTCTTCGCTTGCTTCTAACTGCGTGGGCGCGCCTTCAAACGCAATGCCGCCCTGTGCGATCACCACCACCTGGTCGCAGACCGGCAGGGTTTCGCGCACATGGTGGCTTACCACGATGCAGGTAAGCCCCAGCGACTGATTCAGCTCACGCAGCAGGCGCATGATGACGCCCGATGCAATGGGATCAAGACCGGTGAGCGGCTCATCGCACAGCAGCAGCGGCGGGTCCAGTGCAATGGCGCGCGCCAATGCTGCGCGTCTGGCCATGCCGCCGGAGAGCTGGCGGGGATACAGATCGGCCGCATCGGATAGCCCCACCGCCGCCAATTTGGCCTGTACACGCGCCTGAATGTCGGCGGCGCTGAGTTTGGAATGCGCGTGCAGCGGTAGCGCCACATTTTCGGCTACGGTCAGGTCGGTAAGCAGGCCATTGCCCTGCAGTAGCACGCCGAGCTTCTTGCGCATCTCCAGCAGGCCGCGTGTGCTGGTGGGCACGGTTTGCCCAAACACATCCACGCGCCCAGACGCAGGCACCAGCTCGCCGGTAATAGCGGCCAGCAGGGTGGATTTACCCGTACCCGACGGCCCCAGCACGGCGGTCATGCTGCCTTGTGGGATCGTGAGATCCAAATTATGCAAAATCGTGCGCCCGCTGCGAACAATGCGGACAGACGACATACACACAGCGGCGGCGTGAGGAGCGGTCATAGGGAAATCGACAAGAGTCTTTAAATAGGGCGTTACGAAGTGTCAGGCAGGTTAAGCATGCGTAAAACCGGCTGAACCGCAGCGAAGTGAATAAACTCGCGGGTGCAGTAATTATCCCGCATCTGCAGAAAAAATGCAGACGCGCGCACCGTGTGCGGTGGAATGCTGCGTCTCACCCTGTGCGACGCGCATGCGGCACAATCACGCGGACATGAGCACGCACTCCGACTTTCGCCTCTACCAATCCAACGCCCTCGATCTGCTGGCTGAGCTGTTGGCTGAGGCGCTGCGCCAGCCCGTTGAGGGCCGCCCACTACTGGAGCCGGACACCATTTTGATCCCGCAGGTGGCGATGCGGCGCTGGCTGCAGGCGACGTTGGCGAAAAAATACGGGGTTGCGGCGAACCTGAAATTTCTCACCCCAGGTGAATTCGTCACCCAAGCGCTTGAGGCCAATTTGGGCAAAAGTGCCGATGATCTTGCGGTGGAAGGGCTGCACTGGCGGCTTTATGAAGCCTTGGGCGATACCGCGCTGCTGGCCCAACCGGCGCTGGCGGCGATGGCCCATTATCTTGAAGGCGGCGACCCCGTGCGGCGCTGGGCGCTGGCCGGTGAGCTGGCCAATATCTTCAATAAGTATTCGGCGTGGCGGCGCGACTGGCTGCTGCGCTGGGATGGCGGTGCCGATCCGGAAGACCCGCAGGCGATCTTGTGGCGCGCCGTCAGTGCAGGCACCTCGCATCGAGCCAAGCGCATTGGCGACTACCTTGCGCGCTATGCCAAGGGCGATGCACTGCCGCAGGGGCTGCCCAAACGGCTTTTTGTATTCGCCACACTCAATATATCACCCGACGTGCTGCGCGTGCTGGCAACCCAAGCGCGGGTGGGCACCCTGCATTTTTACCTACCCTCGCCCGCACGCAGCTATTGGGGTGACCTACAGACGCGCCGCGCCGATGCGGAGGAAGAAAACCCACTGCTGCGTGACTGGGGCGCGGCAGGAAAGGACTTCATGGCGCTGCTTGGCGGTTATGAGGTCGTGCATCCATCCGGCGAAATCGAGAGTTTCGCGGATCCCGCCGAAACGCAGGATGGTTTCGCGGGTAGCCTGCTGCGTCAGCTGCAGTCCGACCTGTTTCATCGCCGCCCAAGCCCGACACAGCACCGAGCGGAGGTGGACAAAACCGATCCCAGCCTGCAGTTCCACGCCTGCCATACCCGCCTGCGCGAACTGCAGGTGCTGCACGACCGCCTGCGCGCCATGCTCGATCCACAGTCGGAGGAAGGGCGGCGCTTTGACCCACCGCTGCAGCCACGCGAGATCGCGGTGCTGGCCCCTGACATCGACCAATACGCGCCGTATTTGGATGCCGTATTCGGTGGCAGCGAAGGGGAAATGCGCATCCCCTATGCCTTGGCCGACGCCAGCCCATTGCACGACGAGCCATTAGCAGCGGTGTTTCTGCGCCTGCTGGCGCTACCAGTGGCGCGCTTTGGGTTAAATGAAATACTCGACCTGCTGGCCAGCCCGGCCTTGGCCGAAGCCGCAGGCCTAGAAGAAGCCGACTTCACCCGGCTGCACACATGGCTGCATGCGGCAGGCGCTCGCTGGGGGCTGGACGCCGCGCACCGAGCGCGCAGTGGTGCGCCAGCGGATGCAGCGTTTACTTGGCAATTTGCGCTGGATCGGCTGCTGCTGGGAATGGCCAGCGGCAGCGAAGAGGCGCTTGAGATGGGAAGCGGCACGGTGGTTGCGCCTTGGCCGCAGCTGGAAGGCAGCGCGTTGAACGCGCTCGACCGTCTGCTGTCTTTGCTGCGCGAACTTGCCCGCCACGAGCAGCTACTACGCGAAACACTTACCCCAGTGCGCTGGCGCGAGCGCCTGCTTGGTCTGCTCGATGCACTGCTGCCGCAGTCACCAAGTAATGCCGCTGCGCAGCGGGCGCTGGAGCGGCTGCGCACACTGATCGACGATTTTGCGCAGCAGGCCGCGCAGGCGGGGGTCGCCGTGTCGTTGCCGATCGACGTTATACGCACGCACTTTTCCAGCGTGCTGGGTGAAGCCGACACCCGTGCGCCGCTGCTCACCGGCGGTGTCAGTTTTGCCCGCATGGTGCCGATGCGGCTGCTGCCGTTCCGCGTCATTTGTCTGTTGGGAATGAATGATGGCGAGTTTCCGCGCCGCGACCCCGCCGCCGGGCTGAATCGTCTCACCGCAGAATTAGGCACGACGCAGCGCCGCATCGGTGACCGCAGCACCCGTGACGACGATCGTTTTTTATTCCTGCAGTTGCTGTCATCCGCGCATGACGTGTTCTATCTCAGCTGGCTAGGCGCACACCCGCGCGATGGCAGCGTGCGCGAGCCGTCGGCCTTGGTGTCGGAGCTATTAGCCAGCGTGGATACCTACCATCAATGCAGCGTGGCGCAAGACATGGTGCTTACCCACCCGCTGCAACCGTTTTCTAAAACCATGTTTGGCGATGGCCAAGACCCACGCCGTTTCAGCTATCGCGCCGCGTGGCAGGCCGCAGCGCGGCAACAAGCAGAAGCACGCCAACGGCTCGCGCCGTGGATGCCGCTGCACACCACATTACCTACACAGCCACCAACGGAAGAGCCCACGCTAACGCTCGACACGCTGCAGCGCTTCTTTAAATCACCAAGCGAAGCATTTTTGCGCCAGCGCCTAGGGCTGAGGTTGAGTGACATTAACGCAGAGGGTGAAGACATCGAACTTCTTGCAGGCACGGGTAGTGGTTTAGACCACCATGATCTGCAGAAGCATGTGCTGAATGCCCTTGTGGCAGGGGAAGACCAGCACCAGCTGCTGCGCCAACTACGCGCGCGCGCCATGCTGCCTTCCGGCCCGGTGGGGCTGCGCGCGCTGGAGCAGGAAATTGACAAGGTCACGCCTTATGCCAAGGCATTTGCCACATGGTGCGGTGCGGCACAGGCGGACACGCTGGCGCTTGAGCTAGAGATCGACGGACTGCAGCTGCGCGGCGTGCTGAAAGAGGTGTATCCGCAAGGGATCGCCCGCCTGCGCTGCGGCGAGCCGAACGGGCCATCGGTACTGCGCAACGGGCTGGACTGGCTGCTTGCCAGCGCCGCAGAGTGCGCGCTGCCGTTTTTTGAATTTCATGACCACAAAGAACAGGGTGCAGGCCCGCACCCGCGGCCTTATGTCGAAAAAGCACAGGCGATAGAGGCTCTGCGTGCGCTGCTTGCCCTACGCAAAGAGGGCCTGCAGCAGCCGTTGCCGTTTGCACCGTACAGCGGCTGGTTGTTGTACCACCAACGCGATGACATTAAAAAGGGATTGAGCGCCGCCGCCAAGAAATGGCGAGGAAATGAGTGGAGTTTTGCGGAAGGCAAGAACGAAGCCCTGCAGCTAGCACTGCGCGGGCTCGATATCTTTAGCGACGTAGCAATCACCTCCGAGTTTGCGCGTGTTAGCGGGGTGATTTTTGGCGCGGTAAAAGACGCGAAGCCCGCTGCGATTGATATCGATGCGAGTAGCTTGCCAGAACGCGAAGACACGGAGGACGCCGCATGAGTGAGCGTCCACCGTTTCTTGATGTGCCGCTTAATGGCGTACAACTAATTGAAGCCAGTGCAGGCACCGGCAAAACCTTCACCCTTGCCACGCTGGTGCTACGGCTGGTGGTGGAACGGCAGCTGCGCATTGGTCAAATACTTACCGTTACCTTTACCGACGCGGCGACACAAGAATTGCGTAAGCGTATTCGTGAGCGCCTACAGCTCGCTTGTGCGGTTATGGGGGCAAAAGCGCATGAGGATGATTCGGCCGAGCTTAGCCTGTGTCGGGAAGTGATTGACACCTATCTCGAAACAGGAACAGAAACCAAAGACGCTCTGCAGCGCAGGCTGCGGCAGGCGGTACTAGAAACCGATCTTGCCGCGATCTTCACCATCCACGGTTTCTGCACGCGCGTTCTGCGCGAACACGCACTAGAAGCCGGCGCCGGGTTTGAAGCGAACGAACTGCTCACCAATACCCACGCACTCTACGCACAACTGGCCGCAGATCTGTGGCGCACCTATGCACAACACGAGGAGTCAGCCGACGATTTACTCAAACTGTGGAATGCACCCGATGCGCTCGCAAAAGACCTGCGGCTGCTTTGCTCACCGGTGCCACTGTTGCCGCCAGCGGCAGAGACGGCATGCGAAAGCGCGCAGCGTGCTCTGCAAAAAGCAGCCAAAGAACTCAAGGCGCAGTGGTCTGCACATGGAGAGGTGTTTTTTAGCGAGCTAAAAGCAGCGGTTGAGAGTAAACGTCTCAACGGTAATAGCTACAGGCTTGATTGGTTAGAAGACCTACGCGGTTGGCTAGAGGCATTTGCGCAACAGGGTGAAACCGCCAGCACATCCACACATGAAAAGCTCGTCAAACTCACGGCAGTGGCGCTGGAGAAAGGAACGAATTCAAAGTTCAAGAACAACGTACCAACGTCGCCCATCACCCATGAAATAGAAAACTATCTGCACGCATGGAGCGTCTTGGATGCTGCGCAAGCGCAGCGGCAGGCCAACCTTCTGCACACCCTGCGCGACGCGGTACGAACGCGACTAACGCAGCTTAAACAGCAGCAAACGGTCTTTACCTTTGATGACCTAATTGATGGGGTGGCCGTAGCGCTTTCCAACACGCGTGGTGCGGAAGCAGAGGCGCTGATGCGAAGCCTGCGCGAGCAATATGCCATTGCGCTGGTGGATGAGTTCCAAGACACCGATGCGCGGCAGTGGGATATTTTTGAACGCGTCTTTGGCCGTGCGAGCGGCGCGCCCGCACTGTTCCTTATCGGTGACCCCAAGCAAGCGATTTATAGCTTCCGCGGCGGTGATGTGCAGACCTATCTTGCGGCGGCCAAAAAGGCGGATAAAGCACCCGAGCTGCGGCAAAACTTTCGTTCGCGCCCTGCTGTACTGAAGGCGATCGCAGCGCTGTATCAACATGCAGAGAACCCCTTTGTTGATGCCGATATCAACTTTATTGAAGTAGAGTCAGGCGGCAAACGTGGCGACGCATCTTATTTGCGCAACGGCGAACCGGCCGCGGCGATGACCCTGTGGAAGGCGGTTACAGGGGAGGTTGATAAACATGGCGCGCCAACAAGCTACAACGCAGCAGACTCGCGCATGCAAGCCACTGCCGCCTGTGCAGAGGCGATCCATGCGGTGTTACGTGATGCGCGCGAACAACGGGCGTTAATCGAAGGTAGGCCTGTCCGACCTGGGGATATCGCAGTGCTGGTGCGCACACATAGCGAAGCCCTGCTGATTCAGCAAGCACTTGCGCAACGCGGTATTGCGGCGGTGGCGGCGGGCAAGCAAAGTTTGTTTGCAACGCAGGAGGCGCGTGAGCTGCACCAGCTCCTACAGGCCGTGCTGAATGTGGGCGACGATATGCGCCTGCGCGGCGCGCTGGCCAGTGTCTTGCTGGGGCTAGATGCACAGGCGATCGCCGCGCTCGATACCGAAGGCGCCGCACTGCATGCATGGCAGCAACAGCTGATGCATTGGCGCGAGCGTCTGCAGCGCGGAGGGCCACTGGCTTTAATCGGTGCGCTGTGCGCGCAGCAAGGCGAGCGACTGCTTGGCCTGCAAGACGGTGAGCGACGCCTTTCCAACTATCTGCAGCTGGCGGAAGCGCTGCAGGAAGCGCAGTCCATCGCGCTGGGCTTACACGGGCTGGTGGATTGGTTAGAGCAAGCCATTAGCAGCGCAGACCGTGATGATGAGGCCCAACTCCTGCGCCTAGAGTCGGATGCGCATCGCGTGCAAATCGTGACATTGCATAAAAGCAAAGGTTTGGAATATCCACTGGTCTATTTGCCGTTTGTGGGGATCAGTGGCAAAGCACCTACCCCAAAACGGAACTGTGAAGTACACGATCACGCGCGTGGGCGTCGCCTGCATTGGAAGATTGAGATTCCTGAGGCGCAGTGGGAAACCGCTAAAGATGCATGGGTTTTGCAACAGCAGGCCGAAGATGCGCGCCTACTTTATGTGGGTCTCACCCGCGCGCGGCATGCGTTGTGGCTGGCTTATGGTGATTTCAGCGGGTACTCAAGAACGGCGTTGGCGCGGCTATTAGGCACGCAAAAAGGGTGGGCGCAAAACGAAGCCATCGTAATCGACACCGCTGCTGTGGAGAACGGCGCCGCATGGCTGCCGCCGGAGGCCGAAGCCGAACCACCACCTGCGCGGCATAGTGCGCACCAGCCGCGTAGCGATTGGTGGGTATATAGCTTCAGCCAATTAGCCAGCTCCGACACCGGAGGCGTAGCGCTATCGCGTAGCGTCGCTACGGTTCCGGCCAGTGGTGGGCGAGACGAAACAGAAGGCACGCAAGAGGTTGAAACAGCGACCGATCCACGCTTTTCTGGTAATCGCTTTGGTGTAGCACTGCATGCGGCTTTCGAAAATACGGATTTTGCCAGCTGGCAGGCATGGCATACAGGCGATGCGCCATCGCTTGCGCAGCGCGAGGTCATTACCGCTGCACTGCGTAGCGAAGGCTATGCCAGTGAACTTATTGATGATGGCGTGGCGCTATGTACGCAACTGATAGGGCATACCCTTACTGCAGCACTGCCGGAAGGTACGCGTCTGTGTGATCTGGAGCCGGGCGAATATCGTGCTGAAATCGAGTTTCAATTCACACTGCAGCCCACACGCGTAGAGGCCTTGCTGCAGCTGCTGCATGCCCACGGCATAGTGAGCGAACGCGATCGCTTTGGCCTGCGCACGCAGCTAGAAGGGCTAATGACAGGGCTTATCGATCTCACCTATTTCCACGCCGGTAAGTGGTACGTGCTCGACTACAAATCCAACCGCCTCCCCGCCTATGACGCCGCTGCGATGCAGGCCGCAATGGCGCATAGTGAATATGACCTGCAGGCACTGATCTACACCCTCGCCTTGCACCGCTGGCTGTGCTTCCGGCTGGGCGAAGGCTATGACTACGCGCGTGACTTCGGCGGCATTCGCTACCTGTTCTGCCGCGGCATCGACGCGGGCGCGGGTAACAGCCACGGCATTCACGCGCAGTGCTTTGCGCCAGATCTTATTCATGCACTTGATGCACTGTTTGGCACAGGCGAAGGAGCACCTCTATGAGCCTGTTGCGCGGCTTGCAACAACAGGGCGCATTGCGCCCACTCGACGTGGCGCTCACGCAAAGCTTGAAACGGCTTGACGACACTGCCTCCGATGCCGTGCTCGCAGCGGCGGCACTGGCCTCACTAGCGGTTTCACAAGGCCACGCCGGTTTTGATCTGGCGCAGCCGCAAATGCTGGTTGAGGCGGCGCTCGCTTGGCCGGGCGCGCAGGCTTGGGCACAGGAACTGGCCAGTTCGCCACTTGTCGTCACACCCTTAGAAAACAGCACAAGCCTGCCCGCGCCATTGGTGTTGGAAAAAGGCCTGCTCTATCTGCGCCGCTATCGGGAATACGAATACCGTCTCGCACAGAGGTTGCGTCAGTTGGCCTCAGCGCTGCCCGAGCAAGAGGCTGGGGCCGTTGCAGGGCTATTTGCACAGCTCTTTCCTAATGCGCAACACGGTGATCTGCAGGCCTGTGCGGCCGAGCTCGCACTGCGCAAAACGCTGTTATTGCTTACCGGCGGCCCCGGTACCGGCAAGACCACCACGATTGCCAAGCTCCTCGTGCTGCGCATCGCACAAGCGGTGCACGCGAAAGCGGCGCCACTGCGCATCGCACTGGCCGCACCCACCGGCCGCGCTGCCGATCGTATGGCAGAAAGCCTGCAGCGTGCGGCTTTGCAGATGGCAGAACAAGGGGTTGATAGCAGCGTATTGGCTCAGCTTCCGGAGCGCGCTAGCACCTTGCACCGGCTGCTGGGCGTCATCCCCGATACGCCGCAGTTTCGCCATCACGCCAGCAATCCGCTGCCGTTCGACATCATCGTGGTAGATGAGGCTTCGATGGTCGATCTTCCATTAATGAGCAAGCTCACCGAAGCGGTGGCGGAAGGATGTCAGCTGATACTGCTTGGCGATGCCGATCAATTGCCTTCGGTGGAGGCGGGTGATGTGCTGGCGGCCATTCTTGCCGCAGAAAGCAACGATACATGCCCGCTGCATGGCCATCGCGTGCAGCTGCAGCACAGTTGGCGGCAGGGAGAGTCACTGCAGCTGGCACCGCTAGCGGAAGCAGTGCGTCAGGGTGATAGCGCTACCGCGTTGGCACTGCTACGCAGTGATGAGTTAGCGGGCGTATATTTCCACGAAGAAGCCAATGATCCGCTGTTGGCGTATCCGCAATTATTGGAGCATTGGCGTGCGCTGGCCACGTTCGATGATCCGCGGACAGCCCTGCGCGAAACCAACCGGATGCGCCTGCTTACCGCGTTGCGTGAAGGCCCGCAGGGTAGCCGCAATCTCAATGCACGCATCGAAGCGAAGCTATCCGGTGCGCGTCTTGGCAGCGCGCCTGCATGGTTCCCCGGGCGGCTGCTCTTGGTTGTTGAAAACAGCTATCGCCACGGCCTGTTCAATGGTGATGTGGGCATCTGCCTACCCGATGCCACGGGCGCGCCCTGCGTTTGGTTTAGTGGTGGCGAAGACGGCGTGCGCCGCTTTCATCCGGCGGCATTGCCCGCGCATGAATCCGCATTTGCAATGACTGTGCACAAAGCGCAGGGCAGCGAGTTCGATGAAGTCTATCTGCAGCTTCCGCAGCAAGACGCCCGCGTGCTGTCGCGAGAATTGCTCTACACCGGCATCACCCGCGCCCGCCGTGGCCTGCATCTGGCCGCCAATGCCGATGTTCTCACCACCGCGCTGATGCGCCACGCTAGCCGTGTGTCGGGGGTGGCGTGGCGGTTGGCTGCGGAGATGCACTTCGGCCGAACGGAAACACTAGAATATCGGCACGAGATGTAGGTGCGTTATTAGTTGATTATGCAATCCAAAAACCATTGTGTGGAATTTTGTCCATGTTGAGTTCGCTTGAAATGTGTGCTGGCGCCGGTGGGCAAGGGCTTGGCTTGGAAATGGCGGGCTTCAATCACGCTGTATTGGTAGAACTAGAGGCTGCGGCGTGTGCCACATTGCGCCTCAATCGCCCGGCGTGGAACGTGGTGGAGGGTGATTTACGTCATTTCAACGGACGGCCATATAAAGGCATTGATCTCGTGGCCGGAGGCGTTCCATGTCCACCCTTTTCCAAGGCTGGCAAACAGCTTGGAGAAAATGATGAGCGTGATTTGTTCCCGGAAGCAATTCGTCTTGTAGATGAGTGCCGCCCTCAAGCCGTCATGCTGGAAAATGTGCGGGGCTTGCTGGATGCGGTATTTGATGACTATCGAAACAAGGTTGAGAAGCAACTCAAAAAGATGGGCTATGTACCGGGATGGAAGCTGCTTAATGCCTCAGATTATGGTGTTTCCCAGCTGCGTCCGCGGGTAGTGTTTGTGGGGATTCGCAAAGAGCTAGCTGCGGGTTTTTCGTGGCCGGAGGCACTTAAGACAGAGCCACTCACTGTAGGGGATCTGTTGCATGATTTGATGAAAGTCAATGATTGGAGGGGGGTGGATCGCTGGCGCGAGGGGGCCAATGCGATTGCACCTACCCTTGTCGGGGGCTCAAAAAAACATGGTGGCCCGGATTTGGGGCCAACGCGTGCCAAGCGAGCATGGGCAGCGTTAGGAGTAGATGGGATGGGCCTGTGGGATGAAGCACCACCGCGGGATTTTGTTGGTATGCCGCGCCTAACGCCGCGCATGACAGCACGGATTCAGGGTTTTCCTGATGCATGGCAATTTTCAGGTCGAAAAACAGCTGTCTATCGCCAGATTGGTAACGCATTCCCACCGCCGGTTGCTGCAGCTGTAGCTCGACAGATCTTTGCTGCGTTATCAACAAAACGTATTTTCAAGGCGGCCTGATGATCAACTCTTCAGCATTCTTAGCAGCACGCAGGGCGTTCCATACATCGTTATTGGATTCAACCTTGACGGTCAGTAGCACCGGTGTTGTAAGTAACGCCGATGGTAGCAATACGGCGAGCAAGGCGATTGCAAAAGAAATTGCAGAGCAACTCAAAGCAGAAACGGTAGGTGAACGGATCGCGGGACAGACATCGGGCAATCAGTTCGAAAGTATCTGCGCTGATTTTGTGCGAGAAACATTTCTCAAGCTTGGGCATCTTCGCCCCGGTAAGTGGGATGTGCATCAAGTGACTGGAAGAAACAGGCTTGAGATCGCACGTTACGAGCAGTACGCGCATTTGGTGGCCTTGGATCGTGCGGCTAAAGGTGATGCTGAGCTTGCTGCGGCGCTGGGCAGCGACTACACAATCACACCTGATATCGTGGTTGCACGTGAGCCCGAAAGTGACGACGAAATCAATGCTGCTTTATGGCTGATTGATAATGACGTGGCTATGCAAGCTAGCTTGCGAAAACAAAATGGTGGGCTGCCACTGCTGCATGCGAGCATTTCATGTAAGTGGACGATCCGAAGCGATCGCGCTCAAAACGCACGCTCAGAAGCGCTCAATTTGGTGCGCAATCGGAAAGGGCGTTTGCCACATATCGCGGTTGTAACAGCAGAACCAACACCGAGCCGTTTGGCTTCCATTGCTCTAGGGACGGGGGACATCGACTGCGTCTACCACTTTGCTTTATACGAGCTACAGAAAGCGGTAGAAACGTTAGGGATGAGTGATGCCGCCGACATGCTTGCGGTGATGGTGAACGGCAAACGGCTTAAAGATATTTCTGATCTTCCACTCGATTTGGCTGTGTGAGAAATTAAAACCAAACATCTTGCGGCTGGCCATCATTCGCATATGCTTGCCTCCCCCGTCAATGACGCATGAAAGGAGTTCGCCATGAGCCAGTGGTATTTGCACAATTCTGCAACCAATACGCGTTTAGGGCCGATGGACGCAGGTGCGGCGCGTCTTGAAGCGGCGAAAAATTCTGCGTTGCTGGCGTGGAAGGAAGGCATGGGCGATTGGCTGCCGGTGCGAAATATTTCTGAACTGACGGGCGATTCGCCAAGTGAGCCGGTGGCTGGTAATCCGCCGCCGCCGCCGCGCAATGCGGGCAAAGGTCGTGCCGATGAAATCGACTTCCGTATCGTGGGCCAAGAAATGCAGTTCGTCGAAATCGAGCTGGATCCGGGCGAAAGCGCGATTGCCGAAGCGGGTGCGCTGATGTTCAAAGACGCCGCGGTGCAGATGGATACCGTGTTTGGCGACGGCTCTAAAGATGGCGCGGGCGGCGGGCTGATGGGCAAGCTGCTGGGTGCGGGCAAACGCTTGATTACCGGCGAGAGTCTGTTCACCACGGTGTTCACCCACGGCGGCAGTGGCAAGGCCAAGGTGGCCTTTGCGGCACCGTATCCGGGGACGGTGCTGGCAATGAAGCTGGATGAACACGGCGGCCAGATCATCTGCCAGAAAGACAGCTTCCTTGCTGGTGCGCGTGGGGTGTCGCTGGGCATTGCCTTCCAGCGCAAGATTCTCACCGGCTTGTTCGGCGGCGAGGGCTTCATCATGCAGAAGCTCGAGGGCGACGGCTGGGTCTTCATCCACGCCGGTGGCTGCGTGGTGGAACGTGAACTCGCGGCAGGCGAGCGGATTGATGTGGATACCGGCTGCGTGGTGGGCTATCACGCCAGCGTGAGCATGGATGTGCGCGCCGTGTCGGGTCTCAAGAGCATGTTCTTTGGTGGCGAAGGCGTGTTCCTAGCCACACTCACCGGGCCGGGTAAGGTGTGGCTGCAATCGCTGCCGTTCTCGCGTCTGGCTGGACGCATGCTGGCGGCGGCGCCGCAGGGGGGCGGCCAGAACCGCGGCGAAGGCTCGATGCTGGGCGGCATCGGCCGCCTGCTCGACGGCGACAACAACTTCTAAATTAACTGCCCCGCATCGTCCCGGTGTCCAGCCAGCGCTGGTGCCAGGCCAGCGCTTCGGTGAGCAGGTGCGGGGTGTGCTTGCCGTAGCTGTCGCGGCAGGCGCGCTTGAAATACTCCTGCAGCGCATCGCGGTAGTCCGGGTGCGCGCAGCGGGCGATCACCTGCCGCGCGCGCTGCTTGGGCGACAGCCCGCGCAGGTCGGCCAGGCCCTGCTCGGTGACGATCACCGCCACGTCGTGTTCGGTATGGTCGACGTGGCTGACCATCGGCACGATCGCCGAGATGCTGCCGCCCTTGGCGGTGGACGGGCTGAGGAAGATCGACAGGAAGCCGTTGCGGGCGAAGTCGCCGCTGCCGCCGATGCCATTCATAATGCTTGAGCCCATCACATGGGTGGAATTGATATTGCCGTACAGATCGGCTTCGATCATCCCGTTCATGCCGATACAGCCCAGCCGCCGCACCAGCTCCGGATGGTTGGAGATCTCCTGCGGACGCAGCACGATGCGCTCGCGGTAGAAGTCTAGGTGTTGGCGAAACTCCTCGTTCGCTGCCGGGCTGAGCGCAAAGCCGGTGCACGAGGCATAGCGCAGCACGCCGGACTTGAGCAGGTCGAGCATGCCGTCCTGGATGACTTCGGTATAGGCCTCCAGATCCTTGAAGCCGCTGCGGCCAAGCCCGGCCAGCACCGCATTGGGAATATTGCCCACGCCCGACTGCAGCGGCAGCAGGCTGGCTGGCAGGCGGCCGCGCGCGACTTCGTGCTGCAGGAACTCGATCAAGAGTTCCGCAATCCGCGTGCTATCGGCATCCGGCGGGTTGAACGGGCTGTTGCGGTCTGGCGCGTCGGTGAGCACCACCGCGGCGATCTTGTCGGGGTCGCAGCGCAGGGTGGTCTGGCCGATGCGCTCATCGCCACGGGTCATCGGGATCGGCAGGCGCTGCGGCGGCAGCGCGGTGCCGTAATAAATGTCGTGCATGCCCAGCATGTCCGGCGACTGCCATTGGTTCACTTCGATGATGACCTTCTTAGCAAGGTCGAGCCAGGTCTTGTTGTTGCCGATCGAGGTGGTGGGCACCAGGCTGCCGTCTTCGAGAATGGCCGAGACCTCGACCACCGCGGTGTCGATCTGGTTGTAGAAACCAAACCAGACATGCTGGGCCACGTGCGAGAGGTGGATGTCCAGATAATCCAGATGGCCGGCATTGATCCGCTTGCGCGCATTCGGGTCGCTCTGGAACGGCATCCGCATCGCCAGCGCGTCGGCCTGCGCCAGCGCGCCGTCCAGCTCGGGGGCGGTGGAGGCACCGGTCAGCAGCTTGATCTGGAAGGCCTCGCCGCGTGCGTGCGCCTGTTCGATCTGCGCCGCCAGCGCCTGCGGCACCGCTTTGGGATAGCCGGAGCCGGTGAAGCCGCTCATCGCCACGGTGTCATCGTGCCGGATCAGGGCCGCGGCCGTGGCGGCATCGAC
>NZ_JAHRWW010000050.1 GCF_019104945.1 Thermomonas sp. | reverse complement strand
GCCCCGCCAATACCGGCTCCGCCGCCAGCATCGCAATTTGCGCGCCAAGGACAAGGTCATCCACTTGGCCAAAATGATGGTGGCGCAAATAGCCTTTACGATCGATAAGCAGCAATGTGGGCGTGCCGCGCATACTGTAGGCGGCCATCGTGCGTGGTACCGGGCCGTCGCTGGAAGGTGCATCAACACCCACTGGAAAGGTGATGCGGTATTCGTACAAAAATGCTTGCAGCGATACCGGCGTCATCGCCGCGTGGTGTTCAAATACCGTATGCAGGCCAATAACGGCAACATCTTCATTATGAAAAGCCCGCTGAACGCGCTGTGCCTGCGGCAGCCCGTGCATAACGCAGCCAGGACACAGCATTTGAAAGGCCTCAACCACCACCACCTTGCCGCGTAACCCCGCCAAGGTCACGGGGGTGAGCGTATTGATCCATTGTGCCACTTGAAGTTCTGGAGCCAGCTCTAACGAGTCCATGTGCCTATCCACAAAGCCCTTTTCAGCATTGTGCACCTAGGCAGGTAAAATAGCCGCATGCCTCTGATTCAATTTCAAAACGTCGACTTCAGCGTCGGCGGCCCGCTACTGCTAGAGCAGATCAATTTCACTATTGAGCCGAACGAGCGCGTCTGCATCGTGGGCCGCAACGGGGCTGGCAAGTCCACCTTGATGCGGCTGATGGACGGCACGATCAAGCCCGACGACGGCGAAATCCGCCTGCAGGGTGGCGTGGTGGTGGCGCGGATGGCGCAGGAAGTGCCGCAGGACACCCAAGGCACGATCTTCGACGTGGTTGCGCAGGGGCTGGGCGATCTGGGCACACTGTTGGCGCGCTATCACCACGCCGTGCACGAAGGCGACATGGACGCGATGGCCGCCGCACAGACGCAGATCGAAGCCCAGCATGGGTGGGACTTAGACCGCCGCGTGCAGCAAGTATTAGAACGGTTGGAACTTCCGGAAGAGGCCGAATTTTCTGCACTGTCCGGCGGTATGAAGCGCCGCGTTTTGCTTGCACAAGCACTGGTGCGCGCGCCCGACGTGCTACTGCTCGACGAACCGACCAACCATTTGGATATTGAAGCAATCGACTGGCTCGAAGGCTTTCTGAAGTCATTCAGCGGCAGCATTGTCTTTATCACCCACGACCGCAGCTTCCTGCGCGCGCTGGCCACTCGCATCATCGAAATTGATCGCGGTCAACTCACCAGCTGGCCCGGTGATTACGACAATTATTTGCGTCGGCGCGAAGAACGCCTGCACGCGCAGGCGCAAGAAAACGCCCGCTTCGACAAACTCTTAGCGCAGGAAGAAGTGTGGATCCGGCAGGGTATCAAGGCCCGCCGCACCCGCAACGAAGGCCGCGTTCGCGCGCTGAAGGCGATGCGCAACGAACGCGCGCAGCGCCGCGAGTTGACTGGCAAGGTCAAGATGGAAGCCGCCAGTGCACAGTCGTCGGGCAAGAAAGTCATCGAAATGACCGGCGTCTCGCAGCGTTTCGGCGAACGGGTCATCCTGCGTGACGCCGCCACCACCATCCTGCGCGGCGACAAGATCGGCATCATCGGCCCCAATGGCAGCGGCAAGTCCACCCTGCTGAAGATTTTGCTCGGTCAGCTCACACCGGATGCGGGCCAAGTGGAACTGGGCACCCAGCTACAGATCGCCTATTTCGACCAGCACCGCAGCCAACTGGACGAGACCCGCAACGCGATCGAGAACGTGGCCGGCGGCGCCGATTTCGTCGAGATCAACGGCAGTCGCAAACACATCATCGGCTACCTACAGGATTTCCTGTTCTCGCCGGAGCGCGCGCGCGCGCCGATCACCCGCCTGTCCGGCGGCGAACGCAACCGCCTGCTGCTGGCGCGGCTGTTCGCCCAGCCGTCCAACCTGTTGGTGATGGACGAACCGACCAACGACCTCGACGTGGAGACGCTCGAACTGCTGGAAGAGCTGCTGCTGGATTACAGCGGCACCCTGCTGTTGGTCAGCCACGACCGCGACTTCCTCGACAATGTGGTCACCAGCACGCTAGCGCTGGAAGGCGATGGCAAACTTGCCGAATACGTAGGCGGCTATAGCGACTGGCTGCGCCAGAAGCCCGCCACAAACCCTTCTGCTGCTGCCGAAAAGTCAACCATCACACCGCCTGCAGCCTCAGCAACCACCGTCGCGCCCCCTGCTCCAGCGAAGAAAAAGCTCAGCTACAAAGACCAGCGCGAACTGGAGCAACTGCCCGCAAAGATCGAGCAACTTGAAACCGACATCGCCGCACGTACCGCGGCCATGCAAGATGCTTCGTTTTACAAACAAGACGCCGCTGCGCAGCAACGCGTCAATACCGAGCTCGCTACGCTGCAAGCTGAACTAGACACCGCCTATGCCCGCTGGGAAACGCTAGACGGCTGAACACCCGGTATAATTTTGCGTTCGCCAAGGGGCGCTGCGATGGGTCGGCTTTTGAAGCCTGCCTCACCAGGCTTGGCATTCACATAACGGCGCCCGGTTTTCTTATGACCTGCCCTTTCCCAAGGGAAACGGGCTAAAACCGGAGCGCCATGATGAGCACTGCAAACAGAACTTTTTCGACCGAAGGCGATTACAAAGTCGCCGATATTTCGCTGGCCGACTGGGGCCGCAAGGAACTGGACATCGCCGAGCACGAGATGCCCGGCTTGATGGCGATTCGCGCCAAGCACGCTGCCACCAAGCCGCTGGCTGGGGTGCGCGTGACCGGCTCGCTGCACATGACGATCCAGACCGCGGTGCTGATCGAAACCCTGAAGGACATCGGCGCCGACGTGCGCTGGGCGTCCTGCAATATCTTCAGCACCCAAGACCACGCCGCCGCCGCGATCGCCGCCACCGGCACCCCCGTGTTCGCATGGAAGGGCGAGACGCTGGAGGAATACTGGGACTGCACGCTGGACGCGCTGACCTTCACCCTGGCCGACGGCACGCTGACTGGCCCGGAACTGGTGGTGGATGATGGCGGCGACGTCACCCTGCTGATCCACAAGGGCTATGAGCTGGAACAGGGCGATAACAGTTGGGTGAACTCCGCTTCGGGCAGCCACGAAGAACAGGTGATCAAGAACCTGCTCAAGCGCGTCGCCAGCGAGCGCCCCGGCTACTGGACGCGCGTGGTGAAAGACTGGAAGGGCGTATCGGAAGAGACCACCACCGGCGTGCACCGCCTGTATCAAATCGCGGAAGCAGGCAAGCTGCTAGTGCCAGCGATCAACGTCAACGACTCGGTGACCAAGTCCAAGTTCGACAACCTGTACGGCTGCCGCGAATCGCTGGCCGATGGCCTCAAGCGCGCGATGGACGTGATGCTGGCTGGGAAGGTGGCGGTGGTCTGCGGCTATGGCGACGTGGGCAAGGGCTCTGCCGCCTCGCTGCGCGCTTACGGCGCACGCGTGATCGTCACTGAGATCGACCCGATCTGCGCGTTGCAGGCGGCGATGGAAGGCTATGAAGTGACCACCGTGGAAGACACGCTGGGCCGCGCCGACATCTACGTGACCACCACCGGCAACAAGGACATCATCACCGCCGCGCATATGCAGGCGATGAAGGACCAAGCCATCGTCTGCAACATCGGTCATTTCGACAACGAGATACAGGTGGATAAACTGTTTAATTTTCCGGGAATCACACATCTGAATATCAAACCACAGGTGGACAAGTACACTTTTCCTGCCGGCAATTCTCTTTTCCTCCTCGCCGAAGGACGCCTGGTGAACCTTGGATGTGCCACGGGGCACCCCTCCTTTGTGATGAGCAACTCTTTCTCCAACCAGACACTGGCGCAAATCGATCTTTGGCAGCATGATTATGAGGTTGGTGTGTATCGCCTGCCGAAGCAGCTGGATGAAGAGGTGGCCCGGTTGCATCTGGAACAGATAGGCGTGAAACTGACAACCCTTACACGGAATCAGGCCGATTATATTGGTGTACCGGTGGATGGACCCTACAAGCCGGAGCATTACAGGTATTGAGAGCGGTCAGCGAAAATTAGGTCTCAGCAGTCAGCGTTCAGCTATCAGCTGTCAGGATTCAGGTTACAGGTTTCAGCTTGGATAGTGGGATTGGTTTGAAGGACAGCGGTTTGGAATATTAGCGTTTAGCTTTTTTAGGTAAGAGATTGAGAAGGAAAGCAGCAAAGGAATTGATTCCGAAATAATTATCTTTAAAGAGTAAAAAAAGTGGTTTTTTGTCGCATGATCAGTTGGAAAAATAAAATAAAGGTTTTATCTTTGCACTCGCTTTTGCAAGAAAGCATTTAGGCTGATTCGCTAGCTCAGCAGGTAGAGCACATCCCTTTTAAGGATGGGGTCCTGGGTTCGAGCCCCAGGCGGATCA
>NZ_JAHRWW010000048.1 GCF_019104945.1 Thermomonas sp. | reverse complement strand
TTCTTGCCTTCCAAGCCACGCAGGTAGTACAGCTTGCTGGCGCGCACGGCGCCACGGCGCTTCACTTCCACCGAGTCGATGGTGGCGCTGTGGGTCTGGAACACGCGCTCCACGCCGAAGCCGTAAGAAATCTTGCGCACGGTGAACGCGGAGTTCAGGCCGGCATTTTTCTTCGCAATGACCACGCCTTCGTAGGCCTGCACGCGCTCGCGGTTACCTTCCTTCACCTTCACGTTGACAATCACGGTGTCACCGGGGCCGAAGTCGGGCAGTTTGCGGGTGGCTTGGGCGGATTCGAATTCTTGCAGCAGGGTATGGATCGAAGGCTTGCTCATGGGATTAACCTATTGATGGTGTGTTGCGTGCGTTGCACGCGCCTGTTGGATTGATTATTGCGCGAGTGCACGTGGACCCGCGTCATGGCACTAAAAAACAAAAGCAGGGCATGGCCCAGCCGCGCATTATAACGGAAATTTGCCGTGTGTGCGAAATTCGGCCAATAGCGCTGCGTCTTGCTTGGACAGCCCGGCTTCATTGAGCAAGTCGGGCCGACGCAGCCACGTGCGCCCTAGCGATTGCATCCGCCGCCAGCGCGCAATTTGCGCGTGGTTGCCCGAGAGCAGCACGTCCGGCACCGCGCCCAGCGCATGCTCCACCGGGCGGGTGTAGTGCGGGCAGTCCAGCAGGCCGTCGCCTTCAAAACTGTCTTGTACGGCCGATTCAGCATCACCTAGCGCGCCATCTTGTAACCGCGCCACCGCATCAATCACAACCGCAGCTGCGAGCTCTCCGCCAGACAGCACATAATCGCCAATGGAAATTTCTTCATCCACTTCGGCCTGCAGCAAGCGCTCGTCCACACCCTCGTAGCGGCCACAGAGCAAGGCAATACGCGGCATGCCTGCCAATTCACGGGCTTTAGCTTGGGTCAGCGGCGTGCCTTGCGGGCTTAGATACACCACATGCGCGGGCGCATTATCGGCTTCACGCATGGCGCGCAGTGTTGCTTGCAATGGCTCGATCAGCATCACCATACCAGGGCCGCCACCAAACGGGCGGTCGTCCACACGGCGGTAATTGCCTTCAGCATAATCACGCGGGTTCCAGCCGTGGATCGACAGCAGACCGCGCTCGCTGGCACGCCCAACCACGCCGTGCGAGGCCATTTGCATTACAAATTCTGGAAACAGGCTAATGATGTCAAAGCGCATCATGCCGCCTTAGAAGTCCGCGTCCCAATCAACGGTGACAAGGCCACTTTCGAAATCCACGCTACATATGTAGCTGGGCTGCACAAACGGGATCATGCGCTCACGCTCGCCCTGCGCTACCAGCACATCGTTCGCGCCGTTATTAAACAGATAGGCCACGCGACCAAAGTCTGCGCCTTCGGTATTCACCACGTGCAGGCCTTCAAGATCGACCCAGTAATACTCACCCGGAGCCGGCGGCGGCAGCGCCGAACGCGGTACTTGTATCTCTACTCCGCGCAGCGCATCGGCGGCGTCGCGGTCGTTGACCTCAGGCAACGTGGCGATCAAGCCTTTCGCGCCCGCCCGCACTTTAACCCCTTCAACCAGACGGGTATTGCCACGCGCATCGCGCAGCGTCCACGGCTGATAGCGGGCAATGGTTTTTTCTGGGTCGGTAAAGCTTTCTAGCTTTACTTCCCCACGAACGCCGAACGCACCGTGCAACCGGCCTACGGTAAGCATCCGCTGGCCTGTTGCCGGTGCGCTCATATGCTTTGCTCCATGCGCCGCCGAAGCGGCGCGAGGAAATTAGGCGGCTGCCTTGTTGGCAACCTTGTACAGGTCGGCCACTTTCTCGGTCAGCTGTGCGCCGTTGTCCACCCAGAACTTCATGCGCTCAAGGTTCAGCTCAACGCGCTTTTCCTGACCCTGTGCCACCGGGTTGTAGAAACCCACGCGCTCGATATTGCGACCTTCACGGGCGCTGCGGCTGTCGGTGACGATGATGTGGTAGAAAGGACGCTTCTTGGCGCCGCCACGGGTAAGGCGAATCTTGACCATTGCTTTATCTCTGTGTTGCCCAGCGGCCGGGATGGCCGGGTAAGCCGCTAAGTATAGCGGGATTTTGGCGGCAACGCCAAATCCCAGCTAACTTTACAAATTACTTCGCCCGGTGCGGGCTCACATAATCCTTCACTGTGGTGCGAAATGCGATATTGAAACGGTTCCAGCCGTTAATCGCGATAATCGCCAAGGTCAGGTTCACCAGCTCTTTTTCGTCGAAGTATTTGCGCGCTTCTTCATAGGTCGCATTTGACACGTCTTGCGTGTTTGCCACGCGCGTAACTTCTTCGGTCCACGCCAGCGCGGCGCGTTCTTTTGGGGTGTAGCAATGGGCATCGCGCCACGCGGCGAGCAGGTACAGACGCTGCTCGGTTTCGCCCTGCGCACGCGCGTCTTTGGTGTGCATTTCAAGGCACCAAGCGCAGCCGTTGATTTGCGAAGCGCGCGACTTCACCAGCTCTAGCAGACTTTCTTCCAGCCCTAAATGGTGAATCTGCTGCTCAAGCTGCAGCATCGCCTTGAATGCTTCCGGTGAAGCGGTTTGATACGCCAAACGCTGTGACATAAGACCTCCTTTCGGTCTTTAGTGATTTGGAAACAGCTGTTGTAGCGCGTCGTAGCCGAAGGCCGCGTCAAGAGCGTCAAAATTCCCGTTTTCACGTAGTCTCTGCGCCACATCGCGTGCGGCAGAAAGCGCCACCATCGACAGCCGCGTAGCTGTACTTACCCGCGCCACACCAAGTTTGCCCAGTTCCGCTAAGTTCGGCAGCCCAGCACGCGCACCGATATTCACCGGGGCGGCTACATCCTTGCAGAACCGCGCAATCGTGTCCGGATCGCTGAGCGCAATGGGGTAGATACCATTGGCGCCTGCTTCTAAATATGCGTTTGCGCGCTGCACGGCATCGGCATAGATCGCCTCGGCGCTCGCTCCACCAACAATCCAGCCGTCCACGCGCGCATTGATAAACGCGGGAACACCGGCCGCATCTGCCGCTTGGCGCGCAGCCGCAATGCGCCCTGCCGCCTCTTTGAGCGGCCGCAGTGTTGCGTGCGCGATACCGTCTTCAAGATTCAACCCCACCGCGCCGGTATCCAGCAGTGCGCGCACACTCTCACTCACGTCCTGCGGCGTGGCACCGAAGCCTGCTTCAAAATCGACCGTCACCGGCAGCGCCGTGACCCGCACCATGCGCCGTACCGCAGCCAGCAACTCGGCAAGCGGTAATTGCTCGCCATCGGCATAGCCCAGCGACCACGCCACGCCACCACTGGTGGTGGCGATGGCGGTATAACCAAGGCTGGCAAAGACCGCTGCGCTGCCCGCATCCCACGCATTGGGCAGCAGTAGGGGCTGCCCGGTGTGGTGCAGTGCCTGGAAGTGGTGCGCCTTATCCACCACGGTTTAGCGAAACGGCATGCCGCCGCGCCCGCCCATCATTCCGGACAGGCCACGCATCATGCCTTTCATGCCGCCACGCCCCAGCTTGCCCATCATTTTTTCCATCTGCTGGTATTGCTTCAGCACCTTGTTGACGTCGGCTGGGGTCAGGCCGGAACCACGCGCCACGCGGGCGCGGCGCGAGCCGTTCAAGAGGTCGGGGTTGCGGCGCTCTTTCTTGGTCATCGAATTGATGACCGCGATCATGCGCGGCACTTCCTTGCCGGTGACTTGCTGCTTCACCGATTCCGGCAATTGCCCCATGCCCGGCAGCTTGTCCATCAGGCCGTGCAGGCCACCCATGTTCTGCATCTGCTCGAGTTGGTCGCGCATGTCGTTGAGGTCGAACTTCTTGCCCTTGGCGACCTTCTCGGCGAGCTTTTGCGCCTTGTCTTTATCCACTTGGGATTCGACCTGCTCGACCAGCGACAGCACGTCGCCCATGTCGAGGATGCGGCCGGCGGCGCGGTCGGGGTGGAACACATCCAACCCATCGGGCTTTTCACCAACGCCGACGAACTTGATCGGCTTGCCGGTGATATAGCGCACGGAAAGCGCCGCACCGCCACGGGCGTCGCCATCGGTTTTGGTCAGCACCACGCCGGTCAGCGGCAGCGCCTCGCCGAAGTGCTTGGCGGTGACGGCGGCGTCTTGGCCGGTCATCGAATCGACCACGAACAGGGTTTCAACCGGATTGACCGCGCCGTGCAGGGCCTTGATCTCGGCCATCATCGCATCGTCAATGCTGGTGCGGCCGGCGGTATCGACGATCAGCACGTCGGCAAAAGTTTTCTTCGCCTCGTCAATGGCGGCCTTCACAATCGCTTCGGGCTTTTGCGACGCATCGGACGGGAAGAAAATCGCACCGACCTGCCCTGCCAGCGTCTGCAGCTGCTCGATGGCGGCCGGGCGGTAAACGTCGGCGGACACCACCATCACCTTCTTCTTGCGTTTTTCTTTCAGGTGCTTGGCGAGCTTGCCAACGGTGGTGGTCTTACCGGCACCTTGCAGGCCGGCCATCAAAATAACAGCCGGAGCAGGCACGTTGAGGTTCAGATCGGAAGCCTGCGCGCCCATTACCAGCGCCAGTTCGTCGCGCACGATCTTCACCAGCACTTGGCCGGGGCTGAGCGAGCGCATCACTTCTTGGCCCACCGCGCGCACCTTGATGCGCTGGATTAGCGCCTGCACCACCGGCAGGGCCACATCGGCTTCCAGCAGGGCGATGCGCACCTCGCGCACGGCTTCACTGATATTGGATTCGGTCAGGCGACCGCGGCCACGCAGGCGCTCGATGGTGCCGGACAGGCGCTGGGTTAAGGATTCAAACACGCGGGCGCACCCTTGCTGCTGTAAAAATTGAGATCGGTAAGTATAGCGGCAGACGCTCTTTTCCTCGCGTTATGCGAAACTTTGCGCATGCTCCCTGCAATGACCGCCATCGTTCTCTACTTCGGCAGCGCCATATGGCTAGGCCTTGCTGCGCGCACCGAGCGCACCACGCTACCGCGTGCGCCGCTGTTTCTGGCCATCCCCGCCGTGTTGCTGCACGCCAGTGTGCACTGGCTGGCCTGGCGACAAACAGGTGCCACCGACCTGCATTTCTTTGCCGCGCTTTCACTGGTGGGGCTGGGTATGGCGCTGCTCACCCTATTGGCTGCAAGCGCAGGCCGCATGCAGGCGCTGGGCGTGGTGGTGTTTCCACTCGCAGCGCTCCTTCTACTTAGTTACGCCCTGTATGGGCATAGCACGCTACCCGAACCTTTAGACTGGCGCCTGCTGTTACACGCATGGCTTGCTCTACTCGCCAACGCCACGCTTGCCCTATCCGCTGTCCTTGCGGTGTTTTTATGGTTGCAGGAGCGCGCTCTGCGCCGTCGCACCTTCCACCTCTGGCTGCGCGCTCTGCCGCCACTGACCGAACTGGAAGCTCTGCTCTTTCGCAGCATTGCGGTGGGGTTTGCGCTGCTTACCGCCACCCTGCTCACCGGCGTACTGTTTGTAGATGATCTCTTCGCCCAGCATTTGGTGCACAAAACCGTGCTCAGCGTGCTGTCGTGGCTGGTGTTCGGTGGGCTATTGCTCGGCCGCCACCTGCGCGGCTGGCGCGGCACCAAAGCGGTGCGCTGGACGCTGGCAGCGCTCATCCTGCTGGTGTTGGCCTTTTTTGGCAGCAAATTCGTTTTGGAATTGATCCTGCATCGTTCCGCCTAATAATAACTTGCCAGTGCAATAGTTGCATTGACAAGTAATTTTCATGCGCGCACACTTTTGCGCCATGAATACCCCAACGCCCCCCGATGCCGCGCGCAGTGGTTCCGCGCTCGGCCTACTGTTTCGACAAACCCGCGACGCGATGTGGGCGCGGATGGAAAAAGAGCTGGCAGCCGCTGGGCACGACCTGAACTTCAGCCAGTTCATCACGCTGAAATATCTCGCCACCAGTAGCGCGGGCGTAACCGACTTAGCGCGCCTGGCTTATTTGAACCCCGGTGCGATGACCCGGTTGCTCGACAAACTGGAAGCACGCGGCCTGCTGGAGCGCCGTACCGATCCAAATGATCGGCGTGCGCTGAATATCCACCTCACCCCCGCTGGCAAAGCAATTTGGAGTGATATCGAACAGTGCGGCCAGCGCGTGCGCGAATGCGCGCTCCACGGGATGGACGAGGCCACACGCATTCAACTCACACGCCTGCTGGAACAGGTGCGCGACAACTTGACCTCTTCGGAATAACCCATGTCTCAACGCCTTCCTCTCACCCTTGCGCTGGCCGCAGCGCTGCTTGGTGGCTGTGCCACAGGCGACGGCCTTACCGCACATAACACGCCGCGCGCGATGGCCGATCTGCACGCAAGCCAATCGCTGATAGGCACACAGGTGTCCGACGCTGCTTGGCCTACCGAGCAGTGGTGGGCCGCGTTTGCCGACCCGCAGCTCGATGCGCTGATGCAAGAAGCGCTGGCAAATGCGCCTTCCATTGAAGCCGCCGACGCGCGTACCCGCAAAGCCTTGGCGCAGGCGGGCGTGGCCGACGCGGTGCGCAAACCCTCCGTGGGAGCCAGCGCACAGCTCGCGGGCATGCAGCTTCCCGAAACGTTGGCAGGCGATGAGATCGGCGGGCACTTCAATCTTGCCGATGTGCTGATGCTGAAGCTCGCGTGGAACCCGGATTTTTGGGGCGTTTCGCGCAATAAATGGCAGGCGGCCGTGGGCAACGCCCGTGCCAGCGAAGTGGATGCACAGGCGGCGCGGCTCGCGCTGACCAGCAATATCGCGCTGACCTACGGCGCACTGGCACAGGCGTTTGATGCGCTGGATACCGCAAAAGCCGAAACCACCCGCAGCGAAGCCTTGGTGGCCCTTAACCAGCAACGCATCAAAGCGGGTCTCGATAACGGCATTGCACTTCATCAAAATCAAAGCACCGCTGCGCTGGCACGCCAGCAAACACAGGCCGCCGAGCATCAAATTCAGCAGTTACAAAATGCGCTGGCCGCACTTCTGGGCGCTGGCCCCGACCGTGGTGCGAGCATTACCCGCCCGCAACTACAAACCCCGGCGCTGGTGATCCCTTCCGATCTCCCCAGCGGCCTGTTGGCACGACGCCCCGATATCGTGGCCGCCCGTTGGCGCGTGGAAGCCGCGCAGCGCGGTGTTTACGCGAGCAAGGCAGCGTTCTACCCCAGCATCAACCTCTCTGCGCTTGTGGGGCTAGCTTCAGGCCACCTCAACGAACTCTTCGATAGTAAGGCCCTGCTACTTAGCGGCGGCCCCGCGCTCAGCCTACCCATTTTTGAAGGCGGTTTATTGAAGCAGCAGCTGCGCAGCAGCCAAGCCGATTACGACCTCGCCGTGGCCAGTTACAACCAAACACTACTATCGGCCATTCGCGAAGTAACCGACGCAGTGCAATCGGCGCATGCGTTGGACGCGCAAATTGGCAACGCCAAGCAAGCCTATGACACGGCCCACAAGGCCTATACGCAGGTCGAGCAGCGCCAGCGCGCGGGCCTCGCAACGCGACTTGATCTTCTCAATGCGCAAAAGCCGCTGCTACAACTCGAACACCAGCTAAGCACCCTGCACGCTGTACGCCGCAGCGCCAGCATTCAACTTGAGCAGGCGTTAGGCGGCGGCACCGCCGTAAGCGCCCCAACCGCCACCGCTTCTAACGAATACCGCCATGACCACTGAAACCACACCTAAACACTCTGCCGGCAATGCGGCCCCACTGCCGCCTTCGCAAACCGCGCTGAAGCCCACTGGCAAACGCCGCCGTGCGCTGTTGATTCTGCTCCTGATCGCCCTGATCGTCGGTGCAGGCTGGTCTGCTTACTACCTATTGGTGGCACGCTGGCAGCAGGTCACGGACGATGCCTACATTCAAGGCGATGTCGTCAATATCACCGCGCAAACACCGGGTACAGTGGTTGCCATCAATGCCGACGACGGTATGCGTGTACAAGCAGGGCAAGTGCTCGTTCAACTTGACCCCAATGATGCCAAGGTGGCATTGGAACAAGCCGAGGCCAATCTTGCTGCAACCGTGCGCCAAGTACGCGGCCTGTTTAGCAGTGTTGATACTGCGCAAGCCGATATTGCTGCGCGCGAAGTGGCACTAAAGCAGGCGCGCGAAGACGTGGAGCGCCGTCGCGGGTTGGTGGCCAGTGGAGCTGTTTCTTCTGAAGAATTAGCGCACGCACAAGCCCAGCTACAAGCCGCCGAAGCCGCGCTTTCCGCATCACACGGGCAACTTTCACGCAGCCGCGCTTTGATCGATGCCACCACCGTGGCCAGCCAGCCGCAGGTGCAAGCCGCTGCTGCGCAGCTACGTCAGGCCTATTTGAACCTGCAGCGCGCTGCCGTGGTGGCCCCTATCGACGGCTACGTAGCCAAACGCAGTGTGCAATTAGGCGAACGCATTCAACCGGGTGCTCCGTTGATGGCCGTGGTGCCGCTGCATAGCGTGTGGGTGGACGCTAATTTCAAAGAAACCCAGTTGCACAATATGCGCCTCGGCCAGCCTGTGACACTCACCGCTGACGTGTACGGCGATGACGTGGAATACACCGGCAAACTTGCAAGCTTGGGCCTTGGCACGGGCAGTGCGTTTGCGCTGCTGCCTGCACAAAACGCCAGCGGCAACTGGATCAAGATCGTGCAGCGCGTGCCGGTGCGCATCGAGCTAGACCGCAAGCAGCTGATTGAACACCCGCTACGGCTTGGCATGAGTATGGCGGTGGTGGTCAATGTGCGTGACCAAAGTGGCCGCGTGCTTCCAGAAGCCCCCAACAATAAGCCCGTACTCAGCACCGAGGCCTATGCCAAGCAGTTGCACGATGCCGACGTACTGATCGAATCCATCGTTGAAAAAAACCTCCCCGGCCTGAAGGCTTCCTAACGGCTTCGCCCGCATGACCACGATTGCACAAGAAGAAGGCGCGGCCGGGCTGCCGCCGGGGCCAGAGGCGGGGACACCTACACTGGCTGATTTCCGCCCGCCCAGTGTTGCGCTCACAACGCTTGGGTTGGCGCTGGCTAGCTTCATGCAGGTGCTCGATACCACCATCGCCAATGTGTCGCTTGCCACCATTTCCGGCAACTTAGGCGGCAGTGCCAATCAAGCCACCTGGGTGATTACCTCGTTCGCCGTGAGTACCGCCATTGCGCTACCACTCACCGGATGGCTGGCGCGCCGCTTCGGCGAACGCAAGCTGTTTATGTGGTCAACGCTGGGGTTCGTGTTTGCCTCGTTCCTATGCGGGCTTGCGCACAGCATGGGCTTATTGGTGATGGCGCGCGCCCTGCAGGGCTTGCTTGCTGGCCCTATGTACCCCGTTACGCAGGCGCTGCTGCTATCCATCTACCCACCTGCTAAACGCGGGCACGCACTCGCGCTGCTGGCGATGGTGACTGTGGTTGCACCCATTGCAGGCCCGATCTTGGGCGGCTGGATTACCGATAACTACAGCTGGGAATGGATTTTCTTCATCAATATTCCCATCGGTATTTTTGCCAGTACCGTGGTGGGCGCGCAGCTCAAAGGGCGTCCAGAAAAAACCGATACACCGAAGATGGACTATGTGGGCCTGCTCACCCTTGTACTGGGTGTGGGCGCACTGCAAATCTTGCTGGACCTTGGCAATGATGAAGACTGGTTTTCTTCCACCAAGATCGTGATCTTGGCCATCCTGGCGGTGATTGGCTTGGCTGTATTCATCATTTGGGAACTAACCGACGACGACCCAATTGTTGATTTGCGCCTATTTCGCCACCGCAATTTTGCCGCGGGTACGCTCGCCATGGTGCTGGCCTACGGCGCGTTTTTCAGCGTGGGTATTTTGGTGCCGCTATGGTTGCAGTACGACCTTGGCTACACCGCTATCTGGGCAGGCTTTGCTACGGCGCCCATTGGCATCTTGCCGATTTTACTCACGCCTTTTGTGGGCAAATACGCCAATCGTTTTGATTTGCGCATGCTCGCCAGCTTCGCGTTTATTGCGATGTCCTTCACCAGCTTTATGCGCGCGGGGTTCAACCTCGACGTAGATTTCACCCATGTCGCAATGGTGCAGTTGTTCCAAGGCTTGGGCGTTGCACTGTTCTTCATGCCGGTACTGCAGATTCTGCTTTCCGACCTTGCCCAGCACGAAATCGCTGCAGGTTCGGGGCTAATGACCTTTCTGCGTACGCTGGGCGGCAGCTTCTCGGCCTCGCTCACCACCTACGCGTGGAGCGCACGCGGTGCCACGCATCATGCCCAGCTCACCGAGCACGTTTCAACGCTTGATCCCAACACCATGCAGCAAGTGGCGCAATATGGCGGGGGCGATATACAGCGCGGCGCGGCTGTTGTAGAGCGCATGATTTCCAACCAAGCCTCGCAGATCAGCTTCAACGAAATTTTCTATTTGCTCGGCATCATCTTTATTTGTGTCATCGCGTTTATTTGGGTGGCCAAACCGCCATTTGGCGCGAAAGCCGGGCCACCGGGAGGCGGTGGGCACTAATTTCACGCCCCCTCTTGACATTTCCTTTGCTGCACCACAGCATCGACAGGATGAAGTCTCTTACCGCTCACACCCTCCTTATTCAGCTGGTACTTATTAGTCCCTGCCAGTGCGGAGCGGTGCGTCGAGCCAGATGAACTAAACATCCCGACCTCCGAAACCCCGCACCGGGCCTCCCGTGCGGGGTTTTCTTTTGCCCCTTCCTTAGCCACTTCAGACACTCACGGAGTACATGCCACGATGAAAAGCGATGCCATCAAATCCGGCCCCGTTCACGCCCCGGCCCGCGCCATGCTGCGCGCCACCGGCCTTGATGATGCCGCGATTGCCAAGCCCATGATCGCTATCGTGCATACATGGACGGATGTATCTCCGTGCAACCTTAACCTGCGCGAGCTAGCGCAGCATGTGCGCGCCGGGGTTCAGGCCAATGGCGGCACCGCTTTTGAATTCAATACCATCGCCGTAACCGACGGCATCGCGATGGGTAGCCCTGGCATGTGCGCCTCGCTGCCCTCGCGCGATTTGATCGCCGATTCGATCGAGCTTGCGGTGAAAGGCCATTGCCTCGACGGCGTGGTGGTGCTGTGCGGATGCGATAAAACCATCCCTGCCGCCGCCATGGCTCTGGCCCGCCTCGACCTACCGGGGCTGATGCTCTACGGCGGCAGCATCTTGCCGGGCCAGCACAAGGGCAAAGACATCACCATTCAAGACGTATTTGAAGCCGTGGGCGCACACGCGGCGGGCTTGATCGACGCCGAAGAACTTAAGCAGGTGGAAACCGAAGCCTGTAAGTGCGAAGGCGCTTGTGGCGGCCAATTCACCGCCAATACGATGGCGCTCGCCACCACGTTTTTAGGCCTCGCCCCGGTGGGCATGAACGATATTCCCGCGCCCGACCCGAAGAAGCGCGAAGCCGCCCATGCGTGCGGCGTGCGCGTGATGGAGTTAGTACGCGACAATATTTCCGCGCGCTCTTTCCTCACTTCTGACGCCATTCGCAACGCCGCTGTAGCCGCCACCTCCACCGCTGGCTCTACCAATACCGTGCTGCATTTAGTGGCGATTGCGCGTGAGGCGGGTGTTGAATTTTCGCTGGACGAGTTCGACGCGATCAGCCGCCGCACGCCGGTGATTGCCGACATGAAACCCGGCGGCCGCTTCATGGCTCCAGATATGTACACCGCCGGTGGCTCGCGCCTGCTCGGGCAGCGTTTGCAACAGGCGGGGTTGATTGTGGATCAGCCCACAGTAAGCGGCAAAACCCTGTTTGAAGAATTTGCTAAGGCTGAAGAAACCAACGGCCAGCAGGTTATTTTGAATGTTGATACTCCGGTAAAGGCACGTGGCGGCTACGGCATCATCTACGGCAACATTGCACCTGAAGGCTGCGTGGTGAAACTTGCTGGGCATAGCGCGCTGCAATTTTCTGGCACCGCGCGCGTGTTTGATGGCGAAGACGCGGCATTTGCCGCCGTGCAGCGCCGCGAAATCGTGGCGGGTGACGTGGTGGTGATCCGTGGTGAAGGGCCAGTGGGTGGGCCAGGGATGCGCGAAATGCTCGCGGTTACCGCTGCGCTTATTGGCCAAGGGCTGGGCGGCGACGTGGCGCTGATTACCGACGGCCGTTTCTCCGGCGCCACTTACGGCTTCATGATTGGCCATATCTGCCCGGAAGCCGCGCTGGATGGCCCCATTGGCCGCCTGCGCACAGGCGATGCGATCACCATCGACGTGGAAGCACGCACCATTTCCACCACGGCAGATCTCGCCAGCCGCAGCAACGAGTGGCGCCCGGTCAACCCACCGCCCACCTCAGGCGCACTGGCAAAGTTTGCCGCATCGGTGAGTTCGGCCTCTACCGGTGCGTGCACCGGCTTTCCACCACCGCCGGCCTACCTGCGCTAAGAAAGTGGCACCGCTAGGGCAGGCTCACGCCTGCTCTAGCGCATCGGCTAGGCGTTCTACCCCCACAACCTCCATGCCTTTGTAGCTGCCACTTTTCGGCGCATTGGCCTTTGCCACGATGGCACGCTTAAAACCGTGTGTTGCGGCCTCTTTCAGACGTTCTTCGCCATTGGGTACCGGGCGAATTTCGCCCGATAGCCCCACTTCACCAAAGGCGATGGTTTTCTCGGGCAGCGGCGTATCGCGCAGCGACGACAACACCGCCAACAACACCGGCAAATCAGCGGCGGTTTCCTGCACGCGAATACCACCCACCACATTCACGAACACATCTTGATCGCCCACCATCACCCCACCGTGACGGTGCAGCACCGCCAGCAGCATAGCCAAGCGATTACCTTCTAGCCCCACCACCACGCGTCGAGGGTTGGACAGCGGCGAGGCGTCCACCAAGGCTTGCACCTCCACCAGCAGAGGGCGCGTGCCTTCCCGCGTCACCATTACGCAGCTCCCCGGCTGCGGGCGGCCGCTACCGGAAAGAAAAATGGCCGAAGGGTTCGACACCTCGCGCAAGCCGCCATCGGACATCGCAAACACGCCCAGTTCATTAGCCGCACCGAAGCGATTTTTGAACGCGCGCAGCACGCGAAAACGGCTGCCCGAATCGCCTTCAAAATACAGCACAGCGTCCACCATATGCTCCAGCACGCGCGGCCCGGCAATGCCGCCCTCCTTGGTGACATGACCGATCAAAAACACCGCAGTGCCAGTTTCTTTGGCATAACGCACCAGCCTCGCGGCGCTCTCACGCACTTGCGACACCGAACCTGGCGCTGCGGTTAGGGTTTCTGTCCAAAGCGTTTGAATGGAGTCTGCAATCAGTAGCCTCGGCCGCGCAGAAATCGCATGCTCCAAAATGCGTTCTACACAGGTTTCGGCCAACGCCTGCAACCCCTCCAGCGGTAGCCCCAAGCGCTGTGCACGCCCTGCAACCTGCGCCAAAGATTCTTCACCCGTGACATACAGCCCCGGCAAGCTGTGCGCCATTTTCGCCAAAGCCTGCAGCAGTAATGTGGACTTGCCGATGCCCGGATCACCGCCCACCAGCACCACCGCGCCTTCCGCCAAGCCGCCGCCCAGCACGCGATCAAATTCGCCAATGCCGGTGCTGGCGCGCGCGCGCTCGTCCACCTGCACATCGGCCAAGGCAGTGATCTTCGGCGCGTCCACCTTACCCGCCCAGCCGCTGCGGCGTGCAGCGGGCGAAGCTGTGGCCGTGACGGGCTCTAACACGATCTGCGATAGCGTATTCCACGCCCCGCAGGCCTCGCACTGCCCCTGCCATTTGGCGTAATCCGCGCCACACTCGCTGCAGACAAAAGCCGTGCGTGGTTTATTCGTTGTTTTAGCCATGCGTCAAAAAGAGAAGCCTTTAGGGGAACCCCATCTTAGACAGTGCGCGTCGCAAAGACTGCGACAGGCCGCTAAAGTTTTCTGCAGCGCAGCCGCTAACGACTCTGAGGTCGTCTTTAGTGCGGTGCCCCCATGATTATTTCCGGCTCGAATCTCCAGCTTTCCAGCAGCCACGCCTATTTGGAATACCAGCGCCGTGAAGAGTCGCTGACCGCGTGGAAAGACACCAAGGATGGCCGTCAACAGCTAAAACTAACATCCTCCAGCGAGCAGCTGCGCATGGGGGCCAGCAGCGACTGGCTCACCCTCAGCCAAGAAGCCAGCGAATCATTACCAGAACTGTTTTCAGGCCTGACATCCACCTCCAATACCCCCTCCCCAGGGGTGGATGCCACGGCCGCCGCTAAACCCGCCGACGCCACTGTGGAAAACGTGGGCGAGCTTAGAATGACGATGCTGCGCCTGCTTGTTGAACAGTTTACCGGCCGCAGCATTCAAGTATTTAGCGCCGACGAGCTGACCTCCCCAGACACCACCACCCCCCCACCGGAACTGGCCACCGCAGCGGAAGAACAGCAGGCCAGCCGCAGCCAAGGCAATGGCCGCGTGGGCTGGGGCGTGCGCTATCACGCCGAAGAAGTACACCAAGAAAGCGAAACCACGCAATTTACCGCCAAAGGCATCGTGCGCACGGCAGATGGAAAAGAGATCGAGCTCAACCTCGAACTCAATATGAGCCGCGCATACGCAAGCCGCAGTAGTCTTACCGTAGAGGCGGGTGACGCCAAGCTGAGAGACCCCTTGGTGATCAACTTCAACGGCAATGCGGCGCAGCTCACCCAGACCACGTTCAAATTTGACCTCGACGCCGACGGCCAGAGCGACGACATGCGCTTTGTTGCCCCAGGCAGCGGCTTTTTGGCGCTGGATCACAATGGCGACGGCAAGATCAACAACGGCCGCGAACTGTTTGGCGCGCAAAGCGGCAACGGCTTTGCCGACCTAGCGCAGCATGATGAAGACGGTAACGGCTGGATTGACGAAAAAGACGCCATTTTTAGCCATCTACGCGTTTGGACGCGCGACGAATCGGGTAAAGAGCAGTTAATTGGGCTGCTCAAGCTTGGTGTGGGCGCCCTGTATCTGGGCAATACCGACACCCCATTTGCGCTAAAAGACAACCACAACGCGCTGCAAGGGGCGATCCGCAGCTCTGGCATCTACCTGCGCGAAGACGGCGGAATGGGCACCCTACAACAGATTGATATTGCGGTTTGACGCACAAAATTCGTTGAAATTGCATTTCAACCGGGCTACCCCCTTGCTGTAACGCCTGCATCCCTCTAAAATGCACGGCTCAGTCGGGGTGTAGCTCAGTCTGGTAGAGCGCTACGTTCGGGACGTAGAGGTCGCAGGTTCGAATCCTGTCTCCCCGACCAATCAAATCGTACGATTTGCGATTAAACCGCCAATAGGCGGTTTTTTTGTGCCTGCGCGCGGTATGTTGCAAGTTTCGCCCAAGTCATCGCAGAGTTGACGTATGCGGCCCAATCCAACACCCACCACCCAGCTTCAAAAAGACAGCCCCCTCTTCCGGCGCTGGCTGCTGAAGGTTGTTGCCCCTATCGCCAGCGCGGTTGTGCTCGCCTACGGGCTGCTCATTGCAGTGACGTGGTGGTTTGCCAATACCGAGCACTTAGATACCGCTTTATGGGGCGCAAGTCTTGTGATGCTGATTGCACTGGGCTTTGCCATTAAAAGCAGTTGGGAAATTGCAGTGCAAGTAGTACGGCCACTGGCCGATATCACCCGCGCCGTGGAACAGCTTGGCCAAGGGGCCGCGGTCGAACTTCAGGCAGGCCATGAAGACCGTGCCATCGACCGCCTGCAGCGTGGCATCAATCAGGCTTCAGAACAGCTCACCGCAACGCGCAACCGAATGCAAAGCGAACTGGGCCGCACCACCATCGAGCTGGCCGATAAAAACGCCAAGCTTGAGGCCGCAAACCTTGCGCGTTCGCGGTTATTGGCTGCCGCCAGCCACGACCTTCGCCAGCCGCTCTACGCACTCACACTGTTTTCTTCCACACTGCGCGCCGGTGAAACCGACCCCGACAAAGTGGCGCGCATTCTACACATTGAAGAGTGCGTGGCTTCGCTCGATCAACTTTTTTCCGAATTATTAGACCTCTCGCGCCTTGAATCCGGCAGCATGCACGCCACGCCCGCGCGCGTCGTGCTCGACCACGTATTTGAAGAAGTGAGCCGCAATTTCCGTATGCTGGCCGAAGCACGTGGGCTGCGCCTGATCTTGCGCAAAACGGATGTCTGCGTGCATTGCGACAGAACCATGCTGGCACGCATTCTCAATAATCTTGTCAGTAATGCCCTGCGCTATACCGACGAAGGCGGCGTTCTAATTGGCGCACGCTATCAAAAGGACGGGCGTGTACGGATTGACGTTTGGGATACAGGCTGCGGCATCGCGCCCGAACACCAACAGCGTGTTTTCGAAGAATTTTTCCAGGTCAAACCGCCCCAGCAGCGCGCGGGTGAACACAAACGCGGTCTAGGTCTTGGGCTTGCCACGGTGCACAAGCTTGCCGCGCTCACCGGCAGCAGTATTAGCCTGGCCTCACGCGTGGGGCGTGGCACACGAATTTCTGTCACCCTGCCGCGCTGTCAAAATACTGCAGCCGAAGCCAGCGAAAATAACGACACGCCGCTTGATATCAGCGGCTTGCGTGTACTTGCCATAGACGATGATCCGGTGATCCGCGAAGGCCTGCGCACCTTATTAAAAGAATGGGGCTGCGACGTGCAAACCGCATCTGATCAAGCTCAAGCCCTAGAGCGCCTGCCACGCTGGGCCTCGCCTCCCGACCTTGTGCTCAGTGATCTGCAGCTAGAAAACAATGTCCGTGGCCCGGACGTACTGCGCGCCATCGCGCAGCATTACGGCGAGCCGCCAGAAGCCCCTAGCTTTGCGCGTTTGCTTGTCACAGGAGAAACTCGCCAAGATCAAATCAACGAGCTGGCTCACCTGCATATTCCGATACTGTTCAAACCCGTCGCACCGCAGCGCTTGCGTGAAGCCATGCTGGCCGCTGTGCTCAACAGCCGCGCCAAACAGGGCGGTTAACCGGCAGGTTAGCGCACCATATAAGTCTGCGTATTGAGCTGTAGCACTGCGTCGAACTGCACTTTTTCGTTATCGTCACCAAGATCCATCAGTGCATCCACGCGAAAGCGCAGCGCACGGTCCAGCTCATTCTGCGGCTCTAGCGTGACCCGCACGCGTGTGAGCCGTGGCTCATGAAGCCCAATTGCCTGCTCTAGTGAGCGCCGAATGCGGTCGCGATCATGCGGGCTCAGTAGGCTATAGGCAGAAAAATCAAGAATGCCAAACGTCAACGACGACGCCCTGCATTCTTTATAGGTCTCTGGAATGGTGCGCGCCCCTTCTGAGCGCGTATTGAGCAGGTTCTCAAGGTCGCGTGACACACTGTTACGCAGATCAACGATCGACATCCGTCGCCCCGTATCCTCCGGTAGCGGCGTATTGACCAGTCGATCCATCAACCCACGCATATCAACCTCGCCTGCGGCTAATCACCAAGAAGCCATCAAAAACAGAAACGGCCCGCCGTAGCCAGTACGACGGGCCGCGCAGTGCGCACACAGATCAGGTGGCCTTGTTCAGCGCGCGGTCGTACTGGGCCACGATGGCGCCTTCCAGGCTGCCGTCGGCCTTCTGTGGCATGTATTCGTATTTCATCTTGGTGTAGTTCAAGCTGAAATTATCCACAGGAATAGATGAGCTACCCGCATTGCCACCCGTGGTGAACGAGCTCACCATCACATCTTCCAAGGTGATTTTGAAGTATTCCACCTGCCCAGCCTTACCTCCGGCCTTGCGTGCGGTGAGAACCGCTTTTTTGATGTGATCGCCCGTCGCGGCCGCCTTGACCAACAAAGCGCTGGACTTATCGGTTTGCTTCACGAATTGAATGTCGTGAAAGTCCGCCTTGCCCGTCCCGCCGCCACCGCCGCGCCCCATATTGCCGGCATTAGAGACACCCCACGAGAACGAATCAATTTCGATCTTGTCCTTGTGTTTTTCGTCCAGCGACTCGCCCTTGATACCGTCGAGTTCAAGCAAATAATCGGAAGCCATTTGAGTATCTCCTCAAGGTTTGGATAGGAAAGAAAATTAGCGTGCGGACTTGGGCAGCTCTGCGACGAGGCGCAGTGAGACGCTCAATTCATCCAATTGGTAATGCGGGCGCAAGAACGCAACTGATTTATAAGCCCCCGGCTTACCTGGCACTTCGGCCACTTCAATGCGCGCTTCGCGGAGCGGGTACTGTGCTTTGGCTTCTTGCGAAGCGTTGTCGTCCAGCAGCACGTATTGCGAAATCCAGTTATTAAGGAACAGCTCAACACTGGACTTAGAAGCAAAGCTGCCGATCTTGTCGCGCATCATCGACTTCAAATAGTGCGCAATCCGGCTAACCGCAAAGATGTATTGCAACTGCGAAGACAGGCGCGCATTGGCGTTGGCCGCATCGGTGTTGTACTCCTTGGCCTTCTGCGTGGACTGTGTGGAGAAGAACGCGGCGTAGTCGGTGCCTTTGCAATGCACCAGCGGGATCAACCCAAGATCCGCCAATTCTTTTTCACGGCGGTCGGTAATCGCGATTTCAGTGGGGCACTTCAGTGCCACCTCGCCATCGTCGGTGGCAAAGGTATGGGTAGGCAGACCTTCCACCAAACCACCGCCTTCCACCCCGCGAATCGCCGCGCACCAGCCGTACTTAGCAAACGCATCGGTTACTTTGGTACCCAATGCGTAGGCGGCATTCATCCATAGGTATTTGCCATGGTCCCCGCTATCGGTTCGCTCAACAAAATTGAACGCCTCCACCGGCTCCGTATCCGGCCCATACGGAAGGCGCCCTAATACGTGCGGCATGGTGAGGCCAACGTAACGCGCATCTTCTGAGGCGCGGAAGCTCTTCCACTTGGCGTATTCAACGGTATCGAAAATTTTGGCGAGATCGCGCGGACCAGAGAGCTCGGTAAAGTCATCAAAACCAAGCAGCTCCGGCGATGCCGCGCTTAAAAATGGCGCGTGGGCCGCTGCGCACACATGGGAAATCTCTTCCAGAAGGTACATATCTTCCGGGTGGCGACCAAACTCGAAATCGCCGATGAGCGTTGCAAACGGAGCGCCACCAAAAGTGCCGTATTCTTCTTCGTATAGTTTCTTAAACAGGCTGCTTTGATCAAAATCAGAAGCACTCTTGAAGTCTTTTACCAGCTCTTTCTTGGTGGTGTTAAAGACTTTGATCTTAAGATTGGTGCTGGTCTCGGAGTTATCCACCAGATACTTCAAGCCACGCCAGCTGCCCTCAAGCTGCTGAAATTCTTGCGAGTGCATCACTTCGGAAAGCTGCTCAGACAGCACGCGATCGATCTCGGCAATACGCGCATCCAGCGCGCCAATTGCGTCGGCAGAGACCGTCATGGCACCGTCACTCACCTGCGCAACCAGTTCTGCAATGAGATCGCGCGCGCGGCTGCGCTCACTATCAGACCGTGCAATTTTGCTTTGGCTAAGGATCTGATCAAGCAAGCCGCCTTCTGCGGCTTCTGCAGTTGCGGCGACGGCCGCTTGGGTTTCTGTATTGGACATGATGTTCCTTGCTCGCTTTCGAGTCGAATGGTGTAAAGGGTTTAATCAGCGCGTTATTCGTCTGACTTCTGCCCAACTTCCTTGCCCAGCTGCGCAATCTTGTCGGTGTTTTGCAGCACCTCGTTGAGCAGGTCTTCAAACTTATCGTTACCTGCCGCTTTATTCCGGAGATCCGCCAGCTTCTGCCGTGCCTCTAGCAATTTGCGGAGTGGGTCGATCTGGTTGGCCACGCGCTCTGGTGAAAAGTCTTCCAAACTTCTGAAGGTGAGCTCGACACCTAACTTTGAACCGTCTTCCGCCAGCTTGTTATCCACCTGCATCTGCACGCGGGGCTTCATGCCCTTTAGAACGTCGTCGTAATTATCTTTATCGACATTCACAAACTTACGATCTTTCAGCTTGCCAAGTGGTTCGGCTGGCTGGCCGCTAAAGTTGCCCACGACGCCCGCAACAAACGGAAGTTCTTTCTTCTCAATGGCGTCACCTACTTCAACATCGTAGGTAAGCTGCACGCGTGGGGCGCGTACGCGATCAAGCTTGTGCTGAGTGCTTTCTTTCTTGGCCATGGATATCCCCAAACGCGTGGATGGTGCAATTCTTAAAACCGGAGCCAATGACGCAGTGGGCTCTGGGACGTGGCATTGAGTCTAGAAAGGTGGCGAATGAAGCAACATCCAACGGACGGCCAAACTTGGGCATATGCCGTTCGATATGTTTCTTGCCGTTACTCGCTCGGTGGCAGGCCAACACGGTCGCGAATGGACGACAGTGTGCTTTCATCGCGCACCACTTCTGCCAGCCACTGTTCAAGCGGCATATTGGCCCACGTCACCGCACGGTCTAGTAGGTAGGCAACAGGGCTATGCGGTTCGGTGCGCCGGAAAAACCCAGCAATTTCCCCTAGCGCGCGAAGTGCTGCTTCTTTAGACGCCAAGCTATTACTGCTCAAATTGATCGCCACCCCTGCCCCTCCAGCTGCGGCAATCGATCCACCGCCTGATAATGGAGCATCTACGGCGGCCTCTTCCACTGCCGCAGCACCACCTACACCCGTCAAGCCTTTGGCAGAAGCCACACGCGAATAGATGGTTTGGATTTTCTTAAGCGCGTCATCAATCGCATTAAGGCTAGGGGCCTCGCGTCCTAATTTGGTGTCTGACACGCTGCTAAATTTCGTAAAAGCATCGCGCGCAGCCTGCACTTGCTCGCAGCGCTCGCGGACAAGTGCCTCCGATACGGTCTGCATTTTTCCGTCGAAGGTTTCGCCATTGATGCGCCCTTCGCCTAGTGCTTCTTCGTAGAGATCGCTGCTTTGCCTTGCGATATTGTCCACTTCGCGCGAATCGACCCAACCGGAAAGCGTCAGCGCTGCTTGTGGATCGTCATTGAGCATAATCATTTGCAGGGCACGCGCACCATAAGTCGCAAACCAAGCCAGCTTGCTGGCGCGCTCTTCTACATCGCCATCTTCTGCGCGCGGATAAAGCCCTTCCCAATACGTTTCAAGCAAACCGGTTAACAGATCGAAGCTATCCTTTGCCCCTTCCAACCCATGCCGAGAAATCACCGCCTCTGCCAGCCAGACCGCCGCTTGCAAGTCTTTGCTCGTTCTCAGCAAAATATCTTCAGAAAGGCTTTGTGCTTCTCGCCAATCGGCCACCTTTAATTCTGTCTGCCAGTCACCTTGACCAAGGCTTGGATCATCGGATCTCCGCGCCTCACGGATGCGATCGAACTGATCAGAAAAGCTTGCATCACTGCCGGCCGGATCATCACCTGGAATTGGCGCAAGCAGTTCATTCAAATCAATGGCCATAAGCCCTCCATGTTCGTTATTCCAAAATTACATTCGGCACTTCCGCACGCGCCGTACTTGCGCCGAGGTAGCGCTTCATCTCGTCCGAAAGGTCTATTTTCAAAAACACTTGGGCAGCCCTAAAGCCGCCCTCTGCTGCCTTTTGTCGCTGCTGTGCCCACTGCGCCGGGCTATAGCTATCGCGAAAATCATCTAATCCAAAGGTGTGCGATCCGTTTGCAAAGTCCGCAAGCAGCTGGGTGAAGCCGTCTGTGCCGACATAGGTTTTAATCAGTGCAAACTCATTTTCCTGCGGTGCTGCGGGCCGCATTTCGCTTGTTTCTGGATCAAATGCCTGTTCGGCTGTAGCTGCAGACATGGGCATGGCGATGGCGATGCGCAGCCGCGCTTGCAAGCAGCTTGATGGCGACCAAAACACCTGCGCTGTGGCCTCTGCGAGCGACTCACCTGCTGATGTTGCGCGATAGGTGCGCTCACGGCACTCAATCTCTAGCGTTGTTCCGGATGGCCCTTCATCGAGTGCTCCCATCCGGCTTGGCTGAATTAGCGTAAAGCTCCCTGCCAGAAACGGTGCCACATCGCCCAGAACTGGCTGAAATTTACGCTCGGCCGCCACCATCGCTTGATAGGCAGGTGAAAGTGGCATCGACACGCCATCTACTTTGACAGGAAGCCGCTCTTTTTCTGTGATAAACGGTTTCAGCCAATCATTTACGAACGCCGACAACTTTCCTTGTTGCCCATAAAGAGCTTCGATTTGTTGTTCTTGCGGAAGTGCGGCCAAGGGTTTAACCACACTTTCTTGCCAACGCGCCTGCACGTATTCGCCTGCGCGATGCACTGTAAGTGACAGCAGTAGTTTTGCTGGCCCTTGGACAATGGACCACGCTGCTAGGTCATCACCTTTGAAGGCTGTAGAGAATTTTTCGGCGGGTTTATCGGCTGCATCGATAAGCGTGGTGTAATCGCTTGCTGGCGGCTTATCGGCCTTACCTTTGCTGGTAAATAAATCGGAAGCCAGCTGATAGACATCCTCACCGGAACCTTCTGCCGTGAGGCGTAAATACGCACGTGCATAAAGCGCGTCTTGCCGACTGAGTACGGACATTTGCGTTTCACGCATCGCCAGCAGCCATACGGGAGGCTGAATTTTCTCACCTCCAAAACGCAAACTTCCCGCTAAAAATGTTCCGAAAGGCCGCCACGACGACAGCCACTTCGCCCGCATGTTTGACCATGTCAGCGCCCAGCGCGACGCAAGCGGCCACTCGATCGGCAGCTCGTACAGGTTGCGCTGGGCTGAGTCAAAAAAAAGCGTGTAGGGGTTATCGGTATCACTTGCGCGCTTTAACAGTTCACCATAGCGCCCGCGCCATAAGGCAATACCGCTGCTAAATTGGGCCTGATACTTGGCCCATTGCGAAAAATAATCGTGGAAATAAGCATCGCGCAGATCATCCATCCGCGCTGCACGTTCTGGTGTTTGCTTCCGCAGCGTTTGCAGCATCGGGCGCACCACGCCTTCCCACGTGTCGCGGGTATAGGCCCGTGACACACCTACCGCAAGGCCACCCTCCACACCAACAACGGCGCCTTGTGGAAGCCAAAACGTACTGAGTGAAATGGCCGCGCCACGTTCATCGGCCCATTTTTGTAAATCAGCTGCACGCGGCGTGTAATTGCTCAGCAGCCTGCCCAAAAGGCCTTCAAGCCGGTCATGCTCTGCATCGAGAACATTTTTTTTTTGCCACCTCAGATACCCAAGATAGGTTGCAAATAACGCCTCCGCATTGCTTTTATCGCGCCGCGTATCGTTTTCTGCACTAACAAATGGGGCGAATAGGCGCGACCTTGCGTCGAAGCTGACGTTATTGGCCATTTCCTGCTTGCGGCACGCATCTCCACCTGACCGACACTGATCTAGCAGCCGTAGCCGCTGCGTAATCGCAAGTACATGATCGAGGCCAGCGCGATGCTGGTCGATATCGGTGGCCAGCATCTGATCTTCAGGCGCCAAAATTAGGTTTGAGAAGTCGTTGATGACGCGCTGTTTGAGCTTCTCGATATCGGTATCTGCTCGGCGAATACCAAAGCTGAGTGAGGTTTCGCCTTGCGCTGCTTCTAACGCTTCAATCGTGCGGCCACAGCTTGCGACCCACTCAATTCGCCCCGTTGAAGTACGGTTGGCCACCTCGGCACAAGCACTATGAGTTTGCGCGAGAAGTGCTGCATCATCGCGATGCGCCGCCTTCAGCCCGTAGGCAAAAGAGGCAGACAGGCCCAGCATGGCAAGCACGCCAGCTCCCGCGATGGCGAGCTGCCCTGCATTGCCGCGAAAGCTCGTGCTTGCAAGCGGCTGATCGCTTGGAAGAAAGCGCGTGACCAAATCGGCAACGAATGCACCGCCCCGGTTTGCGGTATCTGCAGCCCCAGCAAAATACAGACCGCGCCAGCGCGGGGTACGCTGGAATGGATTATCTTCCAGCATCAGACCCACAAACTGCGTCAGCCCTGTGCGCGCTAGGCGGATGGATTCAATGAAGTCGAATATCGCACGGCGCTGCTGCGGAGTGTGCTGCGCGCGTAATGCCGTCATGCGTAGTGCAAGCAGGCGGTCTTCGATGGGTTGCATAATTTCCTCAACCCGTCCGCTTGCCGCTGCGCTCACCACTTCGTTCTCGGCAAACCGATGCCCCAGCGCCTGCGCGAACGCTTCGACTGGAAGCGTTGCTCGCATCTGCGTATAGCCGTGCAAGGATTCAAGCCCGCTGATCACGAAATACACCGGCATCTGCACCTGCAAATGCTCCATGGCTTCATCGACCAAGCGGCGTAGGCGCGTGGCCGTTTCTTTCAACGCATCGGCGGGGCCAAGCAATGTTTGAATTGCCACAGTCACCACAATTCCATTGAGCGGAAGTTTTTCACGCTCGTCGGCAAGCTTCATGAGTGCTTGATACCAAAGCCCTCGATCCAAACGCGCACCGGTATCGCACACGACGCGTGGGTGCATCTCGATGGCGATCATGGATTTATGAAACCACCAGCGCCAAACTTCATCGGGATCCATCGGCGGTTTATCGGACGCGGGGAAAGGAGACACCTCGCTTGCGCCGCGCAAGAGCCCATCGACATTGGCGACACGATCACCAATAAATAGCACCCAAGGGATGCGATACAGCGGCGTGCGCCCTTGTGCAATTTCAGGTGCGCGCGCAATGGTGCGTTTCGCTTCCGCGATGGCAGCGGCCATCTTCGCAACGGGCTCGCGCTCTTCTTCCGCATTCCCAGGCCCCAAGTCGCCAATACGCTTGCGCGTGCGTCCTTTAAGCGAAGCCTTGCGTTGGCCGGCCATAAACCACCACAGCACCACCAGCGCCACAACGCACAAACCAAGCACCTGCCAAAACCGCATCGGCAACTGCGGGACAATCGCCATCGCCAAAAACACCAGCCCCGCAAGCACTACCAAGAGCACCAACGTAACTACGATGCGGCGCAGCCACGGCGTTTTCGCCGCATCTGCCCCTTTTGAGTAAAGCGAAAGAATGCGCGAGAACACGTTGCCCACGCTGTTAAACAGATTTTCAATTAAGCTCAGCGGGCTCATCGTGCGGGCTCCGTCTGCATAAACAGGAAGGTGGCGGCAAGCTTCGGGTTATTCCGATTGGCCTCTAGCATTTGTCGCAGGCGCGGTAGGTAGTCCGCGGCTTTATCTACCGTAGGAAGTGACCCTTCATAAAGCGGCACAGGTGAGCTGATCACGGTGATGAGTTCCTGCCCAAACGGCGCCCCCACCACCCAACCCTCTGGTGTATTGCCAATCACCAAAGTTTCACCCGCACGCAGCAGACGGCCGCTATCAGGCTCATTGGGATGCGGGAAGATGTGCGCCATATTGCCATCGACGAAGTAGTAATCCACGTAGATGTAGCCTTCGTAATTGGGCTGGGTAACTTTGATCGTGACTTTTTCGCCTTCAATGAAACGGTCAGAGTGGCCGGTGCTTGGTGTCACCGTGAGTCCATAGCCGTTGTCATCATTGCGCGCCTTATAGGGCTCTAGCACTTTCACAACTTCACAATGCGGCCAGATCCGCAGCTGTAGCTGCGCATCCACCGATTTCACCCCTTCAATACCAGACAGTTGCTGCTTCACCGCGGTCATATCATCGGCCCGCGAAACATAGCCACTGACCTTCACCGTACCGCTATCTTCATCTACACTGGGCTTCAAGTCGGAGCATTCAAACTTTGCAAGCGCCTGCTGCACCGGCACCGTAATGGAGGGCTTCGGCGCTGCCAACAGGATGTAAGCCAAATACACGATTGGGATTAGAAGCGCCACGAGCGCCCCGACCGCAAGCAACATTCGATCCCATTTGCGCGGCAGCTTGGGCCCAGAGGGATCGGCCACACCATACGGCTGCTGGGTAATTTTTTCTTCGCGCAGCGTGTGGATGGGGGCGGGGGCAATAGGCAGTTGCCGCCCGTGCAGCTCTTTGAGCTTACCTAACTCACCGGTGTCGCCGTTTTCGTAATAGTACTGCCCAACAAAACCGCACAGCAGCGCGTGGTAGTACACCTCGCGCACCTCGTCTTCATCTTGTTTCAAGACGGAGAGGTGGGTGAAAAATTCATTCCCGGCATTATTGGTGGTGAACATGCTGACTTGCAGCGGAGACACGCCACTGGTGAGCCACGCCGGATTGCGCGCCATGATCTCATCGATCCAACCAACAACGGCAAACGCGGCGTTATCCACTTGTTCGGGGCGCTTACCATCGGCCAAAGACGCCGACTTGGCGCGTTCGATCAGCTCACGCGCCTTGGCAACCACCGCATCAGCCGCATCGGTTGCTTGATTGGACGACACGCGCTCATCTAGCCCAAGACCAAATGTAAACACCGGTGAAAAGTGGTGAAGAAGTCTGGCCATCGCTTACTCCTGACCTGCGACGGGGAACAGTTTGATCACGGTTGAATCGGGTGGAAGATCCGAGAAGACCGCGATATTCCGGCCATTCTTGATCATCTGCCAGAACGGGTGCGTGGTATCCACCAAGAAATAGGTGGTGTTCGGGCTTTTTTGCGGAAGCTCTTCGGGTGGCACCGGCAGTAGATCGATCTTCAAGCCAAACAGCGCGGCCGAAAGCAGACGCGGCATTTCGTCCATCGACGCGATCTTTCCGGTACGCGAAAGCCGCGCAAATAGATCAGCGCCCTTCTGTTCCGATTCAAACGCCAGATAGAAGCGGGTCTTATCACTTTCAAATAGATTCGCGGGTAGATCGGCACGATAGAAGCGGCCGTCGTATGTCAGGGTAATCCCCACCTCGGCGCCTACAGTGAGCGCTTTGATGAGCGCTTCGGCTCGATCAAACCCCACGCGGAAACAGCGCCTCAGATCTTCGTGGTCGTACTCTGGAAGCCCAGTTTCATTGGGGTTTGAGGCCAGTTCACCAAAATAACCAATGTCTTCAGAGAAGACCGAGAACTCGGCCACAAGTCGCCGTAGGTCTTGGTACATTGCATAAGCCGACACGGTGTCTAGCCGCGCATGCTCTTGGAACTGCGCGATGTATCTGGCAAAGGTTTGCATCATCAGCACGCGCATCACTTCTTGCGCACTTGTGGACGCTGCACGAATTCCGCGCTGCCGTTTAATTGCGGCGAAATCTTGGCCGCGTGATACCAGCAAATCACGCAGTGCGCGCGTCCAGCGTGTGAGATTGGTCGAAGCACGAATAGCCGTGGCCGCCGGGATAAAATCGCTGGATAGTTTGAATTTCCCCGGCCCTGCCTGCAGTAATTCTGCAAACTTATAACTATCAGATGAGCGCACAATGGCTTCGGCGTTATCGTCTAGGCCCGTGACGATATTGGCCTGATACAAGAGGAAATCAACATCTGCTTCAGGTGCTTGCGTATCGTAGGGGTCTGCGAGACTTTCCGAAGCGAGCATATGCCTAGCCAACAAGCGTTCGCTGTCTTTTGCAGCAAGTCCCTGCAGTGTCTTCTCATTATTGAACACCAGCCATAGCGGAATGGGGTCGTTATTGCTCACACGCAAGTCGGCCACATTGCGCTGAGCCACGCGCGTATTGCCGCCAGCCGTATCCACCGAGCCACCGCGCAGCCGCTCACCTGATTTTGACTCAAGTACAAAATGCTCAATATCTACGACACCGCTGGCGAGTGCGTCTTCGCGAATGCGCAGCGCTTCAAACCCCCACGGGAACGGCGTCACGCGCAGATGCAGCGCGAGCCGATTTGCCTGCCCCCACGCGTCTTGTGCTTGTAGGTGCTGCGGGCTCAAAAAGGCCCCCTGCCCCCAGTGCACTTGCCGATCACCGTTCATACCAAATGCCATGCGCCCTGCTCCCTCATTTCAATTCAGCTCAAAGACGCAGCGCCATTCAAAACGGCACTACTTCCACCGTAAATCCGTCGTTGCGTAAACGCGCAATCAACCCATCTGCCCCAACCAAATGCACAGCCCCCACCGCCACAAACCCACCGCCATCGCGGAACAGCGTCTCCAGTGGCCCGATCCAACGTGCATTGCGGTCTTCTAAAAGACAGATCCGCGACCGCTGCTCAATTGCTTTTGCAGCATCGGAAAGCCCATCCATGCGATCAATGGAGGCGAGCCAAGCATCTAAATTTCTGCTGCGGTAAAACGCCATGGCTTCAGCCGATTCAATGCGCAAAATCCACGATTTTTGTAAGCGCTCATCAAGCACAACTGCCTGCTCTTGAGACGGCACGCAATCGAGCGCCTGCAGCTGTTGCTCCAATGTTTCCAAATGCACAATCGTCTTATTGCTCGCCTTGGCCAGCTGCTGCAAACGCGCATCCATCATGGTGCCGTCTGCCGATTCACCACGCGCCTCGAGCAGTGCCAATACCGCCCACGGCTTCATGCGTTGCAGATCTTTTGGTTGCACGGCAGGCAATAGCGCCTGCGCCAGCGTAAAGTGCTCTTTCCCGATCATGCCAGACAGCGGCGTCTCCACCGGAAGCCAACGGTAATGGTCGTATTCTGGAAGCCACGCAGAGCCCACGTCTGCCTCGTTTACAAATGTTGCAGACGCGTTGAGCAGCCCCTCCAAGACCGCGTAGTCCACACCCTGTTCCTGCGGGCTACCAAAGTGGATCGTCCCTAGCAAATAACTCGGCGGCGCAGGTGGCACCGGCGCGGGCATCGCGCCTTCTTGCTCAATCTGTGCGGGAAGTTCAGTCGCCAGTGGTGGCGTAATTTTGAATAATACACCGCGCTCGGGCGCCGTCTGCGCTAGCGCGGGCAGGCTGCAGAACACCAATGCAAGGCTAAGCGCTTGACTCATTTGCACAAGCCAAGCCCTCAAAACCTGCGTTGGGAACCTTCTTTTTGGCATGCCCTATATCGCCCCAGCGGCGCCGTTAGCATTGGCGCGTAGCCCCTGCATTCTTCGGCCAGCGCCTTCTTGCAACCATATGCCGTAGGGTCTATGCCGTTGGAACGGTCGGTTTTTCTTGATCTTCGGGGGCTCTGCCCTCTATGGTGAGCGGGGGTTAGGGGCGATATTTATGAAGACAACGGATGTCCATACAAGACGCAGGCTGCAGGTAGCACCGTGAAAGTACTTCTCGCAGACGATCACCGGCTGATTATTGAAGGCGTCAAGCTCAAACTGACGGAATTGGATCCGGCGGTTGAAACCGTGGTGGCCATGAGTCTTGAAGAGTTGGAGCAGGCAGTTGCTGAGCACCATGCCACGCTTGACCTCGCGCTGCTTGATATTGCCATGCCAGGAACGGTGGGCTATCAACACATCGCCAAGCTGCGTAGCTATGCCCCAAACCTTCCGATCATTGTGCTGTCCGGTTCAGAGGATGTTGAGCTGATGCGCAGCCTAATGGATCTTGGCGTGCTTGGGTTTATTCCCAAAGCCTATTCACCCGACGTCATGCTGTCCGCTATTCGTCTAGTGCTTGCTGGAGGGGTTTACATCCCCCCGTTGCTACTGGCCAATGCACAGGCACAAGGCTGGCAACCCGGCACACCGGCCTTTTCTGTGGCGGCAGGATCGCTTTCACCCTCAATGCGCCAGGCTGCGCATCCGATGGAGAGCTTGCGCAAATTGCTCACCGAGCGCCAGATCGACGTTATGCGTCTGCTCTCGCAAGGTAAACCTAATAAGCTCATTGCACGTGAGCTGGGGATCAGTGAAGGTACGGTCAAAATTCACCTCGCAGCCATCTTTAGAGCGCTCAATGTCCGTAATCGCGTGGAGGCGGTTGTGGCCTCACGTAAACTACAAGAGACCTAAGCCCTTCCACGGGCCATAGTGCATCTGCCGTATTGTTCAAGCCTCCACAACAGCGCAGCCTTCGTGCTAACGCATGGCCATGCAGGCCGTGGAGAGTTAGCCATGAAGTTGTTCCGCCCTGCCCCTTCGCAAAAACGATTACCCCGCACATGGCGCGCCGTATTTTTAATATTGGGCGTTGCCGCCAGCACCCTCGTGGTTGCACAAAGTGCGCAAGACATTGCACAGCAGCCACCCACCAACCCGAATCTTGGCCCAGCATTCGCCACTAAAAATGCGGCTTACGTCCCAGTGATGTTCGATGAAATTCCCGGCTGGGATTCAGAAGACTTCAATGCGCTCTATACCAACTTTAGTACCAACTGCCGCGCCATGCGGCGGCGCAGTGCTTGGGCCCCGCTCTGTGCAAGGCTCGCCAAGCTCCCGCGTAGCGACGAAGCCCTCAAGCAGTTTATGGACGATGAGTTCTATGCATATCAAATGCTGACGCCCACCCGCAGCGAAGCGGGCAAGCTCACCGGCTATTTCGAACCTTTGATTTCAGGCTCACTTACCCGGCAGGGTGCCTATCGCTATCCCGTGTACGGGACACCTTCTGATATGTACCAAATTGATTCACGCACCGTCGTAGGGCAGCCCACACGCTGGCTAAAGCGCAGCGATGACGGGCGTTTAGTAGGCGCAGAGACTGGCGAGGCAGGCGCTGTACAATACCGCATCGCGCTGGAGGGTGGTGCGCCAAACCCACGCGACAAGCGTTACCGCGTGAGGATTGATGGCGGCACGATTCGCCCCTATTACGCTCGCCAAGAGATTGATGCCAAGGGCATCAATGCCCCTGTGCTGGCGTGGGTGGCCGACCCATACAAACTCTATTCGATGCAGATTCAAGGCTCAGGCAAGATCCAGCTGAAAGATGGAGGGCTGATTCGACTGGCCTACGCGGAACAAAACGGTCATCCATTTATGCCGCAGGCCACCCGCGGCGATTCCGATGCAATGCTGCTAGCGATCAAAGCCCGTGGTCTCGACGAACCGCTTGAGGTTGAAATTCCCGGCGGTACACGCGGGGTGAAAAAACCCGGCAGCAATGCTGGGGTTGATGCCGAGGTTGCGCGCATCATTGCAGCGCTTCAAGGCGGCGGTACGGCCAGCACCACTTCCATCGCCAGTACTTCATCAGCAAAACCTAAAAACAAACGGCCCGCAGCGACAACACAGCGCCCTCGTGCACGCGTCAATGAAACGGATGTTGAAGCGATGATCCAACTGCTTCTCACGGCTCCCGTCGCCGACGAAACCTATACAGCACCTCAAGATACCGACGTTGCCAGCATCATTGACTCTACCGTACCTGCAAGCACAACCAGCAAACCTGCCAGTACTGAAAAAACCGCGAGACTGGATGTCTCAGCATTTCAAGGTAGTGGCAATAGCAAGCCCGCGGGCACCGCGAGTGGCGCGGGCGTTCCGGTTCCAAGTACGGGCATCCCCGACCCCAGCTTCGTCTTTTTCCGCCGTATTGGCGACGGCCCGGAAGGCCCCATCGGCGCATTAGGTGTTCCGCTAAGCGCCGGACGCTCCATGGCCGTTGATCCACGCGCCACCCCACTCGGCGCCCCGGTGTTCATTGAAGGTCTCCAGCCGGGAACGGATACCCCCATGCGGCGGCTGATGTTTGCGCAAGACACGGGCGGCGCAATTCGCGGCAGCGTACGCGGTGACTTTTTCTGGGGCTTTGGCGATAAGGCTGGAAAAATGGCACTCGCTACCAATCAAACGGTGCGCATGTGGTTGATGCTGCCCAAAGCCGTTGCCGGAAGCGCCGCCGCAAGTGGCATCAAAACCCGCGGCAGTGCGTCGTTACGCGACTGCGCCGTTCCCGATGATGAGCTTTGCGTAGAAGACTAATCAAGGCTGCGCCACAGGGCATAGACCATCCGACTAATGGCCGAGCAACCGCCTGCCTACTAGCCTGACGCCTTATCCAGCAGAGATCGGTCTGCGGGGCCTGCGCGCGGTGGTCACATGCTCGAAGAGCTTCTTCCTTACTACGAAAACGAACTCACCTATCTTCGCCGTCTATCGAAGGAGTTTGGTGCGCGTTATCCAAAAATTGCCTCCCGCCTGCAGATGGAAGGCGAAGTCTGCGAAGACCCGCACGTCGAGCGGATGATCGAGTCCTTCTCATTTCTCACCGCGCGCATACACAAAAAACTCGACGACGAATTCCCACAAATTACCGAAGCAATGCTCTCGGTGTTGTACCCGCACTTCCTGCGTCCTGTTCCGTCGATGTCCATCGCCCAACTGCAGTTGGCTGTAGGTGCTGATATCAATGAAGCGCAGATCATGCCGCAGCACAGCGAGCTACTGACACGCCCGGTGCAAGGCCTGCCTATCCGTTACCGCACAGCCTACCCTGTCTCTGTATGGCCAATCAGCGTTCGCGAGGCCAAACTAGAAGCCGCAGAACGCTCGGCGTTTGCCATTACCCGCAGCGACACTGTGGCTACGTTGCGCATTCGTCTCGATGCCACCGGGCAACAACCACTTTCCAAACTTCCCGTTCAATCACTCCGGTTTTATTTGGAAGGTGAAAGCCCGCTGGTGCACGCGCTGCACGAAATTTTGCTCAACTCGGCGGCCAGCATTACCCTGCGCGCACCGGACGATATGCCCAAGATCGATCCGCTACGCCTATCACCCGCCTGTATACAGCCCGTCGGCTTTGCTGATGATGACGCGCTGATTGACTACGACCCGCGTTCATTCCTCGGCTATCGGCTGCTTCAAGAGTATTTCGTTCTTCCTGAAAAATTTTTGTTCATTGACTTCACCCAGCTAGACCTCTCCCGCTTTGATCGCAGTGTCGAAATAACCGTTGAGTTCAACCCATTTGGCCGCCAAGAGCGGCTTGCGCGATTAGAGCAAGCCGTCAGCGCAGACACCTTTCGATTGTTCTGCACCCCCGTTGTCAACCTATTCAAGCAGCAAGGCGAACCAATCCGCCTCTCTCAAGAGCGCTATGAATACGCCATCACCCCTGACGTGCGGCGACCAATGGGAATGGAGGTGTATTCAGTCGATTGGGTCAGAAAATTTAGCCGCAACCAAGACGGCACCGACTCGCAAGCGTTTTATCCCGCCTATTCTGTTCAACACGGTCTGCACGATGATGGCAACGGCCATTACTGGTATCTGCAGCGCAAGCCGTCCATGTTGCCGAACGACGACGGTTCCGACGTGATGCTAAGCCTCGTCGATCGTGATATGAACCCAAGCGCCCCCGGCGTTGATACGCTTTCCCTCAGTCTTACCTGCACCAACCGCGACCTACCCTCCCAGCTTCCTTATGGTGGCGAAGATAGCTTTCTTGAACCTGAGCAAAGCGGCGTCATTGCCAGTGCAAAGCTGCTCAAAAAACCAAGCGCAACGTGGCGTGCGCCCATGCGCCAAGCTAATCAATGGCGGCTTATTTCGCACCTTTCACTCAATCACCTATCGATTGTTGAAGGCGGCCGTGAAGCCCTTCTAGAAATTCTAAATCTTTACAACTTCTCAAACTCCAGCACGCTGCGCAAACAAATTGCCGGCATTACTCAAGTGTCCGGCAAGCCATCGGTTACCCGAATTGGCCGTGCGCCACGCCAAGCCTTCGTGCGTGGCACAGACATTGAGTTGCAGTTTGATGAAGACCAGTACGTCGGCTCTGGGGTCTATCTAATGGCGCGCGTACTCGATCATTTTTTTGGCCTGTACTGTACTGCCAACTCATACACACGCCTCAATGTGCGCAGCCAGCAGCGCGAAGAATGGCTGGCGCGGTTTCCACCGCGTAGCGGGAGCCTGCCACTAGTATGAGCGACACCATTGCCCCTCCCAGCACCGTTTCAGCGCATGGCGACATCGACCCCATGCGCCCCGCAATGGAGCGCCTCATCGCGCAACCCGGGCGGTTTAGTTTTTTCCAAGCGGTACGCCTGCTTTACGGCAGCAATGGCTTTGATGGCCGCGGCAACGGCGCACGCCCCGGCCCCGTGCGCTTTATTACTCCCGCATCGCTCGCCTTCCCGCCGTCTGAGCTTGACTCCATCAGTGTGAGCGATGGCCATACGCGCGTTTGTGTGAACTTTATGGGCCTCACCGGCCCCTCTGGGATTCTGCCGCGCAGTTATACCGAGACCCTTATTGCACGCAAACTTGATCGCGATCGCAGCGCGCAAGATTTTCTCGACATCTTCAACCACCGCCTTGTTGCGCTTTTCTGGCTGGCCTGGGCCAAGCATCGTCCAGAAATCGGGCGCCAGTTTGGGTTTCATAACTCCGTACTTCGTTATTTGGAATACGTCGTTGGCCTTGGCACACCGGCGCTGCAGGCCCGCCTACACCCTAGCAAGCGCAGCAGCGAGCCTGCACAGCCGCTGCCCAGTGCCGCGATGGTGTATTTTTCCGGGCTTATCGCGCAACGCCCGCACGGCGAACGCGCCATCGCGCAGCTTGTTTCCGCCGTGGTCAATGCTCCGGTACAGGCCAGCGGCTGCCTCGGCACTTGGCAACCTATTGCTGACGACGCTCAAACACGAATGGGGCGCAGCAACCATCAGCTTGGTGCAGGCTGCGTTCTTGGTACACGCTACTGGGACAGGCAAACAACCTTACAGCTCAGCATCGGCCCGCTACAGCGCAGCAAATTCAATACCCTACTGCCGCGCGGCCCAAGTTTGAAAGATGTGATTGAGCTTGCACGTTTTATGACCGGCCTCGCCCTTGATTTGCGCGTGCAACTCTCACTTTCGGCCGAACAAGTGCCGCCGCTGCGGCTCGGCCTGCGCAACGAAGACCGCCCTCAACTGGGTTGGAATACATGGCTACGCGGTCGCCGCAGCCAAGCTCCTACCACTGAAACCCAATTCCACTTTTCCGCAATGGGAGGCCAATCATGGCACTGAACTTACGCGCACTCATCGCCCGTCTGAACACCACCGTGCGCGGTGCTATGGAAGGAGCCGCCGGCCTGTGCATGTCACGCGGCCATTACGAAGTTGAAGTTGAGCACGTACTGTCCAAGTTATTGGAAGTGGAGAACACCGACATCCGCAGATTGCTGCGCCACTTTGAAATTGCGCCTGAAGCACTGGAGCGCGAGCTTGGAAAATCACTCGATGGCTTCAAAAGCGGTAACCAGCGCACGCCCGCACTTTCCGCCATGTTGCCAAAACTATTTGAAGCCGCATGGGGCTGGGCTTCAATTGAATATGGCGAAGCTAAAATTCGCAGCGGGCACGTTCTAATCGCCCTGCTTGCCGATTCCGAACTGCGCCGTCTTGTCTCCGTCAGCGCGCGCTCATTAGAAAAAATCAACCTTGAGACACTGACAAAAAATTTTCATGCCCTCACCGAAGGCTCACTCGAAGCACGTGATGCTCGCGCACTGGGCGACACGGGCGCCGCACAAGGCGCAGATACCAGCGCACCGGGCGCATCGGCTGGCGGCGGTCGCCCCAGCAAAACGCCCAACCTCGATCAGTACTGCATCAACCTTACCCAGCGGGCCAGGGATGGCCAGCTGGATCCTGTACTCGGGCGCGATAGCGAAATTCGCCTCATGATCGACGTCCTCACAAGACGCCGCCAGAACAACCCCATCCTCACCGGCGAAGCAGGTGTGGGTAAAACGGCCGTTGTGGAAGGCCTAGCGCAGCGCATTGTAAAAAATGATGTTCCTCCGCAACTTCAAAATGTGGAACTGCTGTCTCTTGACCTTGGCCTATTGCAAGCCGGAGCCAGCGTAAAAGGTGAGTTTGAGAACCGCCTCAAAGGTGTGATTGAAGAAGTGAAGTCCAGTGCAACGCCCATCATTATGTTTATTGATGAAGCCCACACACTGATTGGTGCTGGCGGCGCGGCCGGACAGAACGATGCCGCCAACCTGCTCAAACCCGCTCTCGCGCGCGGCGAAATGCGCACAATTGCTGCTACTACGTGGAGCGAATACAAAAAATATTTCGAGAAAGACCCGGCACTCACGCGCCGCTTCCAAGTGGTTAAAGTGGATGAACCCGACGACGCCAAAGCCGTGGCCATGCTGCGCGGGGTGGGGCAAGCGATGGCCGCGCACCACAAGGTGCGCATTCTTGACGAAGCCATCGTTGACGCCGTCAAACTCAGCTCTCGCTTTATTCCTGGCCGTCAGCTTCCCGATAAAGCTGTTAGCGTGTTGGATACCGCCTGCGCCAAAATTGCGATTGGCCAACACGCTACACCTGCGCGTATTGAAGATGCGCGCAAGCACCTTGAAGTACTCGCCGCCGAGCGCGCCCAGCTTGAAAAAGAAACCGCGGGTGGAACCGACCATAGCAAACGCCTAGACGAGATCGCCGACGAGGCCGCTCAACTCAGCGACGCTTTAGCCAACGACGAAGCGCGCTTTGCGCAGGAAAATGAACTTGTTGAAAAAATCAATGCAGAGCTCGACAAAATCGAAGCACTTCCTGCAGACGCCCCGGAGCGTGCAGAAGTCTTAGCTGCACTGACCCAGCAGCGTGATGCGCTCAAAGCCTTGCAAGGCTTCGAGCCGATGGTATTGCCGGTAGTCGATGCCAGTGCCATCGCACAGATCATTGCAGGCTGGACCGGCATCCCCGTGGGGCGCATGGTGGCCGATGAGATCCAAACCGTTTTGAAGCTCAAAGAATCCCTAGAAGAACGTGTCATTGGCCAAAGCCATGCACTTGCTGCGATTGCTCAGCGCGTACGCACCTCGCGCGCCAACCTTGAAGACCCCGACAAACCCAAAGGTGTATTCCTGCTGGTGGGCACCTCTGGCGTGGGCAAAACCGAAACCGCGATCGCACTTGCCGATGCGCTCTATGGTGGTGAGCGCAGCATGATCACCATCAACATGAGCGAATACCAAGAAGCACATACCGTTTCCAGCCTCAAAGGCAGCCCTCCCGGATATGTGGGCTATGGTGAGGGCGGCGTGTTGACGGAAGCTGTGCGCCGTCGCCCCTATTCCGTGGTGTTGCTTGATGAAATTGAAAAAGCCCACCCCGATGTCTTGGAACTATTCTTCCAAGTATTCGATAAAGGCCGTATGGAAGATGGCGAAGGGCGCGAAATCGACTTCCGCAATACACTCATCATCCTCACCTCCAATGTCGGCACGGATCTTGTGATGCAAGCCTGCAGCGCCTCTGAGGAGCTACCCGACGTGGCCTACCTCAACGACCTACTCAAACCCGAACTTAACCGTGCGTTCAAGCCTGCTTTCCTTGGCCGCACCACTGTTATTCCGTATTACCCATTGCGCGATGACAATATGCGCAAAATCGTTCGATTGAAATTGAACAAGATCGGCAAACGCATTCGTGCCAACCACGGCGCTGCATTCAATTACGACGATAGCGTGGTGGATGTCATCGCACAACGCTGCACGGAAGTGGACTCCGGCGCACGCAATATCGACAACATTCTCACCGGCACCCTACTTCCTGATATTTCAGGCTACGTCTTGGAAAAAATGGCCGAAGGCGGAGAGATTGCCAATATTCACATCGGCACGGATGCCACTAGCCAGTTTACCTATCGCGTGACCTAAGCAGCTGGACTTAGGCCACTACACCCTTTGCCCTATTCCTAGCACCTCAAGGCGATAGGGCAGTAGCACTTCGGACAAATGTTGCATCGCCTTAAAAACGGCGAGGATAAACCGCAGACGGACATCACAACCACCATGGCCAGCACCCTATCTACCAGCAACAGGATGCTCTTCCTCACCCTCGACGACTACGGGGAGGATGACCTCTTGATTGCAGAATTAAGTGGCCATGAGGCGGTGTCCGAACTCTTTGAGTTTCGCCTCAAGCTGCTGTCCTATAGCGATGATATTTCCCCCGAAAAGATCATTGGGAAGGGCGCTATTTTGCGCATTGAAACATGGGACACCGATCAATCAGGCGGTGAACGCCACTGGAACGGTTATGTCTCACGCTTTGCCTGCACCGGGCGCGTGATGTCCAGCAAAGGCGAGCGGCTTGATATCTACAGCTACGAATGCGACATCGTGCCGTGGTTTTGGTTTATGACCCAGAACGAAGACTGCCGCATTTTTCAAAAGCTGTCGGTTCCAGACATCATTGAAACAATCTTCTCTGAGTTCAACTACAGCGACTATGCACTTGAGCTAAGCGAAGCGCATCCGCAGCTCGAATTTTGCGCGCAATACAACGAGACCACATTTCAATTCATTTCGCGGCTCATCGAACGCGCGGGTATTCACTTCTATTTCCGCCATGATGGCCACGGCGAATCGCGCCACATTTTGGTGTTCACCGACAACAAGAACGATAACCAGAAGCTAGACCCTTCCAAAATCCCGTTCCACGACGCTGGGCACGCCGAAAAGACCGACGCCATTTTAAGCCTGTCTTCCGACCAACAAATGCGCACCCGCAAAGCAACGATTGCCGACTGGGATTATCGAAAAAAAGGGATTCTCAGCGAGAACACCCCCACCGTGCTGGATATCGGCAGCGATGTTGATACCGAACGCTTCCGCTATCCCGGCAACTTCGTCACCCAAGACGGCAGCGGCGACAACGCCACTGGGAAGTACTATTCCACCGTCATGATGGAGGCCGAAGAGGCCAGCCACTTACGCTACAGCGGCACCAGCCAAGCGCGCAGCCTCACTCCGGGTTACGTCTTCAGCATTGAAGACAACCCGCTGCAAGCGGATAGCACCGAGTATTTGGTGTTGTCTGTCGATCATCGTGCCAACAACAACCTGATGGCAGGCACCGGCGCAGCGTTTTATGGCAACACGTTCAGCCTGCAGCCGCATGAGCATGTTTTTCGTTCTCCACTAAAAACTCCGCGCAGCCGCGTTTATGGCCCACAAACGGCCATTGTTGTGGGGCCGCCTGGAAATGAGATTCATACCGACAACTTAGGTCGCATCAAAATCCGCTTTCACTGGGACCGCAAAGTCACGGATCGGCGTACCAATACGCAAGACGAAAAAGCCTCTTGCTGGGTGCGCGTCGCCCAGATCTGGGCCGGTAACGGTTACGGCACGATGTTCATTCCGCGCGTAGGAATGGAAGTGGTCGTTGATTTTTTAGAAGGCGATCCCGATCGCCCCATTGTTGTCGGCTGCGTTTACAACGGCCCCAATGTTCCGCCTCTGGACCTACCAAACGAGTCCACACGCACCACCATCAAGACGCTTTCCTCAAAAGGTGGCGGCGGGTTCAATGAACTGCGTTTCGAAGACAAAAAAGACAGTGAAGAAATTTTTGTTCACGCGCAAAAAGACCTGCAGCTACGCACTGGCAACAACCGTACTGAAGCCATCGCATGCGACTCCAATTTAACCATTGGGAAGAACTTAATCGAACATATTGGCGAAAATGCCGACCTTAAAGTCGGCAAAAATTACACCGCCTCAATTGAAAGCAACCGCGCGCATACGGTGGGCCAAGAAGACTACCTCACCGTGGGCACCCATCAGCATACCGACGTCGGCATGGATGCCGCCCTCACCACCGGGCAGAACTTCGCCCTAAAAGCCGGGCTCAATGCAGCGCTCACCGCCGCCGCCAATATCGACATCAAAGCAGGCGTTAATCTGGTGGCTGAGGCGGGCGCCATCATTAGCCTGAAAGCCGGCAGCAACTCCATTGTGATGAATCCAGGAGGGATTTTTATCACCGGCAATCTGGTGATGATCAATTCTGGCGGCAGCCCACTATCGGCCCAATCCGCCAACAAGGCAGAAAAGGCCGACAAGCCCAAAGACGCAAAAGAAGCCATTAAAGGTAAAGCCGGTTCTGTCACCAAATCCGGTCAACAAATTCAAGCCCAAGCACTTAGAAACGCGGCGCGTGCTGGCACGCCTTTCTGCGCTGAATGCGAGGCCGCGCGTAAAGCACTCGCGGCACTACGTAATGGATAAGCACACCTATTCAGAAATATGTTCGATACCTCTTGCCTACCTTTCAGTGAATTTTATTTGCCATGTCCGCTTCCTTGCTCGTTCAACGTAATACATCTAATGACAGGGGCGTCATGGCTGCTGCAGCGTTCGCCAACGATGCGGCAAGCTTCAATCGCAATTCTTTGCAAGGTGGGGCACTTTTCGTGATTGGCCAAGGACAGTACGAACAGCTGCAGCGGCTTATTTTTCGCCGTGGGGAGCAGCCTGTATTCGCCGTTTTGGACGGCGCGATCATTGACGATCTCCCCACACGTCTTGCCCAAACTGCTGCAGACGCCATGTGCCTCTTTTCCGGAGACCTCGACCCCATGCTCGCAGCGGCGGCGCCCTACCTTGTCGCACTGCACGCCAATACGCCCATTGCAAAATTGGCACTGATGGATGGCTGGGATGAGCACTGGGGCATCGCGCTCACCGCTGACCCCGGCACCGACATCCACACGCTACGCTCGCATCTACGCCGCATCTTGCGAGTCAAGGCCCCCGACGGCGGCTCCATGCTCTTTCGCTTTTATGACCCGCGCGCATTCCGAAGCGTGGTACCCACGTTTGACGATGCACAGCGAAAAGCCTTCTTCGGCCCGATCCAGTCCTGCCACGTCGAGGGCCGCATCCTCGGTAGCGTGCTGCACTTTACGCGCGACGACGCCATCGCTCCGCGGCTGCAGCCATTGGCCGCTGCGGCCTAAAGGAAGCGGCCATGCTCGAACTGGACCGCAAACAGATGTCCACCATCGGCGAGACGCAGCTGCGCAACAATCTCGCGGACTTTCTCAACCGTCACCTCGGCGGTAAAGCCCCGCTCCAGCTTGACCAGCTTGATGCTGAGCTCGACGCTGTCATCAACCACTGCCGCAAGGCCGGCTTACGCAGTCAGCGTGCCGTTGCCGCCTATGCGCTGGCCTGTTCCCTTTTTGGGAATGATCGCGTCGGTAATGACCCATCCATTGCTGGCATTCTTGCCGACCGCAACAGTTCACAAATGGATCGTGCGCTACTGATCGAAATGTGGACAGCCTCCGCCTACAGTGACTTCCGCCGAGGGCAGGGGGCCAGCTATGTTTGAATCCTTGAGCGAAGGCCTCTCTAATATTAGCGCAGCAGCAGGCCAAGCCGTGCAGCAAGCGCAACAGGCCGCATCAGAAGCCTCTCAGCAGGCGGCAAACGCAGCACAAGGTGCGGTTGCTGAAGCGCAAAACGCCGTCGCCAATGCAAGTAATGCGGCCTCGGCGGCCGCCAATGGCGCAATTACCCAAGCCCAACAGGCCGCGCGGCAAGCTGCCGCGCAAGCCGGGAGCGCCGCACAGGCCGCACTGGGCCAAGCCAATCAGGCGCTCGATACGGCACGCGCGGCCGCAAATGATATGGCGCAAAACGCACTCAACCAGGCCAATAGTGCCCTAACGCAGGCGCGCAACCAGGCGGGGCAAGCCGCACAAAACGCGCTTGATCAAGCCCATTCGGCCGTTGATGCGGCGCAGCAGCAGGCTAAGAATGTCGTGCAAAATGCGCTCGATACCGCCAGCGGCGCACTTGATGACGCCATGCAAACCGCGGAGCAAGCCGCGCAAGAAAAGATCGACCAAGCAATGGCGATGGTGGATAACGCTACGACGCTTGTCGAAGACGGGGTCAACAATGCACTCGACGCGGCCAATCAGGCCATCGACCAAGCGCAGGACATGCTCCGTAATGCGGCCACCGACGCCCTGCAGCAAGCACGTTCCGCCGTTATGGATCGAGCACGCGACGCGCTTGGTATTGTGGGCGGCGTACTCGATGCGCTTCCTTCGTCGTTTCCTGACGTGTCGATGGACTTCCCCGCGTCCGACTGCCCCTACGTGCGTGCATTACAGGAAGAACTTGCGCGCCGCGCAGCCCAGGCCAATAACGCACTAGGAAACGCAAATAATGCACTGCAGAACATCGCAGGCCCTTTGCTCGATCAAGCCGATGCGTTATTAGACCAGGCCGACGGCCTTGCCGATCAAGCGCTCTCCGCCATGGATGATGCAATGGCGGCGATTGATGACGCGCAGGCCATGGCCAATAGCGCCGCACAACAGGCATTAGGAACAGCAAAAGGTGCTGTTCAACAAGCCCAACAGGTGGTTAGAGATCAGGCGCAATCGGCCATCAGCCAAGCCAAGACGGCGGTAGACTCAGCCAAAAATCAAGCGCAGCAAGCTGTGAATGGAGCCGTTGACCAAGCAATGGCTGCGGTTGATTCCGCCCAGCAACAGGCGGGTGATGCGGCGCAGCAGGCGCTGGATCAGGCGCAGCAAACAGCTGCACAGGCGCAAGCGCAAGCCAACCAGGTGGCACAACAAACCTTGACGCAAGCCAACCAAGCGGCGCAACAGGCGCAGCAAGCATTAAATGGCGCTGCCCAAGGCGCCCTCAATAGCGCGCAGTCGGCGGTTCAAGACGCAGCCGCTAGCGCCGGGGAGGCCGCACAAGGCGCAATTGCGAGTGCTTCAAGCGCCATTGGCCAAGCCTCAAACGCAGCCGCTCAGGCTGCAAACAGCGCCGTTTCAGTAGCGCAATCGGCAACAGCAAGCGCCGCCCAAGCGGCGAGCAGTGCGGCGAATTCTTTAGGCAACCTATTCGGATAAGCCATTAAACATAGCTAACCGCTAGGGAATCATATGGGTCATCTGGCCCGGATTCACCACCGTCACGATCCCTGCCCACGCACATTGGCTGGTATGCGTATTGTCGAGTGCGGGAATTCCACCGATAAGCACCGTTGGCGCACCCGGCTTCCAAGGCGTCGTAACAGGAATACACGGCTGCGGAGTAAACACACCACTGGCAGCCGCCGTGGCCGCGATCACCTGTGGGTTAGATGGCGAAAGACACATACCAAACGTCATAATGTTTTTCATCGGCACAAAATCCATGATTGTGGCCGCTGGCTGTCCACTGGAAAGCGTGCGCTTTTCAGGTAGCACCACTAACGTGGAAGGCGCCACCCCGAATGAACACATCAGGGTGGCACCATTAACAACTTGAATCGGCATGAGCGTACTTCGGTCTTTGACGAAAACTCAGCCGCCCGTTGCCAACACCTCAACACGGCGATTTTCGGCGGCGAAAGGATCGCTTGGGTTCAAAAGTTCACTCTTACCCTTGCCAATTGCACGCAAGCGTGACGCTGAAACGCCATTATCAATTAAATAGCGGCGCACCGACGCCGCGCGACGATCTGAAAGAGCCTTGTTGTAGGCCGCTGAGCCCTTACCGTCGGTATGACCAATCACCGTAAAGCTGCGGTTCTCTAGCTGCGGTGATGCAAGCGCCTTGGCCAGCGTGGCCATCGTATGCTCAGATGTCCCTGAGATACGATCTGAATTGAAATCAAAATTGATCTGCATATTGATCGATGCCGCCTTGGCCGCTGGCTTGGTCACTGTGGGAGCCGGCGCTGAAGTCGCCATCGAGGCGGCACCAGGGCGAAGCGCGCGCGTCTGGCCTTGCGCCGTATCCGTGGCGTCTGCCTTTAAGCTGTCAATGATCGAATCAACCGACGGCTCTTGTGGCGTCGTCGGTGCTTGCTGAGCCTGCACGGCAAACCCACTCGCCAGCAGCGCTGCGCCTAGAACGTATCGAAACAAGTTCGTCTTTTGCATGATCGCATCCTCAAGATAAGGGCCAGAAGGCCAGAACAGATCGCATTTACCCAGCCACTGACCGGTGCATGCACACGTTGAAAGTCTGCTCTGCACCACTCAAATTTTCGATACGCCGTTCGGCCTAGTACCTAATGCACAGCTGCTTGACCGGTTAGAAATCTCCACACGCGTTGCGGCGCTCACTATCAAAACAGTTGCTCAAATTAGGCCGTGACCTCACCTTCGACCACTCGTTTGCCAGCATGTCACCCGACGCATCCGTCGCCGGGCCCGCTTGCGCCACATTTACCGCACAGATCGGCGCAGAACCGAAGTTTCGATCGTAGACATAAGTCACCACCGAATCCCCAACAAAATCGATGGGAATGTCTGACATTTGCGGCTGCGGCATGACCTGCAATGCCGTTGCGTTTCTAGGCGCCTGCACAACTACATAATTTTGAGCACTACCGCTCCAAGTGACCGGATAATACCCAACGGTCGACGCCCCCCCGGCCGATGTCGTCCAAAGATTCGACGAACCAAAGACACTACTCAATGTATCGCCATTCCTGAACCCAGTAACTGTCCCAGTCAACAGTGGGTTAGGTGCACCAAAATATTTAATAAGAGTGTCAGCCGTAAACACAAGCGGAGCCGGAATTACCGTTAGTGTCCCAGGTACAAAATTGATCTGATACCCCGATGGGGATGTGTAACTACCGGTAATTGCATAAGTACCCACATCACTACCTATCGCCGCCGTTGTACTCGCTGCACCTGCAGCAACACTTGTGGCGGCATCACCCAAAATTGCTCCAGTAACGCTAAAAGTAAAAGCTGGGTTATTCAGCCCATACTCACGGATAATGTCATCCATTGTTACAGTTGCGACTGGCTGAGTGACATAAATGAAATGACTATCCGTACTCGTCACGGTTACACCACACGCCCCGAGATAAGCGCAGCCATACAGATTGGGGGTTGCGCCTGAACCAACAAGGCCGCCACGCACCTCACCCACCCAAGTATTTGACCATACCCGCCACCCCCCACTTGCACTCAAAGTAGCAGCACCAGAATTTTGAAAACTACCCGCAGTAACCAGGTCAATGCCAGCGCCACTGATACCCGATTGCAGAATAAGATTCCCGGCCAAATTCTGGATACTGACATTTCCACCTGCAGTAATTCCGTTTCCGGAAGCCGCAGACAATGCACCTGTCGATGCATTCATACCTTGCGCAGACACAGTACCAACGGCCACAGCACCAGCGTTCAGGAAGTCAAAATCCCCTACTGACGTTCCAGACAGCGTATTTTCAGAAATCTGATTATTGGCAGTTCCAAGTAAGACGGCACCACCTGCCTGAGCAAGCAGACTACGCGCTGTTAGCACGCCTAGTGCTGACTGAGTAATATCCCCGCCGCTCATCAGCGCCAATGTGTAATCACCCACGGTAAAGCTAGATTGAATATCAATCCCAACATTCCCACCAGAATTCTGTAACGTCAAATTCCCTGGCCGGTTGATTTCACTCAGTACCGAAATAGCCGCTGCATGTGCATCACTACCTATCACCAATTCTGGTGCAGTAATCATTCCAAGCTCAGTACTAGACAGGTCAAAACCGGTACTTCCGCCAAGCGTAATCGCGTCATTCACACGCTCATACCGATTGCCAGCAGCATCCACGCCGCCCGGCCGCAGGTTTACACCCAGATTACTGCGCACAGCCCCTGCAATGGCTAAAGCATCGCTACTACCATCATTTGCTGCACGTATCACCAGCATGCCATCCCCGGCATCCACGGTTGAGCCACTATCAAACTGCACACCTGCGCCGCTACCGCCCTCGCCGGTGATATCGAGGCCGCCGCTTGTCGCAGTCAGTGAGCCACCCGTCCCCATCACGAGCCCCTGTCCGGCTGCGGACATTCCACGCCCACGCAGATCCATATGGCCGCTTGTCGTTGTAACTTCAGCCCCGGCTAAATCAAGGCCCACTGCGCCGCCCACACCGGTCAAATGAATATCACCTGTCGTCGTGCTTACACCAGAAGCACCGTAAAACTGAATACCATAACCAATACTATCGATACCAACCGCATAGACATCCCCCGCCTCTGCAATCAAATTTGAATCGATAAGCTCGATACCAAAGCCACCCGCTCCTTTGGAATTACCATCAACATTGATATCACCGCCACGGCTTTCGACATCCAGTTGCTGTAACGACACAGCGCGCGATTGCCCGGCCGTTGAATTACCTCGCAGCGCAATATCACCACCACCTGTGGACACACTGCCATATTCGATATGCAGCCCACCCATTTGCCCCGTACCATACAAATCAATCGATCCGGTTGCCGTGTAGATATCGCTTGCATTACTATTTAGCCCATTATAGTAAGAGCTTGCGACTGCATCACCACTAATTGAAATATTACCGCTCACACTGGTGATGGTTGCCCCATAAAGATCTACGCCCGAGCTATTCCCGTCCGATGTCCCGTCAATTGTGACATCACCCGACGTCGTCAAAATTTGCACCCCATCCAGCGCCACACGCGCCGCAGACTTACCTGTTGCAACTATGCTACCCGTGCCACTTGATAGTGACCCGCCATTAACCTCAACGCCACGACCATCCGCAGCAAGCAAAATATTCCCACCATTCGTATCAATTATCGGATCATCACCGAGCGACACGATCCCACCATCCGGGTTACTTCCTTTGTAGCTCAGGAAATTGACATCCAGCGGGCCGCCTGTGGATGTAATTGAGAACGACGACCCGTACACACCCGCGCTACCTGCGAAGGTCAAACTTGCCGCCTCAGCTGCCGTATGCGTGATCGATACACCGCTACCAATGGACACAGACGAATCTGCGTCGAGGCTAACGACACCCCCATGCGCCAAGCTTGCAGTCAGTGCAGCGTCAGAAATTTTGCTGCCTGAAATACTGGGAAAGTATGCATCACTCACTACCATCAAACCCGGCGCTGATATCGTCAGCTTCGACGTATCGATATCTGCAGTTCCGCTAACAGCAATATAGTAATCCGCGGACAGATTAACGCTACCCCCTGAAACATCGCCACGTGAAATAATTTGCCCATTAAAATCAATATTAAATCCACTAAGATTTACTTGACCACCTACTGTCGTTCCGGAAGCATCGGCAAAAACGGCATCACCCACATAAAAACTGTCTCCTGTTGCAGAAACCGTTCCTCCCACTCCGCCCTTCCCTTGCACATTGATAAATGCAACTTGGTCAGGGCCATACGGCGCGACATCACCCAAATCCATGACACTGATGCTATTTGCGTTGATGCTCACCGTTCCACCATCGGTTGAGCCAAACGCAGTCAGGCTTGCCTGCGAATAAAGAGTTCCTGGGCCACCGAGCCATGGGCGCTGCCCTCGATGCAATTGCACATCCGTGCCGGTAATTGAAATATCACCGCCGTGACCACCGTGGCCCTCGGCGATGATCCAATTATGAATCTCTGCTTGATCGGCATTGATCGTAATTTTGCCGCCATTCCCCGCAACTGCAGCCGCTTGCAGTACACCTGCATGATAGAGCCGATTCACATCCACTTGAATCTGGCCACCATTCCCACCTGTTCCATAAGCGGTAGCATCTACCGCCCCTAACGAATCAGACGTACTACAAGCACCACCCGACCATATGCATACATGCGTGAAAAATTGATTCCCTTTTATTTCAACAGAACCACCATTTTCACCGGCTCCAGCTCCATTTGCGTAAATACGGCCAAGCTGGCCGGAAATACCGCCAATATCTACATTGCCTTGCCCGGCATCTAGTATCACAGAACCTGTTCGCGTTCCTTGCGTATTGGCAGTAATACGTCCACCAATCCAAATCCGTCCGCCGTTGGCCGGATCAACAAATAAAGAACTGCTCGTTGGCTGACCATCCATCGTGGTCGTGCGCATCTCCACATGCCCGCCCGCGGCCGTAATTACTCCCGGGTTATAAATGCCGCCCGTACAACCGACCGAGCATGCTGAAACTCCAAGCCCAGTCCCGGTAATCGTGACTTGTGTAAGCCCGTCATTGAAAAAATCCAGCGTGACGTCCGATGCCGCACCAAAAACAACACTTCCTAAATTTGCAGTAATCGTTCCGTTATTGGTCAATCGCGAGCCAATAAGCGCAATGGTTCCGCTCTGCGCAGCCGTTAGCTGGCCATTATTGACAATCGCCCCCGCGACCGGAGCAAGCGGGCTTGGCGGAAGAAACACATAGCTTCCGCTATTGACCCCATTCTGAAAATCCGTGTCATCAATATCCAACGTCGAAGCCACAAGACTCCCAACATTGACTTGCGCACTCGACCCGAATGCAACCCCCATGGGGTTGATGATAAAAACGCTACCGTTTGCAGTGATTGAACCATTGATGACGGAACCCGTCGTTGCGCCAAACACGCGATTCAACGTGACACTGCTATTACCAAACTGCTGATCAAAGGTCACCCCTGACCCCGCCGCAACGTCAAATGTCCCCCAATTGATAATCGCCCCTTTCGTTGTTTGGGTGATCGTCATTTGATTACCCACTTGACCGATCGTCGCGCCACCGCTCACTACACTTCCATATTGCGGTAGGTTTTGAGCAACCGCGGGCATCGCCGGGAGCACCATCACCCCCGCCAACGCCAATACAAGCCGGTGACGGCGGAGCAACTGTACTTGCTTGCGTGTGGTCTGTTTGATTGCCATGTCCGTGCTCCTCAAAATGCCTTCTGAATCGACCAAAACACGCGTGGATTACGATCACCACCATCACTCAAGCCGGGGCCGGTCCCACGCCAGGCCACACTTAAGTTCATACTGACGTTACCCGGCTTACTCCAGTTAAAGCCCACCCCATAGCCGCGCAAACTGCGCGACAAATCTGGATCAAACGGCCGCGGCTGGTGGAACATGTCGCCATGCGATGCGTCGTAAAACACGAACACTGTTGATTCACTACTCAACGCGCGCCGAAGCTCGACTGTGGCGATCCAACCGTCGTCCACCAATACCTCACCTGTTGCATAGGCACGCACAGCCTTGGGGCCGCCTAATGACAATTTTTCGTAGGCATCCAAATTTTTATTGGCATGCTGCGCTCCCGCGCTAGCGAACAGACTCCACTTAGGCGCGAGATATTGCAGACGCGATACTTGCAAGGTGTATTTACTAAAATCTCCTTGCGTTCCATAGCCGAACGGCGGTGTGTCAAACAGTCGCCCCATGGCGTCACGAATATTCAGTGACCCCAAATACACTTGGGCACTCAGGCTGTTATAGCCGCCACCGCCAGCGTGATCACGCCGCTCCAAGGCAACGCCCAAACTCACCCCATGAATCCGCTTACGTGTTTCATAGCCAACGGCTTCAAAACGATCGGTCAGCGATTTATTGTCGATCCCACCCCGTAAAAACAAATTCGTGCTGCGCTGCCGAATGAGCGGGTAGGTAAATGACAGATCTGACACAGTGCCAACACCGGTTGGCTCCAATGCAGCAAACGGCCCACCCAATTCATATTGAACGCGCCCAAGCCCAGCACCGATACGCAGCCCGCTATAGCCCACCGGGGCTTCATAAGAGATGCGCCCAAATGCCGTGTGCATTCCCTCAGCCGCCATGATCCTTAGATCAAGGTTATCGCCGCGCTCAAACGGACTCGCCCAACGTAGGCTCCCCGTCAGCCGAATGCGCCCCGAATCACGCGTTCCGTAGTCATCAAGCTCAAGCCCATACTGCACGCGGTTACGCGCCCCCACCTGCACCTTCAGATCGCTGGCCCCAGATGCGGCACCAAGGGTAATGGCAGACTGCGGTTTGATCCCCGGAAGGTCTGAAAGCAACAGCATGACGCGCTCGTATTGCCGGTTATTCAGCGGCTTACCTGGCTGCAACACCGCCAGTGTTTTAGCCACGCGCTCCTGATGGATGGGTGCCTTTGGATCAATTTCAACGCTGACATTGCCAAGCGAACCTTCCGCCACGCTGAATTTGACCCGGCCATCCACCACTTCCTGCACCGGCACAAAGACTTGCACCAAAGCAAAACCATGTTTGCGATACACCTGCACAACGTTCGTGGCGAGTGCCTCCAGATCAGCAAACGTCACGCTTGTTCCTATCTTTCCCGCAGCAGCCTCCTGCAATTCGGATTCAGGAACCCCACTCACACCATCGAACGTGACACCGTTCAATACAAAGCTTGCTTGCGTCTGCCCGGCCATTTGTGGCTCGGCAAGTGCTGGTGCTTGTTGCGGCTGTGTTTGTTGTGGCACCGCCTGCTGTGGATCTGCTTCGTGCGCGCTTGTTGCCATCACTACAGGTGAGCAAGCTATCAAGGCGAGCGTCAGTACATTTTTTCGCAGCTCCATGCCGTGCGAATGGCGATCAAATGCGTGAAGATTCATCATCATTGCTCCGTGATCGTGTTCGCACAGTTAGCGTGTGACTTGCAGGCGCCAGTTACCGATCAAATTGAACGGTGCCCAAAAATAAGGGTGTGCTGTTTTAGGGTCTGCCAACACGGCGCGCTGTGCATCACGCATGGCGTCCTGCACCTCGACGCCTTTGGCAAGATCGGCATAGAGTGTGGTCATCAGCTTCTCAGTCGCCGCATCCGAAACCGGCCAAAGTGAAGCAAGCAGCGTGGAGGTACCTGCGGATAAGAATGAACGCGTGAACCCTAAAACCTCATCCCCGTTTTCCACGCGCCCAAGACCTGATTCACAGGCAGACAGAGCCACCATTGCTACATTGCTAAGGTTCAGCCCCAACACGTCTTTCGCTTCAAGATAATTGGGCCGGCCATTTTCATCGGCAAGCAGCACTTTAGAATGCAGCGGGTCTAACGTATCGGCCATTGCGTGGGCCGCGATATGCACCAAGCGTGCGTGCGGCGCGTTCTGTTCAAAATTGTCTTTGTTCGCCTGATCTTTGAAGAACAGTTTGGCGCCTGGGAATTGCTGCGAAAGCTCACGCACCTCTTGTTCGGCACCGGGCAACGGGTCTGCCACTTCTGGATTGATCGTGGGGTTACCAAACGCCAATAGCTGCGGCTGCGTCGTTGGCGTTTTTTCCGCCAAGCGTGCTGCAATGCTGATAGAAGGCGCAATCGACATGGGATTACGCTCGATCAGGTACTTCCCATCTAAACGTAGCGCTTGGAACGGCAGGTAATGCAACGGGCCATGCGGCACGATAATCAAACGCTTATCCGCTGGAATTTGCAGTGGCGCCAGCAGCAGCTGGCCAATCTTGTCACTTACTGCAGGGGCATTGGGGCTTACGCGAATCAGCGCATTTCGGTAAGCATCCACAAGCCGCACTAAATCCGCGCGCGGCAGCGCAACGGGGAATTTGACCTCGCGTATGCCATCGTGTGACAGCACCCAAGCAGTTAAATGATCTGCCAGTGAGTGATAAGCCACTACGATCTCATCCGGCTTTAGCATCGCCTGCAGCGCTTTTGCATCCAGCGCCGAGGTCTCCCCCGTATTGACTGGCGCGCGCTCAGCAACCGCATCGAGTAATGCACGGGCGCGGCTACGCTCACTGATATCAAACGCTTGATCCGCTTGCCCTAACTTGCTGTGTAAGGCGATTGCACGCTCAAATACTGACTGTAGATCGGAGAACAGGCCCATTTTGAAGTTATCACTGCGAAAACGAGCGCGCGCCTGATCAAATTCACCAATGGCTTGATCTAGCGCCTGCGCCGCTTCTGTATCACGCCCAAGTGCCTGTTCGCTGCGGGACACACCATCCAGTGCCCACGCCCGATAAAAGCCCGCATCACCGTTCACCGTCGAAGCTGCTAGCTGTTGATACAGCGTCAAAGCCTCACTCGGCTTACCTTCTGCCAGAAGTAACTTACCGCGTGTCCGCTGCAACTGCGCACGCTGGGCTGCGTCCGTGGGAGGCGGCAATGCATTCAGTGTCGTTTGCGCGCGTGCAAGATCACCCGACTGAATCAACGCATTGGCAAGCGATGCCTGCACCAGCGGCCTGAATTTAGCCGAACTTTCCGTGTTGGCTTGGTCGTATTCGGCAATCGCTTCATCGAAGCGCCCCTGCCGCGAACGAATATCCCCTAACACCTTATGCGCAGGGCCGTTGACCTGTGTGGAGTCCACGCCCGGATACTTCAATGCCAACGTCGCAAACTGCTCGGCACGCTCCAGCTGGCCGGCATAGCTGAAGGCAATCGCCAAATCTCGGTACGCCTTCCCCAGCAAATCGGTATTGCCGGACTGCAAAGCCACATATAACGCCTTACTCGCTGCCCGCGCACTTTCACGAAACTCGCCCTGCTCGGCCAGCTCAACCGCTTGGCTGCAATAGGCGTAACCGTCTTGTTTGACCTTTTCTTGGCCGTACAGTGCAGCCCCCTCGGCGGCCATTGAAAGCGCCGTATCGGCATCTTCTAACCGCCCCACCGCCGCCAATACTTTCTGTGCCTCGGCCATGGCCTGCGGTGTATCTGCTAGTGCAACAGCCGCAGTGAGTGGCGCTATGGTAGCCCCGGCCGTAGTGGCCATGGCTCGGGAGGCAATTGAATGCTCGCCCGTTTCAGGCGCACACGACGCTGCGGTAAGGGGGCTTAACAGCATCCCCCCCATGAAAAGAACAGCAGCCCCCACGGAGGAAAGCGCGATGCGGTGCATGCGGATAGCTCCCGAACGGTGGGCAAACGCCACCTGAATGATTCGGGCAGTCTAGGAAGCCCAGCGGCCCTAGCCTATTTGCGATAAGGCATAGGGCAAACAGCCTATCCATCCACATAAAGCTTGCCAAAGCAAATAGTTTTCAAATTAAACTGTGACAGGTGCACGTTTTAGCATTCAAAGGCTAGAATCACCCTGCATATTCCAAAAGACATTGCCCATGCTCCTGATCGTCGGATACATCATCGTTATTGTGAGTGTGATGGGCGGCTATGTCGCCTCGCACGGAAAACTAGCCGCACTCATGCAGCCTTTCGAACTGGTGATCATCGGCGGCGCTGCGTTGGGTGCGTTTTTGGCCAGCAACTCCATGAAGGTCGTCAAGCAGACCATCGCGGCGTGTATTGGCGTACTCAAAGGCCCGCAATACAAGGCGCAGGACTACCTCGACGTGCTCAGCTTGATGTACGAGTTACTCAACCGTGCACGTAAAGAGGGGTTTATGGCGCTCGAAAGCCATATCGAAAACCCCGCAGAAAGCGCGATGTTCGCAAACTATCCGCGCATTCAAGCCGACCACCACCTTCTCGACTTCATGACCGACTGCTTGCGCCTGATGATTGGTTCCAATATCGAGCCGCATGAATTAGAGCCGCTGCTAGAGTTTGAACTAGAGAAGCATCACCATGAAGCACTGGCACCCGCACATGCCCTGACCAAAGTCTCCGACGGCCTACCGGGGTTCGGTATCGTGGCAGCCGTATTAGGTATCGTGATCACCATGGCCTCTATCGGTGGCGACATCGCCGAAGTCGGTGCACACGTGGGTGCAGCTCTGGTTGGTACCTTCCTCGGCATTCTTTTGGCCTACGGTTTCGTAGCACCTTTGGCCTCTGCAGTGGAAACCCGCGCAGATCAAGATTCTTTGATTTTTGAAGCGGTCAAAACGGCCCTGCTTGCCAGCTTGCGCGGCTATCCGCCGAAGATCGCGCTGGAATTCGCGCGCAAGACTGTGCCTTCAGAACTACGCCCCAGCTTTTTAGATTTCGAACAACACATCAAAGCGCTGAAATAAGCTATGGCAGGCAAGGACGAAAAGCCGAGCATCATTATTCGGCGGGTCAAGAAAGTTCAGGGCGGCGGCCACCACGGCGGCTCGTGGAAAGTGGCTTACGCCGACTTCGTCACCGCGATGATGGCGTTCTTCATGGTGATGTGGCTTGTCGGTGCACTGACCACTAAACAGCGCGAAGCGGTTTCTGATTATTTCAAAAACCCAAGCCCGGTTAAGGGTAATAGCACGGTGAAGGCACAGGGGCAGAACGGCCCGGGGGGCGCCAGTAATTCAATGATCAAGCTGGGCGGGACGATGGAGCTTCCCAAGGGCCCTGGAGAGAAATTTACTCGTGACCCCAAGGATCAAAAATCGGATGCTGAAAAAAAATTAGAGGACAAACAGCGCCTCGAATCGCTTATGAACGAACTCCAAGAAGCGATCGGCAAGAGCCAAGCACTTGAGCCCTTCAAGGATCAGCTGTTTTTAGACATTACCCCGGAAGGGCTGCGTATTCAGATCGTGGACAAAAAGAACCGGGCGATGTTTGATCTGGGCAGCGCCAAGCTCATGCCCTATACCGAAGAGATTCTGAACGAGATCGCCAAATTCATTAACAAAGTACCGAACCGAGTCAGTATTGCGGGCCATACCGACACCACGCGGTACGCTACAGTTGCGGGCTACAGCAATTGGGAACTCAGCGCCGATCGTGCCAATGCTGCCCGTCGCAGCTTAATGAATGGCGGCATGGACGACCACAAAACAGCGCGTGTCGTTGGCTTTGGCGATGCCGTCTTATTCGACAAGACAGACACCACCAACCCTATCAACCGACGCATCAGTATCGTGGTGATGACCAAGGAAGCAGAAGAAGCGGCGCTGGGCATTAGTGAAAGCAAGCCCATCTCCGTACCTACTGCGCCCGCTTCACCAGCCGCAGCTGTGGCCCCTACTAAGCCAACACCGGCCGCTGCAGTTGCGGCGGCGCTCAAGGAAGTCGACGGGCGCTGAGGCTTAGCCTAGCAGCAGTTCGGGGTGTCGAACCTGCCCCTGTCCACGCACCACAAACCGTTCAATGGTGAGTGCTTCCGCGCCCATAGGGCCGTAGGCGTGCAGGCGTGTGGTGGAGATACCGATTTCCGCACCAAGGCCCAGCTGCCCGCCATCGTTAAAGCGCGAAGACGCGTTTACCATCACCGCCGAACTGCGAATAGCATGCACGAAGGCGTCCGCTGCCGCTGCATCTTCGGTGACGATCACCTCGGTGTGGTCAGAAGTGTAGCGGTGGATATGCGCGATGGCGTCGTCCAAGGTATCAACCACTTTTGCCGCGATCATTAAATCAAGATATTCGGCGTCGAAATCTGCCTCGCTCGCCTCGGCAAGACTCGTATCGAATGCGCGCACAGCGGCGTCACCGCGCACTTGCACGTCGCGTGCCTTCAAGGCAGCCAGTGCACGCGGAAGAAAGGCAGGTGCCACATCACGATGTACCAAGAGCGTCTCTAGCGCATTGCATACGCCTGGGCGTGAGACTTTTCCATCGATCAACAAGGCTAAGGCTTTATCCAAATCGGCCGCACGATCCACATACAAATGGCAAACGCCTTTGTAATGTTTGATCACCGGCACCCGCGCGTGTTCGGCAACAAAGCGGATCAGGCTTTCGCCGCCGCGCGGAATGGCCAGATCCACCAAATCGGATAGTTGCAAAAGCTCCAGTACATGCTCACGTGCGGTATCAGCAACAAGCGACACAGCCGCTTCGGGCAGACCATGCTCGCGTAGCGCTGCGTGCAGACAAGCCGCCACAGCGGCATTGCTGCGCGCCGCTTCCGATCCACCACGCAGCAATACGGTGTTACCCGCCTTCAGACACAGCGCTGCTGCCTCGGCGGTGACATTGGGGCGCGCTTCAAAAATCATTGCGACGAGTCCAAGCGGAATACGCTGGCGTTCGATCTGCACCCCATTTTGACGCGTTTCGCGCCGCGTAACTTCACCGAGTGGATCGGCTTGCGCGGCCACTTCGTGCAGTGCTTGCGCCATTCCCTGCACGCGCTCTGGGGTTAATAAAAGGCGGTCGAGACTTGCCGCGTTTGCACCATTGGCCTGCGCCTGCTGCATGTCCTGTGCGTTGGCGGCAAGGATATCGGCCTGCCCTGCCAAAAGCTGTGTAGCCATACTCTCTAGCAAGGCGCGCCGCTGCGCGCTGCTGCCGGCGGCAATTACCCGCTGCGCGCTACGTGCCGCCAGCGCTAGGCTCCGCACATAGCCGCTCATGAGCACTCCGTTTGTAACAGCACTAAATCATCGCGATGCATCATTGCCTCGTCATAATGAAAGCCCAAAATTGCTTCGATCTCGCGGCTATGGCGCCCCGCAATACGTGCGCTATCGACTGCGTTATATTGCGCAATGCCGCGCGCCAACACAGCGGCATCTTCCGCCACCACTTCCAACACGTCGCCACGCCGAAACTCACCAAGCACGCGGCGCACACCGCCCGGCAGCAAAGATGCACCGTGTCCGAGTGCGCGCGCAGCACCTGTATCGATCTGCAGCTGCCCAGCCGCTGGCGCATGGCGCAACCATTGTTTGCGCGATGACAATCGCTGCGGCTGCGCCAGCACGAGGGTTCCCTGCAGCGTCTGCTGGGCGAGCTGTGCGAGTGTTTCCGCATTACGCCCGCTAAATAACGCGGTGGGAATACTGGCATCAGCCGCTTTCGCGGCGGCTTCTAACTTCGTCCGCATACCGCCCGTCCCCAGCGCACCAGCTTCACCGGCCATGGCTAAAACATCGGGTGTAATCGCCTCAATACGCAGCATCGGCCGTGCCTGCGGATCGCGCTGTGGATGCGCGCTATAAAGCCCGTCAATATCGGTGGCAATCAGCAGCAGGTCTGCATCCACCAAGGAGGCCACCGCCGCTGCGAGGTTATCGTTATCGCCTAATTTCAGTTCATCCACTGCAACGGTGTCGTTTTCATTCACCACCGGAAGTGCCCCTATTCGCAGCAGTTCCAGCAGGGCAGCACGTGCATTGAGATAGCGGCGGCGGTTGCGTAGGTCATCGTGGGTCAGCAGCACCTGCGCCACCGGCGCTTCAAAAAATCGCTGCCAAAGCGCAATGAGCTGCGCTTGCCCGAGTGCGGCCAATGCCTGTTTCGCAGCGATGGCGCTGCCAGTCCGCTGCGTTTTGGGCAGCACGGCACGGCCTGCGGCCACCGCGCCAGACGACACGATCACCACCTCGCGCCCGGCCTGTTGGCTTGCTGCAACAAACTGCGCCAGCCCAAGCACAAAGCGCGGGGTGAGACCGCCGCCTTCCGCGGCGAGCAGGCTACTACCTACCTTCAGCACCGAGCGTTTCCATTGGGGAAGAGGTTGCGGTGCGAAGGCGTTCATCCGCTCAGCCTTCCTCGCTGTCGTTGAGGGCATCCCAGCGTGCGCAAAGCTCATCTAAGCGTAAATCCGCAGCAGCACCGGGTGATGTGCGTGCGGCGAGGCTGCTCTCGGGGCTACGCCCTTGTCCGGCGTTATCGGCGGCCGCAGCAGCGGCTTTGTAAGCCTCACGGAACGGCACCCCTGCAATCGCAGCTTCCACCGCCACATCGGTGGCGTACATTCCAGAATCAATCCCAGCGCGCAAACGATCTTCGCGCCAATCGAGATTAGCGAGCAGCGCAGGCAGCAGCTCCAACGCGGCGAGGCCACGACCAAAGCCGTGGAAGATCGCCCCTTTGCTGCTCTGCAGGTCACGGTGGTAGCCAGACGGCAGCGACAGTAATTGTTCGATCTCGGTACGCGCAGCCGCCACGCTGGCGTGGGTCGCGCGCATCAGCTCGATCACATCGGGGTTGCGCTTGTTTGGCATGATCGAGCTGCCGGTGGTGTACTGCGCAGGCAGTGCCACGAAACCAAATTCCGCACTGGTAAATAGCGAGAGATCCCACGCAATGCGGCGCAGGTCTAGCGTCGCGCTACCCAATGCTTCCAGCGCCGCCAATTCAAATTTACCGCGCGAGAGCTGGGCATAGATGGGGCTGATTTGCATACGCGCGAAACCCAGCGCACGCGTGGTGTGTTCGCGGTCAAGCTTCAGATTGACTCCATAACCCGCCGCCGTACCCAGTGGATTGCAGTCCACTAGCGCAAGCGTATCGTGGGCGCGAATGGCGTTATCGATAAACGCCTCGGCCCAACCGGCCCACCACATCCCCGCCGATGACACCACCGCGCGTTGGATATGGGTGTACCCCGGAAGCGGCAGCGCTTGTTCGGAGGCCGCGCGATCCAGTGCCACCTTGGCGATTTCGCGCGATAGCCCTGCCACGCGTGCCAGCTTGTCTTTCAGCCACAAACGCGTTGCCACTAGAATTTGATCGTTACGGCTGCGCCCCGTGTGAATTTTGCGCCCAGCATCACCTAAACGCTCGGTCAAACGCGCTTCAATTGCAGAATGGCAGTCTTCAAAACGTTCATCCAGAACAAAACTTCCGCTGCGGAAATCATCCGCCAAAATGGCTAATTCCGCTTTGAGCCCCGCCAACTCATCGGCAGTCAAAATGCCGATGTGCTGCAGGCCTTCCGCATGCGCGCTTGAGGCTTGGATGTCATAGAGAAAAAATTCGCGATCCAAGATCACGTCATCGCCTGCAAGGAAGGCCTGAATTTTTGCATCCACGGCCACACCGGTTTTTTGCCAAAGTAAGTTGCTCATAGTGGAATCCCGGTGAGTTCATCTAGTCCAAAGGCTGTGTTGAGGTTTTGCAGCGCCTGCGTTGCCGCGCCTTTCAGCAGATTGTCTTCAGTGGCGATCACCACCAGCCGCTTACCATCGGCACTTAATGTGAAACCGCCAATTTCCACATAGTGTTTGCCCGCGATCTGGCTTACCCACGGCGCTGCGTCCTGCACATGCACCAGCGGCTCGTTGGCGTATTTGCCGTGATACCGCGCTTTGATTTCATCAATATCAAAGGCAATGGAAAGGTGCAGATTCGTGGTCATGGTGATGCCACGAAAATGCGGTGCAACACTGGGCATAAATTCAACCGGGTGCCCCAGCTGATGCGGCACTTCGCGCTCGTGCAGATGGCCAGTTAGTGCGTAGGGCATCAAATTATCGCGCAGCAGCGCGACGTTATTTTTATCCGACGGCGTGGTTCCTGCACCCGAATAACCGCTCACACCAAAGCACTGCACCGCCCATTCCAATACACCCAACATCGGTGCAATCGAAAGCTGCATCGCGGTGGCATAGCAGCCGGGATTACTGATCCGGCGCTGGCCGCTGTACTTAGTGCGCGTTAGCTCAGGCAAGCCGTAGTACCAACTTGGATCAAAGCGATAGTCTGCCGAAAGATCCACAAACACAGGGTCAACACCCTGCGCATCGAACGCCTGCACGATGGCCGCAGCTTTGCCATTGGGCAGCGCCAAAATCACCGCGTCCGCACCCATCTGCGTAAGTTGCTCGTGCGATGGGTTGCTGAAGCAAAGATCACCCTTAAATGCGGCGTTATGCTCCGCCACACGCTGCCCATCGAGTTCACGCGAGGTGACATAGGCCAACTCAAACTGTGGGTGCGTGCTCAGCAGCGTGATGAGCTCTGCACCGGTGTAGCCGCGCGCGCCCACCAACCCAACTCGGATCTTGCTCACTTCGGCTCCTCCAAAGTAGCGCGGCGCTGCGCGCAGAGCTGCACATAGCGTTCGATCAATGCAAAGTCGGCGGCACCGTACCAAAACACCTTCCACTTAGCCTGTTTGATGCAACCATCGGATTCGGCGTAATAAAACGGGTTCACCTGATTGCCGTGGCGCGAGCGCCAGAACACCGCCGGGTTTTGCTCACGCATCACCAGCCATACCGCACGCCCCAATCCTTCCCCTTGCGCTTCATCCAGCACAGCAAATTTATCGAGGTACACACCCGCCTCTTCTTGTGTGAGGATCACCGCCGCGCGGTAGTTCTCACTCACATAGGCGCGGTGCAGCCGGGTGGTTTCAAAATAATCCGGCATCAGCTTGCGACCGAAGGCCGATTCGATCAGGCCGCGCAGCCGCGGCAAGTCAAACGCGCTCCAATCATCGCCTTGCAGCACGCGCTCACCGCGCCGCACCAAGGTGCCAGAGCCTTTATGGGTGAAGAGTTCCTTGGCCAATTCATCGGGCCGCGTGATCGACACCGACGACGCCTGCGGCAAACCATCAAGCAGGTCTTTGATCTGCTCAACCTTCACCCGCATACCGCCTTCGATCCACGGCTGCTGCATTAAGTGCTCGTATTCGGTAGAGAGGTTGATCGAATCGATCACCTTACCATCGGCATCCAGCAAACCGCCGGTACCGGTGAGGAATACGATCTTGTATGGCTGCAGCATGCGCACCAGCGCATTGGCAGCGAAATCGGCGTTGACGTTGAGGATCTGCCCGCCTGCGGTTTCACCCAGTGAAGCGATTACCGGGATTGAGCCAGAGCGCAAGCTGATCTCGATCGGTGCAAGATCCACATGCTTCACTTCGCCGACAAGACCAAAGCGTTCGCTGTCCAAATAATCGGCTTCAAAAACACCCGAGACAATACTAGTAGCGCGCGCATCTGCGGCCTGCAGGGCTTCCACCAGTTTCAGGTTTTGCGCATGAAATACGCGACGCACGATGGCCAGCGCCTCGGGCGAGGTGACGCGTAAACCGTCGATCGTTTTCTTTTCGATACCTGCAGCAGACAGTTCAACGTCAAGCTGCGGGCCAGCGCCGTGAATAACGATTGGCGTCAGGCCAACGTCCTGCAAAAAGGCCAGCGAAGACACCAGCGCGTCAAGGTCATCACGCAGCACCGCACCACCCACTTTGACCACGGCAAAGCGAGCGGCATCGAGCTGTGAAAAACGCTTGAGATATTGCGAGATTTCTTTTGCACTGCCCATGCTGGACAGCAGCCGCACGATGGTCTGGCGGGTCTGCGGGTCGTGTACGGCCTGCGGATCAAGGAGAGGAGTCACGGCGAATCAATTCCCAAGAATGCGTGTTACAGAATCGGTATAGCGCTGCAGTTGATCCAGCAGCACAAACTCATCGGCGGTATGCGCCTGCGCGATATCGCCCGACCCATAAACGAAGGCGGTTAAACCCGCCTGTGAGAACAGCGAGGCTTCGGTCCAAAAGTCCACCGCAGGCCCCACCGGCAGGCCAAGCTGCTGCGCCAACATCTGCGCTTCTTGGCGACGGGTTTCTGCATGCTCAGCATCACCGCCCGGCAAAGATGGGCCACGGAATGTTTCCTCAAACCGCTCCAGCACACCGTCTTCCGCGCAAGCAGCGAAGCGTTGATGCAGCGTATCAATTCCCTGCGAAGGCAACGGACGAAAGTTGAAACGCACCTCAGCACTCGGTGCAATCACATTCGCCTTGATCCCACCTTCAACCTTACCAATATTGAAGCGCAGCCCTTGCAGGCCACCAAATTGTTGGCCGGCCTCGGCTTCCACAAGATCCAGTGCACGGCTGCCCCAGCGCATCGCCTGGTGCAGCGCGCTGGCCTTGAGTGCGTGCGCGCTTGAGGCATGCCCGGCTTCGCCCTTGAACTTCAACAGTACCGAGCTGATCCCGCGGTGCGCGAGCACTGCTTCGCAGCGGGTCGGCTCGGCAATGATCGCCTCGTTGAAGCCGTGATCTTCCGCCAAGAACGCCGCGATACAACGCGGATCATTCGCTTCTTCATCCGTAGAAAATAAGAACGCCGCATCGCCCGTTGTGGCATTGGCCGCCGCAATCAAGCCAGCAGCGGCGCCTTTGATATCGCATGCACCGAGACCAATCGCGCGATCTTTCGTCACTCTTAGCGTGTGCGGGTCAGCGCTCCACGCTTCTGAAGACGGCACGGTATCCAAGTGCACGTTGAAAATGCGACGCGGATTGCCGCGCACAGCCAGCAAAGACACGGCGCCTGCACCGTTGTCCGTGACGGTAATGCGAAACCCCGGCAACTGCGCGCGGATGTAATCGAAGATCCCACCTGTGCCAATAAGGCGCGGCGGATTGCGGGTGTCAAATGCCACCAGCGCTTCAAGGTGTTTGAGAACGGTATTGAGCATGGCCGTGCTTACTTATTCACTTCTGCCCACAGCGTGCTGCTCATCCCGAATAGCTTGATAAAGCCTTCGGCCTCTTCCACGCCCCAGTCGGCCGATTGCGCATAGGTGGCGCCCTTGGCATGCAGCAGATGCGGCGAACGCACGGCTACCGCATCCACGCGGCCACCGTTGGTGCGCAGCGTCACTTCGCCATTCACCTTCGCCTGCGAAGCGGCAAGGAAGGCTTCCAGATCCGCCTTCAGCGGGTCATGGTAGAAGCCTTCATAGACCAGCTCCACCCACTTACGCGCCACTTCCGGTTTGAAGCGGTTTTGCAGCTTTGACAGCACCGCTTCTTCCAGCGCGCGATGCCCTGCCAGCAAAGCAGTCAGGCCCGGCGCTTCAAACACGATCCGCCCCTTCAGGCCAATGGTGGTGTCGCCTGTGTACATGCCGCGGCCCACGCCGTACTGAGCAAACATGGTGTTGAGCTTGGCGAGGATTTTTTCACCCGGCAACTCGTGCCCGTCCAGCGCCACCGCTTCGCCATTGACGAAACGCAGGCTTACCTCCATGGCCTCATTCGGCCACTGCTCACGACGCGCACACCAACCGCGCGCACCTTCACCTGGGGCTTCCCACGCATCGATCTCACCACCGGACATCGTTACGCCAAGCAGGTTTTCATTGATGGTGTACGCCTTCTGCTTGGCGCGCACACCAAAACCACGTTCTTCTAAGTAAGCCTGCTCGTAGGCACGGGTTTGGGTGTGTTCTTTCTGAATTTCACGAATTGGCGCAACGATGCGGTAATGGCCCTGCGACTTCACCGCAAGGTCAAACCGCACTTGGTCATTACCCATGCCGGTGCAGCCGTGGGCAATGGCATTCGTCCCTAATTCCTTGGCACGCGCAAGCGAGGCGTCCACGATCAAATAACGGTCAGACACCAGCAACGGATACTGCCCCTGATAGCCCTCACCGGCCCAGACGAACGGCTTGACGAACTCACTCCATAGCGCAGCGCCACCATCAATAGTGACGTGCGAGGCCACGCCCAGCTCGGCTGCACGCGCTTCAATCGTGGCGCGCTCTTCGGCGCTAACACCACCGGTATCGGCGAACACGGTATGCACATTCCAACCCTGTTCTTTCAGGTAGGGCACGCAGAAGCTGGTATCGAGGCCGCCGGAGAAGGCCAGAACGATGTCGCGGGAATCATTGGGGGAGGTCATATAAAGTTCCGTAGAAAATCTATCGAGAGATTATTGGTGAGCCAGCGCAGACATGATCGCCTTCTGCACATGCAGGCGATTTTCGGCTTCGTTGATGGCAATGCAATTCGGTGAATCCATCACCGCATCGGTGGCTTTTACATTGCGGCGCAGCGGTAGGCAGTGCGAGAACACGCCGTTATTGGTCAGCGCCATTTTTGCTTCGTCCACGATGAAGTGCTTGAACTGCTCGCGGATCGGCTGCTCCGGGCCCCAGTTGCCGAAGAACGGCAGCGCGCCCCAGCTCTTGGCATACACCACATCTGCACCGGCATAAGCGCTTTCAATATCGTGGCTGACCGTCAGCGAACCACCGCTTTCGGCCACGTTGTCGCGCGCCCAGCCCATATAGCGCTCATCGAGGATGTACTGCTCGGTGGGACATAGCAGGGTGACATCCATGCCCATGCGCGTGGCGATGGTCAGCGCTGAATTAGCCACCGCGGTATTGAGCGGCTTGGGGTGGTAGGTCCAGGTCAGCACATATTTTTTTCCGCGCAGATCGGTCGTACCGAAATGCTCCTGCAATGCCAGCGCATGTGCGAGCTCTTGGCAGGGATGGGTGATCGTTTCCATATTGATCACCGGCACCGTGGAGTACTTAGCGAACGCCTTCAGCACCACGTCTTGGCGGTCGTACTGCCAGTCGATGAACTTCGGAAACGCGCGCACGCCGATCAGATCCACATAGCGCGCCAACACCCGTGCCACTTCCGCAATATGCTCTTCGGTATCGCCGTCCATCACCGTACCGAGATTGAACTCGATCGGCCACGCGTCCTTGCCCGGTTGCAGCACGATGGCATGCCCGCCGAGCTGGAACGCCCCCAACTCGAAGCTGGTGCGAGTGCGCATCGAAGGATTGAAGAACACCAGTGCGATCGACTTGCCCTTCAGCGAAATACCCAGCTTTTCATGCTTGTAGGCGGTTGCTTGGCGCAACAGTGCGTCAAGGTCGGGGCGGCTCCAGTCTTGCGTATTGAGAAAATGCTTCATGGGCGAATGGTCAACGATGGAAGTGAAGGGGCTAAAACGCAAAAACCCAGCCGGGCGGCTGGGTTTTCGGAAGATAAAGATACTAGAACGCGTCCCGGGTTACCCAGCTGGCTGTGTCATTTCCGGTCGGCGCGCGCGCGAAGTCATACCGGAGGCCATCCGGGCAGAGTTAGCGTAGCGCGTGGCGATATGGGCGTTCATGAAGGCGCATCCTTACATGCTGCAGTGCAAAACGCAAGCACTGCAGCGTGTCTCGTTAAAAAGAAACTTATACTTGCGCCGCTGGCCCGCCAATAGGCGCCGCAGGGGGGGCAGCGTCACCATCTGGCTTGCTGTTGGCCGCCTTATTCCACCCCATGGGTGGCGGCACGTCACGGCCTTCCATGATCGCGTCGATCTGCGGCACATCAATGGTTTCGTACTCCAGTAGCGCCTTGGCCATGATGTGCAGTTTATCGAGATTGTCGTTCAACAGCCCTGTGGTCTTCGCGTAGGCGCGGTCTAAGATGCCGCGCACCACATCGTCGATCTTGCGTGCAGTGTCATCCGAGACATGCTTGGTCTGCGACACGCTGCGGCCAAGGAACACCTCGCCCTCGTCTTCGGCATAAGCAATCGGGCCAAGCTCGTCGGACAGACCCCATTTGGTGACCATATTGCGCGCCATCTTGGTGGCCCGCTCAATGTCATTGGACGCGCCAGTGGTGACCTTATCGGCACCAAAAATCAATTCCTCGGCCACACGCCCGCCGTACAGTGAGCACAGCTGCGATTCAATCGCCACCTTGTTCATCGAATACTTATCACCTTCCGGCAGATACATGGTGACGCCCAATGCGCGGCCACGCGGAATGATCGTTACCTTGTACACCGGGTCGTGCTCGGGCACGAGGCGACCAACGATGGCGTGCCCAGCCTCGTGGTAAGCGGTGAGGGTTTTTTCCGACTCACTCATCGCCATTGAACGACGTTCTGCGCCCATCAAAATCTTGTCGCGGGCTTTATCGAAATGATCCATGCGCACGTTTTTGCCGTTCTCGCGCGCCGCAAATAACGCAGCTTCATTGCACAGGTTGGCAAGGTCGGCACCGGAGAAGCCGGGGGTACCACGCGCGATGGTCATGGGCTCTACGTCGTCGGCCAGCGGCAGCTTGCGCATATGTACTTTTAGGATCTGCTCGCGGCCCTTCACATCGGGCAAGCCCACCACCACTTGGCGGTCGAAACGACCGGGGCGCAGTAGCGCCGGGTCGAGCACGTCGGGGCGGTTGGTGGCAGCAATCACAATCACGCCTTCGCCGCCTTCAAACCCGTCCATTTCGACCAGCAGCTGGTTCAGAGTCTGCTCGCGCTCATCGTGCCCGCCGCCGAGACCTGCGCCACGGTGACGGCCCACAGCGTCAATTTCATCGATAAAGATGATGCAAGGCGCGTGCTTTTTTGCTTGCTCGAACATATCGCGCACACGGCTGGCACCAACACCGACGAACATTTCGACGAAGTCGGAGCCGGAAATTGAGAAGAACGGCACCTTGGCTTCACCGGCAATTGCTTTTGCCAGCAAGGTTTTACCGGTACCGGGCGGGCCCACCATCAGCACGCCGCGCGGAATTTTGCCGCCCAGTTTTTGGAAGCGCGACGGGTCACGCAGGAACTCCACCAACTCGGCCACATCTTCCTTGGCCTCGTCGCAACCGGCGACATCGGCGAAGGTGACTTTTACTTGATCGTCATTGAGCAGCTTGGCGCGCGAACGGCCGAAGCTCATCGCCCCCTTGCCACCGCCACCGCCCTGCATCTGGCGCATCATGAACAGCCAGAAGCCAATAATCAGCAGCACCGGCAGGAAGTTCAGCACCAGCGACCAGAACGAAACGCCCGATTCCGGTGGCGCTTGCTGGATTTCCACCTTGTGCTCGATCAAATCATTGATCAGGTCTTTATCGCGCACCGGAGCGGTGGTGGTGCCACTGCTGCCATCGCTGCGTTCGAAGGTGATCGTACGCTCGTTGCTGGAAATATCGACCTTCTTAATCCGATCGTTTTCCACGTCTTGCACGAACTGCGAATAAATCACGTCCTTACTGGCCGCAAGCTTGGGTGAAAAGCTTTGGAACACCACCATCAAGACGGCAGCGACCACAACCCAAAGCAGCAGATTTTTCGCAAGATCGTTCATGTTGTTCCTTGAGTTCCTCGCCGTCTCAACTTGCCTTCATTTGCGCCAGCTTACCGGTAGCCAGCGCATACACTTCTGGTGACCGGTTGCGCGACGCCGCCGGCTTGCGAATCACCACCTTGGCATAACGCCGCCGCAGTTCCCGCACGTAATCATCAAAACCCACGCCCTGAAACAGCTTGATCAGAAACGTGCCGCCAACGCGGAGCTGGCCATCGGCGAAATCCATGGCAAGTTCTGCCAAGTGCATCGCGCGCGGTTGATCCACGGCAGTCATACCACTCTTATTGGGGGCCATATCGGATAACACAAGATCCACCGACTCACCATTCAGCATGGCCTGTAGCTGCGATAGAACGTCATCTTCCCTGAAGTCACCGTGAAGGAACTCCACCCCGGCCAGCGAGGGCATTTCCAAAATATCGCTGGCAATGATGCGGCCCGGGCGGTTGGCGTCTAGCCGGTCGAGCTCTTGGCGTACCCACTGCGACCACCCACCGGGGGCGGCCCCTAGGTCCACCACCACCATGCCGGGTTTGAGCAGATGATCGCGTTCAACCAACTCCTCCAGCTTGTACGCCGCGCGCGAGCGCATCCCTTCCGCCTGCGCTTTTTTGACGAAGGGGTCGGAAAAATGCTCTTTAAGCCAACGCTGACTGGATTTACTGCGGGTGGCCATGGCCGCTACACGGGGGAAGGCCCATCATGATAACCTGCAGGCCCCTTATAAGACGCTTATTGCATGCCAATTGCCCTAACTAACGCCCAAATCCGCTTTTTGCGCGGCCAGGCGCACGACCTGAACGCGATGCTGCAGGTTGGAGGCAAAGGTATTAGCGATGCACTGGTGGCCGAAGTGGCACTGGCACTGGAGCATCACGAGCTGATTAAAGTAAAGGTGGCCGCAGAAGACCGCGAGCAGCGCGACGCTATGATCGTCGATCTTGCCGCCCGCGCCGACGCCGTGCTGGTGCAGCGTATCGGCCACACCGCCGTGTTGTACCGCCCCTCCCAAGACAAACGTCGGATCGTTCTTCCGCGCACCTAACGCCATGCAGCTCAACCTCGAACGCCCGGACTATCAGTACACGCTGCGCGGTGCCAACGGCAGCAGCGCACTGGTGAACGCCCAGCGTTTACAGGCAAGTTTCATCATTTCGCCCAATCAGCTCATCGAAAACTGGCCGGTTCAAGACGCTACCGCGCTCACCTCCACCCATTTTGATGAATTGCTGGCACTCAATCCCGAACTGATTTTGCTAGGCACCGGCGCTCGCCAGGTCTTCCCGCCTGCTGCCGTTCTCGCTGCCTGCCTGCAGCACGGTATCGGCGTGGAAGTCATGGCCAACGATTCTGCTGCACGAACCTATACAATACTGGCAGGTGAAGGGCGGCGTGTTGTTGCCGCCTTCCTGTTTGCGGGCTAAGCCCGCAATCAATTACTCCGGGCAGTTGCTCCCGGCTTGAATCACCGCTATCGTTTCCCCATCTACCAAATTCCCGCGGGCGACGCGCCAGCCGCGCCGTCCGTTTTGCTTTGCAGGAGTTCTCTTCCATTATGAGCGCCGCCAACCAACGCCCAACCCTATTGCTATCCCGGATCGATGTCGAACGCATCGAAGATCTGCTGGAGCGCCAGGAATATCGCAACTTAAATACCGATGCCCTGCGCGAAGAACTTGACCGCGCCGAGCTGGTAGAGCCTTCTGCCGTGCCGAACGACCTCATCACCATGAACTCCACCGCGCAAGTTAAAGTGGTGGGCGAAGACGGTAACGAGCACGAATACGCGCTCACACTGGTGTACCCACGTGACGCCGACGGCAGCAGCGATAAAGTCTCCATCTTAGCCCCAGTGGGCAGTGCCCTGCTCGGCCTGCGCGTAGGCAGCAGTATCGACTGGCCGATGCCGGGCGGCCGCAAGGCGCGCCTGCATGTGCTCTCGATCCGCTACCAGCCGGAAGCCTCGGGCGAGCTGCACCGATAACGTGCTGCAATAACGTTATGCCCTAGCAGCATACTCATAAGCAATGATTCATGTGCCGTTTATGACTTGCGGCACATTTGGATAGCACCTTCGATCACGCACAGTAGTGGACTCTGTCCGCTACTGGAGCGACCATGCGCCGCCGCTACGCAGCTGCTTGCCTCTCGTTTTTATTCGCCATTCCCGCAGCCGCTAGCTTCGCCAAAGAACCCGCACCGCCGCCAGCGGCATGCCCCGCCATTCCACTGGCCGCGGCCAACGCCAGCGCCGTTCAGACCTCCAGTGCTGCCAATGCCTGGGGGGGCGCACGCGCGCCAAACGCCGCCACGCTCTCCGACCGTGTTGTCGATTACGTAATCGAAGCCGAGCTTGATCCGGTGAAACATACGATCACCGGCAAACAGCGGCTCACTTGGCGCAACCGCAGCGCGCAGCCGGTGTGCAGCATTTATGTCCACCTGTACCTAAACGGGTTCGACGGCCCCGGCAGCACCTTTATGACCGAAAAGCGCGCCAGCGCCTCGGGCTTCCGCAGCAATGTTTCCACCGGCGATGGCGAATACGGCTATATCCGGCTGAATAAAGTGCAGCAAGCAGGCGCTGCTGCGAAATGGGCTTTCGTGCAACCCGATAACGGCCCCAAGACCGACCGTAGCGTGGTGCGCATCGATCTACCGCAGCCGGTTGCCGCCGGCGCTAGCACCACGCTTGATATCGACTTCTTCGACCAGCTTCCACGCGTCGTTGCCCGTACGGGTTACTACGGCAGCTTCCACTTAGTGGGCCAGTGGTTTCCAAAAATTGGCGTCCTCGAACTTCCCGGCGAACGCGGCGCAACCGCACCGCGCTGGAACGCCCACGAATTCCATCTACATAGCGAGTTCTACGCCGATTACGGCAGCTATGACGTGCGCATCACCGTTCCCAAAGGTTATACGGTGGGCGCCACCGGCCAGCTAAACGGCGCGCCCGTGGAAAACAATGGCAAAACCACCCATCGCTATGTGCAGGCCGATGTCCACGATTTTGCATGGACGGCCGATAAGCGCTACGCCAAGCCGCTACTGAAAACTTGGCATGGCCCGCTCGGCCCGGTGGAAGTAAAAGTGCTCTACCACCCCGAATACGCCAGCAATGCCGAGCCTGTGGCACAAGCCACAATTGATTCTTTAGCCTATTTTTCTAAAACCTTAGGCGCGTATCCGTACAAGACCGTCACCGCTGTTGTGCCGCCCTATGGAGCCAAAGAAGCCGGGGGTATGGAATACCCCACCTTCTTCACCGCCGATAACACCACGCAAGTGACCCCCGGCAGTCTGGGCCGCTTCATGCTGGATTTTGTGACCGTGCATGAATTTGGCCACGGTTATTTTTACGGCATTCTAGGTTCTAATGAATTTGAAGAACCCGCACTCGATGAAGGCATGAACGAGTACTGGGATCAGCGCATGATGAGTGCGCGCAAACAGAACCTCAACCTCAGCACGCCTTGGTCAAAAAAATTTGGGCTCGGTTTTTCGATCACCCCGTTTGATATGGAACGGCTCGGCGCCGCACTCAGTGACCCGGCTGATCCGCTGGGTGGCAATAGTTGGGTGCGGATGTCCAGCGCGAGCTATAACACCGTGTATTCGCGCACGGCCACCACGATGCGTCAGATCGAAGCACTCGTTGGCACGCCTGCCATGGAACGGGGCATGCAGCTGTATTACGAACGCTGGAAGTTCCGCCACCCGTCGTTTGCCGATCTGCGCGATGCATTAGCGGAAGGCACTGGCAAGCCCGATATCGTGCGCGCTGCCTTCAACGCCAACATCTACGGCGCGCACAAAACAGACGACAGCATCGCCAGCATGCGTAGCTACGAAGTGCTGCCGCAGCCGGGGTACCACGACTATCACGGCCGACAAGTGCTGGTCAGCAGCAAGGCCATTGACAAAGCCATCAAGAAGAAACGCGATGCCTGGGCCGCCAAACACCCCCACGCGAAACCGGGTGAAGGCGCCTTCCCCTACCGCACCGTGATTATGGTGCGGCGCGAAGCCGCCAAACCGCCGCAAACGCTGCGCGTCAATTTTGCGGATGGCAGCCATCAAGACTATCCGGTCAACACGCAAGGCAGCTGGCAGCGTTTTGAATTTGTGACCCGCGCCAAAGCAACGTCCGCGCAGCTCGACCCGAACGACCTGATTCGTCTGGATGCCAACAAGCTCAATAACAGCTACACCCTAGAAGCCAAGCCACAAGCCACACGCCGTTGGTTCGGTGATATCACCGCACTGCTGCAAACCCTGTTCGCCTTCATCACCACACTGTAAAGGAGCGCGCTATGAGTACATCGATTCGCCCACTGCGCGCCCGCGCGGCCATTCCAAGTGCGCTCGCCAATGCTCTGCAATGGCGGCTGCTTGTGCTTTGGGTGCTTGCCAGCCTGGCCTGCGCACTCGCGGCCACCCTACCGCTACGCAGCTGGTTAACTGACCTGCTCAATCACTCCATCAGCGCGCAGGCCATCGCCGCTGGCCAAGCCCCCATGCGGCTACTGGATGCCGTGATGTCGCCCAGCGCGCCGTGGGCCGCTCTTAGCGCCAGCCAGCAAACGGCAACGTGGCTAATGCTGGCACTCTCGCCCTTACTCACCGGCGCCGCCGTTGCCGCCTCACGCTCTCGCACTAGCTTGGGTTTTGGCGACCTGCTGCGCGGGGGCATTGGTGAATATGGCCCCATGCTGCGCTTGCTGCTGTGGTCGGTCCTTCCACTTGGGGCCGCCATTCTTATCACGAGCGCGGCCGTTGGGTTTAATGCAAAAACCCACGAACACGCGATTTTGGCCAGCGAGATCAGCCAAGGCAGCAAGCTCATACTTTCCATTGGCGGCGTTCTCGTTCTGCTCGCCCATGCCAGCGTGGAAGCCGGGCGCGGCTGGCTCGCTGCCGACGTGCGCCTGCGCTCGGCGGTTAAAGCTTGGTGGCGTGGGCTGAAACTTTTGCTTAAGCGCCCTATTGCTGTGCTTTGCGCCTATTTGATCCCAACACTCTTGAGCTTCGCAGCCGCGCTTGGCCTCTTGTGGCTACGCCAGCATACCCACGGCGCGAGTCTGGCTGGCTTCTGGGGCGGGCTGCTGCTTGCCAGCGGCATTGCGGCTGCGCTGGCCTGGGGGCGGGTCGCTCGCCTATTTGCACTTAGCGCCCTTGCGGCCGACCGCAACATTAGGCGCTGACTGAATGGCCGGTTCGCGCTAAACTCCCCTCTGAAGACAACTCCGGGGGGACAGGGACGTGTCGTTCTTCGATTTTTTTAGACGTAAGCGGCCTGAAGTACCAGCAACGCCTGCAAGTGCTCCTGCACCGGCAGCACCCTCGCCTGCGCCCGGCGCAGACCCAACGGCAGTGCCCATGAGCAGCAGCGAGCGACGTGAGCACGACCGCCGCAATGCCAGCCCTGGTACGCGCGTGTTGGTGATCGACGACTCCCCCACCATTGTCGCGTTGCTCAAGCGCATGCTGCAGCAAAACCATTACGAAGTTTTGGTGGCCTACGACGGCGAGAGTGGGCTGGATATCGCCCAGCGTGAGCGTCCAGACTTGATCTTTCTCGATATCGTGCTGCCCGGCATCGATGGCTTTAGTGCGCTGCGTAAACTGCGCCGCCACCCGGTGACCAAAGACACACCCGTCATCATGATCAGCGGCAACGCACAGGCCACCGAGCAATTTTATGTGCAGCGTATTGGCGCGGACGACTTCATGAAGAAGCCATTCTCGCGCCCGGAAGTGTTTAGTCGCATCGAGGGCCTGCTTGACGAAAACGGCGTGCCGCGCCACTCGGCTCGCCCCGGCACGCGCCCGGAAACCAGTGACGGCCCATAACGCTTACTGCGGCATGACATCCACGCGCACGCGCAGACGATCACCCGGGTTGTAGTCCATGCGCCGGGTGTAACGGCGCCCGTTATATTCGTAGGTCACATCGTAGGCCGTGGCCGCCGTTGAACCGTAGCGCGAATAGCCGCCGTACACCGGCTCTGGCTCACACACGCGCACCGTACCCCCGCGCACATAACGATTGCGCTGGTTTTGATCATAAATCTCTCGCCCCGCGAGACTGCCTAATGCCGAACCGGCGACGGTGGCGATTGTCGTTCCCGTGCCGCCCCCTATTTTGCTGCCCAGCACAGCCCCGGCAATACCCCCCACGATCGTGGCCGCCGTGCGTCCGCCCGAGTTACCTCCGTAGGAGCGGCGCTCGTAACCATCATCATAGCCATCATTGCGGCTGTATCCGTCGTTACGGTAATAACCATCCGATTCGTAGCGTCCCGCCGTGGTCGTTTCACGGCAGCGCGCCGCGTTGGCCCCCGTTGACCGATAACCGTCCAGTACCGGATCAACACGAATCACGCGGGCATAGTCGTAATAGCTATCGTCGTTTGAATAGCTGCCGTTACGGGAGTACCCGTCATCGCCATATCGGTCATAAGACGATTGCGCGAATCCTGTTTGGCTCGTGGCCGCCAAGCCAAGTGCAAGCAAGCCCATTGCGATACGTTTCATGGTGATTCCCCGGCATCCCCGGAGACAAAGGCTCCGGCACAACGCCACACTGCAACGCGGCAGTTGACGCGAAGCTGAATATCCACGCGCGCCCCGCAATGGTTCAGCTGACTGACAGATTGCTGCATCGCAAGATCATCCTCACATGATTTGCGCTAAGGTGAGCCACGCAAGCGAAGGAGGAACGGGCTCATGTCCTACAGTACCCAACAGATTCGCAATGTGGCCCTCGCAGGCCACCCAGGCGCCGGCAAAACCACATTATTTGAAGCCCTGTTGCATGCCGGTGGCGCACTTCAGACGGCAGGCAGCGTAGAACGCGGCAACACAGTTTCCGATTTCGACCCCATCGAAAAAGAGCGCGGCCACTCGCTAGATATCGCCATTGCCAGCATCGACCGCGAAGGGTTACACCTCAACATCATCGACACCCCCGGCTATCAAGATTTTCGCGGCCCCGCACTCAGCGTGTTGGATGCCATTGAAACCGCAGTCATCGTGATTGGCACCGATACCGGCATCGCCCATGGCACCCGCCGCATGATGGAATACGCGAAAGCGCGCCATCTTTGCCGAGCCATTTTGATCAATAAAATCGACCACGCTGGCAGCAACTGCACTGCCTTGCTCGAAGCGCTGCGCGAAGAATTTGGCCCAGAAGTATTACCCGTTAACCTCCCCGCTGATGGCGGTACGCGCGTGGTCAACTGCTTCTTCGACCACAGCGGCGATAGTGACCTTGGCCCGGTGGCACAGTGGCATCAAAAAATTCTCGATCAAGTTGTTGAAATCAACGAAACCGTGATGGATCACTTCCTTGATCTTGGTGAAGACGGGGTAAGCGGGCAAGAACTTCACGATGCGTTTGAACAGTGCTTACGCGAAGGGCATTTGATCCCCGTGTGCTTTGCTTCAGCGCGCACAGGCGTGGGTATTTCTGAGTGGATCGCGATTGCAGAATCACTTATGCCGCATCCGGGTGAAGGCAATTCCGCGCCCTTCATCAAAGGCGTCGATCCACACACGCAGCCGCTTGAAGCTAAGCCCGACCCCAGCGCCCACGTCATCGCCGATGTGTTCAAAATTATCAACGATCCATTCGTGGGCAAGCTGGGTATTTTCCGTGTACACCAAGGCACCGTGCGCAAAGACGCGCAGCTATTGATTGATGACGGAAGAAAGCCATTCAAAGTGGCGCATCTGTTTAGGCTTCAAGGTAAAGAGCATATTGAAATTGGCCAAGCCATCCCCGGCGATATCGCGGCGGTGGCGAAAGTGGATGAGCTGCATTTCGAAGCCATCTTGCACGATGCCCAAGACGCTGAACGCATCCGCCTCACCGCAACACCGTTCCCGCGCCCAATGTTTGGGTTAGCGGTAGATCCAGCCAGCAAGGGGCAAGAGCAAAAACTTGCAACCTCACTCACGAAACTCGCAGAAGAAGACCCCGCCTTCGTGGTTGAACACAGTGCCGAGACCAATGAAACCGTGATCCGTGGGCTGTCTGATTTGCACTTGCGCATCATGCTGCAGCGTCTTAAAGATCGCTACGGCGTAGAAGTCACCACGCACCCCCCGCGCATTGCCTACCGCGAAACCATTAGCAGCAGTGCCGAAGGTCATCACCGCCACAAAAAGCAAACTGGCGGCGCGGGGCAGTTTGGCGAAGTGTTTTTACGCATCGAACCGCTGCCGCGCGGCAGTGGGTTTGAGTTTGTCGATGAGGTGAAGGGCGGCACTATTCCTGGGCAATTCTTGCCTGCGGTAGAAAAAGGCGTACGCCAAGTGCTGCATAGCGGCGCAGTGGCGGGATACCCCATGCAGGACCTGCGCGTGATCGTGTATGACGGTAAGCACCACCCGGTAGATAGCAAGGAAGTGGCGTTTGTTTCCGCGGGCAAACGCGCATTCCTCGATGCCATCAGCAAAGCCCAGCCGCAGCTATTAGAGCCTATCGTGGAAATGGAAGTCAGCGCACCCGAACAGTGCATGGGCGATGTCAGCGGCGGGCTTGCCTCTAAACGCGCGCGGATCAATGGCACCGATTCCGTGAAAGGTGGCGAGATCATCATTCACGCATTGGTGCCACTGTCCGAATTAGAAGGCTATGCCGCTGAACTAAAATCCAGCACCGCAGGACGCGGGCGCTACACCTTAGACTTCAGCCATTACGAGCCCGTTCCAGCACAGGTACAAAAGAAACTCGCAGAAGCATGGAAACCGCGTATCGAGGAGGATTGATCGCGATGTTCTTTTGCAAAGCGATACCGATTAGCGCTTAGGCTGCAGCATCGTTCCCGTGCATGTAGGCGCACCACAGAGGCAGGCCCAGATTTTTTTCAGCCGTGGCGTTTGCCGTTCGGCAAGGGTGATGCCGTAGTTATAGGTCAGTTCTTCACCCGCGGAGATATCCCGAATCGCTTCGATATACACTTTCGAGCGCTTCGGGTCTTCTTCGTTTTCAACCAGCACCGCTTCGCAATTTGGCGCGCAGCTATGATTGATCCAGCGCGCGGCATTGCCTTCAAAATTGGCGTCGATCACCCAATCATCATTAAGCGTAAATAAAAACGTGTGCCCGCTTTCGATGTCGCCGCTATCACCCGCGTCGACATCGTCATGACTGCGTCGCAGGCCTTTGTATTCGATCAACCGCTCGCCTTTCGTGATCGCCGCCGCTGCAAATACGCCGTTACCGTGAATAGCAGAACGATGAGTGATGATTTTTTTGGGCATTGAAAAACCAAGGCACGGGGATACCGCCATTCTGGCGGAAGTTCGCGCGGCCGTCACCGGCTTACGCCAAGACCGTAGATGAATGGATTCAGAAACACTTGACGCAAGTCAGCCTAGGAACTTGGCGGCGGCGGCGTTAAAACGTACAATTTCAGTCCAGATTAAGCACAGCCACCGCCATGCTCCGCGTCACCCGCCTTACCGACTATGCCACCGTCGTGCTGTCCGTGCTTGCCGCGCGGCCAGACGCCGTGCTGAGCGCACCGGAACTGGCGGAGCGTTCGGGCTTGGAGGCCCCCACCGTGGCCAAGGTGCTTAAACCACTCGCCGCTGCTGGCCTTGTGGAAGGTTTCCGTGGCGCAAATGGCGGCTACCGGCTGGCCCGCCCACCCGATTCCATCAGCGTGGTGGAAATCGTCGAGGCGATGGAAGGCCCGCTGGCCATGACCGAATGCAGCATCCCTAACGGCGCATGCACCATCGAGCACAGCTGCGGCGTCCGCGGCAACTGGCGCCGCATCAATGATGTGGTTGCCGAAGCGCTGGCCGGCATTTCGCTGACCCAGCTGCTCACCCCTGCTACCCCATCCTCCCCCCGTCAGCACACGCTGCCCCACACGGCGCGTGCCTGAGGAACTTGCTATGACTGAACAACAAAACGCCCAGATCCACGAGCAGTTAGGGCGCAAATACGACGCTGGTTTTATCACCGACATCGAAACCGACTCGCTGCCGCCCGGCTTGAATGAAGACATCATTCGCGCGCTGTCGGCCAAAAAGCATGAACCGGAATGGATGACGCAGTGGCGTCTTGATGCCTACCGGCACTTCCTCACCATGAAACAGCCAGACTGGGCCAAACTCAATATCGGCCCAATCGACCTGCAAGCGCTGTCGTACTACAGCGCGCCGAAGGGGCCGAAATACAAATCACTGGATGAGGTACCGCAAGAGTTGATCGACACATACGACAAACTCGGCGTGCCGCTACACGAGCGCGCCAAGCTGGCCGGTGTGGCGGTGGATGCGGTGTTCGACTCGGTGAGTGTGGGCACCACGTTCAAGAAAGAACTCGCCGCCGTTGGTGTGATCTTCACCTCAATGAGCGATGCCATCGTCAACCATCCGGAGTTGGTGAAGAAGTACCTCGGCACCGTAGTGCCAGTGGGCGATAACTACTTCGCCGCACTGAACTCGGCGGTGTTCTCCGACGGCAGCTTCGTGTTTATTCCAAAGGGTGTGCGCTGCCCGATGGAACTTTCGACCTATTTCCGCATCAACGCTGGGCATACCGGCCAGTTCGAACGCACCCTAATTATTTGCGAAGACAAGGGCCACGTTTCATATTTGGAAGGCTGCACCGCGCCGATGCGCGATGAAAACCAGCTGCACGCGGCGGTGGTGGAATTGGTTGCACTGGACGATGCCGAGATCAAATACAGCACGGTGCAAAACTGGTATCCGGGTGACGAAAACGGCGTGGGTGGTATTTATAACTTCGTCACCAAGCGCGCCGAGTGCCGTGGCGTACGCAGTAAGGTGACGTGGACGCAGGTAGAAACCGGCAGCGCCATCACTTGGAAGTACCCTTCATGCATCCTCACGGGTGATGACTCTAGTGGTGAATTCCACTCCGTTGCGCTAACCCATCATTTTCAGCAGGCCGACACCGGCACCAAGATGGTGCATATCGGCAAGCGCACCAAGAGCAAGATTGTCAGCAAGGGCATCAGTGCCGGGCGCGGACAGAACACCTATCGCGGCCTTGTAAAGGTTGCGTCGGGCGCGGAAGGCGCGCGCAACCATACCCAGTGCGACTCGCTGCTGATCGGTAAAAAATGCGGCGCGCACACCTTCCCTTATATCGAAGTGAAAAACCCCACTGCCACCGTCGAGCACGAGGCCACCACGTCGAAAATTTCCGACGACCAGCTGTTTTACTGCCGCAGCCGTGGCATCGACCAAGAAAACGCGGTGTCGATGATCGTAGACGGCTTTTGTAAATCGGTGTTCCGCGAGCTGCCGATGGAATTTGCCGTGGAAGCCAAAAAACTGTTGGACGTCACTTTGGAAGGCGCAGTGGGCTAACCGCCAGCGCCCTGCCCTCCCCCTTTATTTGAAGCGAATACGACTATGCTGAAGATCGACAACCTCCACGCCACCGTTGCGGGCAAAGAAATCCTCAAAGGCCTCACCCTCGACGTGAAACCGGGCGAGGTGCACGCCATCATGGGGCCGAACGGTGCGGGCAAATCGACACTGGGCAACGTATTGTCCGGGCGCGAAGGCTATGAACCCACCGCAGGCAGCGTACTGTTTGAAGGCAAGGATCTACTGGAGCTTGAACCCGAAGCACGCGCCGCAGCAGGCGTCTTTTTAGCCTTCCAATATCCGGTGGAAATTCCGGGTGTAAATAACACCTACTTCCTGCGCAGCGCGCTCAATGCGCAGCATAAAGCGCGCGGAGAGAAAGAACTCGACTCGATGGAGTTTTTGAAAGTCGTGCGGCAAAAGCTCTCGGTGCTACATCTAAAAGATGAGCTGCTACACCGTGGCGTCAACGAAGGGTTCTCCGGCGGCGAGAAAAAACGCAATGAAATTTTCCAGCTCGCAGTGCTTGAACCCAAGCTCGCAATCTTGGATGAAACCGATTCGGGGCTGGATATTGACGCGCTGAAATCGGTAGCCGATGGCGTGAACGCGCTGCGCAGCCCAGAGCGCTCATTCATCGTCATCACCCACTACCAGCGCTTGCTGGACTACATCAAGCCAGATGTGGTGCATGTATTGGCGAATGGCCGCATTGTAAAAACCGGCGGCCCGGAACTCGCGCTGGAACTTGAAGCGCACGGTTACGACTTCCTCGGCAAGGAGGCCGCAACCGCATGAGCGCCCTGCTCGATTCTTTAGCCGCGAGCTTTCACGGCGATGCCGCGCGCCGTGCTGAGCTTGACGCGCTGCTGCAAGACGGCCTGCCGCAGCGTGCGGAAAGCTGGAAGTACACCTCTCTACGTCAGCTCGATCGGCGCAGCTTTTGCGTCGCGCAGCGCGTCGACGTTGACCCGATGCTGCTGGCAGGTATCCCCGAGCCGCGCATCGTGTTCGTCAACGGCGCGTTTGATGCCGCACTGAGCAACTTGGCCGGTCTCCCGGGCGGGATCGACGTGCAGCCGCTCTCGCAGCTATTAGACGGGCACGATACGCATGCAATTGATTTTCTTGCCCGCCGCTACCAGCGTAGCGATGAGCCGTTTGCACGCCTCAATACGGCGCTTGCACGCGAAGGAGCCTGTATCCGTGTGGCCGCTGAAACCATGGTCGATACGCCGCTGCATTTGGTAAACATTGGTGCCGCACAAGAAGGCGATGCCGCTTGGCATCTGCGTCATTTTGTAGAGCTGCGCGAAGGTGCGGCGCTCACCTTGGTTGAACACACCTTCGCCAGTGGCGAGCACGCCCACCTCGACAACACTTTGCTGCAGCTCCACGTTGCCGCAAATGCCACGCTATCGCACGTGCACCTACAAGACGCGCCCACTCGCGCCAGCCTGTTTGCACGCACCGACGCCAGCTTGGCAGAAAACGCACAATACAAGCGCATTGATCTAGAGCTCGGCGCTGCACTCTCGCGGCACGAACTCAACGTGCGGCTCGAAGGTAACGGCGCATCACTTACCGCCAATGGCGTGTTATTGGCCGACGGTCGCCGCCATGTGGATACGCGCCTTGGCATCGAGCACATAGCACTCAATACCGAATCCAACCTCATTTGGCGCGGCCTTGCCGGGCAGCGTGGGCATACCGTGTTCCACGGCGGCATCACCATTCACTCCGGCGCAGACGGCACCAATGCCGATTTGTCCAACAAGAATTTACTACTCTCTGCAGATGCTGAGATCGACACCCAGCCTACGCTGGTGATCCACGCCGATGAAGTAAAAGCCGCGCACGGCGCTACCGTTGGCCAGCTCGATTCCACCGCACTGTTCTATTTGCGCTCACGCGGGATTCCTGAAGTACAGGCGCGCGCCCTACTCACCGGCGCGTTCTGCCGCGAAGTGGTGAACGGTATCGCCGATGAAAGCACACGCACACTCTGTGATGCAGCGCTCACACGTGCGCTCACCCGGCTAGGAGCTTAAAGCATGGATGGCAAGGTTTCTTCCGCTGTAGATTGGGCAAAGGTCCGTGCAGACTTCCCACTACTCACGCGGCAAGTACACGGTAAACCGCTGATCTATTTTGATTCGGCCAATACCGGGCAGAAACCGGCCAGCGTGATCGAAGCAACCGACGCCTTTTATCGCCACCATAACGCCAACGTCAGCCGCGCCGTGCATGCCCTCGGTACGGAGGCCACCGAAGCCTACGAAGGCGCACGCAGCAAGCTGGCAACATTTTTCAATGTGCGCAGCGATGAAGTGATTTTGTGCAGCGGCACCACGTTTGCAATCAATTTAGTGGCGTATTCGTGGGCACTTCCGCGCCTAAAAGTGGGCGACACCATCCTGATCAGCCGCATGGAGCACCACGCCAATATCGTGCCATGGCAGCTCATCGCGCAGCGCACCGGAGCAACCATCAAAGTTGCTGAGCTGCTGCCCGACGGCGCGCTCGATCTCGATGCACTGCGCAGCGCCATGACGCCCGACGTAAAGCTACTCGCGGTGACCCACGTCAGCAATGTGCTTGGCACCATCAACCCCGTGGCGGAGATTTGCAAAGAAGCGCACAAGCGCGGCATCGTCACCGTGGTAGATGGTTCACAGGCCGCGCCGCACATGCCCGTGGACATCGCCGCAATCGGCTGCGACTTTTACGCCGTCACCGGACACAAGATGAGTGGCCCCACCGGCACCGGCGTGCTCTGGGCTAAACGCGAGCACATCAACGCCATGCAGCCGTTCTTGGGTGGCGGCGAGATGATCAAAGAAGTGCGCTTTGATGGCACGATCTTTAACGAAGGGCCGCACAAATTTGAAGCGGGCACGCCCAATATCGCGGGCTTTGTCGGCCTCGGTGCGGCCACCGATTACCTAAGCCATATCGGCATGACCCAGATCGCTGCGCGTGAGCAGGCCCTGCTCCAACACGCCACCGAAGCCATGCAAAGTATCCCCGGCCTGCGTCTCTTCGGTACCGCGCCGCAGAAAGCGGCCGTGATTAGCTTTGCCATCGACGGCACGCATTCGCATGATCTTGCCACGCTGCTGGATCTGGAAGGCGTTGCGGTACGTTCGGGCCAGCACTGTGCCCACCCCTTGCTGCAATGGCTTGGCGTAGGTACCACCTGCCGCGCGTCACTGGCGTTTTACAACACGCATGAAGAAATTGAAGCGTTTGCAGCCGCATTACGCAAAGTCAAAACTCTGCTGGCTTAATCACCAGCAGAGCGTCCTTTGCGAAGAAACGAAACACCCTTAGCGCAGCCGGAACATCGCCACCGCATCTACCAGCTGGCGCGCTTGCTCTTCTAGCGAATGGGCCGAGGCCGTAGCCTCTTCCACTAATGCTGCGTTTTGCTGGGTAGTTTCATCCATCTGGGTAACGGTTTGATTCACCTGCTCAATGCCGCTGCTTTGTTCCTGCGACGCAGCAGAAATCTCGGCCATGATGTCGGTAACGCGCTGCACCGAGGTGACAATTTCATGCATGGTGCTGCCCGCTTGCTGCACAAGGCTTGAGCCGTCGGCCACCTTACCCACAGACTCTTCAATCAGCTCCTTGATCTCTTTTGCGGCACCAGCACTACGCTGCGCCAACGCGCGCACCTCGCTGGCCACCACCGCAAAACCGCGCCCCTGCTCACCTGCACGCGCTGCCTCTACGGCGGCGTTGAGTGCCAAGATATTGGTTTGGAAGGCAATCCCGTCGATCACCGTAATAATATCGGCAATGCGTTTGGAAGACGCTTCAATCGCGCTCATCGTCGTGACGACCTGCTCCACGACGCTGCCGCCCTGCGCCGCAACCCCCGCAGCACCTTGAGCAAGCTGGTTGGCTTGGCGGGCGTTATCGGCATTTTGCCTTACGGTGGAGGTGAGTTCTTCCATCGAAGAGGCCGTTTCCTCTAGCGCGGCTGCCTGCTGCTCGGTGCGGCGCGAAAGATCGTCATTGCCAGAAGCAATTTCGCTTGCTGCAGACCGGATATTTCCAGACGCCTCTTGAATACCACCAACAATCTCGGTGAGCTGCGCCACCGTGGCATTCGTATCATCACGCATTTGCGCGAACACGCCTTGGTAGTCGCCATCGATACGCCCGGTGAGATCCCCCTGTGCAATCGCGCGCAGCATCCGGGATACCTCCCCCAACCCCACATCCGCAGTGGCCATCAGCTTGTTGAGGCTCAGTACGATCTCACGAAAATCGTACTGATAGATCTGTGCATCACCGCGCATACTGAAATCGCCATTCGCGGCGGCATCACCCAACTTGCGAATGCCTTGGCTAATCGCGCTGAGATTGCGCTTGATCGTTGCCATAGTCTCAGTAATTTCAGCCTTCTCACCCGGCAGTTGCGGCATGTCTTGGCTTAAGTCACCAATGGCATAGCGCTGCGCAAGTGAAATGATCTGCATCTTGGTATTGATATGCCCCGCCACCAACCGGTTGCTACCTTCCACCATTGCCCCGTATTCGCCGGGGAAGTTTGACGCATTCATCCGATAACTAATTATGCCCGCATCGTGCTGTCGCTCCATTTCATCTTGCGCGGCGATCACTGCCTTGATCTGCGTTTGCATGCGCGCCATCGCCCCCAGCAGATGCCCGGTTTCATCACGGCTATCCGCCACAACACGGCGATCTAATTTCCCTGCGGCCACATCATCAGCCACCAATACCGCCGCATGCAGTGGCAGGCTGATGGCGCGAATAATGGCCCATCCCAGAAGCGCGGCCAGTGCAATGAGCAACAACAAACCCACCAACATCGCCGTGATCGATTGTCGATAGACTCGGTGCGATGCCTCAACCTCTTTCGTCAATTGCTTGACGTTGAATTCCGATAGCTTCTTGTAGGTATCAAATGCACTGATACGCAACTGCCTCGACTCTTCGCTGGAAATTTTGCGTGCAGTTGTAAAATCCTCTGCGTCAACTGCTGATTGGAGGCGTTTATGCGCTTCGAAGAATGCAGCCTCTTGTTTCTGCGCCTGTTGAAACAACGCTTCTTCTTCCGGAAGCGAATCTGGAAGAGCGTCGTACATCGTCTTGGCCGCCTGAATATCACCACGCGAACGCGTTAACAGGCTTTCAATTGCCTGTCGTTTTTCAGGGGCACCCTCCGTATTGACCAAAGCCGCTTCATCGATGCGAAACTCACCCAGATAAGCACGCATATCATTGACCGCACGCAATCCAGGCACCCAGTTATCGGTCACGGTGGTCATCTGCGCGTTGAACTGCGCCAAACGCCACAATGCGAAGCCCCCTAGTAAAAGGGCGAGTAGCGTAGTTGCGCTAAACGCCAGAATCAGCTTTTTTGCAATCGACAAATCCTTGAACCATTCCATCGGAACACTCCATTTATCGGGCAATAAGTAAGCTACCGCTCACGCAGTGTAATCACAGGCCTACATTCTAGAAATTGACCCTAATCAAATAATTAAGTAAGCACTCGCATGGCTGATTAAGGTCAGAACTCCTGCCAGTGATCCCCTTCAGCCGCTGGGCTGGCTGGCTTCGCTATGGGTGGTGTTGCCGCGCTGGATACGCGCTTGACTTGCGGCTTGGCTGCTATTGGTTTGACCACTGCCGCAGGAACAGGCTTTGCTGTGTGCGGCGCCGCAGCCGGATGCGGCGCGGCTACTGCCGTACGCGCCGCCCCTGCAAGACGGAACATCGCCACCGCCTCCACCAATTGGCGGGCCTGCTCTTCCATCGAACGTGCCGCCGCCGTGGCTTCTTCCACCAAAGCGGCGTTCTGTTGCGTGGTTTCATCCATTTGCGTGACGGTGGTATTCACCTGCTCAATACCATTGCTTTGTTCCTGCGACGCCGCGGAAATATCGGCCATGATGTCGGTGACGCGCTGTACCGAGGTCACAATGTCACGCATCGTGCTACCGGCTTGCTGCACCAAATTGGAGCCGTCGGCCACCTTATCTACCGACTCTTCAATTAGTGTTTTAATTTCCTTCGCCGCACCAGCACTGCGCTGCGCCAATGCGCGCACTTCACTGGCCACCACCGCAAAACCGCGTCCCTGCTCGCCCGCACGCGCGGCCTCTACGGCGGCGTTCAGTGCCAAGATATTAGTCTGGAAAGCAATCCCATCGATCACCGAAATAATATCGGCAATTTTCTTCGACGATGTTTCTATTGCCGCCATCGTCGTCACCACGTTTTCGACAACACTACCGCCCTGTGCGGCCACCTCTGCGGCCCCCTGTGACAGTTGATTCGCTTGACGCGCGTTGTCGGCGTTTTGCTTCACGGTGGACGTAAGCTCTTCCATCGACGCAGCAGTTTCTTCAAGCGAGGCTGCCTGCTGTTCGGTACGGCGCGATAGATCATCGTTTCCAGAAGCGATTTCCGCCGCGGCCGAATTGATCGCACCGGCCGCTTGCTGGATGCCGCCTACAATCGTCGTCAGCTGGGCCACCGTCGCATTTGCGTCATCGCGCATTTGCGCGAACACGCCTTGGTAATTGCCATCGATACGCCCGGTGAGATCGCCTTGTGCAATTGCGCGCAGCATCCGAGACACTTCACCCAGACCCACGTCAGCCGTGGTCATCAACTGGTTCAAGCTCACGACGATATCGCGGAACACAAATTGGTAATCGGCCTGATCACCGCGCTGGCTAAAATCACCCGCTGCCGCCGAAGCCGCAAGACGGTTGATCTCTCCACTGATCCTCAACAGGCTGGTTTTAACTGCATCGATGGTTTCATGCAGGATCGCTTTTTCTCCCGGCATGCGCTCAATATCGATCGACAAATCACCAAGCGCGTACCGTTTCATCACCTCAAGCGTACGCATCACTGCTTGAACATGCGATTTCACCAGCTCATTGGCGCCATGCGCCATTGCAGCGTATTCACCGGGAAAGGCTTTTTCATCAATATAGTGGCTGATGGCACCTTCTTCATGCTTCTGCGCCATCTCGGCCTGCGCCGCAATAACAGCACGAATTTGATCACGCATGCCGCGCATACTGCCCAGCAGACGCCCAAGTTCATCGTCACCCAAATTGGGAATTTGCGTATCAAGCTTGCCGTCTGCCACGTCACCAGACACCCGCACGGCTTCAGCCAACGGGCGCAGCACCAAGCCGCGTAACAAGAAATACAAGCCCGCGCACAGTGCTGCGGCGGCTAATACGCCAATCAGCGCAACCAATAGTAATTGCGCCCGTGCCTGTGCCGTGATGACCGTGCGTGGCACCATAAGACCAAGCGCAAAACGGCGGTTATTTTGCCCCACTTGTAGCGGTGCATACACCTTCACCATGCCATTGGCATCGGCATTAAAGTCGCTATAGAGCTTGTCTTGCGAAACCGCTTCCAAGATCGCTTTGCTGGTTGCGTCGTCGCGCGTTTTGCCAATGCTTGCGGTATCCGGCGCGGCCAAGACCGTGCCTAACGGTGTGATCAATTCTGCGCGCCCCACATTCATCGGGCGCAGTGCATTGACCTGCTGCTGCAGCGTCGTCAACTCAAAGTCAGACGTCATCACGCCCAGCACTTTATCGCCATCCATGATCGGAATTGCGATGGTGGTGAGCAGTAATTTTTTCCCACCCACCTCATACGGATAGGGCTCAATCACAACTGGGAACTTTTTGGTCTTCGGGGTAACGTACCAGCTGCCCAAATTAGGGTCTTCATAATCACGCAGCGGCTCGCTCACTAGCTTGCCGTCTACCCGCGCCCAATACACCATGAAGCGGCCCGTGGCATCGTGTCCAGGCGCATTGACATACTCCGCATCTTTGCCATCAAACGCATTGGGTTCAAATAACACCGACATCCCCGCACGCTCGGGGTGCAGCTCCATTTGCTCTTTCAATGTTTGGCTTATTGCTTCACGGCTAAGATGCCCGCGCTGCGCTTTCAAACTTTCGGCAAAGGTCTGCACCGCGTCATAGGTTTGAGTCATTCCTTTTGCCATTCGCTGGGCTTCCAGCTGGGCGAGGTTGTCCAGTGACGCGTGCGCTGAATCCAACAGCGCCGTACTGCTTTTCCAATAGCTAATCCCTGCGGTAAGGCCAAAAGCAGCGATGGCGATGAGTGCAACCCCCAGCATCAAGCGGGTAGCAACACTTTTATTGGCAGAAGAACGCGTTGTGTCCATGCAGCACCGATCCTTGGGGAGCCAGACGAGCCCCCATCTTTAACGAGGAAACTTCATACGCACGTTCAGTCTGGCGCAGATATTTCCTGTAGGCAATGGCTTATTTGCGGACTTTTGACTTTGTCATCCACAAAAAAGGCATGGCCTAATCAGACCATGCCTCACTGGGGGGAGAGCTACCGTATGAGTTACGGCTTAAACACAACCTTCACGCTGCCATCTACTGCGCCATCACTGATATAGCCAACGGCCGCTGGGTTATCGGCAAGCGCAGCCTTCACCGCCGCATCGCCAGAGACTTTACGCGGTGGCTGAGCCTTGCCGGTAAAGGTCAGCTGCGACCAGTACGCCTTCATCTGCGCCGCATCTTTTTCAGCAACCTTACTGTAGAACTCGTTGCGTACCGCAGCGCCATCGGCTTGGTCAATGGGCTTGGCAACACGGCCATTGGGAAGCGCATCGGACTTTGCCATATAAATCTGCGCCACCTGCGTTTTTGTCAGCGCAGACACGTCGCTTTTGGACGACATCACCACAACAACACCCGCTTGCGCAACAGCACTGGCCGCAAACAGTGACAGCAGCAAGGCCACTTGCCGAATGTTCGGAAATTTCATGGTCTCACCTCACTTAAAAAACAAAATCAACGGACGCTGACACTAAGTTGTAACCACGCCCCGGCACAAACCCGGGCTGCTGATTACCCAACCCACCAAATGAACCGGCATGGTTCTTAACGTGGTTGGCTTGGAACTTCACAGCAACATTAGAATGCACGTCCCAGCGCAACGCAGCGCCATAGCTGTGGCGGCTGGAGCGCTGACTGAGCACTGCAGCATTCAACAACCCGAGTGGATCCAAAGCGCCGGGCGCTTCAGGGTTGGGGCTGTCCACATGCGCCACTGTAAGCGAGGGAGTGAAATCCCCCACGCGCATTCCCGCGCTTAGATAGCCGGAGGTCGCCTTACCAATAATCGCCGCGCCGTAATCCGCCTGAATGACTTCCGTACGCATGAACCACTTGCCGGGGTCATAGCTATATCCAATACCGCTGAATTTGCCATCCACACCACGTGGGTCAAGCATCTTGGCATAATCAACCAGCGGCGGAATGGGCAGACTCTCGTATGCGTCGAACAGCGCATTGATGTCCTTGGTAGCGTAGTTGACCGTGCCACGGATATGGCTGATACGGAAGCTTGAAGCACCGGCATCAACGTTCAGCGCCACGCCGCGAAAGGCATTGACGTCAGATTTTTTGGAATCAATGCGGCCATAAAAGCCCTGCAAGCCAATTACAGCATCACCTGCATGGAAGTTGTACACGGCATCTACGCCGTCCATTGCCAGCAGGTAGTCATACACTTCAATCGGTGGACGCGCCCAAGGCATGGCATAGCCCACACGCTGGTATTCCGACAGCATATACAGCGGTGCAGTGATGCGCCCCAAGCGTGCGCTGAAGTTGGATGTAAACCGATACTTCACATGCGCCAAGGAGATCTTTGGCGAGTATTCCGATTCAACGCCATGCTCGCTGACGGCTTGCAGCACGCCGGTCAAATTGTCGGTGAAATTGGCATTGAGCTGCACCGCAATACGCGAATCCAGATTAAATGAAGTGCGGTCGCTCGCGCCCACACCGGTTGATGCTTGGAAATCAGGGCGAACATCCGCATTCCTTTCCGACGAATGGGCAACGCCAACCGTACCGAATCCACTCAGGGTGAAGCGGTCACTATCGTCTTGTGCCCACGCAGTCTGTGCCAGCGCCATACTGACCGCCAAGGCGATCCACTGTTTCTTCAATTTCATCGAAGCATCCTCAGTTGGGGAATGAAATGCGACCGCCTTCTATGACTCTAACGCTTTGTCGCAGTGTTTGCGGCCAGCGTGCAGACAACGATTTAATTCATCGCATACGTCTTACTTAGGCACTTAGCCCGAGCAGCAGCACCTATCGTGCTGCACCGCAACATTATAAGGATGGGCACAATGCAATTCTTCCAATACGCTCACAAAAATCTAATGAAATCATGCAGATGTGATTTCAGTCACATCGTCTAGTGGCGATTGGTTCAGAAAGTCTGATGTGCCCGTATATCAACGACAGGCCGCTAAAAGGTCCTGTTGTGGGCGATAAACATTGGTTTGAATATCGAAGATACCCAGCACCGTTGGGAATAGGGCGTCTTGGCTGGTAGGCTGCTTGCTCTTTGCCTGCAGGCAGGCGCCATTTATCTTGTCGTTGGCCAAAAACGCTGGTGATGCCCACAACACCAGCGGTACATGCAGCTGCGCTTTGGGCGCCACCGCATAGGGCGCGCCGTGTAAGTAGAGGCCGTATTCGCCCAAGGATTCACCGTGATCGGACACGTACAGCATGGCCGCGTCATGACCTTGCTGTTTCGCCAATAGATCGATCAACCGCCCAAGCACCGCGTCGGTATAAAGAATGGCATTGTCGTAGGCATTCACAATGCTCTGCTGCGCGCAACGACCCAACTCGGCCGTTTCGCAGACGGGTGTCCAACGCTGAAACTGCGGCGGATAGCGTTCGAAATAGTTGGGGCCGTGGTTGCCCAGCATGTGCAGCACGATCAGCGCATCGCCCGGCATGGTGTCAATCTTTGCTTGTAGCCCACTGAGCAAGATGTCATCGAAGCAGCGACCATTCGCGCAAAGTGTTGGGGCGTCTTGTTCTCCCAATGTTTCTGAAGGCTGGCGGATACATACCCCTTTGCAACCGGACTGGTTATCCCGCCAAAGCACGCCCACTCCGGCACGCGCTACGACATCCAATAAAGACTCATGGCTGCGGATGGCGTCACGGTCATAATTGGCACGCCCAAACGGCGAGAACATACACGGCAGCGATACTTCTGTACTGGTGCCGCAGGCGCTGACATCGGGGAAATTGATCACCGCTCGCGCAGCCAATTCCGGGGTTGTTTGCCGCGCATAGCCATTCAAGCCCCAGTGATCGCCGCGGACGGTTTCGCCCACCACCAAAACCAGCAGTCGTGGCTTCCGGTTCGCCGCTGCTGGTTGTTGTTGTGCATCTATCCCAACCGCTTGAATCACGTCGGAGCGCTGCTTAGAAGGTGTGACAACCCGCACCAAGGAGACGATGTAATTTCCTGGTGTGATTTTGTAGCGTAGTGCGGGGTCACTCCGCACCATCGAAAAAATGCCCTGTGAGGCCAGCCCCAGCGCCGCAACTGCGAGCAGCAGCATCCCCAGCACAAAACCAGCGCGCAACAGCAAAGTACGCTTCCAGCTACGCTCCGCCGAACGCGTCATGAGCACTAATAGTGCTGGTAATAGACCAAACAGCAGCACGTGCAGCAACATGCGCCAAGACAAGAGCTCGCGGCTCTCAGCCATATCCGTATGCAGCACGTTGCGGATCATCTCGGCATCAAAGACCACCGCATAGCGGGTCATATACCAATGTGCCAATGAAGTCACCACCAGTAATAACGCCAGTAGCGGGCGCGCTAAGCGGCCCCAGCAGAACAAACTCAATAGCAGCGCATGCAAAGCAAATACCGCCACGCCCATCGCCAGCAGCACGCGCAGCGAACCGGTATGCGCCTGCACGGAAGCCCACAGCGGGCCGTTCATCACCAGCACGAAATAGGCACAAACCAGCGTGATCAATATCTCTGTGGAAATCTGCGGCCGCCACCAGAGATGGCTATTTCCCTGCGCTTTAGGCTGTTTCAAATTCAATGTCATAGCTCAGTATCGCAAGCTATTTTGAAATTAAAAAGGGGCCTCGAAGGCCCCTTTTTTCACGCACTCGGCTGTAGCACCCGCAGGCAATTAACCTGCTTGTCGGTTACCGCTGCGGTGTGACTGGCGCTGGCCGTCGCGTACCGGTTTTTGCCCGGTCTGGACATGCGGGCGGGACTCTTGCCCGCGCGGCTTACCACTCTGCGGGCGACGGTTACGCTGCGGTGGGCGTGGACCGCGCGGCGCGTTGTCGAAAGGCTTGGCGTCGGTGCGAATTGCGCGTGAAGGCGCGTATTCCTGCACCACTTCCATCGCGATTTCGCGCCCTAAGACCTTTTGGATCTGGCGCAGCAGCCCACCTTCGTCCGGCGAAACTAGCGAGATCGCCTCTCCAGTTGCACCGTTGCGCCCAGTGCGACCAATGCGGTGGATATAGTCTTCCGCCACCATCGGCAGGTCATGATTGATCACCAACGGCAAGTCTGGAATGTCCAGCCCACGCGCCGCCACATCGGTGGCCACCAAGATGCGGGTCTTGCCTGACTTGAACTGGTTAAGTGCCTTCTGCCGCGCTGCTTGGCTCTTATTGCCGTGAATGGCAAGCGCGGGCAAACCCGCATTTTCCAATTGTTCGGCCAACCGGTTGCAGCCGTGCTTGGTTTTACCGAACACCAGCACCTGCTCGGTGTGACGCTTGGCCAAGATGTCGATCAGCAAATCACGCTTCTTGGCACCATCCACCGGGTGGGCACGATGGGTAATGGTCTCGGCCACTGCGTTTTGCGCTGCTACCTGCACTTGCTGCGGATCTTTCATGAATTCAAGTGCCAGTGCCTTGATGCGCGGCTCGAATGTCGCAGAGAACAGCAGCGTCTGCCGCTGGTGCGGGACGTGCTTCATGATCCGCTTGATCGACGGCAAGAAGCCCATGTCCAGCATTCGGTCGGCTTCATCCAGCACCAGCATTTGCACCTCACCCAGCTTGCAGGTGCCGCGGTCCAAGTGATCGATCAAACGCCCCGGACAGGCCACCAATACGTCAACGCCGCGACGAAACGCTTCCACCTGCGGCTGCATGCCCACGCCACCAAACAGCGCCGTGACGTTCAAACGCAGGTTCTTTGCGTAGCTACGCAGGTTGTCGCTCACCTGCACGGCCAGCTCGCGTGTGGGGGTTAATACCAGCACGCGCGGGCGGTGCAGCCCCTGCGGCTTTGGCAGTTCGGCCAGTTTTTGCAGCAGCGGCAGACCAAACGCAGCGGTTTTGCCGGTGCCGGTTTGTGCGCCGCCAAGGACGTCGTGACCGGCTAACACGAGAGGAATTGCCTGCGCCTGAATCGGCGTAGGGGTTTCATAGCCATAGTCGGCTAAGGCGCGCAGCAGCGCAGGGGCAAGGCCCAGTTGTTCGAATGTCATAATTTGCTCCAAAGGCATTTACCGCGCACAGGCGCGGGCAAACCCGAGCGTTTCCCAAAACCGCGCGCGAGTAAGCGAAGGCACGACGCCGGAAGCCGGGCCGCGTCTGCGCAACGAAAGGCGTAGGGGATGACAAGCCGCATAGAGGCGGCGGGCGTGACCGGGAAAACGATCCGCCGTGCGCAGAATCTCACCATAATACGCGAGCGCCAGTGCAGTATTGCCAGCAAACTGAATATCGGTTCAGCCTTGCTTTTCTAATTCGTCACAACGTGCGACGCTTATAGGCGTCTTTGTCGCTGTGGTTGCCCATGAAAATCGAAGTTCGCCTTGCCCAGTGGCTACTCGCCAGCGTATTTATTGTGATGGGTGGGTTTCGGCTATGGCAGGCGTTACACGGCATCCCCACATCCAATAACACACTGCTGATGAGCACCGGCGAAGTGCTCCTTGGCGTTTTAATGATTGCAGGCTGGCAACTACGCGCAATCACACTTTTGGCCGCAGCAGCGCTCATTGCAGATGCTGCACTCTCGCATCCGTTCTGGCGCTATTCCGGTGGCACCGTTTTGGCCACTGAACTACTGCAATTTATGAAAAATATGGGTCTCGTTGGCGGCCTTGTGCTGCTCTCAACCGCCGGTGGCGCCAAGCGGCGCTAACGACATCAAACGTCTTGTTGCATCTCCGGCCGCGCCAAAACTGCCTGCACACCAAAGCGTTCGCTAATTTCCCCTGCTAGTGCTTCGCGTGCAAGGTCTTCCCCGTGCACAAGGGCCAGCGGTGGCGGTACCGAGAACCCTGCGTACCACTCTAATAACGCCTGTTGATCGGCATGGGCAGACAACCCACCTACGGTATGCCGATGCGCATTGACGCGTACATCATGGCCATGAATGCGCACCCAGCGCGCGCCATCCACAAGCCGCCGCCCAATTGTTCCTTCGGCTTGGTAGCCCACAAACACCATGCGTGTCTGTCGCTTGGGAAGATTCTGCCGCATATGGTGAAGAATGCGGCCACCACTGGCCATGCCATTGCCCGCAATGATGATCGCGCCACTATGAATCCGATTGATCGCCATCGACTCTTCAGCGGTTTCGGTGACACGAAGGTTAGGAAGGCGAAACGGGTTTGGTGTGCCGCGCCACAGCGCGCGCGCTTCGGCGTCAAATAATTCATGGTGTTTGTCGTACACCTGCACTACGCGATTCGCCATTGGGCTATCGAGGTGAATTCGCCAACGCGCCATGTCCCAATCGCTCCAATGCCGCGCAAACCAATACAGCATTTCTTGTGTGCGACCGACGGCAAACGCAGGAATTAGCACGTTCCCCCCATCGCGCCAAGCGGAGTCCAGAATCTCGCCAAGCTCCTGTACCGTCTCGCTACGCTGCCGGTGGTTGCGGTTGCCGTAGGTTGACTCCATCAGCAGCAGGTCGGCCTCTTCAACCTGCTCGGGATCGCGCAAAATCGGCGTTCCTTTCATGCCCAAGTCGCCGGAGAACACCAGTTTTTTGCCTTCCGCCCATAGCTCAATAATGGCCGAGCCGAGAATATGGCCCGCATCACGCAATGTGATTTCAACACCGTCAAACAACTTCACGCGCGTCCCGTAGGGCAAGGCGCGCACCTGCGCGAGCGTGTCGCGCACATCTTCTTTGGTATAGAGCGGCACCGCCTTGGGCTGCCCCGGCTTGCGTTTGCGGTTCGTGCGTTCGGCATCATTTTCTTGCAGCGAAGCCGAGTCCATCAGCATGATCGGCAGCAAATCGGCGCTCGCATGCTGGGTATAGATCGGCCCGGCGAATCCCGCCAGCGTTAGCCGTGGCACGCGTCCTACGTGGTCGATATGGGCGTGGCTGAGAATCAGCGCATCAATTTTGGCAGCGTCGAAAGGAAACGACGCAAAATTACGCGCATCGGCCTCAGGGCTGCCTTGCACCAGGCCGCAATCGATCAAAATGCGTCGCCCTGCCGCCTCCACCAAATGCATGGAACCCGTGACTTCACCCGCTGCACCATGAAAATGCACCCGCATACCGTCTCTCCCTGATCCGAATGGGCAGAGTACCGCAGAGTGCAGGCCTAATGAAGTTTAGAGCGTTGCCTCGCGCAGCTTGCGAATTTGGTCGCGCACCTGCGCCGCTTCTTCAAACTCAAGATCACGTGCATGCTGCTGCATTTTCTGCTCCAGCTCACTGATTTTGGCCTCTTGCTGTTGCGGAGACAGGCGCAAATACTCTTGTATCGGCTCGGCCACGCGCTTCGTTTTACCGCGTCCTTTCAATTCACCGGGTTCTGCGCGCGCACCTTCCATCACATCACGCACAGCACGCTGTACCGATTGCGGCGTGATGCCATGTGCGGCGTTGTACTCCACCTGCTTCTGCCGACGGCGGTCGGTCTCGTCTATCGCCGCCTGCATCGACTTGGTGATTCTGTCGGCATACAAAATGGCCTTACCCCGTACATTACGTGCAGCGCGGCCAATGGTCTGGATCAGCGAGCCGGTGCTGCGCAAGAAACCTTCCTTATCGGCATCAAGAATCGCAACCAGAGAAACCTCTGGCATATCTAGCCCTTCACGCAGCAGGTTGATCCCCACCAGCACATCGAACACACCAAGGCGCAGGTCGCGAATAATTTCGACGCGCTCCACCGTCTCCACATCTGAGTGTAGATAGCGCACTTTGACGCCGTGTTCCCCCAGATATTCGGTGAGGTTTTCCGCCATTTTTTTGGTCAGCGTCGTTACCAATACGCGGTCTTCTTGTGCAACGCGTTTGTGGATCTCTGAAAGCAGGTCATCCACCTGCGTTGCCACCGGACGAATTTCCACTTCCGGATCAATCAGGCCCGTGGGGCGCACCACCAGTTCGATGATTTCATCACCGGCTTCACGCAGCTCGTAAGGGCCTGGCGTTGCCGACACATACACGCTACGCGGTGTGCGCTCTTCCCATTCTTCAAACCGCAGAGGCCGGTTATCCAATGCCGACGGCAGGCGGAACCCAAACTCCACCAAGGTCTCTTTGCGCGAACGATCACCTTTGAACATCGCACCAATTTGCGGAATGGTTACGTGCGATTCGTCGATCACCAGCAGCGAATCAGCTGGGAGGTAATCGAACAACGTCGGCGGCGCCTCACCCGGCGCGCGCCCAGTAAGGTGGCGCGAGTAATTTTCAATGCCGCTACAAAAACCTACTTCGGCCATCATTTCCAAATCAAACTGGGTGCGCTGTTGCAAACGCTGCGCTTCTACCAGTTTGTTGTTTGCATATAGGTATTCAAGCCGCTCGCGCAGTTCGATCTTGATTGTTTCAATTGCCGTGAGTGTGCGCTCACGCGGCGTGGCGTAGTGCGTTTTTGGGTACACCACATAACGTGGCAGCTTGCGCAAAATCTGCCCGGTGAGCGGATCAAACATGGAGAGCTGCTCTACTTCGCCATCGAACAATTCGATCCGCAGTGCTTCAAGATCCGATTCCGCTGGAAACACATCCACCGTTTCCCCGCGCACGCGAAACGTACCGCGATCGAGCACCATCTCATTGCGTGTGTACTGCAGCGTGGTGAGGTGACGCAACAGCTCTCGCTGATCAATACGCTCGCCGCGCGACAGAATCAGCCGCATCGCCAAATAATCTTCTGGTGCACCCAAACCATAAATGGCCGACACCGACGCCACTACAATCGTATCCCGCCGTGACAGCAGCGCTTTGGTTGCAGCCAAACGCATCTGTTCGATATGGTCGTTGATCGAGCTGTCTTTTTCGATAAACGTATCGCTGGCAGGTACGTAAGCCTCGGGCTGGTAGTAATCGTAATAACTCACGAAATACTCCACCGCGTTATGCGGGAAAAACGCCTTGAACTCACCGTATAACTGGGCAGCCAGGGTTTTATTAGGTGCCATCACCAGCGTGGGCTTTTGCACGCGCTGAATCATGTTGGCTACGGTATACGTTTTGCCTGAGCCCGTAACACCCAGCAGCACCTGCTTGGCCACGCCGTTATCAAACCCTGCCACCAACTTCTCAATCGCCTGCGGCTGATCGCCCGCCGGCTGGTAGGGCGATACCAGTTGGAACTGATCGGATGCTGTGGCGAGGTCAAGATCAGAAGGGGCGGTCTGGCTCATGGGGTGCAACGGCTTGAAGTAACTGCTTAGTTTACGCGGTGCGGATCATCCGACCGTTCACTGACAGGAACACTGAATCACCCACACCGCTTTTTCTGACATGTAACAGCTACAAACGCTGATCGTGATGGTGCGCACATTTTTCAACACTATCCGCACCCCTTTAGGAGCCCCATCATGGCCCAGCGTGCAAGCGGTTTCACTCTTGTTGAACTCATGATCACGCTTGCCATTACGGGTATTTTGGCTGGTGTGAGCATTCCGTCAATGCAGGCATTTATCGAGCATCAACGTACCTCTTCCGCCATTAGCACCCTGAATAGTCATATAGCATTGGCGCGAATTTCCGCGGTGACGCACAACCAGCGTACTGTGCTTTGCCCCACCACCAATGGCCAAACGTGCGCAGGAGGCACCGATTGGAGCCTAGGTTGGATGGTGTTCGCGGATAAAAACAACAACCGCAAGCTAGATGCCAAAGACGAGGTTTTGCAAACGGATCTTGCGCCCAGCAACCGCCACCTGCGCATTGTCAGCAGCATCGGACGGCAGCAACTACGCTATCTGCCCGACGGACGCAGCGCGGGCAGCAACTTGACGCTATCGGTGTGCAACGCCAAAGGCGAAGTCTTAGGCCGGGTCATTGTGAACAACGTCGGCAGACCGCGCAGCGAGCGCCCAAAGCAGCCCACAGCCTGCCCTGCCTGAGTAAAAGTTAAAATTTTCCGCCCGAACACTTGCTCATTTTGGATAAGCCCCCTAAAATGCGCAGCTCAGCCCGAATAGCTCAGCCGGTTAGAGCACTTGACTGTTAATCAGGGGGTCGTTGGTTCGAGTCCAACTTCGGGCGCCATATTAGTGAACAAAAACGCTACCTTCGGGTGGCGTTTTTCATTTCAGCGTAGCCAAATCGTAGCTAGGCTAATTTCACGTCCACTGGGAAGTTGTGTCCGTACTGGTGTTTCCAACGCCAGCGGGTACCAACGATTGGAAAAACCAAGAATGCTTTCTAAGGTCGGCATCACGTCCACGATAACCGAGCGCATATCCGTCACGCGCCAGCGGCAAATCACGTCCACGTCTTCGGTGGGACGAATTGCTGGCATCGCCGGATCGCTAATGAGCAGGCCTGTGACTGCGCCGCCTACGAAAACCAGTTCACTGCGCAACGCATCACCAAGGCGTTCGGCAACGATTTCGAGCAGTTGGATGTTTGGGTCGTTGGGATTCATGCGGCCAGTTTCTTTTCTAGCAGTTCGGACGCCAATGCACGCTCGCGTGCGCTGCCTGCACGCACGCCGTCGAACAAGGCCAGCAATTCGTACAGTTCCGGGTTACGCATTGCTGCGTGCGGCACGCTTGGATACAAGGGATAAAGTGCAATGCCGCGTGCCGTGCCGTCTTTGCTCGGCCACACTGGGATCGGGTCATTGCCAGCCCGAATCAGCTCGTTCAGTGGCGATGCGGCATAGCCTGTTGGTATGCCACGCGAAAGACTGCCCTGCGTTGCTGGGAAGGCATAGCGGGCGCCATGTAGCAGAAACGTGCGCAGCGCTGCCAGAATTACGGTTGGCTTGCCGTTTTCCTTGCGTGCCAGCTGCGCAGCGACGGCGCGCTCGACAGCGGCGTGAACTTCCGAAGCTGTCATCCCCAGTTCCGTTGCCAGCGCGGCATAGCTGGGCACCTCGTCTTTTGCCAAGAACAGGCGCAGCAGAACAACCGCGTCCTGCGGACGAAGTAAAAGTTGCGGATTGGAAGCTGATCGAGCCATAACGGGAAATACATTCGCTATTTGCGAATAGCGAATGTATATCGATCTAGGCACCACTGCAACTCGCAGTGGAAAGCCTTTATATCCCCCACAGTGGCGGCCAGCGCAATCAGTTGACCCAACCCATCTTGTACGGTATACCTCCGTACAAGGAGGACGCCATGACCACTGCTGCTGCCCGTCTCGATCTGCGCCTAAACCCTGCGGACAAGGCGCGTATTACCCGTGCCGCCGACCTGCGGGGCGTGCCGTTGTCTGCATTCGTGCGCGATGCGGTGCTGCGTGAGGCCGACAACGTCATCGCAAATCCCCCGCGCTTAGATGGTCATTCACTTGCCGCCCGCTTACGCGGCCGCGCCACCACGCGCATGAGCACCGATGACATCATGAAGCTGACACGCAGCGCATGAGCCGCATTCTGGTGGACGCCAACGTCCTGTTGGATGTACTCACTAACGACCCAAATTGGTACGCATGGTCTGCCACACAGCTCGACGCCTGCGCCGCCCGCGCGAAGCTGTGCATCAACCCCATCATCTATGCCGAAGTGTCGGTGGGGTTTGATCGCATTGAGACCTTGGATGATGCCTTATCGAACGACGCGTTTACCCGCGTCGATTTGCCGTGGGAAGCCGGGTTCCTCGCCGGCAAGGCGTTCTTGCACTATCGCCGCGCCAAAGGTGCACGCACCTCACCGCTGCCGGATTTCTACATCGGTGCACATGCGGCGATTGAAGGCATGCCCCTGTTGACGCGCGATGCAAAACGCTACCGCACGTACTTCCCCGCCCTTGACCTGATTTGCCCGCCATGAGCCAAGCCACACACTCTCTGCTTGCCCGCCTAGAAGGGCTAGGTGCACCTGAACTACGCCGCCTTCTGGTCGAGCACCTCACCAAGCGCAAGCTGGGGCTGTATTGGGAAAGCGATGCCATCGCCCGCGATACCGCATTGAACGCAGACGTGGTGCTGCCCCAGCATGTGCCGGAATTGAGCCACCGCGCCACCGATATGGCCGAAGGCGCGCCGCATCGCAACATCATCATCGAGGGTGACAATTTCGATGCCCTGCGCTTGCTCAAATCCACTCACGCGGGCCGCATCCGCGTGATCTATATCGACCCGCCGTACAACACCGGCAACAAGGATTGGGTGTACAACGACCGCTAGGTCGGCGCCAACGACCGTTGGCGGCATTCGCAGTGGTTGGAGTTTCTCTATCAGCGTTTGACCTTGGCGCGGGATTTATTGACGCCAGATGGCGTGATTCTGGTGTCGATCAATGACGAGAACCGCTCGCGGTTAGAGTTATTGATGGATGAAGTGTTGCCGGGGCGGCGGCTGGGCAGCATCGTCTGGCGAACACGCCAAGGCTCAAACGCAGATCGAGACTGTTTCCTGTCCGTCGATCACGAGCATGTATTGGTGTATGGCAATGGCGGTTTTGCGTTCAATGGGTTCGAGAAAAGCTATGAGATGTACAGCAATCCGGACAACGACCCGCGTGGAGATTGGAGAACAAGTGATTTAACGCTGGGCTTTTCCTTCAAGGAACGCCCTAACCTTTACTATCCATTGGTGGACGCGGAAACAGGAATTCACTATCCACCCAACCCGGATCGCATCTGGGTGTACGCCAGCGAATCACGTTTGAAAACAGGGCAAACACTGCAAGCAAAAAGTATGGAAGAGTTTGTGCGTTTGGGACAAATCTTGTTTCCCCAAGAGCAACGGGTAGAAACTTGGAACACGTTGGAAGACTTGCTGGCTGCAATCGATGCGGGTGATGTACCCAAGAGCGGAAAAACGCCTATTTTGCGCCGCGACTTGCCAGACTTGGAGCAGTGAGTAGGCAAACCCGTCGGTTTTGGTCGCCCGCAGTTCAAGCGTTACAAGGCCGATTTGCGCAACCAAACTCAACCGTTGTCCAGTTGGATCGTGCCGTCTTTTGAAGAAGGCACTTACGAGGCCGACGACAGTCTAGTGTCATCCACAAATCAGGAGGGTGCGCGACAGGTGGCGCAAATTTTTGGTGACCGGGCATTCAATTACGCCAAACCGGCATCCCTCATCAAAGGTCTGCTCGCCCAAGCCTCCCGCCCCGGCGACATCGTTCTCGACTTCTTCGCAGGCTCCGGCACCACCGGCCAGGCCGTGCTGGAACTCAATGCTGAAGACGATGGCGCACGCCGCTACATCCTGTGCTCCAGCACCGAAGCCACGAGCAAAGAACCGAACAAAAACATCTGCCGCGATGTCTGCGCCGAACGCCTGCGCCGCGTGAGCGCAGGTTATGCAGGCAAGCCCGGCTTCACTGCCGCACAAGGCGGTGAGTTCGCCTACTTGCAACTGAAGAAAATTGCACCAGCGGATATCCCCTTCGAGGCCGCCCCCGCCGACGCCCATCCCTTGCTCAGCCTGAGACTGACCCACACCATCACCGGCTTCCGCAATGAAGCGGTGCAACGGATTGCCCGCGCTGGCGATTGCGACATTAGGTTGCCACACCGCCTACGGAAGTTGGCGAAGCGGTACAGGATGAAAAGCAACTGGCACGTCTGGCCCGTGACGCCGCTTGTTGGGTCATCCGCCGACAAGCGCAGGCCTTGGCCGAGCTGGTGCAGGAAACCGTGGCGAAGTTTGCAACGGTCAACGATGCAAGCCCGCTGCCGGATGCCATGCTGTATCCACTGCAACATGCCCTGAAGCCGTCGCGCAAGAACTTGTATGGCGTGGTGCCGCCACTCAAAGACAACATTGAATCAGAGCGCGAGGCGTTGAGCATTGACGCCAGAACCAGCATGGCCGCTACTGCTCTGCACTTCAATGGTGGCAAGCTGCTCGTCGGTAGCTACGACGGTGCAACCGCCGCCAATATGGAAGAGCGTGATTTCATCGACTCGCTTGACCGCGACGAAGCCGTGCTCTGGTGGCATCGAAACCCGGATCGCAAGCCTTGGTCGGTGCGTCTGGTACGCAGCGAGCACGGCAATTACTTCTACCCGGACTTTGTGGTGTGCTTGGAATACCCCACAGGCAAGCCCGCCATGACGCGCCTAATTGAGACCAAGGAAAGCACCAAAGACGCCAGCCGGAAAGCGCGGCGCGTGCCGAAAATCTACGGCAAAGTCATGTTCGTCACCAAGGACAACGACAAGCTGCGCATCGTCAATGATGACGGAAGCCTTGGCGTTACCTTCGATTGGGGCGACTTGAATCCAGCTTGGAACTGGATGGCGGAATTGTCGTAAGCGCTTCATGCCACCTTGAACGCGAACCATGATCGCCGAGGTGTTGCCCTGCGGGATTTGGGGATCGTTCGATCTTTTTCGAGCCGACCGCGCACAGAGATCATCGCGTTCCGGCTTGCTAGTTTGGGGGCGACCGCCACCAACATGACGATTGCCTTTGCCAACAGACCCGCCAATACGCTCTGCGGCGCTCCCTGCGGACTGCTGGGTATTGGCCCAGTTCGTGGAAGGATAGCGGCGGGAGCCGCCACATCAGGCCCGGCAAGCCTCCTGATCCGTGCGGAAACCATACCATGACCGACACCTTCACCACCACGGTCGATGACGCCCAGATACAGCCGACGATTGAATCTACGGGCGCAGATGAGGTTTATCTTGCCCCCCATAGTGGCGGCCAGTACAGCCGATTTCACCCAGCGCGGCTTGCGCTTCTCTACGGGGCAATAACGATTTTGACTTGATCACTTGGCTAGCCATAAAATAGATACGGTTCCGTAGATACACAAAGAGGCCAACCATGACCGCGACCGCCAAGGTGTTCACCACAGGTCACAGCCAGGCCATCCGCTTGCCCAAGGCGTACCGGGTGGACGTGGAGGAAATGTGGATCTCGCGCAACGAGGTAACGGGCGAGATCACCTTGCGCCCCAAGGACACGGGACTGCTGCGCCAGCAGCGGTTGGAAGCATTGGTATCGGCCATTGCCGAAAACCCGTTGCCCCATGACTTTCTGTCCGAATCCCAGCGTCGCAACGCACCACCAATCGATCCTTTTGCGCAGCCGGCATCGGCCGCAGCTAAAAAGCTCCCTACTAGGCGCGACGACAAGCCCAAGGGGCGGAAGTGATCAAGTTTCTGCTTGACACAAATATCTTGGGCTACTTCGTCCGCAACAGCTCACCCGTGCTGCAAAAGCGCGTATTGCACGCGCTGCAACATCAGGAGGCCGCCATTTCCGTTGTCACTCGTGCGGAGGTACGGTTCGAACTGGCGCTACTGGCAGAAGACGATAAGCGCCGCCGCAATGTCGACCTGCTGCTTCAAGAGCTACCGGCCCTACCGTGGTCCGTGGAAGCTGCCGACTGTTATGGCCAGATTGCCGCAAAGCTACAACAGACCGGCAAAGCCATCGGCGCGATGGATACTCAGATCGCCGCCCATGCGTTGGCACTAGACCTGCCGCTGGTCACCCACAACACCCGCCACTTCAAGCGCGTACCCGGCTTGAAACTTGATGATTGGATGGCCTGATGCTTAAACAAATCGGGCGCGCGCTTCATCAATATTCTAGGAACCACCTTACGCCTTCCAGCGCGGCAGCTCCGGCCAATGCGGTTCGAGGTTGCCTTCCAAAATCCGCCGCAGATCACGTGCGTCCACCTGTGGGGCTAGGGCGTGCAGCAGCGCCAGCGCGTATTCGCGTAACACGCGGCCACGCGGCACAACGGCCCAAGTAATGCATTCCGGCAACTCTTGCGGCGCTTCAATCACACGCAAATCATCATCTTCATGCGCCCCCACCGCCATCTCAGCGAGTACTCCCGCGCCTAGGCCGGTGCGCACATAGGTCTTGATGAGGTTAGCGTCGCGCGCGGTCATCGCAATTTGTGGCCGCACACCCGCGGCTGCGAACGTGCGCTGCAGCGACGATTCGGGCAGTGTTGAGGACTCATAGGAAATCAGCGGATAGCGTGCCAACTCTTCAACCGTAGGGGCGCGCCCCAGCACTGCGAGCGGATGTGTTTTAGGTACCAACAACACGCGCTTCCAGCGGAATAGTGGGACCGCAATACCTTGCGTAGATGGCACGCTGCCGGCCGTACTAATTAGGCCAAAATCGGCTTCATCTAATTTCTCCAGCACTTCGGCATCGCCTGCAGCGAACAAGTCCACGCTAACTTGTGGATAGCGGCGGGTAATATCGGCCAGCACGCGCGGCAACACATAGCGTGCTTGCGTATGGGTGGTTGCCAGCAGTAGCCGCCCACTGAATTCACCGCGCTCATTGGCCGCGTAGCTGCGGATATTGGCCGCCTCAGCAAGAATCCGGCGCGCGTGTTCGATCACCTTGGCCCCCGCGGGTGCCACACCTTCTAAGCTGCGTCCTTTGCGCAGAAATAGCTGAAACCCAAGCTCGTCTTCAAGCTGCTTGAGCTGCTTGGACAGACCCGGCTGGGTGGCATGTACCTTTTCAGCCGCTTGGGTAATGTTGAAACCGGAGTCGGCAATGGCAACGAGGTAGCGAAGCTGGGTGAGCGTCATGACTTGGCCTTTTATATCGCTTAATCTGTATATAGCGATGGATTATAACGAGTAGTGCAGCCCTGTCTATAGCTTGCTTATGCCAACGAGGAATAACAAAACATCCGGCCACTATTTCCAGAAACTCGGAATGAAGCCTAGCGTTAGCCCATGCCTTCTTCCGCCTCCCCTGCCCTGTTTCCGCTATTTCTCGACCTGCGCGGCCGCCGCGTATTGGTGGTTGGCGGCGGCAGTATTGCCACACGCAAAGTGCCTGCACTGCTTGAAGCCGGGGCCGAGGTCATCGTTGGCGCGCCCGATCTCACGGACAACTTGCGCAACCTGAAGCAGCAAGCGCACATCACCCATCTCGTCGGCTCTTTCACCCCCGAATGGCTCAACGATGTTTGGCTGGTGATTGCCGCCACCAACCACCGCTCCGTCAACCAAGTTATTGCCGATGCCGCGCATGCGCGCAAACTCTGGGTGAATGTGGTTGACGATGCCGAACTCACCAGCGCCCAGCTTTCGGCACGGGTGCAACGCGGCCCACTGCAGGTGGCAATATCCAGCGGCGGCGCATCCCCCATGCTGGCGCGGCACCTACGCGAACAGCTTGAACAACAGTTGGATGAATCTTTAGGCGCACTCGCGGAGCGGCTTGCTGGCCTGCGTGCGCGCATTCGCCAGCGTTTCCCCAATCTTGCAACACGGCGCGCATTTTTTGAACGCATCCTCCGTGGCCCTGTGCCAACCCTGCTGCGCCGTGGCCAAACGCTGGCGGCGCAGCACGCGATCGAAAGCGAACTGCACGCAACCCCCACACCGCCACGCGGTAGTGTGGCACTGGTGGGCGCTGGCCCCGGCGATGCTGGGCTACTTACCCTGCGCGCCCTACGCGTTTTGAATGAAGCCGATGTCATCTTATATGACCGTCTTGTCAGCCAAGATGTGCTCGCCCTCGCTCGGCGCGATGCTCTGCAGATTGAAGTAGGCAAACGTGTCGGCGAGGACCACGACGCCACCCAGCAGCATATTCATCGTTTGATGATCGAACACGCCAACACGGGTAAGCGCGTGGTGCGTCTGAAGGGTGGCGACTCGTTTGTATTCGGGCGCGGCGGCGAAGAGCTTGAAGCACTGCAGGCCGAAGGCATTGCGTTTGAAGTCGTTCCTGGCATCACGGCTGCCACCGCCTGCGCGGCTTATGCAGGCATTCCACTGACCCACCGCGAGTACGCGCAATCGCTGCATATTCTGACTGCGCGCGCGCGCAATGGTGAAGCGGAACACGACTGGGCGGCGCTGGCCAAGGCTCAACAAACGCTGGTGTTTTATATGGGCGTGAGCGGGCTGTCGCATGTGCGCGAGCGGCTGATCGCACATGGTCGCAGCAGCGACACACCGTTTGCACTAGTAGAAAACGGCAGCCGCCCGCAGCAGCGCGTCATCACCGGTACGTTGGCGCAGCTTCCAGAGCTTGCGCAACAGCATGCCGTGCAAGCCCCCGCGCTTTTGATCATCGGCGAAGTTGCCGCACTCGCACAACGGCTGCACTGGTTCGGTAGCCCGCCTCTCGTTGACACACACGAGCGATGTTCGCCATCACCGCTCGCACGTGCCGCCTGATTCATTTCCATATTCAAAGGATTTCGCAATGACCATTTACAACTCGATCCTCGATGCCGTTGGCAACACCCCCATCATCAAACTGCAGCGCATCGCGCCAAAACATGTGGATGTTTATGTCAAAGCCGAGGCGTTTAACCCCGGTGGCTCGGTGAAAGATCGCCTTGGCCTTGGCATCATCTTAGATGCCGAACGTCGCGGTCTGCTCAAGCCCGGCGACACCATTGTGGAAGCCACCTCGGGTAATACCGGCATTGCGCTGGCCATGATCGCTGCAGCGCGCGGCTATAAATTTGTTGCAGTGATGACCGAAACCTTCTCCATCGAGCGCCGTCAAGCCATGCGCGCGTATGGCGCGAAGGTCATCCTTACCCCCGCTGCTGCACGCGGCGTTGGCATGGTGGAAAAAGCCAAGGAACTGGCGGAAAAACACGGCTGGTTCTGGGCCAGCCAATTCACCAACCCCGCCAACCCGGCCTACCACCGCCAGACCACTGCCGCCGAAATTCTGCGCGATTTTGCAGGCAAGCGCTTGGATTACTTTGTCAGCGGCTGGGGCAGCGGCGGTACGCTCACCGGCGTGGGTGAAGTGCTGAAGGTAGCGCGCCCCGCCACCAAGATCATCGGCACTGAACCCGCGGCTGCGCCACTGCTGGCCAAGAACGAATGGAACTCGCACAAAATTCAAGGCTGGACGCCAGACTTCGTGCCCGAAGTCATCAACCGCCAGGCTTATGACGAACTGCGCACCGTGGGCGATGAAGAAGCGTTTGAAACCGCGCGCCGCCTAGCTGCCGAAGAAGGCATCTTGGTGGGTATTTCCTCCGGCGCCACCGCGGCCACCGCGCTGAAAATTGCCGAAACCGCCCCCGCAGGCTCGGTGCTGTTGGCCATGCTGCCAGACACCGGAACGCGCTACTTCTCTTCGCCGCTGTTCTCTGGCCTCAACCAAGGCAGCGACGACGAGTGGCTGGCAAGCCTCGGCTAATCAAAACGTTTTCGCAGTACACACAAACCCCGTCTCATCATGCAGACGGGGTTTGTACTTCAAGACTAACCTTCTACCGTCGGGTACTATCTGGAGCAGAATCAAGGAGGAGGCATTGGTCACAGACCAATGCCGGAGGACATCTGCGGAAGGCAGTACCCGACGGTAGAAGGTGGCAGTTCAAGACTATGAGCGCCCGTACACATCCTCATAGCGCACGATGTCGTCTTCACCTAAATAATCGCCCGACTGCACCTCGATCAACTCCAGCATCTCCTTACCCGGGTTTTCCAAGCGGTGCTTAGCACCAATCGGGATATAGGTGGACTGGTTTGCGAACAGTTCAAACACATCATTATCACGCGTGACCCGCGCCGTGCCGCGCACCACCACCCAGTGCTCGGCGCGCTGCCGGTGTGACTGTAGCGACAGCCGCGCACCCGGCTTCACCTTGATGCGCTTCACTTGAAACCCATCGGCCATGTCGATGGAATCGTAACTGCCCCACGGGCGATGCACTTCGCGGTGCAGCACCGCTTGGCTGCGCTGCTCGGCCTTCAGCCGCGCTACCACATCCTTCACCTGCTGCACTTTATCTTTGCGCGCCACCAGCACTGCGTCATCGGTTTCCACTACCACCAAATCATCTACACCCACTAAAGCCACAAGCCGCTGTGCATAGGCGTAGCTGTTGCGGGTATCAATCGCGATCACATCACCACGGTGGGCATTGCCGTCACCGTCTTGTTCGCTTACTTCCCATAGCGCCGACCACGAGCCGACGTCGTTCCAGCCAATATCCACCGGCAACACCATCGCCGCTGCGGTTTTTTCCATCACCGCGTAGTCGATAGAATCCGACGGACACGCAGCAAAGTCGGTTTTGTCTAGACGAATAAAATCACCATCGCGTGCGGCGCTTTCAAACGCTTTGCGCACAGCCGCCACCATATCCGGGTGGAAGCGCTCAAGCTCTTCTAAATAACGCGAAGCCCGCAGCAGGAACATCCCGCTATTCCAGTAATACCCGCCTGCATCGAGATAGCCTTGGGCGGTGGCCGCATCGGGCTTTTCCACAAAGCGCAGCACCTTCTGCACGCCTTCACCCGGCGCAGCTTGGATATAACCAAAGCCGGTTTCCGGTGCGTCGGGTACGGTACCAAACGTTACCAGCGCCCCTGCTTCGGCCGCGGGCATCGCCTGCTGCACCGCTGCACAAAACGCCTGCGCATTGCGAACGACATGATCCGAAGGCAACACCAGTAGTAGCGGATCTTCTCCACCTGCAAGGGCCTGCAGCGCCGCCGCGGCGATGGCCGGTGCAGTATTGCGCCCCACCGGCTCCAGCACGATGGCCGGGGTTGGCGCGCCAATTTGGCGCAACTGCTCGGCCACCAAAAACCGATGTTCTTCCCCAGCCACCACGATAGGAGCCGCACCTGCAATCGCGGCAACCCGCTGCCAAGTGGCCTGCAGCATGGTGTCTTTACCCGCCAGTGGCAAAAATTGTTTGGGATAGGCCTCGCGCGAGAGCGGCCAAAGCCGCGTACCGGAGCCCCCAGAAAGTAAAACCGGCTGCAATTTCGTCACAAAAACCTCGCTACAGCTGCGCAAATTCAACGCTGCAGTTTACCCTTTACACATGAGCGCATCCGCAACCGACGACATCCGCAGCCAATCTCGCCTAATTTGGGCGCAAACCGCACTGCACTCTTCCACACTGACATTGGAAAGTGCTTCTTCCGATGCGGGTTTCCGTAGCTATTGGCGCACCTTGGGGCACGCGCCCTCGCATATCGTGATGGACGCACCTCCCGGCAAAGAAGACGTGCGCCCGTGGTTGCGCGTGCATGACTTACTCCACCAGCACGGCGTGCGCGTGCCACAGGTATTGGCCCGCGATATTGAGCACGGCTTTTTACTGCTGGAAGACTTAGGCGGCCCCAACGTGGCGCAAATTGTTACCGCTGAGTCGGTTGAACACGTCATGGCGGCGGCCATCCAGCAGCTTGTTTGCCTGCAAACACTGCCGCTCCCTGCAGATTTCCCTGCGTTTGGTGAAGCACTATTACAGCGCGATGCAGGCCTGTTTGAAGAATGGTTTATTCGCCGCCACCTTGGCCTTGAACTGAGCTGCGCCGATGCCGAACGCCTGGAACTTGTGCAGCGTAGGCTGATGGACAACGCCTTAGCGCAAGCGCAGGTACCCACACATCGAGACTTCATGCTGCGTAATCTGATGCCTAGTACGCACGGGCTTGCGGTGCTGGATTTCCAAGATCTCGTGCGCGGCCCGATTGCATACGACCCCGTGAGCCTGATGCGCGATGCTTTCCTCAGCTGGCCAGAGCCACGCGTCAACACATGGTTACAGCACTATCACGCAGCCGCACAGCATGCAGGGCTGCCTGTGCCATCACTGCCCACGTTTTTGCGCGATGCAGACTGGCTCGGCGTACAGCGCCACCTCAAGATTCTTGGCATTTTTGCGCGGCTACACCATCGTGATGAAAAGCCGCGCTACCTTGCCGATGCGCCACGCTTTATGGCGTATCTCGACGCGGTTGTTCCCAAATATCCAGAACTCACGCCATTGGCAGAGTTACTGGAATACACACTCAAACCTGCCCTTGCCAAGGTGCACGCATGAAGGCATTGATCTTTGCTGCTGGCTTGGGTGAACGCATGCGCCCACTGACGAACCATACGCCCAAGCCACTACTCGTCGCTGGCGGAAAGCCTTTGATCGTTTGGCATTTAGAACGCCTAGCCGAACTTGGCGTTGAAGATGTGGTTATCAACACGTCGTGGCTGGCCGAGCAGTTTCCGCAAACACTAGGCAACGGCAGCCGCTGGGGGCTTCGCCTGCACTACGTTTATGAAGGCGAAACACCACTTGAAACCGGCGGCGGCATGTTGAATGCACTTTCTAGCTTGGGTGACGCGCCATTTCTTGCCATCAACGGCGATATTTGGTGCGACTTCGACTTCCGCACACTGCCCCAATCACTTAACGGCGAAGCGCATTTGGTACTGGTGAATAACCCTACCCACCATCCCAATGGGGATTTCGCCCTCATGCTAAACGGCCAACTGCTTGCAGAAGGCGCTTCGCAATTCACCTTTGCGGGCATCGGCATGTATCAGCCAGCACTGCTTCAAAATTGGCGCGATGTGATCGGCACAGCGGCAGGCGCAGATGAAACACCGCCGCGCTTCAAACTGGCACCGTTACTGCGCGCAGCAATGGCGCGTGCTGCCGTGAGCGGACAACTCCATAACGGGCACTGGACCGACGTAGGCACGCCAGAGCGGCTGAGCCAGCTCAATCGCGAACTCAGCGCAAGCTAGTCTGCTTCTTCCAGCAAGCTTTCAAGCTCATCTAAATCGAAGCCTGCTTGCAAGCGCGCCTCTGTATTGAAGGGCTTATGCAGCACCCCTCCCGCGTATTCCCGAAGCAGTTCGCGAAAACGCGTGCGGTGATCGACACCTGCACGCTCGCAGTACCAACGATACCAGCGCGAACCGGCGGCCACATGCGCCACTTCCTCGCGCAAAATGACTTCAAGAATATCGGCGGTTGTGTCGTCGTTTAATTGCCGCAATTTGACGATCATCCCCGGCGTGACATCCAGCCCGCGCGCTTCTAAGACGCGCGGCACCAACGCCATGCGCGCAAGGCCGTCGTGCGCAGTTTTCTCGGCCATTTCCCATAGCCCGTTATGGGCATCGAAATCGCCGTAGTCGTAACCCAGTGCTTGCAGGCGTGAGCGCACCATCATGAAATGCCGCGCTTCATCGCGCGCCACGCCTACCCAGTCGGCATAAAACTGCGCGGGTAGTCCGCGAAAGCGATAGACCGCGTCCCACGCTAGATCAATCGCATTGAATTCGATATGCGCTACGGCGTGGATAAACGCGGCTCGCCCTTCCACACTACCAAAACCACGCCGAGGCAGATCGCGGGGATGCACGAGCACAGGCTTGGCAGGCCGCCCCGGCATGCAAATGGGCTCTGGTGGTGCGCCTGCCTCAAGCAGAAGCTCGCCGCGTGCAAACGCATCGCTTAGCTGCAACGTAAGCGCGGGTTTCGCTTCCGACGTAGCGGCATCTAAGCAAGCACGCGCAGCTTCGAATAAGTTCAAGAGGCGCGCCGTTTTTTCTTTGCATCGTCCGAACGCTGCTGTTTGATACGTTCGAAATAATCGGGAGCAATCCCGGTGATGTATTCGCCATTGAAGCACGAGCTATCAAACTTACGACCCGGGAATTTTGGCCCCGCAACAGCAGCTTCTAAATCGGCTAGATCTTGGTAAATCAGCCAATCGCAGCCCAACAATTCTTCAACGTCCTTTTCTGTCCGGTTATGCGCCACCAATTCTTCGCGCGATGGCATGTCGATGCCATACACATTTGGATGACGCACCGGCGGCGCAGCTGAGGCCAGATATACCTTCTTGGCACCCGCATCACGCGCCATCTGCACGATCTGCTGCGAAGTGGTGCCGCGCACGATGGAGTCGTCCACCAAGAGCACCACGCGGTTGCGAAACTCTAACGGAATGGGGTTTAGCTTGCGCTTGACCGACTTCGCCCGTTCACCCTGCCCAGGCATGATGAAGGTGCGCCCCACGTAGCGGTTTTTGATGAAGCCCTCGCGATACTTCACGCCTAATACGTTGGCCAGTTCCAGCGCAGAGTCGCGGCTGGTATCTGGGATAGGGATCACCACATCAATATCGTGCTGCGGGCGTTCACGCAGAATTTTTTCGCCCAAGGTGACACCCATGCGCATGCGCGCTTTATGCACCGAAATATTTTCGATCATCGAATCCGGGCGTGCGAAATACACGTACTCGAAAATGCAGGTGGCGTGCTCGGCCTGCGGCGCACACTGGCGCGCATGCAACTGACCGTCGTCAGTAATCACCACGCCCTCGCCCGGCTCTACATCACGCACACGCTCAAAACCCAGTACGTCCAGCGCAACCGATTCCGACGCCACGATGTATTCATTACCACGCTTCCCAAGCACTAAGGGGCGAATACCGTGCGGATCACGGAAGGCCACCAAGCCCAGCCCAAGCACCGCACAGACTACGGCGTAGCCACCCTTGGCGCGGCGGTTGACACCTTCCAATGCGACAAAAGCCGCTTCCGGCGAGAGTGCCTTCTGCATATCCAGCTCGTGTGCGAACACATTGAGCAAGACTTCCGAATCCGAGCCGGTATTGATATTGCGACGATCCTGCTCAAATACTTCCTGCCGCAGCGCTTCGGTATTAGTCAGGTTGCCGTTATGCGCCAGCGCGATGCCATAAGGCGAGTTGACATAGAACGGTTGCGCTTCGTCGCTACCCTCGCTACCTGCGGTGGGATAGCGGCAGTGGGCAATACCGACCTTGCCTTCCAACAGCGCCATCGACTTGGAGTCGAACACGTCGCGCACGAGACCATTACCTTTGTGCACACGCAAGTGCGAGCCGTGCACGGTGGCGATACCGGCGGCGTCTTGGCCACGGTGCTGCAGCATGGTGAGCCCGTCATACAGCAGCCCAGCCACTTCGGTTTGACCTACGATTCCCACAATGCCGCACATACGAAGAGTCCTAATTGATCAATAAAATCAGGGATGCGGGCGTACTTGCCCGTCTTTCCCTGTTTGCGCGCTGAGTTTGGCTTTCAAGGCATCCGCTTCAGCGCGCGTCATCACCGGCCCCACGCGCACGCGCGTCAAACTTCCCGACGCACCCGAAACGGTGTCGGTAAAGGCGTTGAAACCGGCTTTACGGATGGCATCGCGCTGCGCTGTGGCATCAGCACTTGAGGTGAATGCACCAATTTGCACCACGAACCCAGTCCCCGCCGGGTTGGCAGGTTTTGCCGGTGTGGGCTCAGGTTTCGCTGCAGGGGGCGCAGGCTTTGCCGGAGCGGGCTCGGGTTTCGCTGCCGGAGCGGCTGGTTTTACTGGCGGCACTGGCGCTGGCTTGCTAACCGCGACTTCTTTTTCTGGTTTCATCTGCGCAGGTGCAGGTGCCGCGGCCGGCTTAGCCTCTGGAACGGCCGCTGGTGTAGCTTGCGCATCTCCAGCATTGAGTGCAATGACTTTTGCGTTTAAGTCACTGCGCACTCGGCCCGCACGCAGGCGCGCAGACTCGGCCATCGCTTGGTCGGCAAACGGGCCAATGCGCACTCGCTGCGCTTGGCGGCTGCCCAAAGTCACCGGCTCTTGATACGCAGGCAGGCCCACACCTTGGAGCGCGGCAATCACTTTTTCAGCATCGGCAGGTGTGGCGTAGCTGCCAAAGCTCACCGCAAAATCACCAGCGGCTACAGCCGATAACGGCACGTCTTCATCCGCAGGGGTTTCTTCTGCAGGCTCAGATGCTGGGGCTTGCACTGCAGCAGGCATGCCCGCTGCACCGCCTGCAGGTACGGCTCCCGGCACGGCCAGCGGCAAGTCTTGCGTCATTACGCCATTGATTTCTTTCGGCTCAGGCGGAATGGTGAGCGATACCCCCGACACACCGCTTGCCGGTGCCGGGCCTTTCACCAAAAGAGGCAAGAAAATGACCGCCAATAAAACCAGCACAGCCGCGCCGATGAGGCGCTGTTTCAGCGAAGCATCCATTGAGGTTCCGTGGCAACAGGCGCGGGTGAAGAAGGGAGATTATACCGGGAGCGGAGAACGGTCAGTTCAGTTCGCGTAATGCTTGTTCAACCACGTGAAAGGAACCGAACGCCAACACCCGTCCATCGGGTTTAGCCGCTTCCAGTGCAGCGCGCAGCGCCGCTTGCACATCCACATGCTGCGCGCCTTCTTGCGCGGCAGTACCCTGCAGACGCTGCGCAAGCGCGGCCGCATCCGTACCGCGTGGCCCTGCCGACTCTAATCCGGCCAAATGCCAGGCCGACACCCAGCCTTCCAGCGCCTGCACAACGCCTTTTGCGTCTTTATCGGCCAATGCGGCGTACACCGCCAAGGTGCGTCGCGGCGGCTGGCCTTGCAGCCACTGCGCCAGCGCGCGCGCCGCCTGCGGGTTATGGCCTACATCGACCAACACCTCAACGCCGTCTTGTTCAAAACGTTGCAACCGCCCAGCCGCCTGCGTGTTGAGCAAGCCTTGCTCAATCGCTCCACGCTCAACCCGCAGGCGCAGTGCACGCAGCGCGGCAATCGCGCAGGCGGCGTTACGCAGCTGCACAGGTGCTACCAGCGCAGGCATCGGCAGCGTCATCGAACAGCCTACTTCACGCCAGCGCCAATGCTCTGCATCAATTGTTTCGGCAAAAAAATCATTCGCAATCCGCCACGCCGGTGCGCCAATGGCATAGGCATGCCGCAGCACGCCGGCGGGCGGGTCGTCATCGCCCAATATCAGCGGTTTGAACGGGCGCGCGATGCCGGCCTTCTCCAGCCCAATCGTTTCAATATCGCTGCCCAGCCAGTCTTGGTGGTCTAAATCGACCGTGGTGATGATGGCGGCATCGGCATCGACCAGATTGACCGCATCCAAACGCCCACCCAGCCCCACTTCTAACACCACCAGATCCAACGGCTGCTGCGCAAACACCCATAGCGCGCACAGCGTGCCGTATTCAAAATAGGTCAATGGTGTGTTTGCGCGTGCGGCTTCAACAGCTTCAAACCCGGCAACGAGCTGGGTATCACTGACTTCAGCCGCATCCACGCGCACGCGCTCGTTATAGCGGTGCAAATGTGGCGAGGTGTACGCACCCACGCGTAACCCCTGCGCGCGCGCGATGGCTTCCATAAACGCCACCGTTGACCCTTTGCCATTGGTGCCGCCTACCGTCACCACACGGCGGGCCGGTTTACCCAAGCCCATCCGCGCGGCGACTTCACGCACGCGATCTAAGCCGAGTGCAATCGTTTTGGGGTGCTGAAGCTCGATATAGGCGAGCCAATCGGAAAGTGAACGCGACATAGCCATAGTGTAACGGGCGATTTACAGCGCTCGGTGTTTCGCCTCACCAAAAAATGCGGTGTGGTGCGCGCAGTCGTTGAGGCGCACGACTTCCAACGCCGCAACACTGGGGCCTTCGAGCAGGTTCAAAGTGGCGGGGGCCTGCCGGTATGTCCACATCCGCGCCAGCGACATGCCAAGTAGTTTGCACAGGAGCACGCGATTTACTGCATCGTGCGCCACGATCAACAGCGTTTCGGCATCGCCAAGCCCCGCACAGGCGCGCTCCAAGGCAGGCCATGCGCGGTCTTGCACTTGCTGAATCGACTCTCCGCCTTTGCCCGGCATTTGCACCACATCGGGCGACTGCCGCCACGCGCGTAGGCGTTCCGGGTCTTGTGCTTCAATTTCAGGCGTAGTCAGGCCTTCCCAATCGCCGTGGCCGATTTCCAAGAAGCCTTCGTCGAAGCTGAGCATCGGCGCACGCGCTTCCCCAAGTGCTAGCTGCGCGGTGCGCGTGGCACGGGAAAGCGGCGAGGCAATAGCGCGATCAATCCGTAGCCCTTTTAGACGTTCACCCAGCGCCGTTGCCTGTGCGACGCCCACCTCGGACAGAGGAATGTCCACCTGACCTTGATAGCGGCCTTCGGCATTCCACGGGGTTTCTCCATGACGGGCAAGCAGGATTCGCATAGCAAGGAAAGCCTCGATATTGTGCAGCGCACAAGACTAACAGAACCCAACGCACTCTGCCCTTCCAGAAACGGCAAACGCCGACACGAGGCCGGCGTTTGCACGAAACAACACGCTGCGCTTACTTCTTCGCAGGCACACCCAGCTCTTGCAGCAGGCGCGGCGCGGGCATCACTTCTTGCATGATCCAACGCATATAGCGCTGATCCACCGAGATCATGCGGGTGATGACCGGGTCGAACACCCAGTTGGAAGAGACAGATTCGATAGTGCCATCGAACGCCAAACCCACCAATTTACCCTGTGCGTCGAGCACCGGTGAGCCGGAGTTACCGCCGGTGATGTCGAGGTCAGATAGAAAGTTCACCGGCACCGTACTCAGACGCTTGTCTTCCAGACCACCGTAGCGCTTGGCCTTCACCGCATCGAGTAGCGCTTTGGGGTTATCGAACGGCTCAGCGCCGGTTTCCTTCGCTGCCACTTCTTCCAGCTTGGTGAACGGTGCGTACTGCTCGCCCTTCAGGCTGGTATAGCCCTTCACATTGCCGAAGGTGATACGCAGCGACGAGTTAGCGTCGGGGTACACGAACTCACCCTTGCTATGCTTGTAGTCGGCAATCGCCTTGAGATACAGCGGGCGCGCCATCAGCGCCTTGCCGTAGCTCACCTTGCTCTGCTCTTCCATCTGCAGCAGGGTGGGCATCACCGCCACTGCATATTGAATGGCCGGGTCTTGGCTGGCTTCAAATGTAGCGCGGTCGGCATTCAGCCACTTCAGGCGTTCATCGAGATTCCCGAGTTTGCTGCCATCCAGCCGCTGCAGGGCTTTATCGGCGGCGACCTTATCGCTTCCACCCAGCCATGCATCCACAGCTGCAACGTGCTGCGCCGTAGGCAGCGCCACGTAGCGCTCCAACCAGTACTGCTGGAACTGGCGATCCATCGACGCCACATAACGGCGCTCCATCTGCTTCAGCCCGCCTTCAATCCCCGGCAGGTCACGCTGCTGATAACCCGCTTCGCGTTCGGCATCGGGCTTTTGCTTTTCAATCGCAAGGCGATACAGATTCACCGCAGTTCCCAGCACGCTGGTACGGTTGAAACTCCCTAGCACCATATCGCGCGCTTGGGTTTGCTTGCCCTGCTCCACCAGCTGTACCAGTGCATCGTGCGCCGCCAGCGCGGGCTTACCTGCCTCTCCCTGCGCGCGCAGCCACGCCAACACGGCGGCCTCTTCTTTCTGCTTAATGCCGAGCACGTCATTGCGTTTGAAGCCTTCCAGCTGACCAGCGAAATTTTTACTGGTGTTGTTCCAGCCCGCCATATTGCTGGCGTACTTCACTTCTACTTGCTTATCGGTTTTGCTGGCCGCTTCCACCATCGCAATTTGGTCGTTATAGGCCTGCACAATAGCCGGGTAGCGCCAGTCTTGGGTGTTTTCAAACTCCGCCGCCAGCGCGTAACGATCGGTGCGGCCCGGATAGCCCGCCACCATCACAAAATCACCCGCGCCTAATGGCTTGTCGGCGATCTTCAGCCAATGCTTAGGCTGGTAAGGCACGTTGTCTTGGCTGTACGCCGCAGGCTTGCCATCTTTGCCCACATAAGCACGGTAGAAGCTGAAATCACCGGTGTGACGCGGCCACATCCAGTTGTCGATATCGCCACCAAACTTACCCACGGACGACGGTGGTGCATACGCTAAGCGCACGTCTTTGATTTCCAAATTTTTGAAGAGACGGTAAGTATTGCCGCCCATAAAGCTGTACACGCGGCAGCGGTAGCCCGCTTCTGACTCACACGCACTGGTGGTCTTTTTATCGAAGGCTTCTAGCGCATTTACGCGCGCTACCGGGTCATTGCCCGCTGCATCCATCGCTGCTTTGGCCTGCTCGGTAACGTCGGTGATGTCCTCAAGCACATAGATGCGCGCATTCGGCCCGGCGGAGAGTTCCTCTGCCTGCGTAGCAGGGTTAAAACCGTCGCGAATTAAATTCTTTTCGGGGGTGGAATTGAGCTGGATCGCGCCGTAAGCGCAGTGGTGGTTGGTCGCCACCAAGCCCTGCGGGGAAACAAAGCTCGCCGTACAGCCGCCTAGCGAGACCACCGCACCCATCGGATCGCCAGTGAGATTGGCGAGCTGCTGCGGGTTGAGCTTAAGCCCCGCTTTCTTCAGCGGGCCAGCGATTTCTGGCAGCTGCTGAGGCACCCACATGCCTTCACCGGCCACGGCCGAACCCATTCCCGCGACGGCCAGGGCTACCCCAATGGCCATAGTTGTTTTACGCATTACATCGTCCTTTTTGTGAGGGTCTTACTGTCAATAGTGTCCAGCGGATCATTCCGCTGGAAGGTTCATTTCTTTCAGCAGCTGCGGCGCCGGATACACCTTGGCCAGCAGCCAGCGCAGATAGCGCATGTCCACATGAATCGCGCGCTTATAGCGTGGGTCGTACATCCAACTGGCGCTCACCGCCTCCCAGTTGGAATCGAAGTTCAGCCCAATCAATTTGCCTTGCGCATCTAACACCGGCGAACCCGAGTTACCGCCGGTGGTATCGAGATTGGTCATGAAGTCCACCGTCTGCGTGCCCAGCGCAGCATCGGCAGTACTACCAAAGTCACCTTTGACAATCGCATCGAGCAAGGGCTTAGGTGCGTTAAATGGCACCACGCCGGTATTTTTCTCCACAATTCCTGCCACCGTTGTGAGTGGGCGATAGTCCACACCATCGCGCGGTGTGAGCGCGCTCACCTTGCCGTAGCTCACGCGCAAGGTGGAGTTTGCATCCGGATACACCGCACGTCCCTGCGATTTGCGATACGCAATGAGCGTTTGCATATACGCCGGACGCAGTCGCAATAATTCCCCTGCGCGCTGCTTATCTTGAGCCTCCAGCCGCAGCAGGGCTGGCAGCAAAGTTGCCGCGGCTTTTAGCAACGTATCGTTTGAGGCCGACAGCTCCGCCGCATTTTGTTGCATCGCGTCCAGACGCTTGGCTTCAACACCAAGCTGGGTTCCCGCATATAACGCCCGTAGGCGTGATTCTGCCTGCAGTGGCGTACCGCCAAACACGGTTTCAAATTCCGGCACACGCATGTCCCGAGGCAGCGCGAAGTAGCGCTTCAAGGCGTACCGCAGAATGTCCTTTTCAACCTCAGGATCAAAGCGCCGCTGCAGCTGCTTGAGCCCGCCTTCAATCATCGCCTCGTCGCGCTGCTGATAGCCAGATTCACGCTGCGCATCCGGCTTACCCCGCTCCAACGCCAAGCGCTGTAACTGCACCGCCGCACCCAGCAGGCCGGGGCGCAGGAAGGGCAAAATAAAATCGCGCGCACGGGTGGCGTCTTCCATATCCAGCTGGGCCTGCATCGCGGCAATATCCGCCTGCAGCTGCGCAGCATGGGGCTGCTTCACAAGCCACGCCAGCATCGCCTTTTCATCTGCGCTGCGCACATGCACCGCATCGCTGCGGCGCAAGCCTTCAAGCTCCCCTTGTGCCCGTTTGAGCGTGTTTTTATAACCGGCCACCGTCGAGGCATACAGCACCTCTTTAGCCTTATTGCCCGCGCTGCCGCGTTCAATCGTTTGAATCAGCCCCTCATACATCGCCACACGGTTAGGCAGCAGCCAGTCGATCTGGCCTGCAAACTCAGACGCCGTGCGGTGGCGGAAGGTGCGCCCCGGATAGCCTGCCAGCATCGCAAAGTCACCGGCTTTCACCGGCGCGGTGGATACCGTCAGATGCGCGGGTGGTGCGTAGGGGACATTGTCCTTGCTATAGGCCGCGGGTTTTCCGTCTTGGCCTACATAAGCGCGGTAGAAGGTGAAATCCCCCACGTGGCGGGGCCACATGAAGTTATCAATCTCATCGCCGTAATTGCCAATTGACACGGGCGGCGCGTACACCAAACGAATATCTTTCAGCTCCAACTGCTTGATACGATAAAACGCGCTGCCGTAGTACATATCTGCCACGCTGCAGCGGTGCCCAGCGTCCTGCTCGCACGCGGCCACGGCCGCTTTCTTTGCCGCATCCACTGCATCAAAATACGCGCGCCCAGTTTTGCCCTTTGCACCTGCCAGAATTTGCGCAGTGATGTCATCAAACGCCACCGTTACAAACATGCGTGCGCCCGGCCCAGCCGACACTTCTTCGCCGCGATTAGCCGCAATAAAGCCGTTTTCAATCAGATTGTTTTCCGGCGTGGAATTGAGCTGGATCGCCCCCATCGCGCAGTGATGGTTGGTCACAGCTAACCCTTCGGGTGAAACAAAGCTCGCGGTGCAGCCGCCCAGCGACACCACCGCCGATAGCGGCGCTTTCGTCACATCAGCCAATTGCGCAGGATCACCCGCAAACCCAGCCGCTTTGAGCTGCGGCGCCAGTTGTGGCAATTGCGAAGGCATCCACATCCCTTCATCGGCGTGGGCTAAACCACCAGTTAGCGTCAGGGCCAGTGCAGCAGTTAACGATTGGCGGCGCATACGGCAGCTCCTTATTCAAACAGAATTGCGTATTAGACCATCCTTCGCCGTGACTTGCCCCTGACCTCAGTCACAAGCCGTAAACCCTTCAGCACAGTAAAATGGCCGCCCCCACCCGCTGTTATGCACACGAGATCAGGCATGTCACACGCAACTACGATGCGCGCGTTAGTCAAACGCGAAGCCAGCAAAGGTATTTGGATGGAAGACGTTCCGGTACCCACACCGGGCCCGAACGAGGTCCTGGTCAAGCTGGAGAAGACCGCCATCTGCGGCACCGACCTGCACATCTACCTGTGGGACGAATGGAGCCAGCGCACCATCCAGCCGGGCCTGACCATCGGCCACGAGTTCGTCGGCCGCATCGCCCAGCTGGGGTCGGCGGTGACCGGCTACGAAGTGGGCCAACGCGTCTCGGCCGAGGGCCATATCGTCTGCGGACATTGCCGCAACTGCCGCGGCGGCCGTCCGCACCTGTGCCCGAACACGGTGGGCATCGGCGTGAACCGCAACGGCGCATTCGCCGAATACATGACCATGCCGGCCAGCAACCTGTGGCCGATCCCCGACCAGATCCCCTCGGAATTGGCCGCGTTCTTCGACCCCTACGGCAACGCCGCCCACTGCGCGCTGGAATTCGACGTGATCGGCGAGGACGTGCTGATCACCGGCGCCGGCCCGATCGGCATCATCGCCGCCGGCATCTGCAAGCACATCGGCGCACGCAACGTGGTGGTCACCGACGTCAACGACTACCGCCTGAAGCTGGCCGCCGACATGGGCGCCACCCGCGTGGTCAACGTCGCCAACACTTCGCTGAAGGACGTGATGGCCGACCTGCACATGGAAGGCTTCGACGTGGGCCTGGAGATGAGCGGCAACCCGCGCGCCTTCAACGACATGCTCGACTGCATGTACCACGGCGGCAAGATCGCGATGCTCGGCATCATGCCCAAGGGCGCCGGCTGCGACTGGGACAAGATCATCTTCAAAGGCCTCACCGTGCAGGGCATCTACGGCCGCAAGATGTACGAGACTTGGTACAAAATGACCCAGCTCGTGCTATCTGGCTTCCCGCTGGGCAAGGTGCTCACCCACCAGTTGCCGGTGGAACGCTTCCAAGAAGGCTTTGACCTGATGGAAGCAGGCAAAGCAGGGAAAGTGGTACTGAACTGGACGTAATCATCCGTTCGCTGCGTAATAAAAAAGGCACCCCCAGTTATAGGGAGCTAGGGTGCCTTTTTTATTTCACGCAATGCCGCCGTGTTTAGTTCGAAAACGCCACAGTCAGCATCACGCGGTTGTCTGCCGTTTTACCCAACATCGCGCGCGCCGTGCTGTCGGTGCCGTAATAGCCTAGGGAAATCTTCGCAGGCCCCAGCGTGCGGCTTAGCGCCACACCCCAGTCGGTGTAATTGTCGAGTTCCACCGCGTCTGGATCACGGAAGATGCTGCGGCCCACGTTTGCACTCACGCTAAACTCCTGCGGCAACGCCCACTCTGCGCCAACGCCGTAGTACAGCCCAACGCTCCCGCTGTTCCATACGTTGCTGCTGTAGCCAACCGTGACGTTATACGTATCGGCAAATGTCGCCGTGGTAATCAGCTCGTTGTAATTTAGCTCACGCGCGCCTAGATAGGTATAGCGATTAAGCGATACATCCAGCGCCACCGATTCACCCACACTGCGGCCATAACCAACGGTGTAATCCAGCTCGGTAGCGGGTGCGCCCGGCCCAAAATTCACGCCGGCCGCAGCCACACCCACGTACACGCCCACTGGGGCCGTCCACGTCAAATTACCCTGCAGAGTCGGCTTTTCATCGGTCTGCGACACGCCACGGAAGAGGTAGTCCGAAGCAGCGCTGATTTCCCAGCTAATAGGCGACTCTGCCTCTTCTTCAGCGGCGTTCGCAGCAAGCGGAAGCACAAGGAGGGACAACGCAAAAGAGAGGGCGGCGAGTTTCATGGGCGGAGGCGAGTGATTGAATTCACCACATTTTAACTAATTTCATCGTCATGCAAGCTCCTACTGCAAGGTTTCTTCAGCCGCCGTTGCCTGCAGGGTTCACACGCTCTCGCTAAACTTAGCGTTTTACCCCTGCGAAGACCCACCATGACCGCTACTTCTTCTGATTTGACCCGCCGCTACGCCGACACACTGGATGAAATCCGCGCTGCCGGCCTGTTCAAGTCCGAGCGCATCATCACCAGCCCGCAGTCGGCCGAAATCACCCTAGAAGACGGCCGCAAGGTGCTGAACTTCTGCGCCAACAACTACTTGGGCCTGGCCGACCATCCGGATGTGATCGCCGCAGCCAAGGCCGCGCTGGACAGCCACGGCTTCGGCATGGCCTCGGTGCGCTTCATCTGCGGCACCCAAGACCTGCACAAGCAGCTGGAGCGCACCATTTCCAACTTCTTCGGCAAGCAGGACACCATCCTCTACGCCGCCTGCTTCGACGCCAACGGCGGCCTGTTCGAGCCGCTGCTGGATGAAAACGACGCGATCATTTCCGACGCCCTCAACCACGCCTCGATCATCGACGGCGTGCGCCTATGCAAGGCCAAGCGCTATCGCTACGCCAATTGCGACATGGCCGATCTCGAAGCGCAGCTCAAGCAGGCGAAAGCCGACGGCGCGCGCACCATCCTGATCACCACCGATGGCGTGTTCTCGATGGACGGCTTCATCGCCCCGCTGGATGAAATCACCGCGCTGGCGGAAAAATACGGCGCGCTGGTGCATATCGACGAATGCCATGCCACCGGCTTCCTCGGCGCAACCGGCCGCGGCAGCGCCGAGGTCAAGGGCGTGCTGGACAAGATCGACATCATCACCGGCACCCTCGGCAAGGCGATGGGCGGCGCGCTGGGCGGCTTCACTACCGCCCGCAGCGAGGTGATCGAACTGCTGCGCCAGCGCTCGCGCCCCTATCTGTTCTCCAACTCGCTGCCGCCGCATGTGGCCGCCGCCGGCACCAAGGCCTTCGAAATGCTGGCCGCGGCCGGCGAGCTGCGCACCCGCCTGCAGGAGAACACTGCCTATTTCCGCGAAAAGATGGGCGCCGCCGGTTTCGAGATCAAACCCGGCGTGCACCCGATCTGCCCGGTGATGCTGTACGACGCGCCGCTGGCGCAGCGCTTTGCCGAGCGCCTGCTGGAAGAAGGCATCTACGCGATCGGCTTCTTCTTCCCGGTGGTGGCCAAGGGCCAGGCCCGCATCCGCACCCAGATGAGCGCGGCGCATACCCGCGAGCAGCTCGACCACGCGATCGACGCCTTCACCCGCATCGGTCGTGAACTGGGCGTGCTGAAGGTCTAAAGTTTATGCGCCACTAAGGGCGGCGGCTTCGGCCGCCGTCAATGCGCGCCATTGTCCTTTCGGTAATTCGCCCAAGACCAGTGGCCCAATCGCTACCCGCACGAGCCGCAACACGCCAATCTCAAGCGCGGCTAATAACCGGCGAATCTGTCGGTTTCGCCCTTCATCCAACACAATTTCCAGCCACGCGTACTTCTCACCGGCGCGCAATAAGCGTACCGACTTCGCGCGTAATAGCTCCCCTTCCGCAGTAACACCCGCTTGCATGGCCTGCAGCATGTTCGCTGTAGGAATGCACGTCACCTGTACATGATAGGTCTTACATAGCGCACTTTCTGGCGAAGTAATACGCGCAGCCCATTGCGGGTCATTGGTAAACAGCAATAACCCTTCGCTAGCTTTATCCAAACGCCCCACAGGTGCGATCCAACCTAAATCTGCGCCATCAAAACAGCGATACACGGTGTCACGCCCGTGCTCATCTTGCGTCGTTGTCACCAACCCGCGCGGCTTGTTGAGCATCAGGTATTGCGGAGCCGCACGTGCGACTTGCTGCGCGTCAATCTCGATCCGCGCCCGCTGCAGATCTGCGGGAAATTCAGGATCATTGACGCAGCGCCCGTCCACACGCACGCGTCCTGCACGAATCAGTTGCTCTGCCTCACTGCGCGAACACAGACCACGCTTCGAGAGAATGCGCGCCAGCCCATAGCGTGGCGCTCTTGCAACAGGCGGCTGCCTGCGCAGACTCACTTGGCCGCCGCTGGTGCCTCGGCTGCGGGGGCGTCCTTCTTCCCCACCACGCGTACGCCGCGCGACTTCATCCACGCATCAAATTCATCGGCCGTCATGCGCTTGCCTTCTTGGGTCATATTGAAGCGCCAAGGCGTATTGTCGAACGCCGTCTGTGGCTTATACGCCGCGTCGGTCGCACCTGCTGCGGCGGGAGCCTGCTGCTTGCTTGAAGCGCGGCAACCATCCACACGAATGCGCGCCAACACGCTATCAACCGATAACACCTCGTCGAACGACTGCGCCAGTACGCCGCTTGCTCCGCCCAACTGGGTGGACGCCGACGCAAACTCAACCGCCACCGGCGTCAATATCGTCGGCCGCATCGTGACCGTGGCCAGCGCCTCTGCACGACAAACATCGCCCGCCGCATGCGCCATCAATGGCAGAAAGCCCAGCGAGACAGTACAGATTGCATAACGCACAGACAGCATAGCCACACTCCACTAAGAACCGCGACAGTGTAGGCGCAGCGCAGCAGAATGCCAATCCATCCGATAGCATTTCCCTATAAGAAAAGCCCGGCGAATGCCGGGCTTTTCAAAGCTACAGGGATGAACGGCCTAATTACAGGCTGTTCAACTCGGTGCGGCGGTTCTTCTCGCTCTTGCAACCCGGCAGCTTGTTGGTGCCCTTATCTTCCAGCGGACGGCTGAAGCCGTAACCGTTCGGGCCCGACAGACGTGCGGCGTCCACACCATTGCTGGTCAGGAAGTCATACACGGTCTTGGCGCGCTTCTCAGACAGAGTCTGGTTGTAGCCTTCCTTACCGCACTGGTCGGTATGGCCAGCCACTTCCACCTTCAGGTCAGGGTAGCGCTTCAGGATCTCAGCGGCTTCGTTCAAGATCGCCACAGCGTCAGGACGCAGGCTTGCTTTATCGAAGTCGAAGTTCACGCCCTTCAGGTCGATCGACACCGGCACCGGGCAACCGTCCGGACCGATCGTCTGGCCAGGCTGCGAATCCGGGCACTTGTCGTCGCAATCGTTCACGCCGTCGCCGTCGCTGTCGCTGTCGGCACAGCTCGGTGCCGCCGGCGCCGGGGCGACCGGGGCGGTCGGCTCCGGGCCCAGCGGAATCACCACGCCCACCGAGGCAAGCACGTCGCCGAACCAGTCTTCGTCCGGCGCGGCGACGCTGCTGTCGTCGAAATCGGCGCGGTAGGCCAGTTCGGTGCGGATCTTGACGCGCTCGCCACCACCCTGGATACCGACGCCGACCTTGGCGGCGAAGTTG
>NZ_JAHRWW010000004.1 GCF_019104945.1 Thermomonas sp. | reverse complement strand
AAGTAGTTGCTGAGCCTGAAGTAGTTGCTGAGCCTGAAGTAGTTGCTGAGCCTGAAGTAGTTGCTGAGCCTGAAGTAGTTGCTGAGCCTGAAGTAGTTGCTGAGCCTGAAGTAGCTGCTGAGCCTGAAGTAGCCGCTGAGCCTGAAGTACCCCAACGTGTTTCTATGGCGGATTTGTATCCGTTCTTGGCGCCTTCGGAGGGTCTTGATCGTTCACAGACGCCCCCCGCCCCTGCAGGCGAACGCTGGCTGCGCGTGACCCTGGACGAAGACCGCTACGCGGTTGAACTGCTGCGCGTGCAGGAAGTGGTGCGCATGCTGCCAATTATTGCCATTCGCGGCGCATCGCCTTCGCTGATGGGCGTGATGAACCTGCGCGGGCAAGTGGTCCCCGTACACGACCTTGGCCGCTGGTTGCGCCGCGCTTCGGTTGAAATTGACGAGCGTGCGCGTATCGTGGTGCTGGAACACCAAGACGAGTTACTTGGGGTACTGGTCACCGCCGTTACCGATGTGATAACACTTAGCTCAGAGCAAATAGAACCACCAGCACTCGGCGCACGCGATAAAATTGGTATGGGTATCGCGCGCACACCGGGGGCTCCCCCCACCGTTTTACTCGATGCCACCGTCTTGTTTGACTAATTTCTCATTACAAATGTGCACAACCCCGCAATTTCGGTTACAAAGATCAAGAACCCGGCGCAAACGCCGTTAAGCTGACAGGGTAGGAACCCACGTTGAGGCGATCAATGCCACTGTCACTGCAAGCCGATCTCGGCATCGAACAGGTCGCAGACCTGCAAGCGGCCCTGCGCCCGCATCTGGACGACCAAGTTCTGGAGCTTTCCGGAGCTGACGTTCGCCGTGTCCACACGGCCGGTCTCCAGCTGCTGCACGCATTTATTCGCGACAGAAAAGCGCGCGGCCACACCACAACCATTACACTTGCATCCCCCACGCTGATTGATGCAGCGCGCCAACTCGCGCTTGCCAGCAGCCTAGGGGTTGATTCCACTCCCGGAGACGCTGCGTGAGCGCAAATCTTCTGATCGTTGATGATTCCACTTCAATGCGCCAAATGGTCGCGTTCGCCCTGAGCGGCGGCGGCTATAACGTCAAGGAGGCCGAAGATGGTTTGGCCGCCCTTGAAATTGCTAAAACCCAGCGCTTTGATGCGGTGATTACCGACGTCAATATGCCGCGTATGGACGGCATCGAACTAATCCGCCAGCTGCGCACGCTGCCGGAATACAAATTTACCCCGCTGCTGATGTTGACCACCGAATCCGGTGCCGACAAAAAGAGCGAGGGCCGCGCCGCCGGTGCTACGGGCTGGCTAGTTAAACCGTTTGATCCAGAACAGCTGCTCGCCACCGTTCGCAAGGTTCTTGGCTAAACCACCAAGAGGTCACTATGGATATCACCCGCTTCCACGCCACCTTCTTTGAAGAGAGCCGCGAAAACATCGCCGCGATGGAGGCGGGGCTGCTCGATATGGAATCGGGTGGCGGTGGCATCGACACCATCCATGTGATCTTCCGTGCGGCGCACTCGATCAAGGGCGGTAGCGCCACTTTTGGCTTCTCCTCCATTGCTGAGTTCACGCACCTGCTGGAAACCCTGCTGGAAGAGGCCCGTAGCGGCCACCGCACGCTGGGGCCAGATGCCATCACGGTGCTACTCACATCCGTGGACGCCCTGCGTATGCTACTGGCGGCCGCCGAGCACGGTGATGCGATCGACCAAGCCATGCTATCGCAAGCCCGCGCTGGCTTAGAGCGCATGCTTGCTGGCGATGCCGCCACTGCAAGCGCGCCCCCTGCCGCCGCCGCAGTGTCGGAAGAGGCCAAGCCGCAGGGCTGGAAAATCAATTTCACCCCAGAGAAATCGCTTTTCCTCAGCGGCAACGACCCGCTGCGCATGCTGCGTGAGCTAGACGATCTTGGCGAACTCAAAGTGAGCTGCCGCGACAACGGCCTGCCCGCCTTTGAAGAACTCGATCCGTTTGAAGCTTGGCTTGCCTGGGATTTAGAGCTGGTCGGTGACATCAAGCGTAGCGCGGTTGAAGACACCTTTGCTTGGGTGGACGATCAGTGCTCGCTGATTATTGAGCCGCTAATGGCACAAGCTCCCGTACCGGCCGCCACTGCCCCTGCTCCAGAGGCCGCACCGGCCGCAGCACCTGTGCCAGCCGCAGTCAAAGCCGAACCAGAAAAACCTGCACCTGCCAAGAAAGCGGCGGCAGAACCGGCGCAGCGTCACGATGCCGCCGAAACCACGATCCGCGTAGCCGTAGATAAGGTCGATGCGCTGATCAACCTCGTTGGCGAGCTGGTCATCACCCAGGCCATGCTGGCGCAGCGCTCTTCTGAGCTTGATCCGGGCCTGCACGAGCAGCTCCTTGCTGGTTTAGGCCAGCTCGACCGCAACACCCGCGACCTACAAGAAGCGGTGATGTCGGTGCGTATGCTGCCGGTCGATTTTGCCTTCAGCCGCTTCCCGCGCATGGTGCGCGACATCGCCTCGAAGATCGGCAAGAAGGTCAACCTGAAGATGTCGGGCGAAGGCACCGAACTCGACAAGGGCGTGATCGAAAAGATCGTCGACCCCTTAGTGCATTTGGTGCGTAATGCCATCGACCACGGCCTTGAAACCACCGAGCAGCGCATTGCTGCAGGTAAGCCAGAGGCTGGCACCGTTACGCTGTCTGCAGCGCACCAAGGCGGCCACATCATTATTGAAGTAGGCGATGACGGCCGTGGCCTCAACCGCGACAAGATTCTTGCCAAAGCCGCCGAGCGTGGCATTCCGGTTCCGGAGAACGCTACCGACGGGCAGATTTGGGACCTCGTCTTCGCCCCCGGTTTCTCCACCGCCGATGCCATCACCGACCTCTCAGGCCGTGGTGTGGGCATGGACGTGGTGCGCAAAAACATTATTGCGCTGGGCGGGCAAGTCGAAATTCGTAGTAAAGCGGGTGAAGGCACCACGGTGTCGATCCGCCTGCCACTGACCATGGCGATCTTGGACGGCATGACCGTTTCCGTAGGCGGTGAGGTCTATATCCTGCCGCTCAATGTGGTGTTGGAATCGCTGCAGCCATCGGATGAGCACATCAAGACCGTGGCGGGCGACTCGCGCCTGCTGCGTGTGCGCGAAGACTATGTGCCGCTGATTGATCTTGCCGCCCAATACGGCTTGGATCAAAAGCGCGAGCCCGGCACCCAGCCCATTGCCGTTGTGGTGGAAAGCCAAGGCCGTCAGCTGGCGCTGGAAGTGGACGAACTGCTTGGCCAGCAGCAGGTGGTCGTTAAGAATCTTGAGCGCAACTACCGCCGCATTGCAGGCGTTGCGGGTGCCACGATTTTGGGTGACGGTCGCGTGGCCCTCATTGTGGACGTGGGCAGCCTTGCCACGAAGTCTCAGGCGGTGGCACCTCCGGTTGAAGCCAGCAAGATTGAAGCGGTACTGGCGCAGATCATCGAACTCGACAAGCTGCGCAAAAAAGCCGCCTAACCGGCGGCTCATGCAGGGCCGCGTCTTAGCGGCTCAGCAGCCCACGGCGCTTGAACCACCATTCCAGTGGCAGCGTTGCTAGCGGTGGGATCGCGGCAAAAATCGCCAGAATCAGCGCCCAGAGCGGCCAGCGCAAACGATGCCCGGCCATAATCGCGATCACCACATACGTCAAGAACGCCAACCCGTGCAGGCGGCCAAACAGCCACACGCCAAGGTCGGTGACGCCGCTGACGTATTTCAAATACATACCAATGAGCAAGCCTGCCCAAGTAATGGCTTCAATCAGCGCGATGGCGGCAAACAGTTTGCCCATACCAGAGAGCGCGGTTTTTTCAGTCATACCCTAACTCGTAATGGATTGAGATAAAAAAGCGCCCGGCAGAACCGGGCGCTTGGAACCACTATACGCGATGGATCACGCGGCAACGGTATCGGCCACCGTCTTGAACTCTTCGATCTGGTCGAAGTTCATATAACGGTAGATTTGATCGCCGTTGGCATTCACCACGCCGACATCGGCCAGATACTCTTCGCGGGTGGGGATGCGGCCCAGACGCGCACAAATCGCCGCCAGCTCTGCGGAACCCAAGTACACATTAGTATTGCGACCAAGGCGATTCGGGAAGTTACGCGTTGAGGTGGACATCGCGGTGCTGCCTTCGCGGATCTGCGCTTGGTTGCCCATGCACAGCGAGCAGCCCGGCATTTCAGTACGCGCGCCGGCCGTGCCGAAGGTGGCGTAATGGCCTTCCTTGGTGAGCTCGGCTTCGTCCATCTTGGTGGGCGGTGCGATCCACAGACGGGTGGGTAGATCACGCTTGCCTTCCAGCAGTTTGGCGGCCGCACGGAAGTGGCCGATATTGGTCATGCAAGAACCGATGAACACTTCGTCGATCTTGGCGTTCGCCACGTCCGACAGGGTCTTGGCATCGTCTGGGTCGTTCGGGCAGCACACGATCGGCTCGACGATATCGTCAAGGTTGATGTCGATGACGGCGGCGTATTCGGCGTCGGCATCGGGCTCCACCAGCTGCGGGTTCGCCAGCCAGGCTTCCATTTTTTCGATGCGGCGCTGCAGGGTACGCGCGTCCTTGTAGCCTTCGGCGATCATCCACTTCAGCAACGTGACATTACTGTTGAGGTATTCGATGATCGGCTCTTTATTGAGGCGTACCGTGCAGGCGGCAGCGGAGCGTTCGGCCGAGGCGTCGGCCAGCTCGAACGCCTGCTCGATCTTCAGATCCGATAGGCCTTCAATTTCCAAAATGCGGCCGGAGAAGATGTTCTTCTTGCCCTTCTTCTCCACCGTCAACAAGCCCTGCTTAATTGCGTACAGCGGGATCGCATGGACGAGATCACGCAAGGTCACGCCCGGCTGTAGCTTGCCGCTAAAGCGCACCAGCACCGACTCTGGCATATCCAGCGGCATCACGCCCGTGGCGGCGGCAAAAGCCACCAAGCCAGAACCTGCCGGGAAAGAAATACCGATGGGGAAACGGGTGTGGCTGTCGCCGCCGGTACCCACGGTATCGGGCAACAGCATGCGGTTCAGCCAGCTGTGGATGATGCCATCCCCCGGGCGCAGCGATACGCCGCCACGGGTGGAGATGAACTCCGGCAGGGTGTGGTGGGTTTTTACGTCCACCGGCTTCGGGTAGGCCGCCGTATGGCAGAAGCTCTGCATCACCAGGTCGGCGCTGAACCCCAGGCAGGCCAGGTCCTTCAGCTCGTCGCGGGTCATCGGGCCGGTGGTGTCCTGGCTGCCCACCGAGGTCATCCGCGGCTCGCAGTAGGTGCCCGGGCGCATGCCCTTGCCTTCCGGCAGGCCGCAGGCGCGGCCGACCAGCTTCTGCGCCAGGGTGAAGCCCTTACCGGTATCCGGCGGCACCACCGGCAGACGGAACAGGTCGGTTACCGGCAGGCCTAGTGCTTCGCGCGCCTTGGCGGTAAGACCACGGCCAATGATCAGCGGAATGCGCCCACCAGCGCGGGCTTCGTCCAACAGAACGTCCGACTTCAGCTCGAACGTGGCGATTTCTTTGCCGTCTTTCAGCGCTTTACCTTCGTATGGACGCAGCTCGATCACGTCGCCGTGCTGCATCTGACTGACGTCCAGCTCGATCGGCAGTGCGCCCGCGTCTTCCATAGTGTTGTAGAAAATCGGCGCGATCTTGCCGCCCAGACACACGCCGCCATCGCGCTTGTTTGGGATGTAAGGAATGTCGTTGCCGGTCCACCACAGCACGCTATTGGTGGCCGATTTACGGCTGGAGCCGGTGCCTACCACGTCGCCCACATAGGCCACGATATGGCCCTTCTCTTTCAGTTTGAGAATGTCGCCAATCGGGCCGCGCTTGCCGTCTTCTTCCGGCTGGAACGGCGCGTCCGGGCGCGCGTTCTTCAGCATCGCCAAAGCGTGCATGGGGATGTCTGGGCGCGTGGTGGCGTCCGGCGCCGGGGAAAGGTCGTCGGTATTGGTTTCACCCGGCACCTTGAATACGGTGATGGTGAGGCTCTGCGGCACTTCTGGCTTGCTGGTGAACCACTCGGCATCGGCCCAGCTTTGCAGCACGGCCTGCGCATTTGCATTGCCCGCCTTGGCTTTTTCTTGCACGTCGTGGAAGGCATCAAATACCAGCAAGGTGTGCTTAAGCGCATTGGCAGCGACGGCCCCCAGCTCGGGGTTGTCCAGCAATTGCACCAGCGGCGCTACGTTGTAGCCGCCCAGCATGGTACCCAGCAGTTCGGTGGCGCGTGCCGGAGCAATCAGCGCATTCTTTTCGCTTCCAAAAGCGAGCGCGGCCAAATACGAGGCTTTGACCTTGGCGGCATCGTCCACGCCCGCGGGGACGCGGTGTACCAGCAAGTCGACAAGGTAGTCGGCTTCGCCCGCCGGAGGGTTCTTCAGCAATTCAATCAAGTCGGCCGTCTGTTGCGCGGTCAACGGCAGCGCGGGAATGCCGAGTGCAGCGCGTTCGGCTTCGTGGTGGCGGTAGGCTTCCAACATGGGGGGTTCCTTGCGTCTGTATGGGTCTTAGTCTTTGGGCACGATCAACTTCAGACCCTTGAAGTAATCGCGATAGAACGAGGCATCAAAGGTGACCAACGCATCGCATTGCAGCAAGGCGTGGGCACCGATTAAAAAGTCTGCGATGGGGCGTGAGGCATCGCTACGCTGGCGCATGCGGCGCTGCATCTCGCCAGCACGCAGCGCAGATTTAGCTTCCACAGCGCTATACAGCACCCCCATTTCTTCCAATGCGGCCAGCGCGTCTGCGCCATTGCGCAGGGACGAAGCAACCTTGGCCAAGGCGGCATCGGACACCACTACGCGGCCGCCCACTAGAGTTTGCCGTAGCGTGGCTTCTACGGCGTCGGCGTGCGGGCCGTTGGCCAGCAGTTCCACTAAAACGGGGGCGTCCACCGCGATCACGCTTGGTCGGCCTCAGAGTGTGTCATTGGGGCGTCGAGGGTGAACTTTCCGCGCACGCGCGATATGGCGTCGTCCACGCGCTTGCTCAGCACGATCCGCCCGCCATCGAGCTCCACCTTCAGCACGCTACCCTTGGCAAGGCCCAGCGCATCGCGAACGGGCTTTGGCAGGGTGATCTGCCCGCGTTCGGCAACAGTTGCTTCCATGAGAGCCTCCTACGGAATAGGTAGGCCCTCATTATACATACTTTTTAATACATACTTTTGCCTAATACGGCGCTAAACCGGCTATTTCAGCCCAAGCTCGTGCGCGCTCCACCGGCGTGTTTGGCCAAGTACAGCGCACGGTCGGCACGGTGGCGCAGCTGCACGGGGGCCATGTCTTCATCCCCTAGCGTCACCAATCCGGCGCTAAAGCTGATGTAGTTCGGCCCTAAATCACCTTCGTGCCAATTTCTGCAGCCCGCAAACGCCGCGTGCAGACGCTGACTAAGACGCCAAGCGCCCTCTTCATCGGTATCGGTGAGAATAATTGCGAACAGATCCCCACCCAAGCGCGACGGGAAATCGGACGTGCGGCACACCGAGCGCAGCAATCTGCCGACTTCAGAAAGCACACGATCCCCCGCAGCGTGCGACCAATCATCGTTTACCTGCGAAAACTTATCTAAATTCAGCAGCATCAGCGACAGTGGCTGGCCGTGACGTTTAGAGCGCGAGAAGTTGTGTGCATAAGCTTCATCAAACGAGCGCCCGTTGGGCAGGCCAGTAAGCGCGTCCTCGTGCGCCAACCGCGCAAACTCTTCGGTTTGCCGCTGCATTTGATCAAGCAGCTCACTTTTTTTTTGCTGAAGTGAAAATAATTGCCCGGACTTTTGATGCAGCTCTGCAACGCGCTCATCTAACTCACGCTGCTTGCGCCGCAGCTGAGCGCGTTGCCCTAGCCCCCAAGCAACCCCCAGCCCTAGGCCAATTACGAGCGCCAAAAGCATCCCCGTGACACCGCCCGGGCCAAGATCATCGCGGGCGCTCGCCTCACTCGCAAACAGGAGCAGACCCAGCGCAGGCATACCAACGCGGCCGATGCGGAGAAAACAAGGCTTCAAATTCGTGCGCATAGAGGTTAGCTTCATCAACATTCAATCCGATTTAACATCGAAACAGCAAGACTATGTCACAGCTGCCTGCACACTGTGGGCCCCTCACCGCTTCGGAGCCAGTTCATGGGTAATTCTTTTTCCACCCAATCCAGCCTCAGCGTTAACGGCAAGGATTACGTTTTCCACAGTCTGCCTGCATTGGGCAAAAAATTCGATATCTCCCACCTGCCTTATTCGATGAAAATTTTGCTGGAGAACCTGCTCCGGCACGAGGATGGCGTGAACGTGCTGCCTGCGCATATCCAGGCGGTAGCGCAGTGGAAACCGACGGATGTGCCGGAAACCGAAATCGCCTTCATGCCCGCACGCGTGATTTTGCAAGACTTCACCGGTGTGCCCTGCGTGGTCGATCTGGCCGCGATGCGCGATGCCGTGGTGAAACTGGGCGGCAATCCGGAGCAAATCAACCCGCAAATCCCATCGGAACTGGTGATTGACCACTCCGTGCAGGTAGATGTGTTTGCGCGCCCCGATGCGCTGGACATGAACGGCAAGATCGAATTTGAACGCAATAGCGAGCGCTATAGCTTCCTGCGCTGGGGGCAGAAATCGTTCGGTAACTTCAAAGTCGTTCCGCCCAATACCGGCATCGTGCATCAGGTGAATTTGGAATACTTGGCGCGCGTGGTGATGGCCTCGGAAAAAGACGGCCAGCAGTGGGCCTACCCGGACACCCTGTTCGGTACCGACAGCCACACTACCATGGTTAATGGCATTGGCATCCTCGGCTGGGGCGTGGGCGGCATTGAAGCCGAAGCCGCGATGCTGGGCCAGCCTTCCTCCATGCTGATCCCGCAAGTGGTGGGCTTCAAGCTCACCGGACGCCTACCGGAAGGCGCTACCGCCACCGACTTGGTGCTAACCGTGGCACAAATGCTGCGCCAGCACGGCGTAGTCGGTAAATTCGTTGAATTCTATGGTGAAGGCCTGCAGCACCTACCGCTGGCCGACCGCGCCACTATTGGCAATATGTCGCCCGAATACGGCGCGACTTGCGCGATTTTCCCAATTGACGCCGAGTCGATGAACTACCTGCGTCTATCGGGCCGCAGCGATGCACAAATCGCACTGGTAGAAGCCTATGCCAAGGCGCAGGGCCTCTGGCACGACCCCACCAGTCCGCACGCGCAGTACAGCTCCACGCTGGAGCTGGACATGGCCACCGTGCAGCCCTCACTGGCAGGCCCCAAGCGCCCGCAAGACCGCGTATTGCTCACCGATATGAAGTCCTCCACGCGCAAAGTGATCGAACAGCTCACCGCCGTGCGCGATCAGCGCAATAGCGATGTCGCCGACTTCATCGCCGAAGGGGGTGGCGCAGCGGTAGGCAACGAACAAATCGGTAAAGGTCAGGCCGATATCACCATCGATGGCAAGCAGGTGCGTATTAAAGACGGCGCTGTGGTGATCGCCGCCATCACCTCCTGCACCAATACATCAAACCCTGCAGTGATGGTGGCCGCCGGCCTTCTAGCACGCAACGCCGCAGCCAAAGGGCTTACCCGCAAGCCGTGGGTCAAGACCTCGCTGGCACCCGGTTCGCGCGTGGTTACCGACTATTTGGAAAAAGCCGGGCTGCAGAAAGAACTCGAAAAAATCGGCTTTTTCACCGTGGGCTACGGCTGCACCACCTGTATCGGCAACTCCGGCCCGCTGCCGGTAGAAGTCAGCGCAGGCGTTGCCGCCGGCGATCTGTGTGTAGTGTCGGTGCTCTCCGGCAACCGCAACTTTGAAGGCCGCATCCACGCCGAAGTGAAGATGAACTACCTCGCCAGCCCGCCGCTGGTGGTGGCCTACGCATTGGCTGGTAGCACCGAAATCGACCTCACCACCGAGCCGCTGGGCAACGGCAGCGACGGCAAGCCGGTATTCCTGAAAGACCTCTGGCCCACCAGCAAGGAAATTGCCGAAACCATCAGCCACACCATCAGCCCGGATATGTTCAAGCAAAACTATGCCGACGTATTCAAGGGCGATGACCGCTGGAATTCGATCGCCTCACCCGAAGGCGAGCTCTACGCATGGAGCGACGCCTCCACCTACATCAAGAACCCGCCGTACTTTGAAGGCATGACGATGGCGGTGGGCCACTCCAACGACATCGTAGGGGCGCGCGTACTGGGCCTGTTCGGTGACTCCATCACCACCGACCATATTTCACCCGCAGGCAGCATCAAGAAAGATTCGCCCGCAGGCCGTTATTTGATCGGCCGTGGCGTGCAGCCTGCGCAGTTCAACAGCTATGGCAGCCGCCGTGGCAACGACGATGTGATGGTGCGCGGCACCTTCGCCAATATCCGCATCAAAAATCAATTCTTCGGTGGCGAAGAAGGCGGCAATACGCTGTATTTCGGCAGCAACCCGCCAGAGAAGATGTCCATCTACGATGCAGCGATGAAGTACAAGGCCGACGGCACCCCGCTGGTGGTGATCGCAGGCAAGGAATACGGCACCGGCTCCAGCCGCGACTGGGCGGCCAAGGGCACCCTGCTGCTGGGCGTCAAGGCGGTGATCGCAGAAAGTTTCGAGCGCATCCACCGCAGCAATCTTGTGGGCATGGGCGTGCTGCCGCTGCAATTTAAGAATGGCGAAAATGCGGCGTCCATTGGCCTTGATGGCACCGAAACCTATGAAATTGTGGGGCTGAAAGACGGCATGGCCAAGCATGTGATGGTCACCGCCACCGCCGCCACGGGTGGTAGCAAAACCTTTGAAGCCGACGTGTTGCTGCTCACGCCGAAGGAAGTGGAGTACTACCGCAACGGCGGCATCTTGCAGTACGTGCTGCGCCAATTGGCATCTAAAAAGGCCAATTGATTGGGCTTATCCTCACGCGGGTGGTCGCTGTCTTGCCACACGCGTGAGGCTATGCTGAAATCAACGGAAATAACATACGCCAGCGCACGCCGCGCTGGCGATTCTCTGCAGGGGAGCAGTGCATGAGTTCTGATCGTCCTTGGCTGGCCCATTACCCGGCTGGTGTGTCTGCTGATATTGACTTGAATGAATTCAAGTCGATCACCGACGTCTTCGATGCGGCGCTAGCGAAGTACAGCACGAAGATCGCCTTCATCAACATGGGCAAAGGCATCAGCTATAGCGAGCTAGACCAGCTCAGCCGTGCGTTTGCAGGCTATTTGCTAGGTGAGATGAAGCTCAAGAAGGGCGATCGCGTGGCGATCATGATGCCTAACTGCCTGCAATACCCGATCGCGCTTTTTGGTGTTTTGCGCGCAGGGCTGACGGTGGTCAATACCAACCCGATGTACACCGCGCGCGAGCTTAAGCACCAGCTGGTTGATTCTGGTGCCCGCGTGTTGGTTGTTCTAGACAACTTCGGCAGCGTCGCTCAAGAAGTGCTAGACGAAATGCCACAGGTCAAAGCCGTCACCACCGGTCTTGGCGATATGCTGGGCTTCCCGAAAGGGCCGATCGTCGGGTTCGTACTGAAGTACATCAAAAAAATGGTGCCCGACTACACCATTCAAGGCGCTATTCGCTTCCGCGCTACGCTAGAACTAGGCCGCAAACACAAACTTCCGTCCATCAAAAATAGTCCGGAAGACCTCGCCTTCTTGCAATACACCGGCGGCACCACCGGCGTATCCAAAGGCGCCATGCTGACCCACCGCAATATGGTGGCCAATATGCAACAGGCCGCCGCATGGGTTGGCACGAACATCAAGTACGGCGAAGAAACCATTGTGACGGCGTTGCCGCTGTATCACATCTTTGCACTGACGGCGAACTGCCTTGTCTTCATGAAGTTTGGCGCCACCAATCTACTCATCACCAACCCGCGCGATATGCCCGGTTTTGTGAAGGAGATTAAATCCGCACGCTTCACCGCCATTACCGGCGTCAACACGCTCTTCAACGGCTTGCTCAACACGCCTGGTTTCAGTGAAGTAGATTTTTCCAAATTGCATATGACGCTGGGCGGCGGCATGGCTGTGCAGCGTGCAGTAGCCGACAAATGGAAAAAAACCACCGGCGTGACGTTGGCCGAAGCCTACGGCCTTACCGAAACTTCGCCTGCTGTCTGTATCAACCCGTTAGACCTTACCGATTACAACGGCTCGATCGGCCTGCCGGTGCCTTCTACCGATGTCTGCGTCAAGAGCGACGATGGTGTGATTCTGCCGGTAGGCGAAATTGGTGAGCTCTGTGTCAAAGGCCCGCAGGTGATGAAGGGCTATTGGCAGCGCCCGGAAGAAACCGAAAAAGTCATTGACCACGACGGTTGGCTGCACACCGGCGATATGGCCAAGATGGATGAGAAGGGATACTTCTACATCGTTGACCGCAAGAAGGACATGATCTTGGTGTCGGGCTTTAACGTCTATCCCAATGAAGTGGAAGACGTGGTCGCGATGATGCCGGGTGTGCTGGAAGTTGCGGCAGTTGGTATTGCGGACGAAAAATCCGGGGAGGCGGTGAAGGTCTTTATCGTCAAGAAAGACCCTGCCCTTACCGCCGATCAGGTAAAGGCGTTCTGCCATGAAAACCTCACCGGCTACAAGCGGCCGAAGCAGATCGAGTTCCGTACTGAGCTTCCCAAGAGCAACGTAGGCAAGATTCTGCGCAAAGAGCTGCGCGATCCGCCGAAGATGAGTTAACCCAAAAACATCTCAGTACACATACTTCAGGCCGCATACGCGGCCTGAAATGTATGAGCAGATGTGGTTTACCAGACTAAATCATCCGGCACTTGGTACTGCGGGTCCGAATAAGGATCATCTGCGGCGGGCGCATTAGGGTCCACCTTCAGCGCAATGGCTTGGGCAAAAATCACCTCAACCTCGGCCAGCGTTGCCGCATCTACCAGCACGTAACGGCCGTTCATTTGCACCACACCTAATATTCCGGCATTGAGTGCTTTTAGCTGTTCTGCGGTGACGTGGACGCGCTTGATCTTGCCGCCATATTCAAAATGGCGAACGTGCTCGGCCTCTGCCGAATTCAGCGCCTTATCCTTCATGAAGGCTTCTAACTTGGCTTTCGCTTCGCGCTTTAGCCGCGCCTCTTCCTGCTTGATACGCTCAGCTTCGATACGCTCGTCTTTTTCCTTTTGCGCGCGAATCGCATAGGCCTTGGCAAGGTCGATATCTTCACGCGTGCGCGGTTTATTCGGCGTATGCGTCGGTTTACGCGGCGCGTAATGCGCCGCTCCTGCGGGCTTGCCGTTGCGCTGCTGTGGCGCGCGCTTTTGCAGCTCTCGCTTGACGTCAGGTTTCTGCTTCGGCGGTTTTGGCGCGTCTTTGAAGCCAAGACCCAGCATTTGATCTCGAAGAGAAATACTCATAGCAACTTCAACACTCAGTAGTGCGGCGGCGGCGGCTCACTGGCCGCATCACCGGTAATGGGGCTTGCCGCCAGCGCGCTGCGCAGCTGACGCAAATCTTCTAACGCGCGGTGCAGCATGAGCGCGTTGCGCGACTCTTCGCTGCGGGCCGCAGCAAGTGCATCGCTCAGTTCTTGTAGCGCTTGTTCCTGAAACGCGAGTCGTGCTTCAAGATCAATCAATTTTTCTTCAAGCGCGGGCATCGGCGTACTCCTCAAACGAACAAAGCCCGGGCGCACGCGCGGCGCGCCCGGGCTTCATCATGCCATTAGTTGCTGGCGGGTTTCTTCTTCACAATTTCCAGCAGCTCAACTTCAAACTCAAGCATTTGGTTCGGGCCGATCACCGGCGGGGCTTGTTCGCCATAAGCCAGCTTTGCCGGAATCCAGAACTTGAACTTGCTGCCTACCGGCATCAGTTGCAGGCCTTCCGACCAGCCCGGAATCACGCCATTCAGCGGCAGTACGGCGGGTTCGCCACGCTTGTAGGAACTATCAAACTCGGTGCCGTCGATCAGAGAGCCCTTGTAGTTCACCTTCACGCCGTCTTCTGCACCGGGCTTAGCGCCCTTGCCTTCGGTCAGCACTTGATACTGCAAGCCCGATGCGGTGGTGACAACCCCAGCCTTCTTGCCGTTTTCAGCCAAGAACTTCTCGCCCTTCGCTTCGTTAGCCTTGGCCGCTTCCATCATTTTGGCAATTTGCTTGGCCTGCATCTTCTGGCCAAACTCCTGCATGATCTGCTGCGCTTGTTCGTCGCTGATCAGTGCCTTGCCACCGCTCATTTCGGTCTTCAGGGCTTTCAGCACTGTGTCCAAGTTGACCTCGTCTTTGATGTCGGCCAACTGCTTACCCATGGCCATGCCGATGGTGTAGCTCACCTGCTCTTTTTCATTCGCAAGCCCAGCGATATCTTTCTTGCTGCTGTCGGCTGCTGCGCCCGTCGCCGAGACATCAACGGGTTTCTGCTGCGCGTTGCAGGCAGAAAGGGCCAGCATCATGGCAGATGCTAGAAGGGTGGTCCGGGCGAACGACTTCATGTGTACAAGGCTCCAAAAAGCATGAAAAGGGCCGGTTTTGAAACACCGGCTAGTGAGGTTAATTCTGTTGGACTTATTCCACGCCTAACAGTTCCACATCGAACATCAATGTGGCATTGGGGGGGATATCACGGCCCGCGCCACGTTCACCGTAGCCCAGCGCCGCCGGTACCCAGAAGCGGTATTTTGCACCAATTGGCATCATGCCAACGCCTTCAGTCCAACCTTTGATCACCTGATCTAGGCTGAACTCGGCAGGCTCGCCGCGATCATACGAGCTATCAAACTTTTTGCCGTTAAGCAGGGTGCCGACATAGTTCACGCGCACGCGCTGCCCCGGCTTGGGACGCACGCCATTGCCCTGCCGCAACACGCTGTACTGCAACCCGCTTGGCGTGGTAAACACGCCTTTCACCAGCTTGTTTTTGGCGAAGAACGCCTGTTCTTCCTGCTGCGCCGTTTCCCCCTGCTGTTTGCGCTGATCGGCCTGCACCGTGGCCAGACGCGCGGCAAGAGCACCACGCACCTGCTCGACTTCAGCGGCATCCATCAGCGGCTTACTCGGTGGAACTGCGCCGTCTTTTAGCCCGCGCATAAACATGGGCATATCAAACTGTCCGCGGGCGTTGATGAGGGTTCGTGCGGTGGTGGTGCCCATCAGCAGCCCCGCCTTTTCACGATCCAGCGCCGCGCCTGGTTTGCCGCTACTGCGCGCAATGATGTTGGCCATGAGCGCTTGGCTGGTTTTTCGCGCGTCTTCAATTGAGAGCAGCGGCGCATCGCCATTTAACGTTGACTCAACCGCGCGTTGAAAAGCGGCCAAATCAAGCTCGGGATAGCCCGGCCCCACTGCGCGGCCAGCATCCAAGCCCAGCATATAGCCCACTTTGTCACGCTCACTGCTTGGAGCCGCGTCTTGCGCAACCGCATATTGAAGCGTGAAAACCGATGCCAATAAGACACCCAGCACGCGCACGGACAACTTGATCAAGGTGCTCTCCAGTTGGCTTGGTTATTGCTGCGATGCCATCGCAACGAGACCGCCTATTGTCGGTGCAGATGCCGCGCTGAGCAATCCTTTACCCCCTGCCATTAGTTGGGGCAATTTTTGCTTGACACGCAATTTTCTAGTGTTATAGTTGCCTACAACACCAAACACCCAGAGCAGGAGTTCCTCATGAACCGCAAGCTCCACAACTCCCTCACCGCACTGTTATCGAGCGGAGCCGTCTTGGCAACTCTATTGCTGGTGTCCTCATCGGCCGCCTCGTTATCAACGGAAGCCGCCGAACTTTCGGCACTCCGCCACGCTGAATCCACCGCCGAAAACGCGGAAGCCTCGGCGCGCGCCGTTAAGCGTGCAGTGCACCAGTCCATCCGCATCCCATTTTTCTCATTCTCTCCCCGGAGCTAATCATATGACTGCCGTTGAATGGAGCGATGGCGCTCCAATTTACCGTCAGCTCAAGGAACGCGTTGTTGCCATGATGCTAGACGGAGCCCTCAAACCCGGCGACGCGCTGCCTTCAGTGCGGCAAGTGGCTGCGGAATATCAACTCAACCCCATCACCGTGTCGCGCGCCTACCAAGAATTGGTGGACGAGCAGCTGGTCGAAAAACGCAGAGGCTTAGGCATGTTTGTAACAGACGGTGCAAATGCGCGGTTATTAAGCAGCGAACGCGAGCGCTTTTTAACCGAAGAATGGCCGCAGATGTTGGAACGCATCCAGCGCCTAGGCCTGACCATCGACGAACTCCTTGATCCCAAGAATAAATGGGGGGCGAAATGAGCACTGACTCAAACACCATCCTTGTGTCCGCCAAAGGCTTGCGCAAGAGCTACAAAAACACGTTGGCGCTGGACAACACCACCTTCGATATCCCTGCGGGCCGTATCGTTGGCCTGATCGGGCCAAATGGTGCGGGCAAAACCACCGCGCTCAAAGCCATTCTCGGCCTAATTCCATTTGACGGCGACCTAAAGATACTCGGCAAAGACCCACGCACCCAGCGCGATGCGCTGATGAATGACGTTTGCTTTATTGCTGACGTGGCGGTGCTGCCGCGCTGGATCACGGTGGCACAAGCCATTGAATTTGTGGCGGGTGTGCACCCGCGCTTTGATGCCGCACGCTGCCAGCGCTTTTTAGAAGGCACCCAGCTCAAGCCCACAATGAAAGTGCGTGAAATGTCCAAAGGCATGATCGTGCAACTGCATTTGGCGCTGGTGATGGCCATCGATGCCCGCCTTCTGGTCTTGGACGAACCTACCCTTGGCCTCGATATTCTGTATCGCAAACAGTTCTACCAGCGTCTACTAGAAGACTATTTTGATGACGAAAAAACCATCCTCATCACCACCCATCAGGTGGAAGAGGTGGAACACATCCTCACCGATGTGATGTTCATACGCGGCGGTAAAATTTCGCTCAGTGCCGCCATGGATACCCTTGGCGAACGCTACTGCGAAGTGCTCGTCAATGCCGACAAGCTCGATGCCGCACGCGCACTTCAGCCTATCGACGAACGCAGCCTGCCATTTGGTAAAACGGTGATGCTGTTTGACGGCGCAAACGCCGAACAGCTTGCAGCATTGGGTGAAACCCGCACTCCCAGCATCGCGGATCTGTTTGTTGCCACCATGAAAGGAACCTACGCATGAACGCCATTCTTGACTCGGCGGGCAATGGTGCCACCCAGCCTGCACCCCACAGCACACATCCAACCGCCAAGCTGAAGCTACTGCTGAAGCGCGAATACTGGGAGCACAAAGGCGGTTTCTTCTGGGCCCCCATCTGGGCCGCCGGTATCTCGCTGCTGTTCACCCTACTTGGGTTGATCACCGCTGAATTTGCGGCGCGCAAGGCCTCGTTTGGTAATTTCAAAATTAACGGCGAGGTGATGGTCAACGGCCTCGACCTCAATGCCATCACGGCGCAAATGAGTAGCGGCGATATGGAAAAACTCGCTGCAGGCATCAGCATGAGCGCGGCCAGCGCAATGATTTGGCCACTCTTGGCGCTGGGCTTTGTCGTGTTTTTCTACTGCCTCGCCAGCCTGTACGACGAGCGGCAAACCCGCAGTGTGCTGTTTTGGAAATCGCTGCCCATTTCCGATCGTGACACGGTACTGTCCAAAGCCATCAGCGCGCTCATTGTTGCCCCGGTCATTGCAACGGCGATCGGTATCGTCTGCATGCTGGCCTTCTTGCTTATTCTCAGCGTGTTTGTGTTGATCCACCACGGCAACCCGTTCACCTTACTCTGGAACCCAAGCAGTCTCTTGGCCAATGCAAGTGTCTTAGTTGCTGCGCTACCGATCTATGCGCTGTGGGCGCTACCAAGTGTGGGTTGGCTGATGCTGTGCTCGGTGTGGGCCAAGAGCAAGCCCTTTTTGTGGGCCGTCGCCCTGCCCGTATTTGCCGGTGTCTTTATCAGCTGGTTTGATCTACTCAGCATTTTCAATATTGAAAGCAACTGGTTCTGGAAAAACATCGTCGCGCACTTGCTTGGCGGCGTATTCCCTGGCACTTGGATGCAGCTAGCCGATCTTTCTAGCTTCAATGGCAACGGCATTCCCAGCACCCTCACCATCGTACAAGGCATGTACACCGTCCTGCTGTCCCCGCAACTGTGGATCGGTGCTGCCGCCGGGGTGGCGATGCTGATCGGCGCGATGCAACTGCGTCGCTGGCGCGATGAAGGTTGAGACTTAATTTTTCTCTCTTAGGAAAAGCATATGAACAGCATTCGTCATTCCGCACTGGCCTGCTTGATCGCCTTCCCACTGCTGGCCTGCAGCAATAACGCCCCGCCGCCCGCAGCGCCCGCTGATAACGCACCCGCCAAAGGCTTTATTGGAAAACAAGTGGACAAAGCTTTTGCGAAAGCTCGCGAAGAGATGGCCAAAGGCAATATCGACATTGGCAATGGCCCGCATGTCACGATCAATGGCAAAGACATTGGCCACAATACGAAGAACTTGCCTAAGGCTGAAATTACCCCGCAAGGCGATCTTCTGATTGCAGGCAAAGCGGCACCACTGACCGCCGATCAGCGCCAACAACTGCTGGCGTATCGCGGGCAAATCATCGACATTGCCGAAGCGGGCATGGCCATCGGCAGCCAAGGTGTGGGACTGGCTGATAAGGCCCTCTCCGGCGTTGCCGGTGCGATCTTTGGCGGCGAAAAGGGAGCCAAAGAGTTTGAGGCCAAGATGGAAGCTGAGGGCGAGAAAATTGAGGCCGAAGCGCGGAAACTCTGCACCCGTCTTCCTGCAATGATGGCCAGCCAACAAGCGCTGGCCACCACCCTACCCGCGTTCAAACCCTACGCCAGCATGACCCAAGCGGATATTGATGACTGCTACAAAGACAGCAAAGATAAAGGCGCAGCGGTGATGAGCCAATAAACCTACCGGTTCACCTAGCCTGTACAAAAAGCACCCTTCGGGGTGCTATTTGTTAGCCTTCGACCAACCCAAACCCCGCGTCGCGTGCGAGGCTATCGAAACCGGGGAACGAGGTGGCCACGGTATCGACATTGCGTATATGCACCTCACCACTGGCGCCCTGCCCAGCCACGGCGAAAGCCATAGCGATGCGATGGTCGTGGTGGCTTTCGATCTCGCCGCCCTGCAACTGTCCTGGATGGATGGTGGCCCCGTCTGGGGTTTCGTCAACCACAAGCCCTAGCGTGCGCAGGCCAGCGGCCATCACGCCGAGGCGGTCGGATTCTTTCACCCGCAGTTCGGCCGCACCGCGCACCACGGTGGGGCCATCGGCGCAGGCCGCTGCGATAAACAGCGCCGGGAACTCGTCGATCATGTCTGGCACCAGCGCTTCGGGCACCTCGATTCCACGCAGCGGCGCATAGCGCACCAGCAAATCGGCCACGGGCTCACCGCCATGCATGCCCGCATTCTCTTCACGAATGTCCGCGCCCATCATCCGTAGCGCCTGCAGCAGGCCGGTACGGCGCGGATTTAAGCCCACCTGTGTAAGCCGCAACTCGGAACCGGGCACAATACTGGCGGCGACAAGAAAGAACGCGGCTGAAGAAAAGTCTGCCGGGACTGCAACATTGGTCGCCGCAAGGCGCTGGCCACCGCGCAAACGCGCATAGCCTGGGGAAAATTCAATATCCACGCCAAACGCAGCAAGCATGCGCTCGGTGTAATCACGGGTTGGGTGCGGCTCGCGCACCACGGTTTCACCCTGGGCATATAAGCCTGCCAACAGAAGCGCGGATTTCACCTGTGCGCTGGCTACTTCCAAGGTGACGTCCACGCCCGTCAGTGTCTGCCCGCCATGGATGCGCAGCGGCGGCACGCCGCCTTCATCGGTATCGATGCGTGCGCCCATTTTTTCCAGCGGCCCTGTTACGCGGCGCATCGGCCGCTTGCTCAGAGAGGCATCGCCGACCAGCACCGAATCAAATTTCTGCGCGGCGAGCAGCCCCGCCAGCAGGCGCATGCCGGTTCCGGCATTGCCGCAATCCAGAAACTTGCTGGAAGCCTTGAGGCCATCGACGCCCACACCATGCACGATCCTCTGCGAGGCCGACGGGGTTTCGATACGCACACCAAGCTGGCTGAAAATTGCAGCCGTGGCACGGGTGTCTTCGCCCTCCAAAAATCCATCAATCGTGGACACACCATCGGCTAACGCAGCAAACATCACCGAGCGATGCGACACCGATTTATCGCCAGGGATCGCCAATGTCCCTTGCAGCGATGCACGCGCTTTGGTGGCGCACCAATCCATCGAACTCATGCCCGTCCCTTCTCCAGAATCTCATCCAGCGCTGCCAGCAGGCGCGTATTTTCTGTTTCTGTTCCCACCGTGATGCGCAGACACTCACCCAAACCGTAGCCGCCCATCGGCCGCAGGATCACCCCGCGCGCCACCAGTGCTGCCTCAATTGCAGCGGTGCGCGCACCAAACTCAACCAGTAGAAAATTGGTTTGCGATGGAGAAACCGTCAAGCCGCGCGCGCGCAGCGCACTTGCCAAGACCTGTCGCTGTACCGCATTGGCCGCCACCGTCTGCGCGAGATAGGCCGTATCACCTAGCGCTGCTTCGGCAGCAGCCAGCCCAAGCGCGTTGACATTAAAGCTCTCGCGCACCCGCTCCATCACCGCGATGCACTCTGCATGCGCGATGGCATACCCCACCCGCAGGCCAGCGAGGGCATAGGCTTTGCTGAAGGTGTGGGTAACAATTAGATTGGGGTACTGCGACAGCAGGCCGAGCGCGCTGGCATAGTCCGGCGCATCCACAAATTCAGCATAGGCCTCGTCCACCACCACCAAAACATGGCTGGGTACTTGTGCAAGGAACGCCGCAAACGCCTCGCGACCATACCAAGTACCGGTGGGATTATTCGGGTTAGCCAGATACAGCAATTTGGTATGCGGCGTGATTGCCGCGAGCAGCGCGTCCAGATCATGCCCACGCGGCATCGCGTGATCTTTGGGCAATGCGGGCGCAAGTCGCAGTGTTGCACCCGCCGCCTGCGCGGCCAGTGCATAGACCGCAAACCCGTATTGCGACGCCACCACTTCATCGCCCGCACCCGCAAACACTTGCGCAAACTGCATCAGCAGTTCGTGCGAACCATTGCCCAGCAGAATCTGCGCTGTGTGCACACCATGCTGCTGCGCCAAGGCCCGTTTGAGGTCACCGCCCAACGGATCGGGATAGATATGGATACCGTCAAGCACAGCCGCAATGGCCTGCTTGGCCTTGGGGCTGGCCCCATACGGACTTTCGTTAGAGCCCAGCTCTACCAAGCCCCCCGGTGGCGCCATACGCCGCAGCGCCACCAGATCGTGGCCGGGGTCATACGCACGCAAGCCGCGAATGCCTACGCTGGCAAGTGCAACAAAATCGATCATGCAATCGCCACCGGGTAGGAGCCCAGCACGCGTACTTCGTCGCCCAGCCCGCCAATTTCTTCCAGCGCGTCTTTCAGGGGCGATTCGTCACAATGACCGGCCACGTCGATAAAGAAAGCGTACTGCCATTTGTGGCCGTGCTCGGGGCGCGACTCGATGCGGTTCATACTAATCCCACGCCGCGCTAGCGGCTCCAGCACACCGTACAGTGCGCCGGGACGGTCACGGATGAATACCAGCAGCGAAGTGCGGTCGTTACCCGACGGCGGGAACGGCTGTCGGCCAATTACAAGGAAGCGCGTGGTGTTATCGCTGCGGTCCTCGATCGGCCCAGCGACACGCTTAAGCCCATACACCAAGCCCGCCGCTTCACCGGCAATGGCGGCCGCGTCGTCAGAATTGCGCGCACGGCGCGCACCTTCGGCATTACTCGACACCGGAATTTTTTCAACACGCGGAAGATTGGTGCGCAGCCAGCCAGCCGTCTGTGCCAGCGACTGCGGATGGCCGAAGATGCGCTCCACGTCTTCCAAATGCCCACTGCGCGAAAGCAAGTATTGGTGCACACGCAACTCTACTTCACCGCAAATACGCAGCGGCGAGGTAAGGAACATATCCAAGGTCACTTGAATGGTGCCCTGCCCAGAATTTTCCACCGGCACCACACCAAAATCGGCGTTGCCACAGGCTACTTCTTGGAACACTTCTTCGATACTTGCCAGTGGAAGGCCGTGCGCCGAATGGCCGAAATGCTTGTGTACAGCCTGCTGACTAAAGGTGCCTTCCGGCCCTAAGAAGCCAATTTTCAGCGGTTCTTGCTGCGCTAAACAGGCCGACATCACCTCGCGAAACAGGCGCACCAGCACTTCATCGGCCAGCGGGCCGTCGTTGCGATCCACCACCCGACGCAGCACCTGCGCCTCGCGCTCGGGGCGGTAATAATCCACGGCTGCGGCCAGCTTGCCCTTGGCCTTGCCCACCTGATGCGCCCAGCGAGCACGCTCGGCGATCAGGTTCTGAATTTGTTGATCGATGCCGTCGATCTGCTCGCGCACTGCACTTAAATCAGGCTTTGCTGGCTCATGTGCCGCAGGCTTCGACACGGCCTTGGCCGCTGCTTTTTTGCTGGTTTCGTTTTTCTTAGCCATGGGCTTTTTGGAACTCCTGCATGAATGTCGTCAGCGTTTGCACACCCGCTTCCGGCATTGCGTTGTAAATAGAAACGCGCATTCCACCAAGTACGCGGTGGCCTTTTAATGCCACCAAACCGGCTTCTTTGGCTTCGCTTAAGAACAGGGCATCAAGTGCGGGGTCATGTAAAAAGAACGGCACGTTCATACGCGAACGTGTGCCCACCGCCACTTCATTGCGATAGAACCCGCCTGAATTGTCGATGGCGGAATACAGCAGCTTTGCCTTGGCCGCATTGCGCCGCGCAAATTCTTCCACCCCGCCTTCGTCCAACATCCACTTGACCGTCAGGCCCAGCACATACCAGTTCCAGCTTGGCGGAGTATTGAGCATCGACCCAGCGGCGGCGTGCGCGCGGTAGTCGAAAATTGGCGCGCGCGGCTGCCCTGCACGCTCAAGTAGATCGCGGCGCACGATGACAACGGTGATACCCACCGGTCCAAGGTTCTTCTGCGCCCCGGCATACACAATACCGAACTTCGAAATATCCAGTGGCTCGGAGGCAATCGACGAGCTAAAGTCGGCCACTAGCGGGGCGTTGCCTGCCTCGGGAATCGGCTGCCATTCCACACCGTGAATGGTTTCGTTCGCCGTCACGTGCACATACGCCGCATCGTTGGAAAGCTGCCACGTTTCGCGCGCTGGCACATCGCGAAAACCACCTGCTTCAGAGCTTGCCACCGTGCGCGCATCCACGCAGTGCGCCGCTTGTTTGATTGCGGTTTTGCCCCAGTGCCCGCTCACCACATAGTCGCAGGCCTGCCCCGGCGCGGCGAAATTCAGAGGCAACAGCGCCTGCACCGTGGTGGCGCCGCCCGAAGTGAACAGCACCGCGTAGTCATCGGGAATGCTCAGCAGCGTGCGCAGGTCGGCCTCGGCACGCTGGGCGACGGCGATAAAATCCGCACCCCGATGGCTGATCTCCAGAATCGATGCGCCTGTATTGCCGTACTCCAGCATCTCGGCCTGCGCGCGGCGCAGTACCGCTTCCGGCAATGTGGCGGGGCCGGGGCTAAAGTTGAAGGCGCGCGACATCGGGCAAACTCCAAGGAATGAATCCTCTCAGTATGCCGCAGCGCAGCAAGTTTGGAACGCCTGTTGCCAAAGAAACTTTCCATAACGCTTTGGCATTAGGAAAAAATCAAAGAACGCGCCTTAGAACTTCTCTTTCAGCACACGCTTGATCTCGGCTTCAATCGGGTCCTTGAACATCGCGGCAAGAAAACCCAATTTGGCGGACACGTGCAGGTCTTTTTCACCCAGCTCAATATGCCCGTCGATACCAGAACGCGAAAAATTCAATATATCACCGCTCCAGCCATAATCCATTTCGAATTTAGTCTTAAGCTTTTGCGCCACCTCTTCAATCGCACTGCGTGCATCAGCTTTCGAAAGAGTGTGCGGGTGACGGATGTCAATGCGAGACATGGGCAGGTGGCCAAAATGAAGTCTTGCGCATTTTGCCGCGTGAAAAGCATTACGACCAGTCTGGAATCTTTGCCGCAACGTGCTAGATTGCCCTGCAATGAGTGACCTGCGTCTGCATTTCCATAACCCTCAACAGCCCGATCTGCCGCTGGCCCTTGGCATGCTTTCGCTTGGCAGCCAAGCCGGTGCGTTGGTGCCTGTTGAAGCGGGCGCCCCGTGGCTAATTCAATTCTGCAATGACCGCCGTGGCGTCTGGATGGCCGTGGCCGAAGGCGTTGGCGTGCACGTCAATGGCAGGCCGGTGCAAAAGCTCGTCATGCTGCGCGCTGGCGATAATCTGCATATTGGCAGCCATCATGTGCTGCTTTATTCACCCACCGACAACCGTGCGCCTAACGGCGAACTTGCCCCCCCGTTTGCCGGTGTCTGCCCACGCCTTATTTTGCGCGGCGTCAGCGGCCCATACCACGGCCGCAGTTTTTGCCTACAGCGCCCCTGTGTCGTTGGAAGCGCGGCAGAAGCAACGCTGCGTATTGAAGGCGAGGCTATTGCACCGCGTCACGCCACAATCTCAATCCACAACGGGCAAGCACTCCTGCATAGCACCGCTGGCGGCGTGCAGCTCAATGGCCGCCCAGTGCGCGAAGCCATCTTGCACCCCGGCGACCAGTTGGTATTTTCACGTCTTCACCGGTTTGTATTAGAAGGCTCGTTGCCAAGCGCGGTACAAACGCCCCCCATATCGCCCGAAGCGGCCGCACAGTCCACAGCAAAAACAGCCGTAACGGCCAAGCAAACCGGCGCGCAGCGTGCTTCGTGGCTTTTGGCCACCGCCCTCTTGCTCGCCTCTGCCCTAGCCCTGCTGCTGGTATTTGGCGCGCATTAAGCGCCACTCTCCACAGCGCGCGCTGGTGTGAATGCTCTAGCGCAAACCACGATGCTTCCCCCACCGACCAAGGAGGGCGTCCACCTGACGCGAGAAGCGCACGCATGGCTAAGTTGAAAAAAACCAACAACAAGTCCATCACCGAAGCGGCGCAGCAGATTTGGCTCTCCAGCCTTGGGGCGTTTAGTCGCGCGCAGGCTGAGGGCAGCAAATTATTTGAGAAATTGGTGCGCGACGGGCGTTCGCTGAAACCCACCAGACGTAAAAAAGCCAAGCCCCCGGCCAAACCTGCAGGTGAATAATTTTCTGTGCCCCTCATCTCAATTTCAGCGCAAAGCGGTATGATTGCGCCTCGCATTCAGCGTTTTGAGATGTATGAGCCTGTCCTTAATCGCCTTCGTTATTTTCGCCCTTACCGGCATCGGTTTATCCGTTTGGTTGCGCCAAAAAGCAAGCACTGAGCTGGCTCCACAAGTGCCCCAGCGCAATGCCGAACAACTTGGCAAACTGCACTGGCGTGAATTTGCCAAACTGCTGTTGCAGGCGATGCACGCGCGTGGCTATAAGCCGGTGAACGAAGACGGCTTGCCCGCCGATGGCATCCCTACCGACGGCAGCGACATGCTGCTGGAGCGCCACGACGAACGCACCTTGCTTTCGTGCAAATACGGCACATTAGCCGTGGTGGATTCGTCGGCGCTATTGGTTCTTCCGCAGTCGGCCAAACTGCGTGGGGCCGAGCACATCCTTGTTGTAACACCCGGCCGCTTTGAAGATAGCGCTGTAAAGTTTGCGCGCGAGCAAAACATCGAGCTGATCGACGGTGAAACGCTGTGGCCGGAAGTGCGCCCCTATGTGCCGCAGCCCGACGCCCCCATCCCGCCACCGGTTGCACAAACGCCAGCCGTTCCCCATAAATCACTGGCTGTTGCCTGGCTGGGCGCAGCCGTTGCTGGCCTACTTGTATGGGGCATTGGCATGATGGGTACGCCCGCAGACTCAACCCCCAATGACATGCCACCGCCCGCACCCCAGGTTGCTCAGCAGCAGGTTGCTCAGAAGCAGGCTGCACAAAAGGTAGAAGTCGCTGCAGCCGCAGCCGCAGTCCCTAGCGACGCGGCTGAACTTGAGACCCGCCGCCGCGAAACGGCCAACGCAATTTCCACCTTGTTTGGTGTCAGCCGCGCGCTGTGGTCCACCCAGTCCACCTTGTTGGTGTACCTGTCTTCTGAGACCACAGACCCCATCAGCGATATCTGCCCGCTCTTGGAACGTTATCCAGAGCTTGCCTCTTCACGCATTCAACTGCAGCCCCCGGCAGGTAGCCAGAAGCCGGTGCGCTTTAAGCAGTGCCGCACTTACTAAGTCATCAGTCGATATAAGCGCGTGTTAACGTATTAAGGTGCACGCGCTCGGCGTCGCGTAGAAAGGGCGCCACCGACATCATCACCTGCACAATCCCCGCACGAATAGACACCTGCTCGTCTTTATCTCCGCGGGCCGCGGCATAGTTCATCCAAAATGTGGCGATCACCAGCACATTGGTTGCTGCGGCGTGCACTTCATCTGCCGAAGCGCGCATGATGCCCGCTTGCACAAGGCCGCGCATAACCGTATGCGCTCGCTCATCGGCACGCTTCAAGATACGCGCAAATCGCAGCCGAATACGGCGGTTTCGGCTCAAGATATTGACCAGATCGCGATATAAGAAGCGGTAGTCCCAGATGCATTCAAATACTTGATGCAACTGCAACCAAATATCTTCAAGCCCCGGCAAACGCCCCTCTGGGGCAGTGAGCGCAACATCCATCCGCGCCTCGTAGCCTGCAAATAGCTGCTCTATGATGTCGTCTTTATTGCGAAAGTGGTAATACAGATTGCCCGGGCTGATCTCCAGCTCATCGGCAATATGATTCGTTGTGACGTTCGGCTCGCCTTGGGCATTGAACATCACCAGTGATGCTTCCAATATCCGCTGCCGAGTTTGTCTTGCCATGCGTTAGCTCACTCAGGCCGTAAGTTTCTTAACAAGGTCGATCATCTTTAGTCCATCATCTCATCACGCTGCTGTCCGCGGGTCAATACGCTCACGTATTGTTTGCGCAATCGGAGCTAGCCCTATGCCGTGCGACCTTCGGCGGCAGGGATGCCGCCGAGGAGCCTACATGGATGTATTTACGGCGTGTCGCATGGCATAGGGCTAGCTTCGATATGCCCCCACAAACTCATCTTTTCTCTGCAGCTTTAGCCCGCTCCGCCATATCCTGCTGGTACGCCGCGATATACGGCAAATCACGTAGCACCTTGGAATGCGGGTCAAGCGTAAAGCTCTCGTTCGCTGCTATCGCCACTTGCCCCTGTCCGCCGCTCATGGGCACATCCACAACACGCTGACCAACACGTACCTGTACCGGCATGGGGAACGGTTTATTGCCTTCGGTGTTCCAGCGCAACTGCAACGTATTCCCACTGCGCGTTGCCTCAAGTGCTGGCAGCTTGATCGAGCGCAGATACACGTCAAAAAACCAGCGGTAGTCTTTTCCCGTGATCCGGTTCAATAGCGTGATAAAGTCATTGGTGGAAGCGTAGCGCGGCTTAAAATGCCCCGGCAATGGCTTATCTGTGCCATACACCAGCTCACGCGTTGTTTGAAAAAACGCGGCATCGCCCACTAAGCCACGCAGCGTATGCAGCATGAGCGCGCCTTTGTAATACACGTCGTTACCCGGCCCGCGCGACGCATCGGAGACGTCCTTTTCTACCATGCTATGCCCCGTTACGATGGGGTGGCGCAGCATCAGCACTTGGCGCATCTTCATTAGCGCCGCCATGTATTCCATATCACCGCGCAGCCACTGCAGATACAGCGGCTGCATATAGGTGCCAAACCCTTCATGCAGCCAGAAATCGTCCCAATCCACATTGGTGAGCTGGTTGCCAAACCATTCGTGGGCAAACTCATGCTGCAGCAGCCAGTCGTAGCCGGTTTCGGCTTTCTTGTAGCCATTTCCGTAGGCATTGATGGTCTGATGTTCCATGCCTAGATGCGGTGTTTCGACTACGCCCATTTTTTCGTCGGCAAACGGATAGGGGCCGATGACTTCCTCGAAGAAATCCAACATGGGCGAAAACTCAGCAAAGAGCCCCTCCGCCTTCTCTTTATTCCCCTGCAAATACCAAAACCGCAGTGGAATGGTATTGCCGTAGCGGCTTTTATAGTCGCCCTTCAAGACCTCGTACGGGCCGATATTCAGTGCAATGGCGTAGGTGTCGGGTTGCTTCGCACGCCAGCTGTAGGTACGCCAGCCATCTTTTTCCTGCACGCCCAACTCCACCCCATTACTAGCCGCCACTAATGGCGCTGGCACGGTGATGTGCTGCACCACTTCTAGCGGCTTACCCATTGGGTGATCGATGCAGGGCCACAGCAGATCGCAGCCTTCGCCCTGCACGGCCGTGGCGACCCATGGCAGGCGATCAGGCGTGTTTGCCCAGACTATGCCGCCATCCCAAGGCGCTTTTTTAGCCACATGCGGATGCCCCGCGTAGCGAATACGCAATATGGCCTGCGCGCCTGCGGGGAGCGGCTGTTTTAATGCGACACGCATGCGCCCTTCGGGGTTTTCCCAAGCAGCAGGCTGGCCATCAACGGTGACAGCTTCAATGGTGTAGTTGCGATCTAAATCAACCACCAGTGCGGCTACAGGCTGACTAAAGCGCAGCTTCAGCGTGGCATCACCCTGTAAACGCTGCACAGATGGGTCCACTTTGAACGACAAATCAGCCAGCGTGATGGTGGTTGCCAATTGCTCCGGGGCGCGCGGCAGGCCTGTGGCGGCGGTGGTTGCAGTAAGCTCTGGCTGCTCCGCGTAAGCGGCGCAGCTCAGCACCGCAAGCCCGGTTGCAAGTAGCGTTTTGCGAAAAAACATGGTGGCTCCTCAAATATCGGCAGCAGCTTTGCTAAGGTTGGCGTGAAGATTAACGCACGCACTTACCAATGACGCAGCCTTTTTTGCACATACTGTTTAGCCTCTTACTTTTCGCAGTTTCGGCTAGCGCTTCTGCGCAAACGTCTGCAGTGGGCCAACCCGTGCTTCCGCTCATCCCAATGCCGTCCCAGGTGCACTTAGAAACGGGGACGTTTGCCACCTCGCCGAAGACGCCGGTGATCTATCAAGATCAAGCCGCGCGATGGGCCGCCGACTACTTCACGGCCCTGCTGCAGCGCTCAAGCGGGATATCACTGCACACAACGGCCTTGCCTTCAGCAGCGCCGGCTATCCAGTTCAACCTTCTTTCCGCCGACTCTACGCTTCCAGCTGAAGGCTATCGCATTCACATCAGCAGCGACCGTGTTGAGGTGAGCGCCAGTCACGTACAGGGCTTGTTCTACGGTGCGGTATCGCTCTGGCAACTGGCTGCTGCGGGGCCGCGCCAAGGTTCCGTTATGCACCTCCCGCAACTGCAGATTGAAGATGCACCACGCTTTCGCTGGCGCGGCTACATGCTGGATTCGGCACGCAACTTTCAATCGGTAAGCGACATTAAGCGTCTGCTGGATGCGATGGCCATTCACAAGCTCAACGTCTTCCACTGGCACCTCACCGACGACCAAGGCTGGCGCGTCCAGATCCGTAAATACCCAAAACTCACCGCCGTTGGTGGCCTAGGCATGTTCTACAGCCAAGCGCAGATTCGCGAGATCGTGCACTACGCCGCGCAGCGAAACATTATGGTGGTTCCTGAGATCGACCTTCCCGGACACGCCACAGCGGCGATTGCCGCCTATCCTCAGTTAGGCATCGAAGGGCGCGCTATTCCGGTATCGAACCAGCGCGGCATTCACAATAATTTGTTCAATATTGAAGACAGCACATTTGCATTCCTAGCCGATGTCCTCACTGAAGTTGCCGAACTTTTCCCGGCGCCGTATATCCACATCGGTGGCGATGAGGCGGTGAAAACACAGTGGAAGGCATCGCCGCGCATACAGGCACAAATGCGCACACTTGGCATTCAAAACGAAGCGCAACTACAAAGCTGGTTTATCAAACGCCTTGAGACGATGCTTGAGCAGCACGGTAAACGTCTGATCGGTTGGGACGAAATTCTTGAAGGCGGCCTGCCTGCCAGCGCAACGGTTATGTCTTGGCGCGGCACCGAAGGCGGGTTTGAAGCCGCGCGGCAAGGCCACGACGTCATTATGTCGCCCACCTCGGCCATGTATCTGGACTACCTGCAAACCGCATCGCCTAATGAACCTGCTGGACGCCCGAAACTTGTCCCATTGGCTAGCGTTTACGCATTCGAACCTGTTCCAGAAGCGCTGGACACCTCTTTGCGCGGACATATCCTTGGCCTGCAGGCCAATATGTGGACGGGCGATACGCGCACGTTTGCAGGGGTCGAGCACAACAGCTTTCCACGACTTGCCGCAGTGGCTGAAGTGGGCTGGACACCGGCTTCTAATAAAAATTACGACGGTTTTCTACAGCGGCTGCCAACGCTGCTGCAACGCTATCGTGAGCTAGGCATTGGCTATGCCAAAACGCCGTTTGAAGTATTGACAGAAACCACGTTACTGCCGCAACAACGCGTACTTGTTACGTTACAAAACCCAACAGGCTATCCGGTTTACTACCGCGAAGGCCGCAGCAACGCATGGACAGCGTATCAATCACCATTAGACCTGCACTACCCCGCTGCACTTGAACTGGCGACGTTTGCCAACGGAACACCGCTCACCTCCCCACAAGTTCTTGAATTAACCCAAGCCTCCCTGCTTACACGCAGCAATGCACAGCTCTCGGTATGCAATGCGGAAGGCCCGGTTCTGCGTATGGAAGACGATGGCCCGCCGCAAGGCGCGCGCGCACTGTTTAATGTCGCTATTTTTGAGCCCTGCTGGCTTTGGAAACTCGCGCCGCTGCAGGGCATTACTTCAATCCAAGTGCGTGCTGGCCGTTTGCCTTATTTATTTCAGTTGGGAGATGAAGAAAGCAAGCGCGTGTTTCTGCCTGCAAAAACCGCATATGGTGAGCTGGATATTCGGCTAGATAGCTGCAGCGGCCCCATTCTCGCAACGGCCCCACTGCCAGCCGCAGCGGATGCCGATGGGTTTATCACTGTTAGCGCGCCGCTGACGCAAACACCGAGCCAAACAAGTGATTTGTGTATCCGGTTTAGCGGCGACACCCGGCCTGCTATGTGGGTTTTGGATCGAATTAGCCTGCATCCACACACACCGCCCGCACCAGAAAACTGAACAAATGCCAGCAACCGTCGCCCATACCCGATAATCTCAGCAACGATTCATTGACAAAGCGGCTTACTGCATACACGGGGCGCGAATGGGTTGCGCCACTTGGAGAGCAACGATGAACGGTTTTCCTGTCGTCCATACGCTGAGCACCGCTGTTTTCAGCGGCCTCGTGGCATTGAGCCTCGCGCTTCCCGCCGCGGCATCCCCCAGCCCTGCCCGCGGCGCAGAGCCACAAGATCAAGAGCTTCAGCAATTACGCGCAGAACGCCGTCGCAATAATGCTTCGGAAGAGCGCCCGCGGGTAGCCGCTGAGCGGCCATCCATCCGCGAACGCGAGCCGCGCAGCAGCGACGATCAACGCCGAGAAAACTGGGGCGAAATGGCGCGTCGCCAGCTCGACCGTCAACAGTCAGAAGAGCCGCGCCGTAATCCCGGCCAGTTCTCCAGCCAGAGGCCCTGGCAGCAGCCCGCATCGCCGCAGCCGCCCAGTGAGCAGCGTCACAATGACAACCGCCGCCCGGGTGCAACGGCCCCCAACCCGCCCCCCAGCAGTGCGGTGGGCAGCGTGATCTCGCAGGTTAGAGAACGGGAAGCGCAGCAGCACTGGCCCAATAGTCGCCCAGACCGCCCCAACTATCAGCGCCCAGATAATCAGCGCCCCGGCAACCAGCGCCCAGACCGTCCTGACAACCAACGCCCTGACCGACCACGCCCCGGCCAGCATGAAGACTGGCGCCCACAACAGCCCGGCGACCGAATTTCACAGCGTGACCAGCAGCGCCGCATCGATCAACAGCGCCACCAACACAACCAGTGGCAGCGTGATGAGTCGCGGCGTCATAACGATTGGAACCGCTATCAGCATCACGTTGAACAAGCACGTCGCCACGCGCAACACCGCTACCAGCAAGACTACTGGCGGCGTTGGCTTGCTTCGCAGCAGCGCTGGAATGCCTATCGCTACGACTACTACAACGATCCGTTCTTCTACACCCCGTACAACTACCGTTATAGCTACGGCGGGCGTTGGTATTCAACCAACAGCTACGGCGCACAAATGCTGCAGCAAGCCATTCAAGATGGTTATCGCGAAGGTTGGTACGCCGGGCGCGCCGACCGCGATGACCGCTGGCGCTTCGACTACCGCGGCAACTATGGTTACATCGACGGCACCTACGGGTACCCAGGCTATTACGTCAGCATGAGCGACTATCAGTACTACTTCCGTCAAGGCTTTGAACGCGGTTACCGTGATGGTTATTTTGGGCGCACACAGTACGGTCGCTATGATCGCGATGGTGCAGTGATCTTGCCCGCCATCGTCAGCATGATTTTGGCATTCACCATTCTGTAAAAAGGAGTTTCGCCATGCGTCGCTTGCTTGCTTCAGTACTCGCTCTGGCTTTTTCCACCAGCGCGTTCGCCGCAATTAAACCAGGCACGCCAGCACCCGCTTTCACAGCTCCGGCGTATTTGGCGGGTGAACCATTCACCTTTGACCTGCACGCGGCGCTGAAGCAAGGCCCGGTGGTGCTGTATTTCTTCCCTGCCGCCTTTACTCCCGGCTGCAATGCCGAGGCGGCTGCGTTTTCGCAGGCCATCGACCGTTTCAAAGCCAAAGGCGCGAGTGTGGTTGGCATCACCGCCGGCAATATCGACCGCCTCGCGGAGTTTTCTAAAGATACGGAAAAATGCGCCGGAAAGTTCCCGGTTGCCGCCGACCAAGGAGCCAAGATTGCGAAAACCTACGACGCTACGATGGCGCTGAAATCCGATCTCGCCAGCCGCACTTCGTTCGTGATCGGTCAAGACGGAAAAGTCTTGTTTGTATTCGACTCAATGGTTCCGTACCAACACGTCAAACAAACGCTGGATGCACTGCCTGAGCGCAGCAAAAAATAAAACGTACCGCCTTCCCCCAGTGCATGGAGGAAGGCGGCTCGTCTCGTATTACCAAATCCGCACGCGCTGTTCTGGTGCGATATACATCGCTTCACCCGGCTGTACATTGAAGGCTTTGTACCAAGCATCGTTATTGCGTAGAGGGCCGTTGGCACGGTACATCGCTGGGGAATGCGGGTCGGTTTTGATCAGACGCAGCAGGGCTTCATCGCGGTACTTGCCCTTCCACACCTGCGCCCATGAGAGGAAGAAGCGCTGATCGCCGGTATAGCCGTCGAGCACCGGCGCGGGCTTGCCGTTCAAGCTGAGCTGATAGGCGGTATAAGCCATCGACACGCCACCAAGATCGCCGATGTTCTCGCCCATGGTCAGCCCGCCATTGACGCACTGCCCCGGCAGCGGGCAATAGCTGTTGTACTGCGCGCCAAGCGCCTTGGTGAGCGCATCAAAGCGGGTACGGTCTTCGTCGGTCCACCAATTACGCTGGATGCCGTCGGCGTCGGATTTGCTGCCTTGGTCGTCAAAACCGTGGCCCATTTCGTGGCCGATCACCGCACCGATACCACCATAGTTCACCGCTGCGTCGGCATTCACGTCGAAGAACGGCGGCTGCAGGATCGCCGCCGGGAACACGATTTCGTTGAACGCCGAGTTGTAATAGGCATTCACCGTCTGCGGGGTCATCCCCCACTCTTCGCGGTCGGTCTTTTGGCCCACGCGGCGGTTTTGGTCGTCGCGGTTGTACTGACGCATCGCCACCACATTGCCCAGTAGATTATCGGCCGACACCGTGACGCTGGAGTAGTCTTTCCACTTCGACGGATAGCCGATCTTCGGGCGGAAGGTAGAGAGTTTACGGAAGGCTTCGGCCTTGGTGGCATCGCCCATCCAGCTGATACCTTCAATATTTTTACGCAGCGCGCTGCGCAGGTTTTCCACCAACTGATCCATTGCCGCCTTAGCTTCTGGCTTGAAGTAGCGCGCCACATACAGCTCGCCGAGTGCCTCGCCAAGCCCGGAGCGGCCACCCACTAGGGCCATCGCGCGCTTCCAATCTTCACGCTGAGCCTTCTGCCCGCCCAACACCTTGCCATTGAACTCAAACGAAGCCGCGTCAATTTCACTGCTCAGCAGATCGGCGTTGCCTTCAACAGTATGGAAGGTGAGGTAGTCGCGCCACGTTGCCAGCGATGTGGCATTGATGATCGCCACCACCGGCGCGATCACGTCAGGCGTGCTGATATTGAGCTTGTCCGGCTGCGGCATGCCTTGCGCTTTGAGCTGCGCGGCCCAGTCGTATCCCGGAAACTGCTTTTGCAAATCGGCGAAGGTGTAGACGTTATAGGTCTTATCGCGATCGCGCAGTTTTACGCGTTCCCACTGCGGCTTGGCGAGTTTCGTTTCCAGTGCCAACACAGCCTCGGCGCGCGCCTTGGCATCGGCGCCATTTACTCCAGCAAAGCCCAGCATGCGCTGGATATGCGCCACATAGGCTTCGCGAATTTTGGCAAAACGCGCATCGGTATTGAGATAGTAATCGCGATCCGGCAAGCCTAGACCGCCCACGCCCAGTACCACTTGATACTGATTCGGGTCCTTACGGTCGGTGCCCACATAGAGCCCAAACGGGGTATTGCTGCTGTCAATCCCGGCATTACCAAACGCGGCAACGAGCTTGTCTTTGGAATCGATCGCAGCAATGCGGCTAAGCACCGGCTGCAACGGCTTGATCCCGGCAGCATCGCGCGTGGCGCGGTCCATATAGCTGGTGTAGAAGTCGCGCAATTTGCGGCTATTGCTGCCTGCGGCCAGATTCTTCTGGGTCAATAACTCTTCCATCAGAGCATGAGTTTGCTCTTCGGCGCGGTCACGCAGTTGGTTGAACGAGCCGTAATTGGTTTCGTAATCCTTCAATACATAGGTGTCGATCCAATGACCATTGGCATAGCGGTTGAAATCATCACCCGGCTTCACCGCCGTATCACGCGCGGTGAGGTCCACGCCGAAGCTGCCCAACTGGGGCTTTGCGGAAGGCGTTGCCGCCATCGAAGAAGAAACCGCCAGCACGCTGGCAATACCAAAACCCAATAAAGAACGCTTCATAAGAAAACCGACGGTCCATGAATAATCGTTCAAGGTAGCGCCCCGCCGCCCCATTTGCCTGTGCCGTTGGTTGGTCCCAGCTTTCGGCACTGGCTTGCGTCGTTGCTGCGTTTTACTGTGCAAGCTTTCCCCTACTCCGTATTTTTCATGCGCCAGACATTTCTTGCCCTGACGATTGCCGCCCTTATCGCCGGTTGCTCCGGCCAAAAAGCGCCGGAAGCTGCGACCACCGCACCCGCCACTGCGGCAGCCAGCGCCGCCGACACCCAGTTTGCCGACCTCTCCAAGCGCGCCTTGGATACTTGGTTTCAGCTTTCTCCCGTCAGTGCCACCCAAACCGGCGACCATCGTTTTGATGGCCAGCTAGATGACCTCAGCGCCACCGGCCGCGCCAAGGCGCTTGATGCCACCAAGCAGCTCTTGACCTCGCTGGATGCCATCGACGTCAGCAAACTCTCGCGCGAAAACCAAGTGGACGCGGCCATTTTGCGCACCCAGCTGCAGTCCTCCATTTGGGATGCAGAAGTCATGCAAAGCTGGGCTTGGGACCCGCAGGTGTACGGTGGGCTGGCCGGCAGCGCGATTTACGGCCTGATGGCGCGTGAATTTGCTCCACTGCCCGAGCGCATCGCATCGGCCACCGAGCGCATGGAAAAAATCCCGGCGCTATTTGCCCAAGGGCGCGAAAACCTCGACCCGGCGCGCGTGCCCAAAATTCACGCCGAAACCGTGGCCAAGCAAAACAAGGGCATTCTTTCCATCGTCGATACATTCATCACCCCGCACTTGGGTGAGCTGACCAAGGAACAGGCGGCACGCACCACCGCGGCCATCGAAGGCCTGAAGAAAGCCGTTGCCGAACAACAGGAATGGCTGGATAAAACATTAGTGCCGAACGCCAAAGGCGATTTCCGCATCGGTGCCGAAAAGTACGACCAGAAACTGAAATTTGCGCTGTCCTCATCGCTGTCGCGCGCCGAGATCAAGCAGCGTGCAGAAAGTGAAATGCAGCGTGTGCGCGGCGTGATGTACGGCATTGCGCAGAACGTACTGAAAGACAAACCGGGCGCCCCAGAAATGCCGGAGAAGCCCACACCGGAGCAGCAACAAGCCGCGATTGAAGCTGCGCTGGAACTGGCCTATGCCGACCACCCGGCACGCGATAAGGTAGTGGAAGACGCCAAGGCTTCGCTCAAGGTTGCTACCGATTTTGTGCGTGAAAAAGACCTCGTCACCCTGGCCGACTCTCCGGTGGACGTGATCTTGATGCCGGAATTTCAGCGCGGTGTGGCGGTGGCCTACTGCGACTCCCCCGGCCCGCTCGATAAAAATCTGAAAACCTTCTACGCAATCTCGCCGATCCCAGATGACTGGAGCAAGGCCCAGGCGGAATCATTCTTGCGCGAATACAACAGCAAGATGATCCACCTGCTGTCGATTCACGAAGGCATCCCCGGCCATTATCTGGAAGGCTGGCACTCGGCCAAATACCCCTCGGTGCTGCGCGGTGTGCTGCGCTCGGGCCTGTTTGCAGAAGGCTGGGCGGTGTACACCGAACGCATGATGCAAGAAGCCGGGTATTTGGATAATGACCCGCTATTCCATCTGGTGCAGCTAAAGTTCTACCTGCGCACCATTGCCAACGCCCTGCTTGATCAAGGCGTGCACGTGGACAACTGGACGCGTGAACAGGGCATGCACCTGATGACCCACGACGCCTTCCAGCAGGAAAGCGAAGCCGCTGGGAAGTGGGTGCGTGCACAGCTCTCTTCGGCCCAGCTCCCCACCTACTTCGTGGGTGCGCAGGAGCAGTTTGATATGCGCGACGCCGTGCATAAGAAATTGGGTGAGAAATTCAACCTAAAGGCTTATCACGACCAAGTGCTGTCCTACGGCGCACCGCCCACCCGTTTCGTGCGTGAGCTGATGCTGGACGAACCGATCAAATAATCACCTTGAGAACGCTTTAACCAACGGGTGCTTTCGGGCACCCGTTGCTTTATGAGCGATGCTCCAGTGCGTAATCCAAGCCTGCTACAACCGCCACAGCCTGTGCTTCATTGCACTGCTTCACTGTGGCACGTGGGCTATCAGGATAGACCTCGGTGGTGGTGGTGTAGCGTGCCCCGGTAATCCCTGCGCATAGGCCAAGCTTGACCAGCGGGTAGCGAATCACCCCTTCGGCAACTACGGGCGAACCGATGATCGTGGCATCCATATCCGACATGGCGATATGCGTAACCTTGGCTACAGCCAAGATGATGGCATCTTGGAATGCAGGCTGCGGGTTTTCGGTGTCATCCACCAAATAAAACCCGTCTGGAATGGTGCCAGGCTCGAACGGCTGGCCGTCGCGCGCAGCCAGTGATGGGCGGAATTCTGACTCATCACTATCGGTGGTTTCGTGCAGGTCGATATGCATCAGGAACTGGCCGCGCAGTGGCTGCACAAGATTCCATAGTGCCGCCGACTCTTGCGCAGGGCTATCGGCATAAAACGAGCGATTTGGGTCAAGCGCAAACGGGTTCCAGCGGTGAATGCGCTCATAGCCCCAAGGCGAGACGCAGGGTGCCACGATCAGGTTGACCTTGCCCGCATAACGCTCGGCATAGGTTTCAAGAAACAGCAGCGCACCGTGTACACCGCTTGTTTCGTAACCGTGCACGCCCCCAGTCACCAGCGCCGTGGGCAACGCGCCATCCCAATTCTTGCTGAGTAGCGCAAACAGCGGGTAGCGGCCGTCTTCGGCATAGTCCAGCTCGCCATATTGGGTGACATGGAAACGCTCACGCAGTGCGTCGACCTTGCTCACCACTTCATCGGTATAGCTGCGCTTTTTATGCTGCAAGACGCGCCACTGTTTTTTTTCGGCATCACCCCACGGGGTGCCTGGGGTACCAATGTTCTGAAACGATTGTGCGGACATGGAAAACCTGCGGGGGAAAATCAGTCCGTCACTTTACCACCACGCGCATCTTTCCCGCGTCGTTTAACCGCTGCATTCACCGCAACAATTAGAAGCGAGCTGCTCCACATCTTTCGGCGGGTAACCTGCAGCGGTTAACACACCTGTTAGCTCTAGCGCGCTCATCCACACCGTGGCGCGCAGGCTGCCATCGTGCTGATCCAAATCCACGAATGCGGCGGGGTCTGCGTCTTGTAGCGCATCGGTGACCACCGCCATATCGGGTGTATCTGTCGCTAATTTGATACGAAATTCCATACGATTCACCACGTTAAAACACGCGCCATGCGACGCGTGTTTAATCCTGCGCCTAGATGTGTAAACGCAATCTGACTTATGTCAACTTTTACTGCGATTTACAACATGCGTTTTAAGGTGTCGTCATGGCGGCCGTAGTGGTGCCAGAACGCTGCAACGATATGCAGACCAATGACCCAATAGAACACGCTACCGATAGTTTTATGGATGTCTTCGAGGTTTTCTGCAAGATCCTTATTTACAGGCAGCAGGGCAGGAAGCGCGATATCGGTAAGCGGCAGCATGACCTGCTTGCCATCCGTCCATACCGTCAGCATGCCAAGGATCGGCATGACGATAAAAAATGCGTACAACGCGAGGTGGGTGAGCTTTGCCAAAACGGCACTGAACTGATCCAGTGCTGGGGTAATGGGTGGAGCACCACTGCGGAAGCGGCTTCCGAGCCGCCACCAAGCCAGCACAAAAATGCTGATCCCCATCCAGTAGTGCCCTTGCACCATCATGGCGCGCTCCGCTGATCCGCGCTGAAACAAGCCGCGTTGTTCAATCAGCACATAAGCCAGAAGAATCAGCACTGCCATCAGCCAGTGTAGGCGGCGCAGCGTTGGGGCATAGCGAGGGCGTTGCGTTGTGTTCATTCCAAAGTCTCCGAATGTGTACCCGATAACGCCCAAGCCATGTTAGGCGCGCATAGATTTCAGCCTTGCCTGCATTCCCATTGACTGCCAGACCTCGCCCGCTGCATTGGCGGTGAGAAGATCCACCGCCAAATGATGTTTACTCCATTCGACCGCAGCAGAGCCCCCCTGCACCATCAGCGCGCTGCCCCAACCGTTGACTGCCTCCACATTGCGTGCAAACAGCGTTACGCCGTGTACGCCCTGCGTTGGCCAGCCCGTCTTCGGGTTCAATACATGGTGCATCCGGCGGCCATCGTGCATGAAGCTGCGCTCATAGTCGCCGGAAGACGCCACAACGCCATAACCTTCCACCTCAATAACGCCTAGCATCTGCTCTGGTTGACGCGGATCGCGCACACCCACGCGCCACGGACGCCCAGCGAGGCGCCCCATTGCTAATACGTCACCACCACCATTGATTAGGGCATTACCCACGCCTTCTTGTTTCAAAACACGCAGGCCCGCATCCAAAATCGGCAGTTTGGCAATACCGCCCAAATCAAGCGCCATCGCAGGCTTCGCGAGGAAGGCGGTTCTGGTGCGGGCATCTAGCTGTAGATGCTGCCCGCCAACATGGCGCAGCTCTGCTTGAATTTCTGCCGCCGTGGGCATGCGCTGTGCGCCCGGCTCAAACTGCCAACCAGAGAGCGCACCAACGGTTGGATCAAACGCACCAGCGCTTTCCTTGAACACCCGTTGCGCGTTTTGCAAAACGGCGAACATCTCGGCAGGTACGACCACCGGGGCTTGGCCTGCGGCCGCACCAATGCGCTGCACAACGCTACCGGTTTGATACCGGCTCATCATTGCTTCTAACCGCTGCATTTCTGCAAATGCTTTATGCATCGCGGCTTGTAACAGTCGGACATCGCCACCGTCGGTGACGATGTCCACTTGGGTGCCCATGAGTGTGCGGCTTGCACGCTGAGGGCCGGAGCTGGAATTTCCTCCACGCACCACCCACGGCAAAGTGCCAAACAAAGGCAGCGCCATTGCAAAGCGTCGCCGCGTCCATTGCCCTAGCTGCATTTCACTGCTCATGACACCCTCGCTACAACTTATTTCGATTGCGCAACCATAAAGTCGGCAGCCGCCTTCACTTCATCATCCGACAGCGACATATTGCCGCCCTTGGCGGGCATCACACCGGCTTGGCCAGTGAAGCCTTCAATGGCGTGCTTATGAATGGTTTCTTCACCCTGTGCGATGCGTGGGCCCCAATCGGCCTTATCACCCGGCTTCGGCGCACCGGCTAGGCCGCTGGCGTGGCAGAGCGCGCAGGTGGCGCCATAAATTTTCTTGCCATCTACAGCGCCCGCTTCAGCGGTGGCTTCTGGGGCTGCATCTGCAGCCGGTGCAGCTTCGGCCGCTGGGGCTGCCGGAGCTTCTGCAGCCGGCGCTTCAGCCGCGGGAGCGTCTGCTGCAGGTGCGGCATCGGCCGGGGCCTCACTTTTACCGCAAGCCACCAGCAGCATGGCCGAAACAGCCAGTGTTGCAGTCAATGGAATCAGTTTCATCGTTTTATTTCCTTCAATTTAAGAGCTAAGTAAAAAAAACCGTATCAATTTCAACGCGGCCAGTTTAATGAGCAATTCCCCGTGAAGATTTGACTCTAATCAAATCAGGCACCTAATTTGTAGTCCACTATGCCGCCCAATTACAGACCGATTTCTAAAACAACCCCCGAAAGAGGCCTACCATGAGCGACAAAAAGGAAGACCCGAGCAACAGCAATGCCGGCATGAGCCGCCGCCGTTTTATTGGCACCACGGCCCTTGCAGGCCTAACCTTGGGCGTTGCTGCGTGCAACGACAAAGACGCCCCCGCCGCTGGTGACAAAGCCGCAACAGGTGCTGGTGCTGGCCACGCAAGCGGCACTGAAATTAAGCCCGGCGAACTCGACACCTATTACGGCCTGTGGAGCGGCGGCCATAACGGTGACATGCGCGTACTCGGCCTGCCTTCGGGCCGCGAAATTCATCGCATCCCCTGCTTCGTGCCAGACGCACTGGTGGGCTGGGGAATCACCAATGAATCGAAGGAAATCATGGGCACCAAGCCCGATGGTTCGCTGCGCTATACCGTGGCCGACACCCACCACACCCACGCTTCGTACAAAGATGGCAACTACGACGGCCGCTACGCCTGGATCAACGACAAGATCAACAGCCGTATCGCGCGTATCCGTTTGGATTACTTCACCTGCGACAAGATTACCGACCTGCCGAACGTGCAGGGCTTCCACGGTATCTTCCCGGATAAGGCAGACCCGGTGGATCCGGCGATCAACTACACCACCCGCGTGTTCTGCGGTGGTGAGTTCGCCATTCCGCTGCCGAACGATGGCACCGACGTCAACGCTCCGGAAAAGTACCGTTCGCTGTTCTCCTGCGTAGATGCGGAAACCATGGAAGTGCGCTGGCAGGCGTTGATCGACGGCAACTGCGATCTCGTCGCCACTTCGTATGACGGCAAGCTTGCTGCGACCAATCAGTACAACACCGAAAACGGCATTCATTACGAAGACATGATGTCGGCTGAACGCGATGCCTGCGCGTTCTTCCACATTGCACGTATTGAAGAAGCGGTGAAGGCGGGCAAGTTCAAGACCTACGGCGACTCCAAGGTGCCGGTGGTTGATGCAACGCATGAATCCAACAAGGACCCGAAGACCGCGCTGGTGGGCTATGTTTCAGTGCCAAAGAACCCCCACGGCGTGAATGCTTCTCCCGATGGCAAGTATTTCATCTGCGCAGGCAAGCTCTCGCCCACCACCACCACCATTGAACTGAGCAAGGTGCTGGACTGGTTCGATGGCAAGATGGAAAAGCTCGACGACGCCATCGTGGCCGAAGTGGAAGTGGGCCTGGGCCCGCTGCACACCGCATTCGACGGCCGTGGCAATGCTTACACCACCTTGTTCCTCGACAGCCAAGTGGTGAAGTGGAATGTGGAAAAGGCGATTGCCTTCCACAAGGGTGATAAGAAAGCGCAGTACGTGGTGGACCGCATCGACGTGCATTATCAGCCGGGCCACATCAATGCCTCGCAGTCGGAAACCAAGGCGGCAGACGGCAAGTACCTCGCCGTGGGCTGTAAGTTCTCCAAGGACCGCTTCCTGCCGGTTGGCCCGCTACACCCGGAAAACGAGCAGCTGATCGATATTTCTGGCGAAAAGATGGTGTTGATGGCCGATCACCCGGTGCGTGGCGAACCCCATGACTTCATCATCTTCAAGCGCGATATTGTCAAGCCGAAGCAAGTGTATAGCCTCGACGAATCTCCGCTGGCAGTGAAAGATGCGAAGGAATCAGGCGTATTCCGCGACGGCAATAAGGTCACGGTGAAGCTAACTTCGCAGGCTCCGGCCTTCTCCATGCGCGAGTTCACGGTGAAGAAGGGCGACATCGTCACCCTGATCTTGACCAACCTCGACAAGGTAGAAGATCTGACCCACGGCTTCGCGCTGCCGAAGTACAACGTCCAGTTCGTCATCAACCCGCTGGAAACCAAGTCGGTGACCTTTGTGGCCGACAAGCCGGGCGTGTTCTGGGCCTACTGCTCCACCTTCTGCCATGCGCTGCACTTGGAAATGCGCACCCGCATGATCGTTGAAGGTTAATGCCCCACCCTGCAGGTGCTGCGTTCGCGCAGCACCTGCTTCGCCATACCGGATAGTAGCGATGCCCCCACTCGCCAAACGACTCCTCACCCTTTGGGTGGTTTTATTTTTTTCTGTCGCGCTGTCGTTTAGTACACGCGCTACGGCCCCAACCAGTGCTGGCGCTACCGCCTATGAAGCCGAGCTTCCTGCGGAACTTGCCACTGCACCTGATATGTGTGCCTTGGTTCCGTGTAAGGACGCATTTCCCGGCGCCACTTATTTCTCTCATCGTAAAGGCCAACCGCCTTACGTTGAAGCCTATGACAACAATAGCCCGCAAAAGAAACTGCTGGGCTATGTGATGCTGTCCACCGATATCACCGACACGCCTGCCTACTCGGGCAAGCCGGTCATCACCCTTATTGGCATGGACACCCAAGGCCGCTTTGTGGGCGTGAAGGTGCTCAAGCACTCCGAGCCTATCTTGCTGCTCGGCATTCCCGAATCGGCGCTGGTCAATTTTAATAACCAATACCTCGGCAAATCGGTTAAAGATTTAATTGAAGTGGGCCCGTCGCGCCCGGATGAAAACGTCATTGGTGTGGACGCGATTTCTGGCGCCACGGTGACGGTGGTTGCGCAAAACCAAGTCATCATGATGTCGGGCGCTGCGGTGGCGCGCCAAACCGGAATTATCGAGCCAACGGTTCGCAATCAAGCCAAATATATCGCTGCAGACACCAAGTACAGCTGGGCTGAGCTGGTGAAGCAAAAGCTCGTGCAACGGCTGTTGGTGAAGCCTGAAGAAGTGGGCCTGCCGCGCAGCAGCACGCCGTTTATCGAACTCTGGTTTGGCGATCTTAACCAACCGGATGTTGGCCGCAGCCTACTTGGCAACAACGCCTACGAGCGCCTGCACGACAGCATGCAAGAAGGCGAAAACGCGATTTTCGTCATCCGCACCGCTGGCGAAGAATCGTTCAAAGGCTCTGGTTTTGTGCGTGGTGGCATTTATGACCGCGTGCAGGTCAAACAAGGCGCGGATTCGTTTACCTTCCGTGACCTAGACGCCGTAAATCTGTATGGAATTGATGCAGAAGGCGCCCCCCGTTATACCGAAGCAGCGATCTTTATCATTCGCTCGCATGCGTTCTCCGCCGCCTATCCGTGGAAGCTCGCCTTCCTCGGCAACCGCGTCGATCGCGCCACCGGACACCGCAGCTTTGCTGTCTTCGAAGCAAAATACTGGCTTCCGGCCAACTTGCTCGAAGGTGGGCGACCGAAGGTAGAAGAAAATGCGGCGCCGTGGGTGCGCATTTGGAAATCGCAGCCGATCAAAATTGCGCTGTTCGCACTGCTGCTGATTGCCGTGGCCGTGGTGTATGCCTATCGCGAAAAACTCACGCGCCTATCCACGCATAAGAACAAGTGGCCGGTGAATGGCTTCAAGTACACGTTCTGGACGATCAGCGTGTTCTTCATCGGCTTTGGCCTCATGGCGCAGCCGTCGATCACGCAAGTTCTGACGTGGTTCCATTCCATTTTGTTCCAGTGGTCGTGGCCGCTCTTCCTCACCGATCCTTTCATCTTTCTGTTCTGGATCTTCATCATCGTCACCGTGTTTCTATTCGGACGCGGGCTGTTCTGCGGCTGGATGTGCCCGTTCGGCTCGATCCAAGAAACCATTTACAAAGTGGCACGCTTCGTGGGCCTTGGCCGCTATCAGACCAAGCTTCCACAGAAATGGCATGACCGTCTGAAGTGGTTGAAGTATGCGATCTTCTTCTTCCTGCTCAGTGTTTCCTTGTTCTCGATGGGGCTTGCCGAGAAGTTGGCGGAAGTAGAACCGTTTAAGACCACCTTCCTTGTGGGCGTAATGAACCGCGCTTGGCCATATGGCCTGTTTGTGGCGGCCATCTTGGGCGTGTCGATTTTTATTGAACGCCCTTACTGCAAATACATCTGCCCATTGGGCGCGTCGCTGGCCATTCCCAGCACCTTCCGCTGGTTTGGCCTAAAGCGCAAACAAGACTGCAACACATGTAAGGCCTGCGCCGTAGGCTGCGGTGCACAGGCGATTGATAGCGATGGCCGTATCGACCACCGCGAATGCTTGCACTGCCTTGACTGCATGATCCTTTACACAGACACCAAGGGCTGCCCGCCGCTGGCGGTAGAGCGTAAGCGCCGCGAGAAGGCCTCTATTCCGCTGACGCTGATTGCCGATAACGGTTATTTTGAACCCGTTGCGCCGCTGACCTACGCCGACCAAATTCTGCCGAAAGCGCGCGGCGGCGTGGACCCGCGCATGCCCACCGATCCCACTCTGCCTGCGCATAAACACGACGTCGGTGTGTTTGAGTGGATCTGGCTGGAACTACGCGACCATTTGTGGCCGTGGAGCCGTGAAGGTTGGCATAGCAAGCGTGCGCTACAGGTCACCGGCCTTGCGGCGGCTGCCGCTGTCACTATGGCGTGGATACTCACCGCGCTCGGGCATCTGTCTTCCGGCGCGATCATCGGCTGGTGGTTTGGCTGGAGCTTGTATGAAGTGCTCATTCGCCTATCTGGCCGTCGCTATGTGAAAGATGGCCCCTGGTGGCGCGATAATTACCGCATCGCCGGAGTCTTCGACATGATTAGCTACGTCAGCTTCAAAAACCTAATGATTGGTGCTGCCTTGTTCCTTGCCTTCAAATCAATGGGCTGGCTGATCACATGACATCTGCTTTGTTCCGGCTGGTGCTCGCTGCGGGTCTATCTTTTACAGGTTTATCCTTGAGCAGCACCAGCTGGGCCGCCACCCACACTGTTCGCCCCGGTGACGATCTCGCCGCCATTGTAAAAACGGCACAAAGCGGAGACGTGGTTGAAATTCAGCGTGGCCGCTATACCGCAAACCTGCTCATCGACAAGCCGCTGACCCTGCGCGGGCTAAACCGCCCTACCCTTAGTGGTGGCAAGCAAGGTGACACCATTCGCATCACCGCACCGGATGTAGTGATTGAAGGGTTGATCGTGCGCGATTCAGGCGATGATCTAAAAGCGCAGAACGCTGGCATTTATATCTACCCAGGCGCGCACCGAGCGATCGTGCGCAATAGCGATCTAACCTACAACCTGTTTGGCCTGTGGATTGAAAAAGCCGATGACGTGCTGATCGAGCACAACATCATCACCGGCCTGCGCGACTACGACTCGCCTCGGCGCGGCAACGGCATTCAGCTCTACAACACCAAGGGCGCGAAGATCCTCAACAACAACATCAGCTTCGTGCGCGATGCGCTGTATGTGGACGTGTCACACCACGCACTATTCAAAGGTAATAAGCTGCACCACAGCCGCTACGGCACCCACTACATGAACTCCTACTACAACCTGTGGGAAGACAACGACACTTACTACAACCGTGGTGGGCTGGCGCTGATGGAAGTGCGTAACCAAGTGGTGCGCAATAACCGCGCTTGGGGCAATTCCGACCATGGTATTATGCTGCGCACCCTGCAAGACTCGGTGATCGAAGGCAATGTGGTGGCAGGTAATGACCGTGGGTTTTTCATCTACGACGTGGAATATGTCACCTTAAAAAACAATCTCGTGGTGGATAACCGCGTGGGTGTGCATATTTCGGCGGGCTCGATCAATAACCCTGTTAACGACAACGACTTTATCTCCAACCGCGAACAAATCCGCTACGTGGCCTCTAAAGATGTGTTGTGGGGCGAACAAAGCGGCAACTATTGGAGCAACTACCTCGGCTGGGATCGCAATGGCGACAGCAAAGGCGATGTCCCTTATGAAGCCAACGACATGGTGGATCGCCTGAACTGGCGTTACCCCAGCTTAAAGCTACTGCTCTCTAGTCCTGCCATCCATGCACTGCGCGTGGTAGGCCGACAATTCCCTATCTTGCGCGCCCCCTCGATTGTAGACCCCAATCCGCGCATGGAACCTACGCACCAAGATTGGAGCCAATGGCGTGACAAGCACTTCCCCGGCCACTGACGGCATGGCGATCCGCCTGCACAACGTGCACAAACACTTTGGCGCGCTACGCGCTGTTGATGGCGTGAATCTCGACATCCCTCAAGGTGAGATTTTCGGCCTCATCGGGCATAACGGCGCCGGCAAAAGTACTCTGTTCAAAATGATGCTTGGGCTGGAAACCGCCACATCCGGTGACATCGTGATCAATGGTGCCGCCGTGCAAGGCAAGCACTTCCGCGCAGCGCGCCGACACATGGGCTACCTGCCCGAGAACGTGGTGCTGTATGACAACCTCAGCGGCTTAGAAACCCTGCATTTTTTTGCACGCCTGAAAGCCGCGCCGCTGGAGCAATGCCAGCCACTGCTCGAACGCGTTGGCCTTGCCCATGCAGGCAAACGCCCCGTGCGTGAGTATTCCAAAGGCATGCGTCAACGCCTTGGGTTTGCGCAGGCACTGCTTGGCAGCCCGCGCGTCTTATTTTTGGACGAGCCCACGAACGGCCTTGATCCACAAGCTATTCGAGATTTCTACGAAATTTTGCGCGGCCTGCAACAAACCGGCGTCACGATCATCATTACCTCGCATATCTTGGCTGAACTGCAAGAACGCGTGGATCGCCTCGCGATTTTGGTCTCCGGAAAAGTGGAAGCGGAAGGCAGCGTGCAGGCGCTGCGCGAGCACACTGGGCTTCCGATCACTATTGAATTAGATCTCCCCGCAGACGTGCAAGCCGCCGCACGCCAAGCCATTGCACCCTTCGTACAGCAAGAGGCAGAAACCATCGCCACCGGGTTACGCCTGCAGTGCGCACGTGAGCACAAGATGGCGCTCTTAGCCGCACTTTCACCGCTGCAGGGCCAGATTCAAGACCTGCGTCTGTTGGAACCTTCGCTTGAAGATATGTTCTTCGGCATTTCTCACTGAGCACGTTACGCCTATGGAATTCACGCCTATTTTTACCGTTGCCGCGAAAGAGTTTCGCGACCGCATGCGTAACCGCTGGGTACTGGCCATCGCGCTGGTCTTTACCCTGTTCTCGCTTGTGATCGCCTATTTCGGCGGCGCGCAGCAAGGGCAAATTGGGTTTCGTTCAATCGAATTCACCATCGCAAGCTTGGTAAGCCTAGTCATCTATTTAATCCCTCTAATCGCCCTGCTGCTTGGCTTTGATGCCATTGTGGGTGAGCGTGAACGCGGCTCATTGGGGCTGCTGCTGGCGCTTCCCATCACCCGCTTTGAGCTATTGCTGGGTAAATACTTAGGCCTTGCACTGGCGCTCGCACTCTCCACCGTTGCAGGCTTTGGCGTAGTGGCGCTGCTGCTATGGAAGCATATGGATGCCAACGCGCTATTCCATTTTGGCGGCTTCGTGTTTAGCTCGGTGCTCTTGGGTCTGGCCTTTCTGAGTATTGCGGTGCTGCTGTCTGTTGTTGCGCGTGAGCGCACGCGTGCATCGGGCCTCGCCATCGGCGCATGGTTTTTCTTCGTATTGGTGTTTGACCTGCTGCTGCTCGGTGCGTTGGTCACCACCGGCGACAAATTCAGCGGCGACGTGTTTGCATGGCTGCTGTTCTTGAACCCCGCCGACGTGTTCCGCATTCTCAACGTATTTTCACTCGAAGATGTGCGCAGCATGTACGGCCTCGCCAGCGTAATTCCTGAGTCGTTGGGCAGCCCGATCACACTGGGCGGCATCATGCTGGCGTGGATCATTGCCCCCTTGCTACTTGCAAATTGGAGATTCAAACCATGACCGAACTCGGCTTCCCCCGCCGTCGTTTTTTCGGCCTAACGCTGGCACTTTCTGCGGCACTTCTTGCCAGTTGCGCCGATCAAACGAGCGCCCAAAAAACCTATGAGCCGGTTGAAATTACCACCGGCACCTCCTGCGATTTAGACGGCATGCTGCTGGCCGACTATCCCGGCCCCAAGGCGCAGATTCACTACGCCGATCAAGAACGGCCGATGTTCTTCTGTGACACCGTTGAGCTGTTCAATACACTGCTGGCGGCTGAGCAGGTGCGCGCTGTGCGCGCCATCTATGTGCAAGACATGGGCAAAGCCAACTGGGATGAACCTAAGGGCCATTGGGTGGACGCAAAAACTGCGACGTTCGTTATTGGCAGCAAACGCGAAGGCTCGATGGGCCCCACCATTGCCAGCTTCGCCCAAGCCGCTGATGCAGAAAAATTTGTAGCTGAATACGGCGGAAAAGCGCTGAAATTTGCCGATGTGACCTTAGACATGGTGGACTTGCGCGGCGGCGCGCTGCACGATAGCTCCATGTAAGCTTTAGCGATCCGGCTCCGTTCGTGGTTACCTCGTCGTTCCACGAACGGAGCCGGATGCAGTTCAATGTTCGCTCAAAAGCTCACTGAGCTGGGCGTCTTTTTCCTGCCAAAGTGCGTTCATCCAGTGCTGAAACTGCACCCGAAACGCGCGATCATTTTGGTAGTCGCCCTGCGCGATATCGGCCGGGATGGCGCGTTGCCGCACCGTCACACGCACCTCCGGCACGCGGTCACTCAACAGATCAACCAGCGACGGCCGCCCGGCCGGGTAGGCAATACTGATATCTAAAATGCCGTGTAGCCCCTGTCCCATCGCGTCCAGCACAAACGCCACGCCGCCCGATTTCGGCTTAAGTAAATGCTGATAGGGTGAACTTTGCTTCTGGTGCTTTTCCGGGGTAAAGCGTGTGCCTTCTACAAAATTCATAATCGCCACCGGAATGGCTTTGAACTTTTCGCAGGCACGCCGTGTGGCGGCAATATCACGCCCGGCCAGCGCCGGATTCTTCGCAATTTGCTTGGCGGTGTAGCGCCCCATAAACGGAAAATCCAGCGCCCACCACGCCAGCCCCAGCAGCGGCACCCAAAACAGCTGGCGCTTTAAGAAGAAGCGCAGCAGCGGGATGCGCCGGTTGAATACTTTTTGCAGCACCAAGATATCCACCCAGCTTTGGTGGTTGGCCAGCACCAGATAGTGGCCATCGCGCTGCAGCCCTTCATCCCCACGCACCGTCAACTGTGTGTTGGTAAATGTGCCCCACAGCCAGTTATTGAAGCCCACCCAGCTTTCCGCAGCCCCCGTAAGTAAAGGGTTACAGGCCCGCTTCAAACCTGCAAAAGGCAATACCAACTTGAGTACGGCAATCAGCAGCAACGGCACGACGTGCAGGCAGGTGCTCAACACGATCAGAGCAAAGATGAAGGTCAGGCGTATTTGCAGCATCGTGATCCGTGGCCAGAAGACTGGCCCCTATTGTGGCGAAAAAATCCGCGAAAATCAGTCATGCCGCTATCATAATCAGATGACACGCTATCACGGCCCACTACTGACGCTGCCCCTAGCCTCCGCACTCTTGCGCGCGCGCGACGCTGGGCAAACGCTTTGGCAGAATTCGTTCAACCTTGGTCAAAGCACTGACCAGGCCCAGCTCTTTCCCGATCACTGGCGCTATCAGGGCGTAGATTACCCCTACCCGGGCAAGCTCAAAGAACGCACGCTGTATTACTGGGAGGGGGACGCGTTTGTGCCGGTTTCGCGTTATGCGGGCAAGCTCATCAAGCTTGTGCCTACCGAATGGAGCGTGCCGACGTTTGAAATCGACGGCATCAAAATGCTGCCCACTTCCAAAGAATCACCGCTGGATGATGCACGGCGCAAAGTGGCGCTGGTGCAGCCTGCAGGCAAGGCGGTGCTCGACACCTGCGGCGGGCTGGGCTATTTCGCTCATTGCTGTTTAGACGCCGATGTAGCGCGTCTAAGCTCCTTCGAGAAAAATGAAGATGTGCTTTGGCTGCGCAGCATCAACCCGTGGTCACCCGATGTCAAAGCCCATCAAGACCGCTTCACTTTGACTCATGCCGATGTATCAGAGGCTATTCACCAACTTTCCGACGCACAGTTTGATGCAGTTCTGCACGACCCACCGCGCTTTGGTATTGCCGGTGAGTTGTATTCGCTGGCGTTTTATCAGCAGCTTGCACGCGTGCTGCGCAAGGGCGGCCGTTTGTTTCATTACACAGGCAGCCCGAACAAACTCACCTCTGGGCGTGACGTGCCAGCCGAGGTAGCCCGCCGCTTAGAAACAGCGGGCTTTAAGGCGGAAAAAGCGCTGGACGGTGTTTTGGCCGTCAAGCGCTAACCGCTTAACGCCGCACGACGCGGATCACCTGTGGGTCATCGGCGTGCTCTAACAAAAGGCGGCGCACGCGGTCTTGCCATACTTGGCCAAACGCTTTGCGAATTTCCGCTGTTGCATCTGGGGCCATCGCTTGCCCCATCAGCAGGCGCATATTGGGCGCGGGCGGAATGCTGGACAGATCCATCGACACGTCCACTTTTGCACCGGTGTCCATACGCTTGAAGCTGGCAATGCAGCTTTGGTTGCCACTGCCGTAGTGCAGCAAACCGTTGCGCACGAAACGGCCACCAATGCCGTGAAAGCCATTCTGTGCAGCCGCGCCGGTGAGTAAGGTAAACACTTGCGCGATCACCCCGGTAGTTCCTTCGCCTTCGGCACCACTCATGCTGATTTCAATCGCACCGCGTTCTGGCACTTCTTCCCCATACAGTGCGCGCAGCGCAGCGCGCACCATCAAATATGACCCGGCCACGGTGGGGCAAGAATGCCCCGCCAAGCGCACGGCGTCGGCATAGCCGTATTCCATCAGCCCGCCATCTGCCGCACCCAAAAATTCGGACAGAGGGTCACGCAGTTGGATACGCGGCACTTGAGAAAAGAATTCGGCTAGCGCCATGGCTTATTCCTCCGGTAAACCGGTAATACCGAAGTCGATCACTACGCCGCCCTGATCGCGCTGCACATAGGTCACAGTGAGGTAGTCACCGAAACGTTGCTGCAGCTGGCCAAGCAATGGAATGGGGTCGTGATCGTTGATAAAGCGCATGGTTTCGCCATTACGCAGCGCCCCTAGGGCACCAAAAATAGCGGAGTGGCGAAAACGGCGGGCAATGCCGCGCGCGTCAAAAACGTGAACATTGGGTTCTGGGTCGAGCTGAAAGGCCATTGGAATGACTCCTGTTTGCGTTAAACGCGAGTCATCCTACGCCGCCGCCACGGCATCACCCTGACCCATGTCAAGGCGATGCCTCATCGCGGTGATTTTAACTGCGCCAGTAATTATTGGCGGCAGCAATCGTCTGGAAATTGGTTGCCACAACCTGCGAGGAAGCAATTAGCGCGTTGGCGTCTTCGGCATACACCGGGCGCAGCTTGTCGCGTGCTTCGGCCGAGGGCTGGGTGTACTTCACGCCCATACGCGCTAATTTGATGGCCAGTTCAAAACCGGCCTGCGGGTTGTCGGTGGTTAGGCTGGTCAGCCACGTTTCCATTATGCGTACTCCATCACTTAAGGAAATCGCATGTTGGCCCATCCCCTCACCTATTGGCAAATCAAGCTTGCGCGAGGTGCGCCGCCTGCAATGCCAAGCGCCCCATTTTCAGCAGGCCTTGCTCGCGTTCTGCTGCAGGCATGTGCTCATCGCGTTCAAGGTGATCGCTCACCGTCAACACCGCCAAGGCTTGGAAATTCTCGCGCATCGCCAGCCCATAAAGCCCTGCGGTTTCCATCTCGATACCGGTAATGCGGTGACGACGCAAATGCGCAAGCAGCTGCGGGTCGCCATCGTAGAAACAGTCGGTGCTAAACACATGCGCCATCTGCACAGGCATGTTGTGCGCGGCCGCAGCGTCTGCCGCTTGGCGTAGCAGCGTAAAGTCTGCGCACACGGAAAGATCATGCCCACCAAAGTGCATTCGATTAAAGCGCGAATCCGTGCTTCCCGACTGCGCCAGCAAAACATCACCGATGCCAACATTCCCCACGCCGCCACAGGTGCCCACACGGATGATTTTGCGTACGCCGTAGTGACGCACCAACTCGGTGACGTAAATAGCGGTGGAAGGAATCCCCATCCCGCCGCCCATCACCGTGACACGTTGCCCCTGCCATGTGCCGGTGTACCCCAACATATTGCGACGTGCGTTGATTTGCTGCGGTGCTTCCAGCAGTTCGTTCGCCAAAAAACGTGCCCGTAGTGGGTCACCGGGAAGTAGTACGGTATCGGCAATCGCGCCGATGTCAGCTTCGATATGGGGTGAGCTCATGAGTTAACCAGTCAAAAAACAACGACCTTCTGCCAACGCAGGTAGGCCAAGATGGGTGGCAATACCCTGCCCAAGGTCGGCAAAGCTGGCACGTAAACCAAGCGGCCGCGGGTCTAGATTGGGGCCATAAGCCAACAGCGGTACGCGCTCGCGGGTGTGATCACTACCTGGGAATGTAGGGTCGCATCCGTGATCGGCACTTAACACCACGATGTCATTGGGGCGCAACATCTGCAGTAGCTGGGCAAGCCGCGTATCAAAATGTTCTAGCGCCGCGCCATAACCTAATGCGTCTCGGCGGTGGCCGAAGACGCTATCGAAATCGACGAAATTGGTGGCGATCAAAGCGCCGTCACCGGCCTGTTCCATCGCCGCTAAGGTGGCATCAAATAGCGCGTCGTGGCCGCTAGCCAGCAGTTTATGGGTTACGCCCTGCGCGGCGAAGATATCGCTAATTTTTCCTACCGCAAACACTTCTTTGCCCGCCTTGCATACTGAATCCAACAAGGTAGGACGCGGCGGCGGTAGTGCGTAGTCGTGGCGGTTGCCGGTACGCTTGAACTCTGCAGACGATCTGCCAATAAACGGCCGTGCGATGACCCGCCCAATGTTATAGGGCGCAAGCAGCTCGCGCGCGGCAAGACACACCGCATAGAGCCGTTCAAGGCCAAAATGGTCTTCGTGTGCAGCGATCTGAAACACCGAATCAGCCGAGGTATAGACAATAGGCTTGCCGCTGGCGATATGTTCTTCACCTAGACGGGCAATGATCTCGGTGCCAGAGGCGTGGCAATTCCCAAGCACGCCGGGCAACCGCATGGTTTCGATAAGCGTATCCAACAGGGGTTGCGGGAAGCTGTCATGCTCTGCTTCAAACAAACCAAACGGTTGGTCAAGCGTTACGCCTGCGCTTTCCCAATGGCCTGAAGGGGTGTCTTTGCCGCAGGCGCGCTCGTTCATTGCGCCCCATAGCGCTTCAGGTGGTGGCGCGTGCTCAAACCCCGCCGCAGCGCCTCCGGTGGAAAGCGCGTGCGCGGCCGGGAGCCCTAATCGGGTAAGTGTTGGCAAATGCAGCGCGCCGCGGGGTGCGGCCGCGCAAACCGCGGCGATATGCCCGAAGGTATCGGCCCCGGCATCACCATAAGCGGCCGCGTCTTGGGCATTACCAATACCCAGTGAATCCAGCACTAGCCAAATGGCGCGCGCCATCACTCGGCCCCTAGTTCTGCCACGATGGCGTCAAACAACGCGCTTGCGCCAATGCGGAAGCGTTCGGGTGTGGCCCAGCCTGCGCCAAGCTTGCCCTCTGCAAGTTCGATATAGGCGCGTGCATCGGCCAAGCTGCGAATGCCGCCTGCCGCCTTGAAGCCGCAGCGCCCGCCGCGTTCGGCAATCACGGTGAGCATGATATCGGCGGCCTCAAGCGTGGCATTGACCGACACTTTACCGGTGGATGTTTTGAGGAAATCGACCCCGGCATCGAGGCCCAATTCGCTCGCTTGGCGAATCAACTCCGGCGTAGCCAACTCACCTGTTTCCAGAATGAGCTTGAGTGCAATCTCGGGGCCACAGACCGCGCGACAAGCGTCCACGCCCGCACGCGCCGTTGCCGCATCACCGGCTTTGAGCGCACGCCAGGCCAACACCATGTCGATCTCGTCGGCACCTGCCGCAATGGCGCGTCGGGTTTCGCGCTCTACGCGTGCTGGGTCGTCTGCGCCTTCGGGGAAATTGACTACCGTCGCTACTTTTACGCCGCTACCGCCCAGCGCCTGCCGCGCGGTTGTAATGTGTTCGGGATACACGCACACCGCAGCGGGGCTGCCGTGCCGCCCCATCGCAGCGGCACACAGGGTACGAATACGCGCGGGGGTATCCGCTTCGCCGAGGCTCGTTAAATCAAGGAGCGACAGCACACGGGATGCAAAATCTCGGTTCATTACTGACATTACCTGTTCTCTATCTTATGGGCGTAGTGTAGGCCGTTGTTAGCGGGCAAATCTTGATCTACAGCAAGCCAACAGACGCTTTGCCAACCGCTGCACTATTCAAAAAAACTGTCTTTTATCAATACTTTGTGCTATAAAATGGGTATCTGCGACGGATTGCACACCCTTTTCGTTCACTGCAGCGGCACCTGCACTAGGTAAGCAGCCATGCCTGTTTCTAACATCAACGCCAGTACAACGCCGTGGGTGCAACTGCGCCCGCCCGCGCAAGGCGTGGTGGCCGTGACGCAGAGCGCGCCCGATGTACAAACGGTGAGCCAAACCACTCGCCCGGCATTGCCGCCTACGCAGTCGTATCCCAACTCAGATTCTCTGTTCGCTCGTCAGCGCGAACACGAGCAGTTGGCGCGTTCAAATGAAAGCAAGGCCGATGAAACCGCAAAGGGCCAAGATGGAGCCCACGCAAGCGCCGCACGCAAACCGCAGCAGCAAGCCATCGGCGCGCTCACGGCAGATCAATTGGTGCTTGTAAACCAACTCAAGGCGCGCGACACAGAAGTGCGCCAGCACGAAGCGGCGCACCAAGCCGCCGGTGGTTCTTATACGGGCGCCGCCAGCTTCTCGTTCACCCACGGCCCGGATGGCAAGAACTACGCGATTGGCGGCGAAGTGTCGGTGGACAAATCGCCTATTCCGGGGCGGCCAGAAGAAACCATTGCGAAGATGCGGGTGATCCAGCAGGCGGCGCTCGCCCCTGCTGATCCATCCCCCCAAGACCGCCGCGTGGCTGCCGATGCGGCACGCATGATGCTGCAGGCGCAAAGCGAACTGTTGCAGCAGCAAGAAGAAGCACGCACGCGCGCCGCCGAAACGCGCGACCTTGATCACCAACAACGCCAACTCAACGCGGCCAATACTTATTTCAAAGTGGCGATGGCCGATACGCCGCAAGAACCGCATAGCGGCGCCCTGTTCGCACTTAGCGCTTAGGCTTGAAACACCGACTCCAGAAGACGGAACCGCCCGGCATCGGCATCCATCTCCGCCACACCGCCTACGGGCACGATAAATTGCTCACGAATATGGCCAATCATCGCGCCGCGATACGCCGGGATATTCAGCGGCTTGATGTAGTCATCTAGTATTTGTTCTAGGGTGAGTGAGCCGTAACCTTCACCGGGGTTGCAGTCGGTACATTCGCCAAAAATAAACCCACTGAGCTTATCCAACGCCCCCATCAGCTTCAGCGTGCTGAGCATGCGATCCACACGGTACGGCGCTTCGGAAACTTCTTCTAAAAATAAAATTTTTCCACTGAAGTCTGGCATATACGGCGTGCCCGCCAGCGCAGTGAGCACGGTCAAATTACCGCCTATCAAAGCACCGCGCGCCTTTCCTTTGCTAATGGTGACCGTGCGGTTGCGCTTTTGCACAAGCTCATCACCCGCGTCTTCGCTATTGCGATACTCCACAAGCTTGCGCTCTAAAAATACGCGTTTGAACTGATCGACATTGAAGCGATTCCAGCTACTGGTGCCCATAGGCCCGTGGAAGGTTACTAAGCCTGTTTTGGTCTGCAGCGCGCAGTGCAGCGCGGTAATGTCGGAAAAGCCAAGCAGCACTTTTGGATTTTTGCGAATCATCGCGTAATCGAGCAGCGGCAGAATCCGCGCTGCGCCCGAACCACCGCGCGCGCAAATCACCGCTTTGACATCCTTATCGGCAAACATGCCGTTGAGATCGGCCGCGCGATCGGCATCACTTCCGGCCAAATAACCACGTCGATCCGCCACGTGCGCGCCCATTTTGACCTTGAAGCCCAACGCTTCTAATACCTCTTTAGCCAGTTGATAGTTGAAGCTGTCATCTGAAGCTGCGGAAGGGCTCACCAAGCCCACCGTATCGCCTACGCGCAGGGATGGCGGCAATAGACGCTGCGTCGGTGCGGTGGCTGCGTTTGAAGTATTTGAACCCAATGCCATCACCGCCGTTGCCAGTACGCTATTCCCTAGAAAATGACGCCGATTCATGACCAAAGCCACTCCATCTACGAAGGCCATCAGCCTACGCTACGAAATTATCATGCCGCATGGCCCATTCGTCCCATGTTCTCGATGCCCTCTATGCCAACACTTCGCCTCCGCCCTACCCTTATTGCGACTGCACTGTTCACACTCAGCGCATCGGCTTTGGCCAGCCAAGGCTATTACCGGTTTCCTGCCGTAAGTGGCGAAACGCTGGCGTTTACTGCCGAAGGGGATCTGTGGATTGCATCCACGCAAGGCGGACAAGCGCACCGGCTCACCACCGATGCAGGCCAAGAAACGCAGGCATCGTTCTCGCCGGACGGCACGCGCATCGCGTTTATCGGCCAATACGATGGTGCGGGCGATGTGTATGTGGTGTCGGCGCGCGGCGGCCCGGCCAAGCGGCTCAGCTTTGACGGTGGGCGCGTGGATGTACTCGGCTGGTCGCCGCAGGGCGAAGTGGCCTATAGCAGCGAAGACGTGTCGGCGCCCACGCTGCGCCGGATTATTCGTTTGGTTAATCCCGATACGCTGGCCACACGCGAACTACCGCTTGATGACGCCAACCAAGTGGCGTTTGATGATAACGGCCGCGTGCTGTTTACCCGCTTCGGCGCCCACGTTAACGGTGATAATGCCAAGCACTACCGTGGCGGTGCGATGGCTCAGCTCTGGTTATATGACCCTGCAACAGGAAATGAAGCCCAACGCTTAGGCAGTGATGGCGGTGGTGCAATGTCCAACCCACTGTGGCTCAACGGGCGCTGGTATTTCACCAGTAACCGCGACGGCAACGATAATCTTTGGTCGATGGCTGCAGATGGCAGCGACATGCAACAGCACACGCAGCACGCACCGTGGGACGTGCGCGGCGCGCGCAGCGACGGCAAGCACATTAGTTTTCAAGTAGGCGCCGACGTTTGGTTGTTTGATGCAAACAGCAAGCAAGAACGCAAGCTCTCACTCGACCTACTCACCGATAGCGACCGCAGCCGTCAACGCTGGCTAGAACGCCCACTAAAATTTCTTGAAACCACCGATTTCTCACCCCAAGGTGACCAGCTTGCGCTGACGGCGCGTGGGCATATCACCCTAGTAAGTACAGGCCAGAAGCGCCGCGTTGAAATCGCCACGCCTAATAACAGCCGCGCCCGCGCTGCTATTTTGTCTCACGATGGCCGCTGGGTGTATGCCATCTCCGATGCCAGTGGCCGTGATGAACTCTGGCGTTATCCCGCCGATGGGTCGAATGCCGCCAAGCAGCTCACCCAAGATGGAAGTCAGCGCCGTTGGCAGCTCTACCTTTCCCCCAACGGAAAGCAGCTTGCGCATACCGATAAAACTGGCTCGCTGTATGTGCTTGACCTCGACAGCGGGCGCAACACTCGCATCGATCGCGCCCAATGGGGTGGCGGCAACCCGTATGACGCCATTGTCTGGTCACCCGACGGGAAAGCACTGATCGCTGTACGCCCCGACAGCAAAGCAAGCCGCCCACAGCTCATGCTGTACCGCTTCGATACCGCCACTTGGCAAGCGTTGACCAGCGACCGCTATGAATCCTATGCACCGAGTTTCTCGCCGGATGGACGCTGGCTGTATTTCCTGTCCGACCGTCAATTCAATGCCTCACCTTCGGCCCCTTGGGGAGATCGCAATATGGGGCCAGGCTTCAACCGTCGCACGAAGGTATATGCACTCGCTCTTCAAGCTGGAAACCGTTTTCCATTCGCGCCCGTTGATGAGCTCAACCCCAGCAAAAAATCTTCCGCTGATAAAAATAACGACAATCAGGCCGCGCTACCGTTGATTGAAACTACAGGGCTTGCAGAACGCCTGTTTGAAGTACCGGTGGATGCAGGCAATTACTCCGCACTCGGCTCAGACCGTGAACGGTTGTATTTGCTTGACCAAAATAACGACGAGCGCCAACTCAAGACACTCGCCATTGGCAACGAGGGTAAGTCACCCGAAGTGTTCGCCTCCGACGTACGCGACTTCCAACTTAGCGCCAACCGTAAACAACTTGCGATCACCCAAGGCAAGCGCAACGCTGATCCAAGCTTCCTCATTGTTGATGCGGGTGCAAAGCTACCTAGCGATCTTGGTAATGCTCGTGTTCGCACCGGTGACTGGCGCCTGCAAATTGAACCTACGCGTGAATGGCAGCAAATCCTCAACGACGCTTGGCGCATGCACCGCGAATTTAGCTTCGATAGCAAAATGCGTGGGCTCGACTGGGATGGTATTCGCGAGCGCAGTGTTGCACTTCTGCCACGCGTGAGCGACCGCGCAGAATTAGACGACCTGCTTGCGCAGATGATTAGCCCGCTAGGTATTTTGCATTCGCAAGTACGCGGTGCCGACCTTCCAGAAGATCGAGAAGCGGCCAAGCCCGCCATGCTGGGTGCGGCGCTACAGCAAACGAATGAAGGCCTAAAGATCACGCAGATCTATCGCACCGACCGCGAGCTTCCCAGCGAACGCGCCCCCCTTGCGCAGCCAGGTGTTGATGCACGTAACGGCGATATTATCGAACAGGTCAATGGCCACAGTATTCAAACCGAAGCCGATCTTTCCGCCGCACTCGACCATCAAGCCGGGCAGCAAATTCTGCTCACCCTGCGCCGCAATGGTCAGCGCATCAATACCGTCGCCGTTGCCACCAACCCTATGCGTAATACGCAGCTGCGCTATAGCGATTGGGTGCAAGGGCGCAAAGACGCGGTGGAACGCAGCGGCCAAGGGCGTATCGGCTATTTGCACCTGCGCGCAATGGGGCCAGACGACATCGCCAGCTTCGTGCGCGACTTCTACGCCAACTACGACCGCGATGGTTTGATTATCGACGTGCGCCGCAACCGTGGCGGCAATATCGATTCGTGGATCATCGAAAAATTGCTGCGCCGCACTTGGGCCTTCTGGAAACAAGACGGCCAAGTACCCAACTGGAATATGCAGCAAACCTTCCGCGGGCATCTTGTTGTATTGACCGACGCGCTCACGTATTCCGATGGCGAAACATTTGCAGCAGGCGTCAAATCGCTTGGGCTTGGCCCGGTGATCGGCACCCGCACCTCTGGCGCAGGTATTTGGCTCTCCGACCGCAACCGGCTGAGCGATGGCGGCATTGCCCGCATTGCCGAAACAGGGCAATTCGCCCCCGATGGTAGCTGGCTGATCGAAGGCCGTGGCGTAAGCCCGGATATCGAAGTAGATAACCTGCCACACGAGTCCTACCTAGGCCGCGACCGCCAGCTAGAAACCGCACTGCAGTGGCTGCAGAAAACACTGCAAACATCACCCGTACAACCTCCGAATGCCCAGCCGATTCCGGCCCCCAACCAACCGGCGGCTGATGCCAAACGGCTTCCACAAGCAAAATAATTTAGCCTAACTAGCGCTGGCCGCTGCCCCCTCTACTTGCCGTTGATCCACAAGGAACTTTCTTCTTTGTGGATCACGGCATGGCTAAGCTCGAACGTCCGCACTTTCCCATCATCTACGTGCGCGGTTACGCGATGACGAAAGATGAAATCGTGCAGACCACCTCAACCCCCTATATGGGCTTTGAAGCGGGGTCGACGAAGATCCGTCAGGCGCAAGACGGCAGCATCGTAAAATTTGTATTTGAATCGCCGCTAGTGCGGCTGATGAAAGATTACAGCTACCGCGATATTTACGCTGAAGGGGCCGAACAAGCCAGCAAATTACCGGCGCGCAGCCTCGTCATTCACCGCTATTACGACGAAGCCGATCCAGCCTTTGGGGGGCATAAAGCCCCATCCATTCCTGCGGCAGCGGCTGCACTCGCTGCGCGCATCCTCGCCCTGCGCGACAGCATTTGCGGCGATGACGCGCAAGCACGCAAAGACTTTCGCGTGTATCTCGTTGCCCATTCAATGGGCGGCCTGATCTGCCGCTGTCTTCTGCAAAACCCGGCAATCACCACGCCCGAAGTGCGCGCCATGGTGGACAAAGTGTTCACCTACGCCACGCCACATAACGGCATTGAGCTTGGCGGCTTCAACGTACCCAGTTTTTTATCGATGAACGACATGAATAATTTCAGCCGCCCGGTGATGGCGGATTATTTGTGCGTCGATCAAAACAAAACCAACACACTCGGAAATTCCAACTTTCCACCCGAGCGCTTCTTCTGCCTAGTAGGCACGAATAGCCGCGACTACGCTGTAGCCCACGGCCTATCAGCGCTGGCGGTCGGGCAAATGAGCGACGGCCTTGTGCGCATTGAGAATGCTTACGTAAGTGGCTGCCCGCGCGCGTTCGTGTACCGCAGCCACAGCGGTTATTTTGGCATCGTCAATTCAGAAGATGGTTATCAAAACCTAGCGCGCTTTTTATTCGGTGATCTGCGTGCGTCGGCAAGCCTGCATTTTCAAGCGCTCCCATTTCCTCCCGATGTAGAAAAAGCCCGCAAAGCCGGCAAGCGCGTTGAAGCCTCGTACTATATCGAAACCACGATCGCGCCACGCGGTGCGTTCACCTACGCGCTCACCTCACGCACCCGCGCGCAAGAATGCGCCGTGCGCCGCCAGTACGATGAACTGTTTGACAGCAACGGCAATCTGCTAGCTGATGCGCGCTCCCCCACGCTGTTCTCGATCTTTTTAGACAGCAGCAAAATTACCAGTGGCAAAGAAATGGCGTTTTCTATCGAGCTTGCGGTGTCTTGTGCGGGTTATGAAATCGACGGCGTGCTGTTTCTCAAACAGCATATCCCCGGTGAATACCTTTTCCGCAACACGCTGGTGTTGTTTGCCAAACGCGGTGACGACGGCCAGTGGGCCTTACGCGGTGTATGGGCTGACGATAGCTGGGCAACAGTTAAACCCACCCGCGCCGCGCTTGATGCAATGGGCGCATCCGCCACGCCCATCAAACGTGCGGCAGATAACAGCTTCAGCATTCCACTCACGTCCAGCAAGGGGTTTCAGGCGCAGCTAGAGGTTTCGCTAAGTGCGTGGGCCTAGGCCGCATAGTTAAGCCGCTTCATCTTCCAACATACGCACTTGGCAAGCCTGCCAGCTACCTGCCAGCATCACCAGCGCACATAGCCCCAAGAAGGAAAACGGCAATACCCAATCACCGCGAAGGTCGTGCAACAAGCCAAATACAACCGGCCCCGCGCAGCTCAAGGTATAACCCATACCCTGCATAAAGCCCGACAGCGTGGCCGAGCCGGAGGGCGTCCGCGTGCGCAGATTGATCAATGTCAGCGCCAATGGGAACGTGCTTGGGCCAATCCCAAGTAACACCACCCAAAGTACAGGCGCCATCATGGGTGCAAATAGCAGCCCCGGAAAAGCCACCGCGTACGCCAACGCCGACGCCACCACCAACAGAAACGGGTTACGTATCCGCACCGCCAGCGCGGGCATGGTCAGTGCGCTAACAAGCCCAAGCGCGGCAAACAAAGCCACCATGCTGCCACCAAACGCAGGGCTGGCTCCGGCTTCGGTCATCAGCTTGGGCAGCCAGGTAAACATGGCATAGCTAATCAATGAGGTCATGCCGAACATCAAGGTCATGCCCCAAGCCAACGGCGAACGCCACGGACGCAGGCGCACGCTGGAAACAGCAAGCTCCGGCGCGGCATCGCCCCCGCGTACCGCTTGATCGTGGGTTGCTGTTAATGGTGAGTCTTTCTGCCGCTCCTTGTGCAATACAACCAGCCAAACGCCAGCGGCCACCAAGGCGGGCAGCGTCCACACCCCCATCGACCAGCGCCAGCCCGCTGCATCGGCCAGCGGTACCGCGGTCAAGGCCGGGATAATGGTGCCCATCTGCAGCAGCGTCAGATAGGCGGCACTAACCGTCCCTACGCGCTGCGGGAAATAGCGCTTCACCAGCGGCGGCAACACCACATTGCCCATCCCCATGCCTGCCAGCGCAATGATGCAGCCCAGCGCAATGCCAAGCACGCCACCCGCCAGTGGGCGCACCAGCAGCCCCAGCGCGGCCAGCAGCATCGACAGCAGCGCCGCCTGCTCTAGCCCAATGCGATGCGCAATTTTGGGCGTGGCCACACCAAACACGGCAAACGCCGCCGTGGGCAACATGCCAAATAGCCCGAACACGGTCGGGCCAAAGCCAAAGCGCAAACTGAGTAAATCGAGCAATGGCGTGAGCGAGGTCACCGCCGTACGTAGATTGATTGCAGACAGCAAAATGCCCGCAAGAACCAGCACGCGACCGGCCCAAGGAGAGGATGAGGAATACATCCGGCTATTATCGCAAAGCCGAACAAAACGCAGCTTATATCAAGCGCATCGGCTTAAATATCGGCGCTTTCTACATTGAGTGTCACGTCCATCACGGCAGGGTCATCGGCATCAACAACCACGCTAAACCCGAGCTGGCGGCACATCTTCAGCATGGTGGCGTTTTCCCGCAGCACTTGCCCTTCCACCGTTTTCAGGCCCACGCTGCGGGCGTATTCCACCATCATGCGCATCAATTGCCAGCCGATCCCATAGCCCTTTAAATCAGACCGCACCAAGATGCTGTACTCGCCTGCTTCAAAGTTGGCGTCGGCCAACAGATGCACCACGCCCAGCAGCTCACCGCTATCGGTGCCAATCGCCACCAACGCAATCGCACGCGCGTAGTCAAGCTGGGTCAAACGCGCAATAAATTCATGGTTGAAATGACGCACGGTGGCAAAGAAGCGCAGGCGCAGGTCTTCATCACTAATGTGGTTGAAGAAGGCACGGAACAATTCTTCATCCTCCGGCCGCACCGGGCGCACGAACATGCGTTCGTCGCGGGCCAGCTCCACCATGCGCTCCCATTCGCCCGGATAGGGGCGAATCACTAAGCGCGAATGCCACGGCCCTTTATTTACGGGCACCTCTTGCGGCGCAATGGTTACTCGCGCATCCACCGCAATCACGCCATCGCGATCGGTGAGGAGCGGATTGATGTCGATCTCACGCACCTGCGGAATATCCGCCGCTAGCTGTGCCAGCTTCACCAGCACCAGCGCCACCGCGCGTTCGTCGGCCGCAGGCACATCACGGTAGGCTTTAAGAATACGCGACACGCGGGTGCGGCCAATCAGCTCATGCGCCAGACGCAGGTCTAGTGGTGGCAGCGCAAGCGCTTTGTCGTCGATCACCTCCACCGCCGTACCGCCGCGGCCAAACACCACCACCGGGCCAAAGGTGGGGTCATCGGCCAAGCCCGCGATTAGCTCACGCGACTTGGGCTTGATGACCATTGGATGCACGGTTAAGCCGTCGATCCTAGCCTTAGGCCGAAGTGCACGGGCGCGCATGAGAATGCCATCGGCCGCTTCGCGCACTGCGGCTTCACTCAGCAAATTCAAGCGCACGCCATCCACATCCGATTTATGTGGAATATCTGCCGACAAAATTTTGAGCGCCACCGGCGTACCCTGCGCCAACAGTGGCGCGGCAGCGGCCACCGCAGCCTCAACATCAGGCGCTAGCGTCACTGGTGTCACCGGAATGCCATAAGCCCCTAAGAGTGCATTCACCTCCAGCGGATCCAACCAATGACGCCCCGCCGCCAGTGCGCCATGCACCACTGATCGTGCTGTGTTGGCATCCACCACAAAATCTTCGGGCAGGCTCGGCGGGGTTTCCATCAACGCTTGCTGTGCTTCGCGGTGACGCACCAAATACATAAAGCCGCGCACCGCAGCGGCCTCGGTGGCATAGGTCGGTACACCGGCTGCATCTAGCCGCGCCAGCGCCTGCGCGTCGGCCCCCACCCAAACGCCCAGCACCGGTTTGCTGCGTGACCCGCGTGGCCACTTCTGCAGCAGACTTGCTACCGCCTCTGCCGACTGCAGCGAAGACGACAGCGCAGTAGGCACGTTCATCGCTAGCACTGCATCGTTCTCTGGGCTTTCCAATAGCGCCGCCAGTGCATCCGTATAACGCTGTGCATCGGCATCGCCCACAATATCAACTGGATTACTACGCGACCACAGCGGGGGCAGTACAGAATCCAAACGCGCCAATGTGGTGGTATCGAACGTGGCAAGGCTGCCACCCAGATCCATCAACCGATCTACCGCCAGCACGCCAATACCGCCACCATTGGTGAGAATGGCCAGCCGCCGCCCTGGTGCACTACGCAGATGGCCAAGTGTTTCTGCCGCTTCAAACAGCTCGTCCAGTGCCATCACCCGCAGCAAACCGGCACGCCGAAACGCCGCGTCGTACACCGCATCAGAACCTGCCAGTGCACCGGTATGCGTGGCCGCAGCGCGTGCACCTTGTGCGTGCCTACCCGACTTCACCACCACCACGGGCTTGGCACGTGCCGCCGCGCGCGCCGCCGACATAAACTTACGCGCATCGCGAATGGATTCGATATACAAAAGAATCGCGCGCGTTTTAGGGTCTTGTGCGAACCAATCGAGCAGGTCACCAAAGTCCACATCCACTGCATCACCCAGCGACACTACCGCGCTAAACCCCACCGAACGCGCGCGCCCCCACTCCACCAGCCCGGACGCAATGGCTCCCGACTGCGATAGCAAGGCAAGGTCGCCTGCCAGCGGTGCTCCGGCAGAAAAACTAGCGTTGAGTTTGGCATGCGGCGCCATCACCCCAAGGCAATTGGGGCCAAGCAAACGCAGCCCGTGTGCTTTTGCTACCGCTTCGGCCTGCTCTAGCAGTGAGCCTGGCCCGCTTCCCAGCCCCGCACTTACGATAATCGCTGCACGCGCGCCCGCTGCTGCCGCATGCCGCAGTACCGACGGCACACGCCGTGCGGGTGTCGAAATGACCACAAGCTCCGGCGCAAACGGCAGCGCACGCAGATGCGCCACCGTGGCCACCCCTTCAATCTCAGGATATTTCGCGTTCACCACTGCCAGCGGCCCAGCAAAACCGGCCTGCTTCAGATTGTGCAAAATCGCACGCCCCACCGAACGCTCGCGCGGGCTACCCCCCACCAAAGCCAGCGAACGCGGGCGAAACACCGCCTCCAATGCGTAGGTACTCATGCAATTACATTACTTCAAATCCGGTTCCGGATGATAGGCAACCCCCAGTGCATCTAACTGCGGAAGCAGTGCCCCCATCCGCTGGGTAAATCCGGCATAGCTACGCTGCGACGCAGGGCTCCACGCCACTTCCGCCACCGCCGCCATACGCGGCCACAGACGGTTATCGGCATCGGCATTGGTATGCACCAGCTCGCTCCACAGTGCACCTTCAACCCCTACGGCCGTTGGAAACTTTGCAGGATCAAATGCATAGACGCGCGCTAACGGCACACCTTCTTTTCGGCACCAGTCATAAGTATTCGGCTGGCCCGCGTAGTTGCCGTGATCGATATAAAAATACGAACAGGGCGAAAGAATCAGCCCATGCCCTTTTGCTACCGCCGGGGCGATGTTGTAGCCGTCATTCCAAAGCTGCAACAACATCTTCGGGTTTGTATCGGCCACCGAGCCTTCTTCCCAAGCAATCGGTGTGCGGCCCATCTTCTCCACCATGGCCGCCGTGCGTGCTACGAAATCGGCATACTTCGGGTGTTTGATCTCATCCCCGCCCACATGAATTTCTTTGGATGGGAAAACCGCCAATACTTCCTTCAGCACGTTCTCCACGAAGGGGTACACCACCTCAGGCTTATCAAGGCACAGCACACTAAAGCCCACCTCTTTCCCGTCATAGGTAGATAGGTTTTTTACCCCATCGCAGGCCAGTTCGTTATACGAGGCCAACGCCGCCTGCACATGGCCTGGCATGTCGATTTCCGGAACAATCGTCACCCCGCGCGTGCGTGCATACAGCACCAACTGGCGCAACTGCTGCTGCGTGTAATAGCCACTGCGCCCACCTTTCACGGCGCTTGCGCCACCAATCTCTATCAATTTTGGATAGCGCTTGATCTCGATCCGCCAGCCCTGATCATCGGTTAGGTGCAGGTGCAAACGATTGAGTTTGAACAACGCCATGCGGTCGATGGTTTGCTCAAGATAAGACACCGGCAAGAAGCTGCGCGCCACATCGAGGGATAACCCACGCCACGCATAACGCGGGGCATCGGTAATGGTTAAACGCGGCAGACGGTATTGAGCCTGCGCTACGGCTGGAAGAAGCTGTTGCAGACTAGCCACCGCATGCAGCAGCCCGTTATCAGTTTGCGCTTGCAGGGTGATCCCTTGGCCAATCGTGAGCCGATAACCTTCCTCCCCCAACGCCTTGTCATCCACAATTTGCAGCTGCACCTGCGCAGGCGCAGCGGCGCTATGGGTAATGTTCAAGCGCTTCATCAACTGGCGCATGGCTTCCAGTGCAAAAGGCGCTTTCACCACATCGGCCTGTACCCACACCGTATCAGGAAGTACCCATTCACCACCGCGCATATCTACGGTCTGCGGCACGGGCACCAGTGCTGGCGCTTGTGGCGTAGCAAGTTCATGATGCGGCGTATCCACATGCACGCAGCCCAGCAACGCCAACGAAAGCGCACCCGCCGCCAACACTTGTAGCTTCATGCCATCCTCTTGCATAACGTCAACGATGCCCAAAGCCTAACCTACCCTTTAGGACGCCGCCATGACTCGTACACGTTCATTCGCCTGCGCCGCCGCACTTTTCTTTCTATCTGGGCTTTCAACAGCAGCGGATTGGAGCGATACCGCTATTGGTTGGCGTACCGGCACACAGTTTCGCGAACCACAAAACCCCAATGCCATTGGCAAAAACATCATCAACATTACCCACGCCAGTGGCTACCGTTACGGCAATCAATTTTTGAATCTCGACCTGCTGAAGTCCAACTCCAAAGACCCCTCCTCACCGGGTGGAAGCCGTGGCGCATTCGAGGCCTACCTTACCTATCGGCATACGTTGGATTTCGCCAAAATCAGCGGACGTAGTTTCGCCGCTGGCCCCATCCGCAACCTTGGGCTAACAACAGGCATCGACCTCAACAGCAAAGACGATGCGGGCTATAACTCACGCAAACGCATGTTTGTGTTGGGCCCGCAGATCATGTGGAATGTTCCCGGCCGCTTCAATAGCGCCATTTTGATGGCTTGGGAAAGCAATGCGCCACACGGCCCGTTTGCGCCCATTTCTGGCGTGCGTGGCCGCTACCACTACAAAGCCCACCCGATGCTGGCACTTGATTGGGGCATCCCTTTAAGCGAGCGTGTAACGTTTGAAGGCTTCGCCAATTTCATTACCGCCAAAGGCCGCGACGAAGTGGGCCGCAGCACCGGCCCAGAAACCAATATCGATATGCGTGTTATGTACGACGCCGGGGCCGCAATGGGCATCCGCAAGCGCGCACTCCTTGTGGGTTTGGAATACCAGTACTGGCACAACAAATTCGGCAACACCGACGCCACCACCCGCAACCGAGGCAACACCGCCAACACCCCGATGCTGCGGGTGGAGCATCATTTTTAAGCGCTATCAAGCCTCAACATGACGTAACGCTTTTGCCGGAACGAAGCAGTTTCTACAGTCAGGTTGCCAGCCGCAATGGCACGAAACGAGCTGCATGTGCGAAATCATTATCAGCTGTGAGTAGCGCAAGATCATGCTCTATACACAGCTGCGCAATGAGCGCGTCAACGGTGCCAAGTTGTACGCCATTACGTCTGCACGTATTGCGAAGCATTGCTGCTTGGATATGTGTCTCGCGGGTTGGATTGAGAAGAGGTAGAACTTGTAGCCGCTCAATGATGCGTGTCTGATCCTTCGCGCCATTGAAACCCTGCAAGAGCTCCTGAATCACAAATCCTGTTGTGACGATGGTATCTCCGTCCAGCAACGCTCTACGTAGAATAGGAACTACAGCGTGGTCTGCCTGCGTGTCACGGCGAAACGCAAGTGACCAAGCGCTAGTATCTACGAACAGGCTCACTTACGGCTGCGCTCGGCCTTGTGGTCGAAACTTTCGTCCCATTCAAGCTGCCCAAGAAGTTCGGCGATACGCCGCTGTTCGCGGCGGGCGATGAACTCTTTAAGCGCAAGGGTAACAGCCGCTTTTTTCGACGGCTCGCCGCTGACTTCAACAGCACGCTCAATGAGACTTGGGTCTAGTGCGAGATTAGTAGCCATAAGGCACCTCCACACATCATGCTACACACGCATGCGAAAGTGTGCAATTGGCCCCGCCTTACAACTTCTGGCCGATACAACCTTCTTACATTTGTCATTTTTCTTGCGCCCAAGAAAGCCGTATATTCTGGCGTCTTGGGGGGCAACCTGCCCTGCTACCGAAACATGGAGATGTGCTATGGGTCTTATTCAAGCGGTGAAGGGTGCGGTAACCGGGATGCTGGCCGACCAGTGGAAAGATTTCTTCACCATCCCAAGCGGCTTAGCGCCCACGGCGGCGCTGTTTGCTGCGGTTCCCCAAGGCACCAATGCAGGGCGCGGGTCAAACACCAAGGCGTCTTCCAACATCATCAGCAACGGCTCGAAGATCATCGTGCCGGAAGGCTACGGCCTGCTGCTGATGCAAGACGGCAAAATCACCGGCTTTGCGGCTGAGGCAGGCGGGTATGAATGGCGTTCGGATGACATCAACTCGAAGTCGATCTTCGCGGGCGATAGCCTTGTTGACACGCTCATCATGCAAAGCTGGGAGCGCTTCAAGTTTGGCGGCCAGCCGGGCGCACAGCAGCTTGCGTTTTTTGTTTCGCTAAAAGAACTGCCCGACAACCGTTTCGGCACGCAGTCGGAAATCTACTGGGACGATGGCTTCTTAAATACCCAAGTCGGGGCGATGACGCGCGGTTCGTACACGATGAAAATCGTGGACCCTATTTTGTTCGTCAAAAATTTCGTACCGGCTACTTATCTGCAGCCCGGCCAAGTGTTTGACTTCACCGATATCGACAACGCGGCCGCCAGCCAGCTGTTCAACGAAGTGGTGGGTTCACTCGCCCCTGCGTTTAGCCTGTACACCAACGACCCCAGCAAGGGCAACCGCATCACCAAGATCCAGCAAGACTCCATTGGCTTTGCCAAGAGCCTGTCGGACGCGGTGGAGAACGCTTATCAGTGGAAGTCCGACCGCGGCCTTGTCATCGCCAAAACCGCGATTGTCTCTATTGAATACGATGCCAACACCAAAGAGCTGCTCAAAACCGTGCAGCGCGCCGACGCGCTATCTGGCGCACGCGGCAACTCCAACCTGCAAGCCAGCGTGGCCGCAGGCATGCAAGCTGCGGGCGAAAACGGCGGCGCGGCGGGCATGATGGGGATTGGCATGGCCTCGGGCATGATGGGCGGCATTGGTGGCTTGCAGCAGCCTGTGGCACCGCCTGCACCCGCTGCGGATGACCCAATTGCCAAGCTGAAGAAAGCCAAAGAAATGCTCGACCTTGGCCTAATTACCCAAGCCGATTACGACGCGCTCAAGTCCAAAGCGCTAGGCCTATAACCAAACATCAGGCGCTCTATGTCAAACGCGACGCCCCCGCCGCCCCCGCCCTACACAGGGCCGGGGTCACCGCACGATGTTCCGCCAGCGCCGGGCAGCTTTCCGATTGATCCGGAAACGCTGCCCAAGCCCATTCGCGACGAACTTCTAGCCCCCGACCCGGTGGCGATCGACACCGCCTCGGCCGAGCTCAAAGACGGCCAGAACCACTGCCCGAAATGCGGCGCCACTGACATCAAGCAGCGCCCAGGCACCGATCAGTTGATCTGCCTGTACTGCCGCAACGAATGGACCGCGGCACGCGTTGAAGAAGCCTTCGGCTTGGGCGAAGGAATTGATGATCTTGAAGGTACCGTGGTTGCATCCGGCGCTGGGGATATTTCCGCCGATGCATCCAGCCTGATGACATTCAAGTGCACCGGCTGCGGCGCCGAGGTAACGGTTAATACCGAAAACGCCATGACGGCGCGCTGCCACTGGTGCCGCCACGTATTCGGGGTGAACGAGCAAATTGCAAACGGCGCTGTGCCCGATGCGGTGCTGCCCTTTCACATCAAAAAAGACGATGCGGTGGCGCGCATCCGCCAGTTTGTGGACAAGCGCCAGATGTTTGCGCTCAAAGCCTTCAAAGAGCAATTCACGCCTGAAAATGTCGTGGGTGTGTACATGCCGTACATGATCGTGGACAGCAAAGCCAGCGCCGACATCGTGGGTGAAGGCGAAATTGAAACGCGCTGCTACACCAAAGGTTCGGGTGATAAAAAGAAAACCTACTACGACGCCGATATCTACCAAATAGAGCGCCATGTAGATTTCACTGTCGATGATTTGCCGATGGAATCCTCGGCAAACCGTAGTGATTTCAACACGCGCGCCAACACCAACAACATCATCAATACTATTTTGCCGTTCGACACCAAAAACGCGATCAAGTGGAATGCGTCGTACCTCTCTGGCTTCAGCTCAGAAAAGCGCGATCTTGATGTAGCGCAATTGATGCCGCGCCTTGAAGACCAACTCCTCTCGATTGCACGCTCACAGGTGCATTCCTCGGTGAATGCCTACGACCGCGGCGTGCGCTGGGAAGAAGAAGGTGTTGAGATCCACGGCTCGCGCTGGGTGGCGATGTATCTACCCGTTTGGCTGTATTCCTATCATCAGCCCGGAAGCAACGGCGGCATGCTGCACTACATCGCAGTGAACGGGCGCACCGGCGAAACCATGGGCAGCGTACCTATTCAGCAGTGGAAGCTGCTGCTTGCCGCGCTCACTGTGGGCACCATTCTTGAATTCATTGCGCTTTGGATTTTGTGAGAACACCATGAGCGACGACAGCAGTCTTTTATTGCTACTTCTTGGCCCAGCGGGTGGTGCTGGCCTGTATTGGATGCTCTACCGCTACTACCGCAACACCGATAAGTCACACGCTTTTGAACACGAAACCGCGATTGAAGCAAAACCTGTGACGGGTTCTGATCAAAAAATCGGCGAGAACAACGGCACCCAAGAAACCCGCATCGACGGTGACAATGTGCGCGAGTACCGCAAACGCGTGCAGCGTTTGCATTATAAGAAACGAGATAACAGCGGCTAAGGAAGTTCGCCTTCTGCGCCTTGCGCTGAAAAAATACACACGCCCAATGATCTGCTCTTGGCCTGATACATGGCGGCGTCTGCAGCGCGCAGGTAATCATCAATAGTCGCAAGACCAGATTCACTGTTGACCAAGCCAATGCTCGCACCACCGGCCACCGTATGCCCTTCGATCTCGTAGGGGACTTTTAGGGCGTTAGCGATCTGCTTAGCGCGAGCGGCAGCTTCCGTGGGGTCGATGGATTCAAGCAATACATTGAATTCATCACCACTCATGCGGGCAACCAGATCCCCCGTTCGCACGCAAGCTTCCAGCCGCCGTGCCACCTTCTGCAGCAATAGGTCGCCCACATGATGCCCATGCGTGTCATTCACCGCTTTGAACCGGTTAAGGTCCAGCAGCAGTACGGCAAATGTCGTGGTTCTCGCTGCAATAGCATGCATGAGCCGAGCACGAAACAACGGTCGGCCAGGTAAGTTGGTCAGCGCGTCGTAAGAACTGCCGCGCTCTGCCAAATCACTCAACGAACCGGCCATGCGCACGGCTACGCCATTTTCGAACTGAGCAACGCCACGCCAATTAACCCATACCAACTGACCATCACCATGAGAGGCACGAAAATCTACTGAGAAGTTCGAACTAGTTCCATTCAGGTGAGCGCGGTAGGCCGCCTGCACACGCTCGCGGTCGTCGGAGTCGATGATCTGTTCAAGAAAACGCCAACCATCCTCATGCACTTGGCTGGTGAGACTCCCCAACCCGATGATTTCGTGAAAGCGCTCAGATACGTGCAGGACATTCGTGCGCAGATCCCAGTCCCAGATACCGTCGTTGGAACCGCGCGTAGCAAGCGAATAACGGTTATCTGACCGAATCAACTCAAGCTCTGTGTTCTTCTGCTGAGTCACGTCGATCATCAGCCCAATCATGCGATTCGGCCGCCCCTCCTCAACCACCACCCGGCACAGGTCACGCACCCACACAACCTCACCAGATTTGACCGTTAGCCGATAGCTCATCTCATACGCGTAGCTGTGCGTCGCGTTGTACGCGGCTTCGTCGATGACTAGCGCCTCGGCCAAATCGTCTGGGTGTACATGTGCCCGCCAGAACCCAGGATCAGCGCGCCATTCTTCCACGCTGTAGCCAAACAGCCGCTCGACCTGAGGGCTCAGGAAGGTATTGCCCACCCCACGCTCGGCCTCCCAAACCACACCGTCGATGGTTTCAAGCAGGCGCAAGAAACGCTGGCGAACCTCCACCAGCACCTGCTCGGTGACCTCGGTGATCTCAAGCAGCACCCCTTGGCGGCTGATCACCCGATCGGCTGCATCCGTTTCGGGGTGAAGCAGCAAGCGCACCCAACGGTAGCTTGTGTCAGCAAACTGCAGCCGAAATACCGGCATGCCCGAACGCAGGGTGCCTTTGTCATCAGGATGGACGAATTCAAGCAGCGACCGGCCAAGCGCGCGTGCCACCGAATGCCCAGTGAGCTTGTGCCAAGCGGGGTTCAGATACGTAATTTCCCATAGCGCATCCGTCTGCACCACCGCCTCCGGCAGCAGTTCCAGTAGATGTTCAAACGGCATGAGAGAGCTGCCTGCATGCGGCACGATAATCACCGAGACGAAACTGTTACGCTTTCTTCGCCAGCGCCACCGCAGATTGCAGCGCGCCGATATACGCCTTACGCGTCCACTCAGCCTCTTTGGCCGCCGCCTCTAGGCCATGAATGTAGGCGGCTTTCAGGTCGTCTGCATTGTATTGCGGAGCTAGCTCGTTAATGGAGCTAGCCACGGTGTCGCGCAGGTGCCAATCGACATTGACACCGGCCTCCGCCTGCTTGGCAAGGTCGATAACCCGAAACACATGGGGCGTAACAAGACCAACGATGGTAGCTTTCATGGTTCCGCCCTAACCCATTCCGAATCAGGAAGATAACGCACCTAACCACTGAAAATGAAGCGCAGCCAGTATGAACTGGATCACATATTCCGCCGGTACTCACCGCCCACTTCATACAGCGCGTGGCTGATCTGGCCCAACGAATGGGTTTTGACTGCTTCAACCAGTTGCTCAAAGATATTCTGCCGCGCGCGGGCAACCCCTTGCAGCGGTTTCAGCCCTTCGCCAGCAAAGGCGTTGCGGTGCTGTTGCCAGTTCGCCACGTTATCAATTTGCTGCTGTTTTTCTTCTTCGGTTGAACGAATCAGCTCAATTTCGGTGGAGACATCCGAGCTACCATCCTTACCCAAGAATGTATTGACGCCCACCAGCGGCAGACTGCCATCGTGTTTTTTGTGCTCGTAATACATCGACTCTTCTTGGATCTTGCCGCGCTGATACATGGTATCCATTGCGCCCAGCACACCACCGCGTTCACTGATCGCCTCAAACTCGCGATACACCGCCTCTTCCACAAGGTCGGTGAGATATTCCACCGCAAAACTGCCCTGCCACGGGTTTTCGCAGAAGTTCAGCCCCAGCTCTTTGTTGATGATCATCTGGATGGCCACGGCGCGGCGCACGGACTCTTCCGTGGGCGTGGTGATGGCTTCATCGTAGGCGTTGGTGTGCAGGCTATTGCAGTTGTCGAACAGTGCATACAGCGCCTGCAGCGTGGTGCGAATGTCGTTGAACTGAATTTCTTGCGCGTGCAGGCTGCGACCCGAAGTTTGGATGTGGTACTTCATCATCTGGCTGCGTTCGTTGGCACCGTAACGCTCACGCATCGCCCGCGCCCAGATCCGCCGCGCCACACGGCCAATGGCCGTGTATTCCGGGTCCATGCCGTTACTGAAGAAGAACGACAAATTGGGCGCAAAGTCGTCGATCTTCATCCCACGTGCAAGGTAATACTCGACGATGGTGAAGCCGTTACTCAAGGTGAAAGCAAGCTGCGAAATTGGGTTCGCCCCGGCCTCGGCGATGTGGTAGCCAGAAATCGACACCGAATAGAAATTGCGCACGCCCTTATCAACAAAATACTGTTGAATATCACCCATCATTCGCAGCGCGAATTCAGTGGAGAAGATGCAGGTGTTTTGCGCTTGATCTTCTTTGAGAATGTCGGCCTGCACCGTGCCGCGCACGGTTTTAAGCGTATGTGCCTTGATTTGTGCATACGTCTCGGCATCCAACAACTGATCGCCCGACATGCCAAGAAAAGCCAAGCCCAAACCATTATTGGTGGCGGGTAGCTCGCCGTGGTAGCGCGGACGCTGACGCCCGGCAAAGAACGCCTCGATCTTTTTCTCGGCCTCGGCCCAGCGCGCCGGGTCGGCCTTCAGGTACAACTCCACCTGTTGGTCGATGGCGGTGTTCATGAACATCGCCAAGATAATGGGTGCGGGGCCATTGATGGTCATCGACACGCTGGTGGTGGGCGCGCATAGATCGAAGCCGGAGTACAGCTTCTTCATGTCGTCCAGCGTGGGGATATTTACCCCTGAATTGCCGATCTTGCCGTAGATATCCGGACGCGGCGCGGGGTCTTCACCGTACAGCGTTACGCTATCGAACGCGGTGGAAAGGCGCGCTGCGGGCAAGCCTTGGCTCAGATAGTGGAAGCGGCGATTGGTGCGCTCTGGCGTGCCTTCACCAGCAAACATACGGATGGGGTCTTCGCCCGTACGACGGTACGGGTACACGCCACCGGTGTATGGATACGCGCCCGGCAGGTTCTCTTTTTGCAGGAAGGTGAGCTGTTCGCCCCAACTTTTATAACGCGGTGCGGCGATCTTTGGCACCTTCTGGTGCGAAAGCGATTCGCGGTAATTTTCAACGCGGATGGTTTTCCCGCGCACCTGATATTCACTCACTTCATCGGTAATGGAAGCCAACCGCTCCGGCCACTCACGCAGCAGCTGCAGGGCTTCAGCATCCAGCGAATGCACCGCATCGTTATAGCGCTGACGCAGGGTCAACAAGCTGCGGTCGCCGTCATCGGTCAATTTTTCTGAAGCATAGAAATCCAGCGCGGCGGGTAGCGCGGCATCGCCCAATTCTTTCAGTGCTTCCCAGAGCGATTGCGCACGGTCGGCGATCTCCGCCTGCGATTCCACGCGTGTGTTGATCGCCCTGCCCTGTTCGGCAATCTCTGCTAGATAGCGCACACGCGCGCCCGGAATAAGCACAGTGGCGCGTGGTTCTTTGATGCTGGTATCAAGCGCAGGCGTCCACTTTGCGTCGGTAAGTGCGAGTTTTTCACGCAGCAGGCGGCACAGATTGGTGAACATCCAGTTCAAACCCGGGTCGTTGAACTGGCTGGCGATGGTGGGATACACCGGCACATCTTCGTCTTTGGTCTGGAACGCCACACGGTTGCGCTTCCACTGCTTGCGAATATCGCGCAGCGCGTCTTCTGCGCCGCGCTTATCGTATTTATTCAGCACAATAAGCTCAGCAAAATCGAGCATGTCGATTTTTTCCAGCTGGCTGGGCGCACCGAAATCGGAAGTCATCACGTACATGGGGAAATCCACCAGATCGACGATTTCCGAATCTGATTGGCCAATGCCTGCGGTTTCCACAATCACGAGGTCATAGCCCAACGACTTCAAGAACGCGATGCAGTCTTTCAGCACCGCATTGGTGGCCATGTGCTGGCGGCGGGTGGCCATCGAACGCATAAATACGCGCTTGCTGCGTAGCGAGTTCATCCGGATGCGGTCACCCAGCAGCGCGCCACCGGTGCGGCGGCGGGTGGGGTCCACCGAAATGACAGCAATGTGCATTTCGGGGAAGCTCGCCAGAAAGCGGTTTAGCAGCTCATCGGTGACCGACGACTTGCCCGCACCACCGGTACCGGTGATGCCCACCACAGGGGTCTTGCCACCCGCCAGCATCCATTCTTTGCGCAGATGGGAAAGCGTGGCTTCGTCCAGCACCTGCTCTTCCAGCGCACTGAGCATATGGCCAATACTGATCTCGTCTTCAAACGCCACCTGATGCGGTGTGGTCGCCGGCTGCCGCGCCTGCTTGGCGCGCGTCACCACGTCTTCGATCATCGGCACAAGCCCCATGTGCATACCGTCATTGGGGTGGTAAATGCGCTCTACGCCATAGGCCTGCAGTTCGCGAATTTCTTCCGGCGTAATGGTGCCACCGCCGCCGCCAAACACACGGATATGGCTGGCGTTGCGCTCTTTCAGCATATCCACCATGTACTTGAAGTATTCAACGTGGCCGCCCTGATAGCTGGACAGCGCAATGGCGTCGGCATCTTCTTGCAGCGCCGCGCGTACCACGTCTTCCACACTGCGGTTGTGGCCCAAATGAATCACTTCCGCGCCCTGCGCCTGAATCAGGCGGCGCATGATATTGATCGCCGCGTCGTGGCCGTCGAACAAACTGGCCGCGGTTACAAAGCGCAGCGGGGTGGTTTCAGCCTGTTGGGCGGGCAGTTGCGAAGCCGGAACGTTCATGCCGTATCACTCGTGTATGGTTCTTGTTAGCCCGGCATTGTATCGTGCTAGTCCTCAATCTTCCGAACGCTAGCGTATCTCGCCACTATGTCTATTCGTCCCTTGCCACTTGCTCTGCTGCTGACCGCCACGCTCACCGCCTGCCAACACGCACCGGTGGCCACCGCTTCCACCGCATCGCCTGAAGTCTTGTTAATGGGTGAAGTGCACGACAACGCAGAAGGCCACGCTGCGCGCGCCAAGCTGCTGCGCGAAAAGATTGAAGCGGGCTGGCGCCCCACCATTGCGATGGAGCAGTTCGACACCGACCACCAAGCCGATCTTGATAGCGCCATGCAAACCTGCGCCGACGCCGCCTGCGTGATCGCCAAGGCTTCGCCCGGTAAATCCAGCTGGACGTGGGACTATTACAAGCCCGTCATTG
>NZ_JAHRWW010000045.1 GCF_019104945.1 Thermomonas sp. | reverse complement strand
ATCCAGTGTCAGGCGGCGCTGCGCAAACGGTTTCTGGTGATTTGTGGCTTGCCGACTTCGTGCTAAAGCCAGAGGAGTAGGCTGGGGCGCTGGCGTATCGATATTGCATTTATCCTGTAAATACAGTACTCTTCGCGCCTTCAGTGGAGGCATTTTGCGAAAATTGCCTTCGCTGCCTTATCGATAATGCAGCGGCTGCCGTGGGCAGTAACGCGGATCGATTCGGGCTCGTGGTTTTCGGAACTTTAGAAACCCACACTCCAGCTTTATTGGAACAGGGCCCTTTGGGCCTTTTTTCGTTTTAGGTGTTCGCACTTTTTCTTTTTAAGTAGGCAAGACGTGACAGATAAGGCTGACGAAATCGCCGCACTGCTCGCGCCCACGGTGTCATCACTTGGGCTTGAGTTGTTGGGTATTGAATACCTGCCCGCCCCGGGTGGCGCCACCTTGCGTCTGTATATCGATGTGCCGCCGGCTGAAGCCGATGCGCGCTCGGTGGGCATCGAAGATTGTGAAGCGGTGAGCCGTGAAGTCTCGGCCCAGCTCGATGTCGAAGACCCGATTACCAGCAATTACACACTCGAAGTTTCATCACCCGGTCTTGATCGCCCACTATTTGGCGCAGTGCAATTTGCGCGCTTTGTTGGTGAATCGGCCAAAGTGACGCTGAAGCTGCCGCAAGACGGACGTCGCCGCTTTCAAGGCGCCATTGCGCGCGTTGACAACAATCAAATTGTGTTTGCGATTGACGGCGTCGAGTTCGTTGTGGATGCCGCCAATATCGACAAAGCCAAGCTGGTGCCCGATTGGGTGGCTTTGGGGCTAGCGCCAGCACAAGACAAATCCGGGCGCGATGCGCGGCCGGGCAAGCAGAAAAAACCTGCGGGTAAAACACCTGCGTCCAAAAAAAATCCCACCACCAAGACGGCGGCCGAGCAGTCGCCTGATGCGGAGTAAGCGGTATGAGCAAGGAACTGTTGCTAGTTGTCGATGCGGTAGCTGCCGAGAAGGGTGTGCCGGAGTCGGTGATTCTGGAAGCCATTGAAGCGGCGCTCGCCTCGGCGGCAAAGAAACGCTACATCGACCAAGACGTGTTGGTGCGCGTGCAGATCGACCCCAAGGACGGTAGTTACGAAACGTTCCGCCGTTGGGAAGTGGTGGCCGACGATGTAGTGATGGAATCTCCGGATCGCCAGTTGCGCCTGATGGACGCACTGGACGATAGCGACGAAGTGGAAGTGGGCGACTATATCGAAGAACAAATTGAAAACCCCGGGTTTGGGCGCATTGCTGCGCAGGCCGCCAAACAGGTGATCGTGCAGCGCGTGCGCGAGGCCGAGCGTCAGCAGGTGGTGGACGCGTGGAAAGACCGCGTGGGCGAGCTGGTAACAGGCGTGGTGAAACGCGTTGAGCGCGGCAATATTTATGTGGACCTCGGCGGCAACGCCGAAGCCATCATTGCGAAAGATAAGGGCATCCCGCGTGACGTGCTACGCACCGGCGACCGTGTGCGCGGCTACCTGTTTGACGTGCGCTCCGAACAGCGCGGCCCGCAGCTGTTTATCAGCCGCGCCGCGCCTGAGTTCATGATGGAGCTGTTTAAGCTGGAAGTGCCAGAAGTGGGCCAAGGCTTGGTGTCGATCATGGCCTGTGCCCGCGATCCGGGTGACCGCGCCAAAATCGCGGTGCTGGCGCACGATAACCGCACCGATCCGATCGGTGCCTGCATTGGTATGCGCGGTTCGCGCGTACAGGCGGTCACAAATGAGTTGAACGGCGAGCGCGTGGACATCGTGCTATGGAGCGATAACCCGGCGCAGTTCGTGATCAACGCGATGGCCCCGGCGGAAGTGCAGTCGATCATCGTCGATGAAGACAAGCATGCAATGGATCTGGCGGTGGCTGAAGAAAATCTTGCCAAGGCCATCGGTCGCGGCGGCCAGAACGTGCGTCTTGCTAGCCGTCTGACCGGCTGGCAGCTCAACGTAATGACCGCAGACCAAGTGCAGGCGAAGTCTGAAGCCGAGCAGGGCGCGGCGCGTAAGCTGTTCGTCGACAAGCTGGAAGTGGACGATGAAATCGCCGGTATCTTGGTGGGTGAAGGCTTCTCCACTGTTGAAGAAATCGCGTATGTGCCGGTGGCCGAACTGCTGGCAGTGGACGGTTTCGACGAAGACGTTGTGGAAGAACTGCGTTCGCGCGCGCGCGATGCCTTGCTAAACGATGCGCTGGCCGCAGAGGAAGGCTTGGAAGATCGCCAGCCCGCAGCAGACCTTCTGGAGCTGGCAGGTATGAACGAAGCAACCGCCTATGCGCTGGCCGAGCGCGGCGTTTGCACGCGTGAAGATTTGGCCGAAATGGCGACGGACGAAATCGCCGATATTGAAGACATGGGCGAAGAACGTGCCGCCGCGCTGATTATGGAAGCGCGTAAGCATTGGTTTGAATAAACCCGTCTTCCTACAATTCACATATGTTGGCCATCTTCCAAGATGGCCTAGGACAACGAAATCGAATGTCGCAGCAAACTACCATCCGCAAGCTGGCCGAACTGGTGAATACACCGGTCGATAAACTGCTCGAGCAGCTGGCTGAGGCCGGCATGAAGTTCAGTGGTCCAGATCAGGTCATCACGAGTGCTGAAAAGCTCAAGCTACACGGCTTTTTGCGTCGTGCGCACGGGAAAGCCGAGAGCAGCCCAGACGAAGCAATCGCGCCGGGTAAAATCGTTCTGAATCGCAGCCGCAAACAGGAAATTACGGTTGGCGCAGCGGGTAAGAGCGGGCGCGGTAGCAGCACGGTTGAGGTGACCACGCGTAAGAAAATCACGCTTAAACCGGGCGCTGGTAAGGCGGGTGGTTTAAGCACCGCTGAAAGGCTGGATGCTGAGCGCGCCGATGCGCTGCGTAAGCTTGAAGAATCGCGCGCGCGCAATTTAGCCGAGCAGCAAGAGCTCGCAGAAAAAGACCGTGTGCGTGCTGAAGCACAGGCCGAAAAGCGTCGTCTTGAACAAGAGGCGGAAGCACGTGAAGCCGCAAAGGCCGCAGAGCAGGTCGTAGAAGCCGAGGTTGAGGCCGAGGTGAAACTGGAGGCCGCTGCAGCAAGCAAAACGAAATCGCACGGGCATGGCCATGCGAAACCCGCAGCACCTGTACGTGAGGCCGAGCGCTCCAGTACAGCGGCGAAGCCGAAGCCGCACCGTGGTTCGCACTCAATGCAATCGGGGGCGGAAGAAAGTGATAGCGCCTCGCGTTTTGCTGGCAAGCTGCATTTAAACGACGGCGATCGTTCGCGCCGTGGTGGCGGTGGTGCGCGCGGCAAGGCGAAGCCGGGCAAGCGCGCAATGGATCAGTCGCGCACGGGTACTGGCTTCAATAAGCCAGTGGATCCTGTGGTGCGTGAAGTGGCGATCGGTGATGCGATCACCGTGGCCGATCTTGCGCAGAAGCTTGCGGTAAAGGGCGGCGATGTGGTCAAGGCGCTGTTCAAGATGGGCGTGATGGTGACCATCACCCAAACCATCGACCACGATACCGCGGTGCTGGTTACCGAAGAACTGGGCCATAAGGCGGTTGCAGCAGAAGCCAACGACGCCGAGTCCGAATTGCTGGCTTTGACTGAAGAAGTACAGGGCGATTTGACGGTGCGTCCGCCGGTAGTGACCATCATGGGTCACGTTGACCACGGTAAAACCTCGCTGCTCGACTACATTCGCCGCACCAAGGTGGCGCCGGGTGAAGCCGGTGGCATTACTCAGCACATCGGTGCGTACCATGTTGAAACGCCGAAGGGTGTGGTGAGTTTCCTCGATACCCCCGGTCACGCCGCGTTTACCCAAATGCGTCAGCGTGGTGCCAAGCTCACCGACATCGTGGTGTTGGTGGTGGCCGCCGATGACGGTGTGATGCCGCAGACGGTGGAAGCCATTCAGCACGCCAAGGTGGCGAAGGTTCCGTTGATCGTGGCGATCAACAAAATTGATAAAGCCGATGCCGATCCGTCACGCGTGAAGAGTGACCTGCTGGCGCACGAAGTGGTGTCCGAAGATTTCGGTGGCGACGTGCAGATGGTGGAGCTGTCGGCGAAAACGGGTCAAGGTGTTGACGACCTACTGGATGCGATCTTGCTGCAGGCCGAAGTGCTCGACCTCAAGGCAGTGCCGGAAGGCCGCGCCACGGGTGTGGTCATTGAATCGGCACTCGATAAGGGCCGTGGCCCGGTGGCTACGGTGCTGGTGCAGCAAGGCGAGCTCAACAAGGGCGACTATCTTGTCTGCGGCATTCAGTATGGCCGCGTGCGTGCGCTGTTTGATGAAACGGGCAGCCAAGTGCAGTCGGCTGGCCCGTCGATTCCTGTGCAGATCCTTGGTCTGTCCGGTGTGCCGGAAGCGGGCGACGATTTCGTGGTGGTGGCCGATGAACGCCTCGCCAAAGATGTGGCCCAGCAGCGTGATACCAAGCGCCGTGAGCTGCGCCTTGTTGCATCGGCAGGCAACCGCATGGAAGACATCTTGGCGCAGATGGGCGATGGTGCAAGCCAGCTCAGCCTGAACTTGGTGGTGAAGGCCGACGTGCACGGCACCATGCAGGCCCTGCGTGAAGCACTCACGGGCCTGTCGAACGATCAGATCAAGATCAACGTGATTGGCTCGGGCGTGGGTGGCATCACCGAATCCGATGCACAGCTGGCGGCAACGTCGAAGGCGGCGGTGATCGGCTTCAACGTGCGTGCCGATGCCTCGGCGCGTAAGTTGATCGAAAACAACGGCATTGATCTTCGCTACTTCTCGATCATCTATGACGTGATCGATCAGGTGAAGCAAATTGCGTCGGGCGTGCTGGGCAAGGAAGTGCGCGAAGAAATTATCGGTACCGCCGAAGTGCAGCAGGTGTTCCGTCATTCCAAGTTTGGCTCGATTGCTGGCTCGGTGGTGGTGGAAGGCGTGATCCGCAAGGGCAAGCCGATCCGCGTGCTGCGCGACGACACCGTGATCTTCTCGGGCGAACTCGATTCGCTGCGCCGCTTCCAAGACAATGTGGACGAAGTGCGCAACGGCACCGAGTGCGGCATTGGCGTGAAGGGCTACGATCAAGTGAAGCCCGGCGATAAGATCGAGTGCTTCGAGCGTATCGAGGTGCAGCGCACGCTGTAAGGCGTGGGTGAGGCTATGGCACAAAAATCTTTTCATCGCACCGACCGCGTTTCTGCCCAGCTCCGTCGTGAGCTGGGTACGTTGGTACATGCGTTCGTGCGCGAGCACGGCTTGGCTTCGTCCAGTGTGTCCGACGTTGAAGTGACCCGCGACATGGCGCATGCCAAAGTGTTCGTCACCGTGCTGCAGTCTGAGCGTGCGGCAGAAACAGTGAAGGCGCTTAAAGCACTGGCACCGGAGATTCGCTACCAGTTGGCGCGTGCAGTCAAGCTGCGGCACGTGCCGGAGCTGCACTTCCACTACGATGAGTCGGTGGATCGCGGCGAACGTATCGATAATTTGCTGCGTGATCTCGACGATCTGCGCCCCCGTGGCCAAGACGAATAATTCGCGCGAGCGTCGTTCGCGTACTGTCTTTCGTCGCTTAGACGGTTTGCTGCTGCTCGACAAACCACAAGGCTTGTCGTCTAACCAAGCCTTGCAGCGCGTGCGCCATTTATTTCGCGCTGAAAAAGGCGGCCATACCGGCAGCCTTGATCCGCTTGCTACAGGCTTACTTCCCGTGTGTTTTGGTGAGGCCACCAAAATTGCGGGTGGGCTGCTCGGTGCGCGCAAAGCGTATGAAACAGTCGCACGCTTGGGCGTTGTGACCGATACCGACGACGCCGAAGGGCAGGTGTTGCGTGAACGGCCTGTGGCGGCGTTAACGATCGATATGATCGACGCTGCGCTGCGCCAACTCACTGGGCGCATCCAGCAGCGCCCGCCGATTTATTCTGCGCTCAAGCGCGGCGGCGAGCCGCTGTACCTAAAAGCGCGACGCGGTGAAGTGATTGAAGTGGACGCACGCGAGATTGAAGTGCACCGCTTCGATTTGCTCAACGCGGCCGACCTGCTCGATGGTGATGTTCCGCAATTGCGCTTGCATGTGGAATGTGGCTCAGGCACGTATGTGCGCAGCCTTGTGCGTGATCTCGGTGAACTGCTTGGCTGCGGCGCGCACGTCGCGGAGCTGCGTAGGCTGTGGGTGGACCCATTTCGCGAGCCTAGGATGTGGACATTAGACGCATTAGAAGCGCTGCGCGAACAGGCTGGGGAGCGCGTACTAGAAGCCTGCCTGCTGCCGATTGAAGCGGGCATGGCGTCGTGGCCAGAAGTGCGTGTGAACACTGTTCAAGCGCAGCGTTTGTGTCACGGGCAAGGGCTGCGCGGGCCTTATTCGCCACTGGGCCAGCAGGTGGCGATACTGGATGAGCACGGCCGTGGTCTGGGTCTTGGCGAGGTCGATGCCGATGGCGGCTTGCGCCCGGCGCGGATGTTTCGCCCGCAGCCTGAATAGGCAACACCCAGGTGCGTTGCCCGTCTTGGCAGAGTCGCGTTATAATTCCGCTGCTCATTTGAGCACATTCAATTTTTTATCACCCCGGCGAACCGGGCGGTGCGAGGCGTTTCTTCGTTCCTGCCGGTTATGCGACTACGAGGCACAGCATGTCCATCGATACACAAAAAGTTATTAACGAACACAAGCGCGGCGACAACGACACCGGTTCGCCGGAAGTGCAGGTCGCTCTGCTGACCGCCCGCATCGAACAGCTCACCGAGCATTTCAAGGCGCATAAGCAGGATCACCACAGCCGTCGTGGTCTGCTGATGATGGTCAACCGCCGCCGCAGCCTGCTCGACTATCTGCACAAGAAAGACGCAGAGCGCTATAAGGCGCTGATTGGCAAACTTGGCCTGCGTCGTTAATCGATCTACCCACCGCGGCGCAGCGATGCGCCGCGGTTCGTTTTAGAAGTACCTGAAAATTTTATCGGCGCGGCCTAGCCGCATTTCGCATCGTGACGAGCGATGCAGCGCAGCAAGCGGGGCTTGCCTGCGTTAGCGCACCAGACATCAAGGATTCCATCGTGGCAAAGATTAGTAAAACCTTCCAATACGGCAACCATCAGGTCACCCTCGAAACCGGCGAAATCGCCCGTCAGGCTGGCGGCGCAGTGCTGGTCAAGGTTGATGGCACCGAAGTGCTGGTCACCGCCGTTGCCGCGAAGTCGGCGCGTGAAGGTCAAGACTTCTTCCCGCTGACTGTCGATTACCAAGAAAAGTTCTACGCCGGTGGCCGCATCCCGGGTGGTTTCTTCAAGCGCGAAGGCCGCGCAACCGAGAAGGAAACCCTGATCAGCCGCCTGATCGACCGCCCGATCCGCCCGCTGTTCCCGGAAGACTACAAAAACGAAGTGCAGATCATCGCCACGTTGATGTCGCTGAACCCGGAAATTGAGGGCGACGTTCCTGCGCTGATCGGCGCTTCGGCTGCGTTGGCGCTGTGCGGCACGCCCTTCCAGGGCCCCATCGGTGCGGCCAAGGTGGGCTACAAGAACGGCCAATACATCCTCAACCCGAGCGTGACCGAGCTGAAAGACTCCGAGCTAGAGCTCGTTGTTGCCGGTACCGCGAGCGCCGTGCTGATGGTGGAATCGGAAGCCAAGGAACTGTCGGAAGACGTGATGCTGGGCGCGGTGGTGTTTGGTCACCGCGAAATGCAAAAGGCCATTCAAGCCATCAACGAATTGGTAGCAGAAGCCAATACCCCCGCCAGCACCTGGCAGGCTCCGGAAAAGAACGTAGCGCTGATCGCTGCGCTGAAGGAAGCTGTGGGCAGCAAGCTGGCCGAAGCGTTCCAAGTGCGCGACAAGCTGCAGCGCCGCGACGCCATCTCGGCGATCAAGAAAGACGTGATGGAAACACTGGCGGGCCGTGCGGAAGCCGAAGGCTGGGCCTCGGCGGAACTTGCCAAAGAATTTGGCGAGCTGGAATACCACACTCTGCGCGACTCGGTGCTGTCCACCAAGGTGCGTATCGACGGCCGTGCGCTGTCGGACGTGCGTGCGATCAGCTGCAAGGTGGGCGTGCTGCCGCGCGTGCACGGTTCGGCGCTGTTCACCCGTGGCGAAACCCAGGCGCTGGTGATCACCACGCTGGGTACCGCGCGCGACGGCCAGATCATGGATGACGTGGCGGGCGAGTGGAAAGAACACTTCCTGTTCCATTACAACTTCCCGCCCTATTCGGTGGGTGAAACTGGCCGCTTTGGCGCGCCGAAGCGTCGCGAAATCGGCCACGGTCGTCTTGCTAAGCGCGGCGTGCTGGCCATGATGCCGGGGATGGAAGCCTTCCCGTACACCATTCGCGTGGTATCGGAAATCACCGAGTCGAACGGTTCTTCGTCGATGGCCTCGGTCTGCGGCAGCTCGCTCGCCCTGATGGACGCCGGTGTGCCGCTGAAGCGCCCGGTGGCTGGTATCGCCATGGGTCTGGTGAAGGAAGACAGTAACTATGTGGTGCTGTCGGACATCTTGGGTGACGAAGATCACCTCGGCGATATGGATTTCAAGGTGGCCGGTTCCGACCACGGCATCACCGCGCTGCAGATGGATATCAAGATCCAAGGGATCACCGAAGAAATCATGAAGACCGCGCTGGCGCAGGCCAAGCAGGGTCGTCTGCATATCCTTGGTGAAATGTCCAAGGCCATCACCGAAGCGCGTCCGGAATTGTCGGATTACGCGCCGCGTCTGATCACCATCAAGATCCACCCCGACAAGATCCGTGAAGTGATCGGCAAGGGCGGTTCGGTGATCCAAGCGATCACCAAGGAAACCGGCACCCAGATCGATATCCAAGACGACGGTACGATTACCGTTGCCTCGGTCAATGCTGCTGCTGGCCAAGCCGCGAAGCAGCGCATCGAACAGATCACCTCCGACGTTGAACCGGGCCGCATCTACGAGGGCAAGGTTGCCAAGATCATGGACTTCGGCGCGTTCGTCACCATCGCACCGGGTAAGGATGGTCTGGTACACGTGTCGCAGATCTCCAGCGAACGTGTGGAGAAGGTCTCCGATGTGCTGAAGGAAGGTGATCTGGTCAAGGTCAAGGTGCTGGAAGTGGACAAGCAGGGCCGCATCCGCCTGTCGATCAAGGCTGTGACCGAGGGCGAGGGCGCGTAAGCGCTCTTTCCTTCAAGCATAAAAAAGCGGGCCTTGCGCCCGCTTTTTTTGTCTCTGTAAATGGAGACTTAAAGGTGATTAAAGAGTAATTCCACGGCGTTTGCCGACTTCTGCAATCGCATTGGTATATACCGATCTCAATGTCTCGGGGGAATCGACGTCCATTGCGAGCTCGCGCACGATGCCGTCTTTCAGGCTATACACCCAGCCGTGGATGGCGAGCTGCTGCCCGCGCGCCCAAGCATCGCTAATGATGGTGGACACGCAAACGTTCGAGGCTTGATCAATGGCATTGAGCTCACACAGTGCGTCATGGCGCTGGTCTTCTGGCAAAGCGTTCAGTAGATCAGAGTGCTTTTGCTTCACATCGCCAACGTGGCGGATCCAGTTGTCGGCAAGGCCTAACCTTGTACCGTGCAGAGCTGCACCGACGCCGCCGCAACCGTAATGGCCTACCACCAAGATATGCCGCACCTTGAGCACGTCCACGGCAAATTGGATGGTGGACATGCAATTGAGGTCGGTGTGCACCATTACATTGGCGATGTTGCGGTGTACGAATACTTCGCCCGGAACAAGATCAATGACTTGGTTCGCCGGTACGCGTGAATCGGAGCAACCGATCCAAAGGTACTTAGGTGCTTGCTGCTTAGAGAGTTGCTCGAAAAAATCAGGATGTTCGAGCGTGACGCGTTCTGCCCAGTCGTGGTTTTTACGCAGCAGAGTTTCGAGTTCTTTTTTCATGATTCGCTATTCTAGCGCGGATCTTTGGTTGACTGCACGTAGAGGCGCTTATGCCGTGCAGATACGATCGCGGCCATCACGTTTGGCTTGATAGAGCGCGGCATCGGCGCGGTCCATAAGCTGTTGTGGGTTTGCATCACCAGTACTTAGGCGCACAAGTCCGGCGCTAAATGTAACCTGAAGCCCTTCAATATCAGCCCAGTTCTGGGTGGCGTGGAAATTTTCGCGCAGGCGTTCGCACATTGTTTGCGCGTCTTCAATGCGATCATCGTTTAGTAGAACCGCAAATTCTTCGCCCCCCACGCGGGCGGCAAAATCCGATTCGCGCGCGACGTTTTGCAACAACTGGCCAACGGTTTTCAATACAAGATCGCCGATGGCGTGCGAGTAGGTGTCGTTAATGCGCTTGAAGTGGTCGATATCGAGTGCAACAAAACAAAGTGGTTGGTTGTTGCGGTGAGCATTGGCAAATTCGCGGGCCAGCACCGTGTCGAATGCGCGGCGGTTGGGTAGCCCTGTGAGTGCATCTTGGTAGGCTTGGCGCTCAAAAAGCTCAGCTTGTTCGCGCAGGCGTTCGGCAAGCGTGCTCTTTTCTTCATTGGCGTGCTGCAGCGCAAGCGTTTGCCGCTGTAGGTCGGATGTGCGCTCGCCAACGAGCAGTTCAAGCCGTTCTGCGTTGCGGTGATAACTGCGCATGCGCAGACGATAGATAAACCAAATGGCGAGCAGTAAAACAAGCAAGGCGATGGCTTGTACCGTTGTGCGTTGCCACCAGAACGGTTCAATTTGAAAGTGCAGCACAGCGGCTTGCCCCATGCTGCCGTGATCGCCGATCGATGCTTCTACCCTAAAGGTATAGTGGCCTGGCCCAAGTGCAGTAAATTCGGCTAAGTGTTGGTTGCCGCGCGCGGTCCATGCGTTGTCGTAGCCTTCAAGCTGCGTGCGATAGCGGATGCTTTGCGGTGAAACAAAGTTCAGGCCCGCCCACGTAATCGCAATACGGCGCGTCCCAGCGGGTAGATTGACGCTGCCTTGCTCGGGGATAGGGGTATCGGTGCCGTCCACCAGCAGCCCTTCTACCACCGTCGCAGGTGCCGACTGGGTGCGGTAGTGGAGGAGCCGCTGCGGCTGTACAGAGGCTGCGCCTTCGGCTGTGGCAAACCAGACGCGGCCATCGTGCGTGAGCAATGTGCTGGTGCCTGCGCCGCCGTTGACTTGCGCGTTGCTCATGCCGTCGCGGTTGTCGAACACTTCAGCATTGATGCGCGGCGCGGTGCCATTGGCTACTTCACGCAGTTGCAGATAGCTCAGGCGCAAAACGCCACGATTGCTACCGATCCACGCAGAACCGTCGTTGTCTTGCGCCATTTGGAACACGGCATCGATGGGAAGCCCTTGTTCAATACCGATATGGCTAATCTTTTGATTAAGCAGGCGCCATAGCCCGCGATCGCTGCTAACCCATAGCGCACGATTCGTGGGGTTGAGGTAGAGCGCAAGCGCACGGATGGGTTCACCTGCATCACCCAGCGGAATTTTGGAGGCACTTCCGTCTGCGTAGCGGTATAGCCCCGACTGCGCACCGATCCAAAGTGCCCTGCCGCTATCGAGTAGGGCGTGAATGAGCGTGCTTGGCATGCCGGGCGTGTTCAGTGATTGAATCACCCCGTCGCGCAGTTGAAATACGCCCTGCCGCGTGCCGATCCAGAGGCTGCCGTCGGCCGCCCTTGCCAATGCGCGCACGTGGTTGCTTAACAGCCCGTCTCGGCGGCCGTAGCGACGTACCGAAACGCCGTTGCGAAGCTCGTATAAGCCATCCCCATAGGTGCCCACCCAGAGCGTGTGGCCATCGGCAAGAAGAGACAAAACGGAAACATCACCTTGCTTGTCCGTGCTGGGCTGGAGTGGGATGTGGCGGATGCTGCCAACAGGGTTCATGGCATCTAGGCCGCCGCTGCCACCCAGCCATAAGGTGTGCTGGGCGTCTTCCGCAAGCGTGCGGACAAAGGCATTGCTTAGCCCAGTCTGCAGGCCAACCGTACTGAACAGCGCTTCGCGCAGGCGATACAAGCCGCCATTGGTGGCCGCCCAAACATTGTGTTCTTGATCTTCGATCAGGCTGGCGATACGCCCTTCGGGTAGCCCCATCTTGGCGCCCACTGTTTCAAGGCCGTGTTCGCTTAGGCGCAAAATGCCTCGGTTCTCCGTGCCCAACCAGAGCGCGCCGTAGTGGTCTTGCAAGAGCGCGGTAACGCGTAGCTCCGGAGGAAGCGTGTGGATATGTTGAAGCCGGGTATCGTTCAATTGATAGAGCTGGTTTCCTGCAACGATCCAAATTGTTCCATCCGGTGCTTGGTATGGCCATGCAACGCCGGTGGGGAGATTAAATGCAGCCGGTGCGGGCAGCAGCTTATTGCCTTCCACGTATAAAAGCCCTTGCAGGCTGCCGACCCATAGGCGACCTGTACGATCTAAGGTTGGGCGGATGCCAACAAAGTTTTGCGTATGGTTTTGCGGCTGGATGAGTTTAAATTGGCTTGCCGTGGGGGTGAGCCGTCCCAAGCCGAGGCCATTGAAGGTGATCCAAACATCGCCATTTGCGGCTTCAAAAATGCCGTCGATTCCTGCGTCGGGGAGGCCTTCTGGTTTGCCCCAATAGCGAATCTGATTGCCGGGGCTCCAGCGGCCTAGGTTGCCGCGCGTATCGGCAAACCAAAGCACGCCTTTTTGGCCTGTATGTAAAACCACTGTTGCGCTATCGCGAAGCGCGGGCTGGCTATTGCGGTCGAATACTTTGAAGGTACTGCCGTTATACCGCGCGAGCCCCTCCCAAGTGGCGAGCCACAAATAGCCTTCTTGGGTTTGGGCGATGCTCAAAATAGTGTTGTGCGGAAGCCCGTCGTGCGCGGTCCAAACGCGGTGGGAATAGTCCACCAGCTTGGGCGAGGTACCCGCGGCATATGCGCAGGTACTTATGAGCAGCAACAACAACGACTTGATCAGTAGTTGACCAAGCAAACCCAGCAAGAAACCGGGGTGTTGACATTGACGGCAGGATTGCTTCATTCAAGTGCTTATTCAGCTTCGTCCCGATACTAACTCAAGGGAGCTGTAATAAATTCGTCAATGCATAAAAAACGGGCTCGCATTGCTGCGAACCCGTTAGTAAAACTTGGTGCCGAAGGTGGGACTCGAACCCACACGCTTTTAAGGGCGGCGGATTTTGAGTCCGCTGCGTCTACCGATTCCGCCACTTCGGCGTGGAAGCTGGCTAGTATAGCGGGAAGTTTGGATTACGCCACCATTTCTGTAATGAAATTTTCATTTGGGAGTACGCGCAGGAACCCGGCGACGGCGGGAGCGAAGCGTTCTTCGTCCACTAAGAAGGCGTCGTGGCCCTGTGGGGACGGCATGGGGAGAAAGCGTGTATCGCATCCAGCGTTGCGCAGGCCCGCGGCGATTTCCTCCTGCTGCTGGATGGGAAATAGGATGTCGGTTTTAACGCCAATAACGAGCGCGCGCTGCACGCCGTGGATGGTGGCAAGCCCGGTAAGCGTGTCGCCTGCATGGGGCTCACCAAGGTCGAACCAATCCATCGAGCGGCTGAGATAAAGATAGGTATTGGGGTCGTAGCGGTGCACGAAGCGGCGGGCATGGGCTTCGAGGTAACTTTCGACCTCGAACTCCATGCCGAAGGGCTCATCGTCGTCGCGGCGTTCGGAATCTAGCCGCACGCGGCCAAAGCGTCCATCCCATTCCAATGCTGAGCGGTAAGTAATCACCCCCAGTTTGCGCGCCATGCGCATACCGTTTTCCGGATAGTCTTCTTCGCTGTACTGGCCATTATTCCAATGTGGATCAAGGCGAATGGCTTCGCGCTGTAGCGAGCGAATGGCAATCGAAAACGGCAGGGCGCGCGCGGCTCCGCAGATATTGATATGGCTGCGGGCAATGGCTGGGTGGCGCGCAAGCAGGGAGAGCGCGGTCATGCCGCCCATCGAGTTGCCCACCACGCAGGCCAGTTGTTCGATGCCAAGCGCATGTACAACGGCGGCGGCCGCGTCTGCGCCGTCTTCGATGGAAAGATCGGGGAAGTCGAGCCGGTAGAGGTCGCCCGTGCTGGGGTTCACTGAGGCAGGCCCGGTGCTGCCTTTGCAGCTGCCAAGCGCATTGACGCAGATGACGAACCAACGGTTGGTGTCGATCGGCTTGCCGGGGCCGATCATCCATTCCCACCAGCCCGGCGCTGGATTCTCGGCGCTGCTGGCGGCGTGGGCATCGGGGGACATGCCGGTGAGAACGAGCACTGCATTGCTCTTGCCTGCGTCGAGCTGACCCCAGGTTTCATAAGCCATGCGGGCGCTAACCAGCGCACCGCCGCGCTTCATCGGAAACGGTGAGGGAAGATGCAACCAGCGGGTGCCGGGGGGGGTGTATTCGGCCATGACGCCATCTTCGCGCGCATGGGCTTGCTGCGTGATGCCTTATCGCCATAACGGCATGGCGATAAGGGCATGGTGGAAGTGGGAGCTTAGTTGAACGCGGCGGCGAAGCCCGACTGCACCACAACGTTTTGTAGCTCAGCGCTAATTTTCTGGTTGGCCGCGATGATTTGGCGGCCATGAATGCCGCGTGCGTCCATTGGGCCAGTCTGGCTGCCCTTGAAGTCACATACGCGGCCACCAGCTTCGCGCACCAACAGCACGCCAGCAGCGATATCCCAAGGCTTTAGGCCCGCTTCAAAGAAGGCATCGCTGCGGCCGCAGGCCACGTAGGCGAGGTCAAGTGCAGCCGAACCGGTGCGGCGAACGTCTTCGGCGCTGCGTAGCAGTTCGCGCAGGCATTCCAACTGGGCCGGGGCGCGATCGCGCTCGCGCGGTGAGAAGCCGGTGGCCAGCATGGCGCCGTTCAAGTCTTTACGCTCAGCCACGCGAATGCGACGGTCGTTCAGCACAGCGCCGCTGCCACGGCTGGCGGTAAAGAGTTCGTTGCGCAGTGGGTCAAAAATCACGCCGTGCTGGACTTCACCCAATTCAACAAGGGCGATCGAAACGCACCAGTGCGGGAACCCGTGCAGGTAGTTGCTGGTGCCGTCGAGCGGGTCGATCACGAACAGCATATTGCTGCCTTTGCGTCCCTGAATGCCGCTTTCTTCCCCCATAAAGGCGGCATCAGGGTAAGCGCGGCGCAGTTCTTTGATCACCGCTTGCTCGGCCTGCTCGTCCACTTCGCTGGCGTAGTCCAAGCGATCTTTTTCGATCACATTGATAGCGTCGAGCCGGTTCATATTGCGCAGAAGCACGTTACCGGCGGAGCGGGCTGCCTTGACCATGACGTTGACGACGGGTTTTTGCATGGCGAAAGCACCTCAAAGCTGAAAGAGGAAAGGGAACGAGTGGCGGAAAAGAACAGATCCGACGCAAGGGTCGGCAGGAAAGTTTACCATTTGCACATGAATGAACCATCTAATGGCGTGCAAGAAATCGCCAAGAATTTACGGATTGTGCTGGTTGGCACGCAGCATCCTGGCAATATCGGCTCCGCAGCGCGGGCGATGAAGACGATGGGGCTGTCGCAGCTGGTGCTGGTGGCCCCGGAAAAAGCACCCAATCACGACACGCAGGCCATGGCCGCAGGGGCCGATGATTTGGTTGCAGCTGCGCCGGTGTTTGCAAGCTTGGCCGAGGCGGTGGCCGACTGCCGCTGGGTGCTGGGGGCAACGGCGCGCAATCGGAAAATCCAACTAGAACCGCTGCACCCGCGTGATGCGGCGCAGCGTGCGGTGCTGGCGGCCGCAGGTGGGCCGGTGGCGCTGGTTTTTGGGCGCGAGCGCACTGGGCTTGAAAATGAGGAGCTACAGCTTTGCCATGCGGCTGTGCATATTCCTTCGGACCCGGCGTTTAGCTCGCTCAATCTCGCTGCGGCGGTACAGGTGCTTAGTTACGAGCTGCGCTGCACCTTGCTGGGGCATGCTGCGCCGCAGGTGGATGTACGCACGCCGCCGCCTACCGAAGTGGTGGCAAGTCACGCGGAGCTAGAGGGGTTCTTCGGGCAGTTGGCCGACACCTTAGAGCAAATCGACTTCCATAAAGGGCGCGCCCCCGAGTCTGCGATGCGTAAGCTGCGACGGCTTTATTTGCGCGCCAATTTAGACAGTGCCGACGTGCGCCTGTTGCGCGGCGTGCTGGCGGACGCGCAGCGGATGGCAAGATTGGCCGGACAGTCCCTGGAATGAGAGAAATCGGTTAGCCTAGTGCAAGGGGATTAGCGAGGGCTGTTGCCAGTAATGCGTCATTTCTTGTTTGTATTGGCGTGTGTGGCCAGTCTATTGCTTGCGAATGGGCCGAATGCCAGTGCCCAGGGTTCCAGCCCGCAAGACGAAGCTAGCGTGCTGGTGCTGGGGCGGGTGAGTGACGACCCAAAAGCGCATTACGAACAGCTCAAGCCGCTGCTTGATTATGTTGTGCCCAAGATGGCACCCGTGGGGATTCGCAGCGGGCGCATTTTGATGGCCAAAGACCTACAGCAGATGACCAGCTATCTGCGGCGTGGCCGGGTTGATTTATTGAATGAAACGGCGGGCAATGCGGCGGTATTGGAATACCGCAATGTCGCACATTCGTTTTTGCTGACCGAACGTGACGGGGTAACCCACTATCACGGCGTGTTCTTCGTTCGCAACGACAGCCCCATTCAATCCCTGCAGGATTTGCGCGGCCATCGGGTCGCCTTCCAATCACCGTATTCAACAAGCGCCTATTACCTGCCAGCGGCCTATTTGCTGCAACAAGGCCTAGGGTTGGAGCAGCTGCTTTCGCCTATTGATATGCCAGCGAATGATCGCGTGGGCTACGTGTTTGCGCGCACAGAGCTCAATATCAGCACATGGGTGCATAAGCGGCTGGTGGATGCGGGCGTGGTGAGTAACGTGGATTGGCTCAGCCCGCAGCGTGTGCCGCCTGGCTTCCGTCACGATTTTCGAGTAATTGGCACCACCGAGGCTGTGCCGCGTGCACTAATGATGGCGCGCAATGGTTTAGCCCCAGAGGTGGAAAGGCTGTTGAGCAAGGTATTGCTAGAGGCGGCGCAAGACCCAGTCGCCGGGGACGCACTGCGTAAATTTATGGGGACGGCCCATTTTGTGCCGATTACCCAAGCAGACCGTCGCGGCTTAGATCAGTTGGGCAAAGGCGTGCAGCGTGTGCGTTTGGAGGTTGAATGAAACGCCTCCGGTTGAATTTGCAATCCAAGTTTCAGATTTCAATTGCTCTGCTGCTGGGTATCGTACTGCTGATTTTAGCGCTGCTTTGGCAGCGCCAGCGACAAAGCCAGAGCGAGATGGTGGAGGTGTCCAGCCAAAGCACGCACGTCTTGCTGCTTGAGCAGTTGCGTAGCAGTAGTGATGCGCAAGTACGCCAGCTTGCAGATGCGTTAACGAATCCGCTGTATTACTTTGATTTGGATGCCGTAGGGGCACTGGCGCGACGCGCGCTGCGCGTGCCTGACGTTGACTACGTGCTGGTGTACGACACGCAAGGCCGCATTTTGCATGATGGGTCTGGCGATATCGCATCGTACGGCCGGCTGATGGACGACCCGTTGGCCAAACAAATTATTTCGGCATCGGAGCCGCGCTCACTGAAGTTCGGTGAAGTGCTTGATGCCTCTAGTCCCATCATGATCGGTGAGGAGCGGCTTGGCGGGGTGCGCATTGGCTATTCTTTGGCCCCAATGGCGCGCGCTGAAACTCATGTACTGAGCGAGCTGCGTGAGCGTTTACACGAAGTCAATCAGCACAGCCGAGCTTGGATGTTGGGGCTTAGCCTAGGGCTTGCGCTGCTGTCATTAGGTGCAGCGCTGCTGGTGCAGCGGCAACTGGTGAAGCCGATTCGCATGCTGGGGATGGCGGCCAAGCAAATTGAAGCCGGTGACTTTGCTTCACGGATTCCTGAGACAAACCGTACCGATGAGGTTGGCGATCTCGTGCGCGCGTTTGATCGCATGCGTGCGGGTGTGGCAAGGCACGATCGTGATATTCGTCGCGTGGCCTATAGTGATTCGCTCACTGGCTTGGCCAATAGGCTTGCGTTCCGTGAATCATTAGACCGGCGTTTGCGCGAACTGCAGGGTGCAGGGCGGCAGCTCGCGCTGTTGTTCACCGACATTGATGACTTCAAGCAAATCAACGACACATTAGGGCACGAAGCGGGTGACGAGGTGCTGTTGCAGGTGGCAATGCGCATCCAGCGTGCGGTGCAGTCTTTGCCTGATGTGGATGCACTGGTGGCCCGCTTTGGTGGCGATGAGTTTGTTATTTTGCTGCAGGCGGGTGCTGCGAACCCGGAAGGCAATGTGCGTAACCAAGTGGTGCGCTTGGCTGAGCGCTTGGTGCTAGAACTCAGTGAGCCTTTGTTGCTGTACGGGCGCCAGCTGCAGTTAGGCGCATCCATTGGTGCGGCAATCTTTCCCGAAGATGCGAGCAATGCTTCGCTGCTGATGAAACACGGCGATATCGCCATGTATCAAGCCAAAATGGCGGGCAAAAATTGCTACCGTTTCTATAGCCGGTCGATGGATTTGGCGATTGAGCGGCGCGCGCGAATGGAGCACGATCTGCGCGGCGCTTGGGAGCGCGGGGAATTGAGTCTTGCCTACCAGCCCATCCATCGTGCGTCAGATAAAACGTTGATGGGGGCAGAATCGCTGTTGCGCTGGAATCACCCCAGCGAAGGCCCCATTCCACCGTCTATTTTCATTGAAGTGGCCGAGCAAAGCGGTTTGATTGAAGTATTGGGGCTGCGCGCGCTTCGCCAAGCCTGTATGGACGCGGCCACGTGGCCGGCGCTACCGGGTAGTGAGGGGCGTCCTTTCGTTTCCGTCAATGTGTCTGCGCGCCAGCTGCGTAGCGGTGCATTACTCGAACAAGTCACCACGGCGCTTGCGCAAAGTGGGCTAACGGCCGATCGCCTGCATCTTGAGTTGACGGAAACGGCGGTGCTGGATAACGAGTCTGGAACCAATGAGCTGTTGATGAAGCTGCGTCAGCTGGGTGTCAAGATTTGGCTCGATGATTTTGGCACCGGCTATTCCAGCCTTAGCCATTTGCGCCGCGTGCCGGTGGATGGCTTGAAAATTGATAAGAGCTTTATTTCCGGCCTGTTGTGCAACCCCGAAGACCTATCACTGACCAGCGCGATTTTGTCGATGGCCGGTTCAATGGGTATCACGGTGGTGGCCGAGGGTGTGGAACTGCCCGGCCAGTTCGAGTTGCTGCGTGAGCGTGGCTGCGACTTGATCCAAGGCTTCTGGATGGGGCATCCACTGCCTGCCGAAGAATTTTCCGAACTGTTGAGCTAAGCCAAATCAAACGTCGGGTTCGAGCTGTGTTTGCGGCGCACGCTGCAGCAAGAGTTTGTCGATACGCGGGCCGTCTAAGTCCACGACTTCGATACGCCATTGGCCGATATAAAAGTATTCGCCCACATGCGGAATACGGCCAAAGTGGGTAATGACCAAGCCCGCTGCGGTGTGGAAGTCGTGCTCTTCGGCATCGGGCAAACGCTCGCCGGTGAGTTCGCGCAGCTCTTCGATATGCAGGCCACCATCGACAAGTAGAGAGCCATCTTCGCGCGCAACCACCAGCGCTTCGTCTGGGTCGGTGTCGGCGCCTGCCTGCAGGCGGCCAATCACGGCATCAACGATGTCACTGATGGTAACAAGGCCCTGGATGTCGCCATATTCATCCACCACCAGTGCTTGTGACTGCTGCTCTTCACGCAAAATCTCCAGCAGCTTCATGGCGTGCGTGGATTCGGAAACAAACAATGCAGGGCGCAGGTGTTGAAAGAGATTGGGCTTAGGTTTGCCGAGTTCATCCAGCAGGGTTTTGACTTCTAAAATTCCTGCAACATCGCTGTCATTGCCGCGATACACCGGATAGCGCGAGAAGGCTTCTTCCTGCATTGTGGCAAGGTTTTCAGCGGGGGACGCTTGGGTGTCGAGCCAGGTAATGCGCGTACGCGGTGTCATCAGGCTATCGGCGGTGCGGTCGCCTAGGCGCAGAACCCGGTTCATCATATTGCGCTCGTCGAGATCGATCACACCCTGTTCGTGGCTTTCACTCACCAATAGCTGAATTTCTTCTTCCGTCACCTGCGCATCGGAATGGCCGTTGATGCGTAGCAGCTTCAAAAAGAGCCGCACAGTGGCGCTGAGTAACCACACGACGGGGCTAGCCATTCGCGATAACCAGTGCATGGGTACAGCGACCCAAGCGGCGAGGCTTTCAGGCGCGAGTAGGGCGAGCCGCTTGGGCAGAAGTTCGCCCAGTGCGATGCTTAAATACGTGATGAGACTTACGGCGAGCACCGTGCCTACGGTGCCCGCGTGCCGCCCCATATTGGGGAACACTTCACTCAGCCAACTGCCGATGAGCCCACCGATTGCCTCGCCGCCGTACATGCCGGTGAGGATGGTGATTAGGGTGAGCCCCACTTGCACCGTAGAGAGAAAGCGTTCCGGGTGTTCGGCAAGATCCAGTGCGCGCCGCGCGCCACGGCTGGTTTCTGCACGCTGTTTCAGGCGCGCTTTGCGGGATGTGACAACGGCCATTTCGGCCAACGCAAAGAATGCGTTGAGCAAAATCAGGGCAAGGACAATCAACAGTTCCAGCACGAGGGCTTCACCGGACGTAGGCTATGGGGGGGAAGGGGAATTGGACAGCGCCAGCCGTCCCAGTAGTATGGGCGGGGCGGTAAGAGCGGCAGTGAGTGCAGGGCTGTATGTCCATGAGGTGCGCCGGAGCGCAGGGGCATCATAACAGGGCCGCGGGCGTGGGGCGATATTTAGAAAAATGACGTTAAGAAAGAATGGGGTGGGTTTGTCACTAAATCGTCACAATTCGCGTTTATTGTGGCGCAGCCATTTCTAGGATTCGATCATGTTCTCACTGCAAACCATTTTTGGCTCGGGCACGCAGTTCTATACGCTGCTAGACGAAGCGGCGGCCGCAGCGCTTGATAGCGCGAAGGCGCTGCACGCCATGATGAAAGAAGCCGACCGTCAGCCGGCACTGGATGCGTTCAAATTAGCGCGTCTGCGTGAGCGCAATGCGGCAGAAAAAATTAGCCAAGCATTGGTGGATAGCTATATCACCCCCATTGAGCGTGAAGATATCGAAGCGCTGGGCTCGGCGCTGCACAAAATCCCCAAACAGGTGGAGAAATTTGCAGACCGCTATGCGCTTGCAACGCAACACCTTGAGCAGATCGACTTCGCGCCGCGCGCCGCCATGTTGGAGCAGGCCGCCGAAGTAGTGGTGCAAATGGTGGATCAGCTGGAGCATATGAATCTGGATCGTATGACCGCGCTGAATGAAAAGCTGCGTTCGATTGAAAACGAAGCCGATCGATTGATGCTGGAGCTGTATCGCGAAATCTATTCCGGCAAGCTCGATAGCCTGCAGATGTTTTTGCTAAAAGAGTTTTTCGAAATTCTGGAAAAAGCCATCGACCGCTGCCGTGAGGCGGGCGTAGTGGCCTACCAGATCGTGCTGAAAAATTCGTAAGAGGGCGCGCGATGCTGACGCTCGTACTGGTGGTGATCCTTGCTGCACTCGTGTTCGAGTTCATCAACGGCTTTCACGACACCGCAAACTCGATTGCCGCCTCGGTGGCCACCAAGGTACTTACACCAGGTAAAGCGGTGAGCTTGGCCGCGGTAATGAACCTTGTGGGCGCACTTACCGGAACCGCAGTGGCCGCCACCATTGCCACGGGGATCGTGAATACTGAAGTGGTCACCGCAACTTCGCAGCTGGTGCTGTGCGCACTTTTAGGCGCGATTGCGTGGAACCTATTGACCTGGTGGCTGGGGCTTCCGTCCTCGTCTTCACATGCACTGATCGGCGGGCTGTGCGGCGCGGCGCTGTCGGCATCGCACGGTAACTGGAATTCGCTGCTGTGGATCGACACAACCGTAGAGTGGACCAAGAGCAAAGGCCTTGTGTGGAAAGTGCTAGTGCCGATGGTGTCTTCGCCGGTGGTTGGGTTTTTGCTTGGCCTAACCCTGATGGTGCTGCTGTGGGCGCTGATCTCGGGGATGGAGCGCGCGGGTGGTGTGCTTAAACGCATTGCACGGCCGCGCTGGATCAACGCCGGTTTTGGCAAAATGCAGATCATGTCGGCCGCGTATATGGGCTATGCCCACGGCCATAATGACGCGCAAAAAACCATGGGCATCATTGCGTTGACCTTGGTCGGTGCGGAAGCCTCAGGCGCGCTGAATGATCTTCCCGATATTCTTGCGTTTATGCACCCCGATCAATCGATTGTGGGTAATGAAGTTGCGACCTGGATTGTGGTGACGTGTGCGCTGGTAATGGCGGCAGGGACGGCCTCTGGAGGCTGGCGCATCATTAAAACGCTGGGCCACAAAATGGTGAAGCTGCATCCGCTTGACGGTTTTGCAGTAGATACCAGTTCGGCCACGGTGCTGATGACGGCGGCGCACTTCGGTATGCCGGTGTCCACTACGCACACCGTTTCAACGGCGATCATGGGCGTAGGTTTTGCGAAGAACCCGCGGCGCCTCAAAATGCGCACGATTGAGCGCATCGTATGGGCGTGGATTCTAACGATTCCGGCCTCTGCGGGTGTGGCGTGGCTGTTCTACCGCGGGATGATGCTGCTGGGCTGGGCGTAAGCCCACCCGCTACAACAAATCGCCTCCAGCCGACAGGCTGCGCTCCATTTCATCGCCGGTGCCGCCAATTTCCAGCACGAGGCGATCAATTTCGGCCGGGTGCAGGCAGTCATACGGACGGTTTTCGCAAAGCTGCAAATACGGCACGCCGTCGAGGTTGCCCACGCCGAGGTAACCCACGCGGCTGTGCCAGTTGAACGTCAATGCCTTGCGCGCGTCCATGCCGGTAGTGGGGGCCACGGCGGTGCTGACGCGAAGGTAATTGCGCCCGTCGTCGTCTTTGATTTCAGCCAAAAAAATCGACTGATGACGGGTGCCTTGCACCAGCGAAAGCTCGACGCAAACCATATACGGCTCTTGTAGCGTCAGCCGATAGCCGCTGGCGGTGAGGTGCTGGCGAACCTGCTCGAAATTGTCCATGTGGAAATCACTGCAGTAGGGCTTAGCGCTATGCTAACCCGAATGATGAAGTCAGCGGACACTCCACTTACGGCAGAGCAGCGTATCGTTGCGGCGATACGCGCGGTTCCGCGTGGCCAACCGACCAGCTATGGTGCAGTGGCGCGCCGCGCGGGGCTACCGGGGCGCGCGCGCCTAGTGGCGCGAATACTGGCGCATTCGGAAGGGGCTCACCTACCGTGGCACCGCATTTTGCGTTCCGACGGACGGATTGCCTTTCCAGAGGGTTCGGAGGCCTATCTAGAACAATGCCAGCGTTTGCGGGCGGAAGGGGTGGACGTTCGCAACGGGCGGGTTCGCTTGCTGCAGGATGAAGAAAGTTTGGATAGCGCCGTTTGGGCCCCTCGCTAAACGGCTATGATGCACTGCAGCGAATTCGGAAATTTGCACGGATGCCATTCAACCTTCCCAAAATGACCAAAATACTGCTGATCGCGAATGTGATCGGCTTTTTGCTGCAGGCTGTGGCGGGCAATGAGGCACTTGTCAGTCTCATGCTATGGCCTTGGGCCGATACGGTGTATGCGGCGGATATGGGCGGTGCGCCCGCGTTCTTGCCGTGGCAGCTGGTGAGTTATAGCTTCTTACACGGTGGATTCATGCACCTTGCCTTCAATATGTTGGCCTTGGTGATGTTTGGCTCGCCGCTGGAATATACGTGGGGCGAGCGCCGTTTCCTTACGTTCTATTTGGTCTGTGTTGTGGGTGCGGGCCTGTGTCAGTTGGCGGTAGGTTCGTATGCGGTGGCCAATGGCGCGGATCCGTATCCAACAATCGGTGCTTCGGGCGGCGTGTTCGGTCTGCTGCTGGCCTACGGCATGCTGTTTCCAAATCAGCGCGTGATGCTGCTGTTTCCGCCGATTCCAATGAAGGCGCGCACCTTGGTTATTCTTTATGGTTTGTTTGAATTAGGCGCTGGTTTTAGCGGCTTGCAGCCGGGGGTGGCGCATTTCGCCCACCTTGGTGGGATGCTGTTCGGCTGGCTACTGATCCGCTATTGGCGCGGCCAGCCGCCCTTTGGCAAGGGCGGGCGTGGGCCGCGCATGCGGATCGTGCGCTGATTAGTCAAATAAACGCACTTGTTCTTTAGGCCGCATCGCGGCACCAATTCGGCAACCGTAGGCTTCCCCAAATGCCGGCTGCTGCATCAGCGGGATGTTTGTGCGCAGGAGGCCCGGCGCACGAACGTCTTGCTGGCTGCGCGCCTCGGCATCGGCATGGGGTACTTGCTGCGCCCATAGTTGCGCCCAGCCGGTATAGAACTCTTTATGCCGCTGCGCGGTTGCGGTATTGGCGGCGTCTGCAGCGGTTTTAGCAAGCTCCAGCCCGGCTAAATCGGCAAGGTTTTCATTGCGGGTTAGATCGCTATTGAGCTTGACATCTTTCAAGCCCGGGTATGGAAGGTTGCTGTACAGCGCGGTGACCTTTGCGGTCACAGCATCCCACGCGCTCACGTCGCTGGGCTGCCACCAATCACGGATGTTGCCGTCGGCGTCGATGTGCCTGCCCAAACCATCCACGGCGTGGCTCAGCTCATGCCCCACCAGTGCACCAAATGCGCCGTAGCGGTTGCCCTGCGGCATGGATAGGTCAAGTACAGGCGTTTGCAGCATTGCCGCCGTTACGATGAGGCGATTATGGGCAAGGTCGTAGGCAAGCGCGGGTTGCTGCGGCAGCACGTCCCAGCGGCGCGCGGCCCCGCTCTTGCCGATGCGCTTCATTTCTTGCGTGTGGCGCCAGGTAGAAGCGATCAGGATGTTGCTGCCAAAGCTGCCGCGCCCCATCGGCTGCACGCTGTAATCGAGGTCATAAGGTGGTGTGCCGACTTCGATTTTCAGCTTGCCAAGTTTCTTGCTGGCTTCGGCTTTGGCGGCTTCGCTGAAGCGCGTGCTGCTGGCGATGCGGTCTTTCAATACGGTTAGCACTTGGTCGGCGATCTGCTCGGCCTGCTTGCGGCTGGCGTCACTGAGATAAGACGCGGCATATTCGCGGCCTAGCATGGGGCCTGCGGCAAGATTGATGGCGTCTAAAGTCTGCTGCCAAAGTGGTGCGGGCGCGCTTTTCCCAAGCAGTATTTTGCCGCGGAAACTAAACGCCGCATCGCGCCAGGGTTTGGAGAGAAAAGGCGCCATCGCATCGCCGATACGCCAGCGTAAATACGCCTGCCATTGCACGGGCTTCAAACGCGTAACCAATTGGTCAAGCTCGGTGAGCATGGCGGGGTTAGCGATGGAGACAGTATCGTCGCTCACGCTCTGCGTCTGCAAAAATGCGTCTAAGCGCAAGTTTTTATACTGCTTGCCAAGCTCGGCGGTGGCTACTGGGGCAAAGTTATTACGAGGATCGCGCAACTCAGCAAGGGGCTTGGCCTTGGCGGCGATGCGCTTTTCTAGGTCTAGGACTAAGGCCGTTTGAGCCTCGATGTCTTTCGCAGGCACGCCAGTAAGCGCAAGAATTGCGCGGATGTAATCGGCATAACGAGCAATGAGCGCCTGCGTATCGGCGTCGTTGCGCGTGTAATAAGCCGGGTCAGGAAGGCCAACGCCGCCTTGACTGAAGTAGCCGAGATGCCGGTTAAGGTCGCGCAGGTCAACGTCTGCGCCAAACTGGAAGGCCACCGGAATGCCTACTTGGTGGAGTGCGGCAATGGCAGGCGCAACATCGCCAGTTTTACGCATGCTGTCGATGCGTTTTAGCAGTGGGGCGATAGGCGCTGCGCCGTCGCGCTCAATCGCGGCTTCGTCTAGGCCGCTGGCCCAAAAATCACCCAGTAATTTTTGCACGTTGTTTTGCGGCGCACTTGCGGCTTTTTCTAATAAGTCGCGCTGCTGCTGCAGCGAGCGTGCAGACATCTGCCCCAGTGCCGAGACCGAGCCATGCTCTGGCAGAGGGTTGGCAATAAGCCAGCCTTTGTTTGCCTCTGCGTAGAAATCCGTACAGGCCGACGCGTGCGGCGCGGTCTTCTTTGCGGCAGGCTTTTTAGCTGCATGTGCGGGGGTGGTAAGGAATCCTGCGCTCAGAACGGTGAGCAACGCTAGGGCGAGTGGGCGCGGTGTCAGCATGCGGTTGAACTCGTTGCAAAAGAAACGTCCGAGTTTACCAGTACTTCACAGCGTTCCTCATGTAACTTCGCTACGCTATGCCCAACTCAATGGAGGCTGTAACAATGGCGACGAAGAAAGCGTCTGGTTTTCGGGTGGAACACGACAGCATGGGCGAGCTGCAGGTGCCGAAGCAGGCGCTGTGGGGCGCACAAACGCAGCGGGCAAAGGATAATTTTCATATCTCAGGGCGGCCGATGCCGGAAGCGTTTGTCCGCGCGCTGGCACTTGTTAAAGCCTCGGCGGCGGTGGTGAATGGGCATTTGGGTTTGCTTGATGCCGCCCGCGCCGACGCCATTGTGGAGGCCGCTACGGCGATTGCTGGTGGCGCTTATCAGGAACATTTTCCAATCGACCGTTATCAAACGGGTTCGGGCACTTCCACCAATATGAATGCCAACGAGGTGATTGCCCACGTTGCCAGTGCGGCCGCAAAAATCACCATTCATCCCAATGATCATGTGAACCTTGGGCAGAGCAGTAACGACACCATTCCTACTGCACTGCGGGTGATGGCGGTACGTGAAACGGAAGGCGCGCTGCTGCCGGAATTAGAACATCTGCGCAACACCATCGATGCCCAAGCCAAGGCAATTGGCGGCGTGGTGAAAACCGGGCGCACGCACTTGATGGACGCGATGCCACTGACGTTTGCGCAAGAATTTGGCGCGTGGTCGGCGCAATTAGTATCGGCGCAGGCGCGTATCGAAGACAGCTTAAAGCGCGTGTCTAGGTTGCCGATTGGCGGTACGGCGATTGGTACCGGGATCAATGCGCATCCGAAGTTTGGTAAGGGCGTGGCGAAAGCGTTGAGCACCGCCACTGAATTGCGCTTCGAGCAAAATAACAATACGTTTGAAGGGCTGGCGGCGCAGGATGACTTGGTCGAACTTTCCGGCCAGCTCAGTGCGCTGGCGGTGGCGTTGATGAAAATTGGCAACGATCTGCGCTGGATGAACTCAGGCCCACTGGCGGGGTTGGGGGAGATCGAGTTGAAGGCGCTGCAGCCGGGGAGCTCCATTATGCCGGGCAAGGTAAACCCGGTGATTCCCGAGGCACTGGTGATGGTGTGCGCGCAGGTGATTGGTTTGCATCAAGCCAACACGGTGGCGGGGCAGAGTGGCAATTTCCAATTGAACGTGATGCTGCCGCTGCTGGCGTGCAATTTAGATGAAGCCGTTGGTCTTTTAGCCAACGCCATGCGCGAACTGGCGGACAACGCTATTGCCACGCTGAAAATTCGCAAAGAACACGTTGCCCAAGCGCTCGATCGCAACCCTATTTTGGTGACAGCGTTGAACCCGGTGATTGGCTATGAGAAGGCCGCCAAGATCGCCAAGCGTGCCTATGCAGAAAACCGCCCGGTGCTCGAGGTTGCTTTAGAAGACAGTGGGCTTACAGAAAAACAACTGCGCAAGCTGTTAGACCCTGCGGCGCTCACCAAGGGTGGAATTAAAGGCTAATCGGAGCATTAGCCGTTGATGTCGAATGAAATAGGCACCACAACATCCGCGCTGACCGGCTGGCCAGCGCGTGTTGCGGGCTGAAACCTCCAGCGTCGTAGCGTTTCCAATGCGGCGCGATCCAGTGAGCGGTTACCGCTGGTCTCTACAATGTCGAGCTGTTCCACGCTGCCGTCCGCAGCCACGGTTACTTTTACGCGTACAGTGCCCCCCACACCGCGACGCATGGCGTCGGAGGGGTAGCGCGGTGGTGGTGCGCTGATCGGTGTTGGCTGGCTTGTATTGGCCACCGGAGCCACAGGTTTGGGGGCAGGGGGCGGAGGCGGCGCAGTAGGTGCTTCGATTACCTTGGGCGTATCCGTCGTATTCGTGTTGCTTGTACCGGGCTGTTCGATCACGGCCTGCAACCCACTTGCGTTGTTGCCGCTGGCCACGTCAGCGGGTAATGGCGCGGGCAGGGTGTCTTCTTGCTGGGCGGTGGGGTCGGCCACATCAGCCTTGTAGAAGTCATAACTGTGGCGCGAACGCAGCCAAACCACCAAAAATAGCAGAAGGCCCGCGATAAACGCGGCGGCCATGAGCTTCAAAAAATACGGAGGAAGCAGTGGTTTTGGCGTTTCGGTGTGCGGATCAGGGGTGCTCATATTCCGCATTCTTGCACAGCCAGCGCCGGTTGCCGCCACGGAAGCCCTCAGCTGCGCGATAATGCCCATTCATATCGAAATATGTTGACCGTCCATGCTTGATCCAGCCCTGTTGCGTAGCCAGCCCGCCGAACTTGCCGAACGCCTGCGCGTTAGCCGTGGTTTTGAATTGAACGTCCCCCAATTGGAGGCGCTTGAAGCCAGCCGCAAACAAATTCAGGTGCGCACGCAAGAGCTGCAAAATCTGCGCAACACCCGCAGCAAGCAGATCGGCATGCTGAAGGCCAAGGGTGAAGATGTAGCCGCAGTGATGGCCGAAGTGGCTAGTTTCGGCGAAGAATTAAAGGCTTCCGAAGTAGAGTTGGACCGTATTCGTGGCGAACTGGAAGCCATCGCGGCGGGGATTCCCAATCTTCCGGATGATTCAGTCCCGCTGGGTAGCGATGAGTCCGGCAATGTTGAGCAGACGCGCTGGGGCAGCCCGCGCACGTTTGATTTTGCAGTAAAAGACCATGTAGAGCTGGGCGCACGCAACGGCTGGCTAGACGGTGAAACTGCGGCCAAATTGTCGGGCTCGCGCTTTACCGTGCTGCGCGGTCAGCTGGCGCGCCTGCACCGCGCACTTGCGCAGTACATGCTGGACTTGCACACCAATACCCACGGTTACGAAGAAACCAATGTGCCGGTAATTGTGAATGCCGATTCCATGCGCGGTACCGGCCAACTCCCTAAGTTTGAAGAAGACCTGTTCTCCACCCAACTTGGCGAGCACAAACGTTATTTAATCCCCACCAGCGAAGTGCCGCTGACCAATATCGTGCGCGATGAAATTGTGGATGCCGAGCGCCTGCCGCTGCGCATGACCGCGCATTCGATGTGCTTCCGTGCCGAAGCCGGGGCGGCAGGGCGCGATACGCGCGGCATGATTCGCCAGCACCAGTTTGAAAAGGTTGAGCTGGTGAGTATTACCAAACCGGAAGACTCCGCCGCCGAGCACGAGCGTATGACGCGCGCCGCTGAGGCGGTGCTGGAAACACTGGGCTTGCCCTACCGCCGCATGTTGTTGTGCAGCGGCGATATGGGCTTTGGTGCCACCAAAACGTTCGACTTGGAAGTATGGCTGCCCAGCCAAAATACCTATCGCGAAATTTCGTCGTGTTCCAACTGTGGCGACTTCCAAGCGCGCCGCATGCAGGCGCGCTGGCGAAACCCCACTACCGGCAAGCCTGAGCTTGTGCACACCTTAAATGGCTCCGGTGTGGCGGTAGGGCGCGCGCTGATCGCAGTGATGGAAAACTACCAGAACGAAGACGGCAGCATTACCGTGCCGGAAGCGCTGCGGCCCTACATGGGCGGGGCCGAACGCATCGGTTAAAGTGTTTCCTTAGGCGGCCAGCTGAAGCACTTCGCCGATGCTGGCGTGGGCACTGTCCATCGCTTTAGTGCGCAGGTCGGGCGAGATGTTCAGGCCTTCGGCGCTGATAAAGCTCACATCATCAATCCCTAAGAACGTGAATACTTGGCGCAGATAGGGCTCAACAAAATTACGCCCTTCCGCGAGCGGATACAGCCCACCATAGGTGGCGGCAACGATCACCTTTTTGCCGCCAGCCAGCCCCTCAGAACCGGAGGCCGCGTAGCGAAATGTCTTGCCCGCCACGGCGATGCGGTCGATCCAAGCCTTGAGCTGGCTTGGGATGCCGAAGTTGTACATGGGGACGCCCAGCACCACGACATCGGCGTTCAAAAACTCTTCTAACGCACGTGCTGAGCGCGCGGCTTCTTCTGGGTCGGCTTTAGCCAGACTGGCACCGTCGAGATGGGGGAGGGCGTGCTCTGCTGTCAGGTCGCGATGGCTTACCTTGAGCCCCGCGTTATTTTGCTGCCACTGGGCCACGATACTGGCTGAAAGCGTGCGGCTGGCCGAATTGTCGCCAAGAATGCTGGAATCAAGATGCAGTAATTTCATAAGGCTTAGATGCTGAAGAAGCGGCCCTGCCGCGATGGGGTGTACTTTAATTTGTTGCTTTTTTGGGATAAAGGTATTCAAATACCACTCATCGTTCCATATTTGGAATTAGGCATGCAAGACCTCAACGATCTCTACTATTTCTCTGCCGTGGTCGATCACGGCGGCTTCGCGGCAGCAGAGCGCGCTTTGGGTATTCCCAAATCGCGCCTCAGCAGGCGCATCAGCGCATTGGAAGCGGAACTTGGTGTGCGTCTATTGCAACGCTCTACGCGCCGTTTCGCCGTGACCGATGTCGGTACGAGCGTGCACCGCCACGCGCAGGCGATGCTGGCAGAAGCGCAGGCGGCCCGCGAAGTGGTAGATCGGCTGAGCGCCGAGCCGCGCGGCAGTGTGCGCGTCAGCGTGCCGGTGTCGATGGCGCAGCAGCAGATGTCGAAACTGCTGCCGGAATTTATGGCGCTGTATCCAAAAGTGCGGGTGCAGCTTACCGTTAGCAATCGCCGCATTGATGTCATCAACGAAGGCGTGGACGTGGCTATTCGCGTGCGCAGCAAGCTGGATGAAGATGGCAGCCTCATCATGCGCAGCTTCGGGCAGATCCAAGAGCTATTGGTGGCCAGCCCCGAATACCTCAATCGCGTCGGCCGGCCGGTGACACCCGATCAGCTGGCCGAGCACGTGACCTTGAGCGTGAATGAAGACGAGGCGCGCCAGCGCTGGGAACTGCACGGCCCCAATGGTGAGGTGCGTCGCGTAGAGCTGCAGCCGCGCATTACAGGGTTTGATTTCCCAATGATGCTGGCGATGGCCGAAAGCGGTGTGGGCATCACCCTTGTCCCTGAAACCATTTGCGCAGATGCCGTGCGCAGTGGCCTGTTGGAAGTGGTGCTGCCAAACTGGCGCCTGCCGCAGGGGATTGCCCACGCAGTCTTTGCTTCGCGGCGCGGCATGCTGCCCGCAGTACGGGTGTTTATCGACTTCTTGGCGAAGAAAATGCCGCCCCTGCTTGAAATGGCGCGGCTCGAGTGCAGTGAGCCGGAGTGTTTCAAAGCGCTGGCGAAAAAGAGCGGTGAAATGCGCTAGATGGCGGAAGCGGTGAGATTCGAACTCACGGTGGTATCGCTACCACGCCGGTTTTCAAGACCGGTGCCTTAAACCGCTCGGCCACACTTCCGTTAGGGGCGACATCATCGCACAACAAAGGCAGGCTGGGAACTGGCACACTATGCAAATGCCATACACACCTATTATTGCTACGTTGGGGTACGTTCTTTCGCCGGACCGTACCAAGGTTTTGATGATCCATCGCAATGCACGCCCGGACGACTTGCACCTTGGCAAGTACAACGGCTTGGGTGGAAAGATGGAGCCGAACGAAGACGTGCTGGCCTGCATGAAGCGTGAGATTCGCGAAGAAGCCGGGGTCGAATGCACTTCGCTTACGCTGCGCGGAACGCTGAGTTGGCCTGGCTTTGGCAAACAAGGCGAAGATTGGCTGGGCTTTATCTTCATCATCGACAATTATACCGGCACGCCGCTGAAGAAAAACCCGGAAGGCACGCTGGAATGGGTAGAGCGCGATCGCCTGCTCGATCTGCCGCTATGGGACGGCGACCGTCTTTTTGTGCCTTTGGTATTCGATAACGATCCGCGTATTTTTCACGGCGTGATGCCATACCGCGACGGCAAAATGCAGTCTTGGCAGTATTCAAGAATTTGAACAAAGGAGCTTTGCAATGAACGTAAAAGCATGGGGCGCCAACGCCGCCAATGAACCATTGCAGGGGCTTGCGATCGAGCGTCGCGCGGTGGGTGAGCACGATGTGCAAATTGAAATCGCCTATTGCGGGGTCTGTCATTCAGACCTGCATACCGTGCGCGCGGAGTGGGGCGGAACGCGCTACCCCTGCGTGCCAGGGCATGAAGTAGTGGGGCATGTAAGCGCTGTCGGTAGTGCCGTGACGCGCTTCAAGGTGGGCGACGTAGTGGGCGTGGGCTGCATGGTTGATAGCTGTCGCCATTGTGCTTCCTGCGCAGAAGGCTTGGAGCAATACTGCGAAACCGGTGCAACCTACACCTATAACAGCCCTTGCGAAGAAGCACCTGGCCACACGCTGGGCGGGTATTCGCAGCGCATGGTAACCAATCAAGATTTTGTGCTGAAGATTAGCCACCCCGCAGACCAGTTGGCCGCTGTTGCGCCGCTGCTATGCGCGGGCATTACCACCTATTCGCCACTACGCCACTGGCAGGCTGGCCCCGGTAAAACCGTGGGTGTTGTCGGAATCGGCGGGCTTGGGCATATGGGGATCAAAATTGCGCACGCGATGGGCGCGCACGTCGTAGCGTTTACCAGTAGCCCCAATAAGCGCGAAGCCGCACTTGCGCTTGGGGCCGATGCAGTTGTGGTGTCAAGTGATGCCGCGCAAATGAAAGCGCAGCGCAATCGCTTCGACTTAATTTTAGATACGGTTGCGGCAAGCCATTCGCTGGACGAGTACACCCGTTTGCTGCGCCGTGACGGTACCTTGGTGCTGTTAGGGCTACCAGAACACGCGCATCCTTCACCCAACGTGGGAAGTCTAATCAACGGGCGTCGTGCGATTGCAGGTTCGTTGATTGGCGGCATCGCCGAAACCCAAGAAATGCTCGATTTTTGCGCACAGCACGGCATCACATCGGATATCGAATTGATTGCGGCCAACGGCATCAATGAGGCTTACGAACGCATGCTGAAAAACGATGTGAAGTACCGCTTCGTGATCGATATCGCATCGATGTGAATAAGGCCGCTGTTTTCCACAATTGCTGTGGATGAAACTCGTATAACCATGTGGATAACGCGCTGAGCGCTTTGTTTTATGCGGCTTTCAATGGTGTTGGTGAAAAAATAAACAATTGATTTTGCGTGTGCATATCGTGCGGGCGTGCATGTTTTCCACAGCCGTTGTGGATGAAATTCGTATAACTATGTGGATAACCACCTCTCCGCGTTACGTGGCGCGGCTGTCAACAGATGTGGTGAAAAAATAGCCAGTAGGGTGTTGAAATTAACTTTCTATTTGCCGCGCCGGGTCGGAGAGTTCTAGCTCGCGCAGCACAACGCTGGCCTGCGTGCGGTTGCGCACGCCGAGGCGCTCAAAAATCGCGGTGAGGTGGGCTTTGATGGTGCGCTCTTGTACGTCGAGACGGTCGGCGATTTGTTTGTTGAGCAAACCTTCGGCCACCAGTGAGAGCACGCGGAACTGCTGTGGCGATAGACTCGCCAAACGTGCAGCAAGGTCGGCATCGGCGGGTGCGCTTTGCGCGCGCGACACGCTAGCGCGTAGCGAAGGCGGTAGCCACGTCTCACAGGCAAGCACACTACGGATGGCGTCGCGCAGCTCGTCTAGGCCCGTGCTCTTGGGTAAGTAGCCAGCAGCGCCATGGTCCAATGCGCGCCGCACTACGCGCGGGTCATCATTGGCGGAAACCACCACCACAGCCACGCCGGGGAACTGCGCGCGAATAGCCGCAAGCCCCGCCAACCCGTGGTTACCCGGCATGTGCAGGTCTAGCAGCACCAGATCTACCTGCGGCTGCGCTTCCAGAAGCTGTAGCGTGTCGTCCAGAGTGCCGGATTCAAACAATTCCACTTCACTCAGCGCGTCGCGCGCCGCCTGTTTGAGTGCGGCGCGAAAGAGTGGGTGGTCGTCGGCAATCAGCAGGCTAGGCATGGCTTATTGTGCCGTCCAACCACCATCTACGGGAATGGCGCTACCCGTCATATTGTGCGCTTCACGGCGGCACAAAAAGACCGCGAGTGCGGCGATTTCTTCAGGCAGGGTCATGCGCAAGCTGGGTTGCTTTTCAGATAGCAAACTGCGCACGCCGTCGTCGCGGCTGCCGCCGTTGCGACGCGCGTCAATTTGCGGCTCGATCAACGGCGTTTCCACCCAGCCCGGGCAAATGCAGTTCACGGTAATGCTGCCAGAGTCGCGGCTGCCTTGCGCTGCGTATTCAAGTGCCGCCACCTTGCTCATGCCCACAATGCCAAACTTGCTGGCCACATATGGAGCTTTGTCTTTTGAAGCCACAAGGCCGTGCACGGATGCAATATTGATCACGCGTCCATAGCCGCGCTGCGCCATGGCGGGCATGGCCAGGCGCATGGTGTGAAAGGCAGAGGAGAGATTGATCGCGATGATGTCATTCCACTTGGCAACGGGCATTTCATGCAGCGGTACTGCGTGCTGAATGCCAGCGTTGTTCACCAAAATATCCACGCCGCCGTTCGACCACTGTGCTAAATCCTGCATCATGGTTTCGATTGCATCGGGGTTGCGCAGGTCGGCGTCAAAATGTCGCGTTGCGCCGTTTCCAGCCGCATCCACCTCGGCGCGTGCATTGGCAATTTGTTCGGCCGCTCCAAGCCCGTTGATGGCTACGCGCGCGCCTGCTGCGGCCAGCGTCTTGGCAATGGCAAGGCCGATGCCAGAGGTGCTGCCGGTAACAAGGGCGGTGCGGCCTTGCAAAAACGCATCAGTCATGGCGAATTCCAAGTTTTCAATAGACGCTATACGCTAACAGGAAGCGCGGCCGTGCTGCTTGGTACGAAGGTACGATGCAAGGCGAAGAGGATCCGGTTAATGTCGTGGAATGAAGACTCTCCAATACTGCGCCTTCTTGGCATCGACACTTGTACTGGCCAGCTGCGCTAGCCAGCCTGTTTCTCATCAAGGAGCCGCCGCGATGTTCAGCCAGCCACAAAGTAGCGAGCATCGCGGCCAAGACGATTTACTGAGCGCAGGTTTAGGCCTCGCCGGGCTGCAGGTCATGTTGCCCCCCGCGTTCGCCGATGCCGAACATCCCACCTCGGCAGAATTGCGCAAGCGCGCGCTGTGGAGCAATTGGCGCGGCATTGCCGACCTTGCACCCGGCGGCGGTTATGGCAGTCTTTACGGTAGTCTAGAGAGCGTGCCGGGGCGTGAGTTCAGCGCATTTGCAACATTGCCGGGGGCCAAGCAACCACACCGCGTGCTACTGCAGTTACCGGATCAGTTTGATGCACACAAACGCTGCGTGCTGGTGGCGCCGTCTTCGGGCTCGCGTGGGGTGTATGGCGCCATTGCCGTTGCGGGCGCATGGGGGCTACCACGCGGCTGCGCTGTGGTTTATACCGATAAAGGCACCGGCTCTGATTATTACGATTTAGATGCAGGCCTCGGCTTTGATGCAAACGGCCAGGTGGCCGGAGAGGGCGCACTGGCATTCAAACCTGAGCCTGCAAGTGGCTCGGGTGTGGCCTACAAGCACGCCCATTCGCTGGATAACCCCGAAGCCGATTGGGGTAAGCACGTCAAACAGGCGGCAGAATTCGCATTAAGCACGCTCAACACGCAATTGCCGCAGCAGGCACCGTTTACGTTTGAAAACACGCGCGTCATTGCCGTTGGTATCTCCAATGGCGGCGGCGCCGTACTGCGTGCGGCGGAAGACGAAACACCGTGGCTCGATGCCGTAGTGGCAGGGGAACCCAATATCCTAGCCAGCGGGCATGGTGCGCGTAGCCTGTATGACTATGGCACCGAAGCCGCGCTGCTGATGCCCTGCGCATTGCCGCTATTGGGAATCCCGGCAGCGCCAGGTTTGGAATTGAAATGCGCCGAACTCGCTAAACGCGGTGTATTGGCGGGCGATACGCTGCAAGCGCAGCAACAAGATGCACTCGCTAAGCTCCACGCCACAGGCTGGACCGATGCAGCGCTGCGCGCTGGCGCCATTTCCGTAGGCTTTGATCTCTGGCGCGCGGTGACCGTGGGCTACGCCTCGGCGTATGGCCGCTACACGCATAGCGCACACCCGTGCGGCTATCGCTACGCGGCGATGAACCCGGATTTCAGCGTACGTGCGGCGACGGCGGCCGAGCGTGCAGCGTGGTGGAGCGACGCCAGCGGCATTCCACCGGGCAATGGCGTGAATATCATTGATGCGCAGCCAATAACGGATATGGGGCTCACCGGCCTGCAGTGCCTGCGCGCCCTGTGGACGCAAGACAGCGCCGACGCACAGCGCGTTAAAAAAGGTATTGAAGAAACCCGCAGCCAGCTGCCGCGTGCAGGCCTGCCGGTGGTGGTGGTGCACGGTACCGACGACGGCCTTGTGCCGCAGGCGTTTTCTAGCCTGCCTTATGTGACAATGGCAAAGGCCGCAGGACGCGATGTGCGTTATTGGCAGGTGCGCCATGCGCAGCACTTCGACGCCTTCCTCGGCCTTCCACATATGGCGGCTGCCTATCTTCCGCTTTTGCCATACGTGTATGAAGCCTTGAGCCGAGTCGATGCGTATTTGGATCAGCAAGGCGCACTGCCAAGTGATGCCACCATCAACACCGTGCCGCGTATGGGGCAACCACTTACGGCAGAGCATTTAGCGATTCCGAATGGCTAAATGATGGCGCTCTCACACGCACGTTGCTAGGATCTTTACGACTCACGGAGGATCTATGGCCAACGCTTCCAATGATTTTGCGGCGCTTGCGCGCCAGTACTGGGACTTGTGGGGTGATGCGCTGCGTGGTGCAGCCCCGCAAACGGGTTTTGAAGGCGGTTTGTCGGGCGTGCGCAGTAGCCTAGACGATTGGATGAGACAGGCGGGCGGGCAAACGGGGTTTGGCGGTGTCTTAGAACACTTCAACCGACAAAGCCGTGATTGGTTTGCGCAAATGCAGCAGGTGGCCGCGCAGTTTGCCGGGCGCGATCATCGCGCAAGCGACGTAGCACAGGCCTGGCGCGATGCGTTTGGCACGAGCCATCCATTTGATGGCTTGCTGCAGGGAATGCGCGGGCCGGGTCTTGAAAATTTCATGCAGTGGAGCGAAACCACCGCGCCGTGGCTGGCTGGAATGCGCAGCGAGGCCATGAACGCGTTAGGTCTTCCTGCATTTGGGTTTGCACGCGAGCACCAAGAACGACTGCAGGCGTTAGGCAAAGCGCAAATTCGCATGCAAGAAGCGCAGGATGCCTATGCCACCTTGCTAAGTAAAATTTCCAAAGATGCGTTCGATGTATTTGAACTCAAATTAGCCGAACGCGAAGAACCGGGGCGGCAGATCACCAGCGTGCGTGCGCTGTTTGATCTGTGGGTGGATGCGGCCGAAGAAGCGTGGGCTGAGAATGCGCTTTCCAAAGAGTATCGGCATGTGTTTGGCGATCTTGCGAACGCGCAAATGCAGTTGCGCGCCGCCGCGCAGGCCATCGGTGAACAGTCGGCGCAAACGCTTGGTATGCCGGGGCGAACCGAACTGGATAGCGCACACCGCAAAATTGCTGAATTAGAGCGCCAGCTGCGCCGCGTGCAGCGTGGCCAAACGGAAGCCGCGCCAGCGCCCGTTGCGCGCGCGCAGGCAAAGCCTGCAGCCAGCAAAGTGGTGGTAAAAAAGGCTGCGGCAAAAAAGGCTGTGATTAAAAAAACTGCCGCCAAAAAAACTGTTGCTAAAAAGGCAGTGAAGCCCGCAGTAAAGGCGCTGAAGTCAGCAGCAAACAAGTCAGCTACGAGGAAGCGTTGAGATGAACGGGCCACTCAATATCACCGCAGAATCACTGGCAGAAGAAACCGAGAAGCTGCAGCGCAAACTCACCGCTGGGTTGCATACCTTGCGCGAGATGAACGACGTGGATTTTGGCGTCACTCCGCGTGAAGAGGTTTGGCGTGATGGCAAGGTTGTGCTGTACCGCTACAAAGGCGAGCGCCCAGCCACAGCAAAAGTGCCGATTCTCATTTCCTATGCGCTGGTCAACCGCCCTTATATGGTGGACCTTCAGGAAGACCGTTCGCTTGTAAAAGGCCTGCTTGCACGCGGCGAAGATATTTACATTATCGATTGGGGGTATCCCGATCGCTCCGACCGCTATCTCACGCTTGAAGACTACATCGAGCGCTTTATTGGCGGCGCGGTGGACTATTTGCGCAAAGCGCGTGGGCTTCCCGCCATCAACCTATTGGGTATCTGCCAAGGCGGTGCATTTTCACTGTGCTATGCGGCGCTGCATCCTGAAAAAATCAAAAATTTGATCACGATGGTGACGCCGGTCGATTTCCATACGCCAGACAATATGCTGTCGAATTGGAACCGCGAAATCGACGTTGATTTGTTGGTGGATACACTCGGCAATGTACCTGCCGATATGATGAATTTCACCTACCTCATGCTGAAGCCATGGCGCCTGTTTGCACAGAAGTACGTCGGCATGGTGGACATCTTGGACGACAAGAAAGCAATGGAAGATTTCTTGCGCATGGAGAAATGGATTTTCGATTCCCCCGATCAAGCCGGTGAAGCATTCCGCGAATTCAGTAAGCAGTTCTTCCAGAAAAATCGCTTTATCAACGGTGGCGTGCGCATCGGCGAACAAGAGGTTGATTTAGGCATGGTGGATATGCCAATTTTGAATATCTACGCCGAGCAAGATCACTTGGTGCCGCCGAATGCCTCGCGTGCGCTGCGTAATGTCGTAGGCAGCGAGGACTACACCGAACTGTCGTTCAAAGGCGGGCATATCGGCATTTACGTGTCCGGCCGCGCGCAGAAAGAGGTGCCGCAGACGATCCACGACTGGCTAAGCAAGCGTTCGCGCTAAGTGATGCCTGTTTTCGGTTTGCGTGTACTGCAGGCGTTAGGCATGGTTTGGGCGCTCCCTGTGAGCGCCCTTGGTCTGCTTCTTGCGGCCGCCGCAGTTTCCATGGGGGCAACGGCGCGAATTAGCCGCAAAGATTTCGCATTGGTTGTGCAGAAATTCCCATGGGGGCCGGGTGGGGCGATCACGTTTGGAAACGTGATTTTGCACACCGGCGCAGATTTAGACTGCGCATGCACAACCTACGCGCACCGCGCCGGGCTATGCCAAGACGCCCCAATTATCTTGGCCGACCACGAACGCGCCCATGTCTATCAATATATGGTGCTTGGTGTGTTGTTTCTGCCTTTGTATCTGTTGTGCGGCGGCGTGAGCTACCGCAACCGGTTTGAACAAGCGGCCGATCGCTATGCGCAGACCGGCCGCGGTTGGTGGCCTTGGGCCAACTTTTAAGCGGTTCTTACAGCGCCTCAAAAATCCCCGCAGCGCCCATGCCAGTACCAATACACATGGTCACCATGCCGTACTTCTGTTTGCGGCGACGCATGCCATGTACCAGCGTGGCAGTGCGCACCGCGCCGGTAGCACCCAGCGGGTGGCCCAGCGCAATGGCGCCGCCCAGTGGGTTGATCTTGTTGGGGTCGAGCTTGCAGTCGTGAATCACCGCGAGCGATTGCGCAGCAAAGGCTTCGTTGAGTTCGATCCAATCCAACTGATCTTGCGTCATCCCGGCCTGTGCCAATGCTTTGGGAATGGCAGCGATTGGGCCAATCCCCATCACTTCCGGGCGCACGCCTGCCACACTGAAGCTGACAAAGCGCGCCAGTGGGGTGAGGCCAAATTCTTTCACCGCGCGTTCGGACGCGAGTAGCACCGCACCTGCACCATCACTCATTTGTGATGAGTTGCCAGCGGTTACGCTGCCGCCAAATTGGCCGTTACGGAATACAGGACGCAGCTTGCCGAGGCCTTCTAGCGAGGTGTCGTGACGCGGGCCTTCGTCGTTTTCCACCAGCAACTTTTTCAGGCGGATGGTATTGCCCGCAAGGTCGGGTTGATGGCTATTGACTTCATACGGGCTAATCTCATCGCGGAATTCGCCCGCGGCTTGCGCGGCCAACGCTTTTTGGTGTGAGGCAAGGGCGAAAGTGTCTTGCGCGTCGCGGCTGATTTTCCACTCTTCCGCTACTTTTTCAGCGGTAATACCCATGCCATAAGCAATGTTGACGTGGTCGTTATCAAATACCGACGGTGCCAGCGCCACCTTATGTCCCATCATCGGCACCATACTCATCGACTCGGTACCGCCGGCCAGCATGAGGTCGGCATTACCCAAACGGATTTCATTTGCAGCCAGTGCCACGGCCTGCAAGCCAGAGGAGCAAAAACGGTTGATGGTCTGGCCCGGTACCGAGTTGGGCAGGCCCGCAAGCAGCGCACCGATGCGCGCCACGTTCATGCCTTGCTCGGCTTCGGGCATGGCGCAGCCTACGATCACATCGCCAATGCGTGTGGGGTCAACGCTAGGGGCTTGCGCTAACACCGACTTCAGCACAAAGGCCAGCATGTCGTCGGGGCGGGTGTTGCGGAACACACCGCGCGGCGCTTTGCCCACAGGGGTGCGGGTGGCGGCAACGATGTAGGCGTCTTGAATTTGAGTGCTCATTGATAATCTCCAAACAGGTTTAGACGGGGCGTTGGCTTAGTTGCGAAGAGGTTTGCCCGTCTTCAACATGTGCGCGATGCGCGCCTGCGTTTTTTCTTGCTGCGCCAGCTCAACGAAGTGCTGCCGTTCTAGTTTGAGCAGCCAGTCTTCATCCACCAGCGCGCCGCGGTCGATCTTGCCGCCGCACAAAATAGTGGCGATACGTTCGGCAATTTCGTAGTCGTAGTCGCTGATAAAACGGCCTTCCAGCATATTGACCAGCATCATCTTGAACGTAGCGATGCCCACATCACCGGCAACCGCGATCTTGCGCGCAGGCAGCGGCGGGCGGTAACCCGCATCGGCCAAGGCACGTGCTTCGGCCTTGGCGGTGTGCAGCAGCTCATAGGCGTTGAATGTGACCTTATCGCCGGCGCGCATCAGTCCTAGTTCTTTTGCATTGACCGCCGAGTTAGAGACCTTGGCCATTGCCACGGTTTCAAACACTTTCTTGAGTTCAGCAAATATGTCACCACCGGGGCCGGCCGCCGCTGCGGCGCGCACGGCAAACTCTTTCAGGCCGCCGCCTGCCGGCAGTAGGCCCACACCTGCTTCTACAAGGCCAATGTAGCTTTCCAAATGCGCCACGGTTTTTGCGCTGTGCATTTGGAACTCGCAACCGCCGCCCAGCGCCAAGCCGCGTACAGCAGCTACTACCGGCACGAGGGCATATTTGATGCGCTGGCTGGTGGCTTGGAAGTTGGCCACCATCGCCTCAAATTCGGCGATCTTGCCCGCCTGCAACGCCCCCAGCGCACCGGCGAGATCGGCGCCCGCAGAGAACGGTTCTTTCGGCTGCCACAATACGAGGCCAGCAAAGTCGCGCTCTGCGCGCGATACCACTTCCTGCAGGCCATCGAGTACAGCATCGGAGACGGTGTGCATCTTGGTTTTGAAGCTGACCACGGCGATATCGTCGCCGTCGTGCCACATGCGCAGGCCGTCGTTTTCAAATACGGTTTCGCCCGGCGCGAAGCGTTCACCCAAGACCGGGTCGGGGAAGCGCTGACGCTGATACACCGGCAGATTCGAACGTGGTTGCAGGGCATTGTGCGACGGGCTATAGCTGCCTTCTGCTGCATGCACGCCGCTGCGTCCGTCGGTGACCCACGCGGGCAAGGGCGCGGTGCTCATGCTCTTGCCTGCAGCGATGTCTTCGGAAATCCACTGCGCAATCTGCTGCCAATCGGCCGACTGCCAAGTTTCAAATGGGCCCTGCGCCCAGCCGTAGCCCCAACGGATGGCCAAATCTACATCGCGTGCGGTGTTGGCAATGTCAGCCAAGTGGAAAGCGCTGTAGTGGAACAGATCGCGGAAGCAGGCCCACAGGAACTGTGCCTGCGGGTGCTGGCTTGCGCGTAGTTTGGCGAATTTTTCTGCCGGATTTTTGAGTTTGAGAATTTCCACCACTTCCGGCGCAGCGGCACGGTCGGCGGCGCGATAGTCTTGTTTTTCAAGGTCCAGTACAACGATGTCCTTACCAACCTTACGGAAAATCCCCGCGCCAGTTTTCTGCCCCAGCGCACCCTTGCCAATCAGCGCCGATAGCCACACCGGGCTTTGGAAAAATGCGTGCCACGGGTCATTGGGTAGGGTGTCGGCCATGGTCTTGATGACATGCGCCATCGTGTCCAGCCCCACCACGTCGGATGTACGGTAGGTGGCCGACTTCGGGCGGCCTAACAGTGGGCCGGTGAGGGCGTCCACTTCATCGAACCCAAGACCAAAGGCGTGGGTATGGTGGATGACCGAAAGAATTGAGAACACACCGATACGGTTGCCAATGAAGTTGGGCGTGTCTTTGGCGATTACCACACCCTTGCCGAGAGTGGTGGTGAGGAAGGTTTCCAAACCCTCAAGCACATTGGCATCGGTGGTGTTGGCGGGGATAAGTTCGGCCAGATGCATATAGCGTGGTGGGTTGAAAAAGTGCACGCCGCAGAAACGATGGCGCAGCTCTTCTGGCAGCACGCTGGCCAGCGTATTGATGCCAAGGCCGGAGGTGTTGCTGGCTAATACGGTGTGCGCTGGCACGAAGGGCGCAATCTTTTTGTATAGGTCTTGCTTCCAATCCATGCGCTCGGCGATGGCTTCGATGATGAGGTCGCAGTCCTTCAATAGCGCCAAGTCGTGGTCGTAATTGGCAGGTGTAATGACATCCGCCAAAGCTTTACTGGCCAGCGGCGCGGGGCTGAGTTTGCCCAAATTGGCCAGCGCTTTGAGCACGACGCCGTTTGGCGCGCCTTCTTTGGAGGCGAGGTCAAACAGCACGGTATCCACACCGGCATTGGTCAGGTGCGCGGCGATTTGTGCGCCCATCACCCCAGCACCGAGCACCGCAGCGCGGCGAACAAGTAGTTTCTGTGTCATCAGTCGTTCTCCTAGGAAGTTACGCCGCGTCGGCCTGGAAGCCAGCGGCAGCAAATTGAATCAGGGCCTTGGCCGCACGCTGGCGGTGGACGGCTTCGGTGGTACCGGATGGGCGTTTAATTAGGCCAAAATCGGCCATGGCATAGGTCAGTGCACCGGCAAGGAAATCCAGCCGCCAATACAGTTCTTCTTTGCTCAGTGTCGGCACGCAGGGCGTAATCGCCTTGGCAAACTCCCGCAGCACATAGCCGTATTGATCGGATAGAAATTTACGTAAGCCTTCATTGCTTTCGGCGTAAGCACGCGCAATAACACGGATAAATGCAGTGCCGCCGCTGCGGTCTTGCGATATGGCAAGCGCTGGTTCAACGAACGCCGCCAGAATTGGTTCAAGCTGGCCTGGCGCGTGTTCTGTGGCCTTGCGCAGTGCGGTCATGCGCTGCTGGCTCATTACATCCATGCGGCGGCGAAAGACCTCGTTGATTAAATTGTCTTTGCTGCCGAAGTGGTAGTTGACGGCGGCGATATTGACGTCGGCAAGGCTGGTCACTTGGCGCAGCGACGTGGCAGCAAAGCCCTGCTGGGCGAACAGGTCTTCTGCGGCGTGCAGGATGCGGTCTTTGGTTGAAAAATGTTTGTTTTCCATACGCGACCTTCAATCAAACGATTGTTTGAGATTACGGCTGAAACGGCCAAGCCGTCAACAAGGTTTAGCGCGGAGTGTGCTTACGCCCCGTGAAACAGGTAGAATTAGCTCCAGCCATATCGGCCAAACCCGCGTCTGTACGCGGGTTTTTTCTGTTATCCTCGGGTGATCCGGCCAAGGACGCCCGCCAATTCCGGAGATTTTCCCATGGCGCTAGAGCGCACACTTTCCATCATCAAGCCCGATGCCGTTGCCAAGAACGTGATCGGTGAAATCTATTCGCGTTTTGAAAAGGCTGGCCTGAAAGTTGTGGCCGCCAAGATGGCGCACCTGTCCAAGGCCGAAGCCGAAGGCTTCTACGCGGTGCACCGTGAGCGCCCGTTCTTCGCTGCGCTGGTCAACTTTATGATCTCCGGCCCGGTGATGATCCAAGCCCTAGAAGGCGAGGGTGCGGTGCTGAAGAACCGTGAGCTGATGGGCGCCACCAACCCGAAGGAAGCTGCGGCGGGCACCATCCGCGCTGACTTCGCCGATAGCATCGACGCCAATGCCGTGCACGGCTCCGATTCGCTGGAAAATGCGGCGATTGAAATTGCCTATTTCTTCCCGGCAACTGATGTTTTCAACCGCTGAGTTAAGTTAAGACCATGAGTGATACGCAAGCCCCTTTCCTGACGATCATTCCGGCAGACGGGGATGCTGTCGCTTCCGGGGCTGCGTCGGCGCAAGCTGGCGCAGTACCCCTGACGAATATTTTCGACTTCGATCGCGCCCGCTTAGAGCGTTTTTTTGAAGAAGAATTGGGCGAAAAGAAATTCCGCGCCCATCAGGTGATGAAGTGGATTCACCACCGTTACGTCACCGATTTTGCAGAGATGACCGACCTCGGCAAAGCCCTGCGCAGCAAGCTGGAAGCGCGCGCGGTGGTGCATGCGCCGCAGGTCATCTTCGAAAAAAAATCCAATGACGACACCCAGAAATGGTTGCTCGGCATGGATGCCAAAAATGCCATTGAAACGGTATATATCCCCGATAAAGGGCGCGGCACGCTGTGCGTGTCCTCGCAAGTGGGCTGTGCGCTGAATTGTTCGTTCTGCTCCACCGGCGCACAGGGCTTTAATCGCAATCTTTCCACCGCCGAGATCATTGGCCAAGTGTGGGTGGCCGCGCGTGCGCTAGGCAATGTGCCGCATCAGCAGCGCCGCCTCACCAACGTGGTGATGATGGGCATGGGCGAGCCTCTGGCCAATTTCGATAACGTTGTCCGCGCCATGAGCATCATGCGTGATGACCTTGGTTACGGCTTGGCGAATAAGCGCGTCACACTGTCCACGGCGGGCATGGTGCCGCAGATCGACCGGCTAGCGCAGGAGAGTGACGTGTCGCTGGCGGTATCGCTGCACGCGCCGTTCGATGAGTTGCGCACCCAGCTGATGCCAATCAATAAGAAGTATCCGCTGGCCGAGCTAATGGATGCCTGTGTGCGCTATGCGCTGCGCAAGAAGGGCGAGTCGGTGACGTTTGAATACACCCTGATGAAGGGGGTCAACGATCAGCCAGAGCACGCCCGCGCACTTGTCGCGCTAATGAAAGATTTTGACCGCCGTGTGCAGATGAAAGACGCGGCCAAGATCAACCTGATTCCGTTCAACCCGTTCCCGGGGACGCAGTTCCGGCGCCCGGACGACGTCACCATTCGTTCGTTCCAAAAATTGCTCAATAACGCGGGCATGATCGCGCCGGTGCGGCGCACCCGTGGTGACGATATCGACGCCGCCTGCGGGCAGTTGAAAGGCCAAGTGGCCGACCGCACGCGGCGTTCCGCCACCATTCGCAAGCGGCAGGAGTCCCAAGGAGGAGTGCGTGCAGGGTAAAGCTTGGTTGTGGTTGGGTGCTCTGGTGGTGCTGCTCTCCGGCTGCTCGGCGATGGAGCGTTTGACGTTAATTCGGCCGAGCGCCAAAGTGCGCGGCTATACCCAAGTGGCGCCCAGCTACGATGTCAGTGGCAAAAAGGGGACGCACGGCCAAGACCCGAAGATGCTGTTGATTTCAGCCAGCGATCTGTACCAAAGCGGTGATTTGCAGCAGGCCGAAACCTTGGCCCATAGCGCACTCAAGATGCAGCCCGGTTCCGCCGATGCCAACACGCTGCTAGGGCTCATTGCCCAAGCGCGCGGCGATCAACGCCAAGCTGGGGCGTTTTTGAAAAAGGCTGTCGATACATCGCCGCAAACCGGGGCCTATGCCACTAACTACGGCAACTGGCTGTGCACGAATGGGCGCGCAGCGGAGTCGTTGGAGTGGTTCAACTGGGCGCTTCTCGACGTGAATTACGCTTCGCCAATCGTTCCTCTGGTAAATGCGGGGAACTGTGCCAGCCAAACCGGGCAATCGGCGCAAGCCGAGGCTTATTGGCGCAAGGCGCTAGACCTGCAGCCCAAGCAATTAGCGGCGTTAGCGGGGATGGCGCAGCTTATGGTGGGGCAAAAAAACTACTTCGAAGCCCGTGCGTTTGCTGAACGCTGGCTGGCAGAAACGCCCACCGATGTCACTGGTTTGCAACTTGCGGCAGAAATTGAGCAAAAACTAGGCGACAACGTGTCCGCTTCGCGCTATCTTTCACGTATTCGTACTCTTTCCTCCGGTTCAGCTACGGTGCAGCCAACCCCGCAATGACCGCCACGCCACATTCCCAACAGAATCATCAGGAGTTCGCCGGTTGCGGCGATCGTTTGCGCCGCGCGCGTGAAGCGGCGGGCCTGTCGCTGGACGATGTGGCCAGTCGGCTAAAAATGCCGGCGCGGGTGGTGAAATCACTTGAGGATGAAGACTGGAGCCGTTTAGGCGCACCAGTATTTGTGCGTGGGCAGGTGCGTAGCTACTCGCGCCTGTTGGGGCTAGCTACAACTACCATGATGGACGCGCTGCCGGTGGCTCCGGTGGAGCCGGCCAAATTGGTCAGCCGCGTGCACACCCCTAAATTGCAGTGGTGGGCCGAGCAGCTGGGGCGGCGTTTGGTGTATATCGTGCTCACGTTGTCTTTGGCCATCCCTGCTTGGGTCGCCACCCAGCAGCACCTTTCGCGCGATGTAGGCACCGTGGCCGCGCTCGATACGCCGGTCGATCAGGCTGAATTACGCAAGGCGGCAGCGCAGCCCGCACCGCCGCAAACGCTGGTGGCCTCGATGGCACCGGTTGCTGCGGCAGCGCCAGCGCCTGTCGCAAAATCGACCGACATTGTCCTGCGCGCCAGTGACAAAACATGGTTAGAAGTGATCGCTCAAGACGGCAGCATTCTTGAAAAAGGGCTGCTTTCGGAAGGGGATCTGCGCCGCTATCCGGCGGCTCAGGTGCAGCGAATCAAGGTGGGCAATCTGCCTGCCGTCACCCTAGAAGATCGGAACGGGCCGGTGCAGGTTTCTGCCAAAGCACATACGAATGTCGCCCGCTTTACTGTATCCTCCGACGGTTCGCTTGTAGCGGCAGACTGACATTTGCCGCTTCTCAAGCAAAAATTAACAATTTCTATGAATTAACGGCTCCTGCTTTCAAAGCGGGCGAGAGGCAGTATGGCACTCGACGAAGTAATGAACGACCACGAACAAAGTGAACAGGTACGCAGCTGGCTGAAGGCCAATGCGCCTGGTTTGATTGGTGGTGTTGTGCTAGGTATGGCGGTGATTGCGGGCTGGCAGTGGTGGCAGAGCAAGCACCTGCAAGGCAGCATGCAGGCCAGTGCAAATTATTCTGCAGCGGTGGAAGCCATTGCTGAAGGCAAGGTGGCACCAGATAAAGCGCAGGCCGTGATTGCGCAAATTGACCAGCAAAACAGCACGCTGGGTACGCTTGCCGCACTGGAGCTGGCGAAGTCTCAGGTGGATGCCGATAAGCCGCAGGATGCGATCAAAACGCTGCGCGGTTTGAAAAATGTGGATGGCGATTTGGGCCCCGTGGTGCAGCAGCGCCTCGCGCGCCTGCTGATTGACACAGGTAAGGCCAAAGAAGCGCTGCCGCTGCTGACCGACGAGCGCGACGCGGCCATGCTTGACGTGCGCGGCGATGCGCAGTTTGCGCTAGGGCAGCGCGACAAGGCGCAGGAGTCCTACCGCAAAGCGCTGGCGCTGGTGGATGTGGCATCACCTCAGCACCGCTTGATTGCAATGAAACTGGTGGAAGCAGGCGGCACACCGCCGCATAGCGGGGAGCAGGGCTAATGACGGGAGCACGTATGCACACTACCGCCAAACTGCTGGCAACGGCCATTATTTCGGTGACCTTGGTCACTGGCTGCAGCAGCGTCAAAAACCTGTTCGGCGGGAAGAAGAAAGATAAAACCGGCGAGCCTGCCAAGTTGGTGGAGTTCACCCCAGTTGCTAGTGTCAGCAAACTGTGGACGGTATCCGTTGGTAAGGGTGAAAAACTGCTTGGCATTGGCCAGCATCCGGTGATCAACGGCGATCATGTCTTTGCGGCCGCCGTCGATGGCGGCGTTACCGCACTGGATCTGCATTCAGGTGCGACGGTGTGGACGTATCCCTCCAAGGCACGCATCAGCGGCGGGCCGGGTGTGGGTGAAGGCTTGGTGGTGGTTGGTGGGCTTGAGGGCGAAGTGATTGCGCTGGATGCCTCTGACGGCAGCGAGAAGTGGACGGCTAAAGTCAATAACGAAGTGCTGTCTGCACCAGCGATTGGGAATGGCATGGTGTTTGTGCATTCCAACGACGGCCGCGTGACAGCGTTTGATTCCAACACAGGTGAGCGCCGCTGGTTCCATAGTGTCGAAGTGCCCGCGCTGACCGTGCGCGGTACCGGCGGCATTACGCTTGGCCCCGGCATTTTGTTTGTCGGCGGCGACAATGGCAGCCTCACTGCGATGAATATGAACGACGGCAATGTGCTGTGGACAACGCCTGTGGCCGAACCCGATGGGCGCACCGAATTGGAGCGCATGGCCGACGTGGATGCAGCTCCGGCGCTGGACGGCACGACGCTGTATGCCTCGAGCTATAAAAATCACACGGTTGCCATCGACGGGCCTTCAGGGCAGATCATGTGGAATAGTGATCACGGCGGCGCGCGCGGCGCAAGTCTGAGCAATTCGGCTGTTGTTGTTACCGACAAAGACGGCAATGTGTTCGGTTTGGATAAAAACAGCGGCGGCAGCCTCTGGCAGCAGCCTGGTCTATTGAACCGCGGCGTCACCGCGCCTGCGGTGCAGGGCGACTACGCGGTGGTCGGTGATTACGAAGGCGTGTTGCACTGGCTGCGCCTGAATGACGGTGCCTTTGCTGCGCGTAGTAAGCTGGGCGGTGTCATTGTGGGTAAGCCGGTATCGGCCGACAACATCGTGATTGTGCAAAATAATGAGGGCAAGCTGTCGGCGTTCGCGCTGCAGTAAGCATTCGCTGAAAAGGTTTGATGCATGCTTCCCTTAGTTGCTTTGGTGGGCCGTCCGAACGTCGGTAAATCCACCCTGTTCAATGCGCTAACGCGCAGCCGCGACGCATTGGTACACGATGCGCCCGGCGTTACGCGTGATCGTAATTACGGCGTATGCCGTTTGAACGAACAGCGCCCCTTTGTACTGGTGGATACGGGCGGCATTGCCGGTGAAGATACAGGGCTTGCTGGGGCAACGGCGAAGCAGTCGCGTGCGGCTGCAGAAGAAGCCGATGTTATCTTGTTCGTGGTCGATGGCCGCGAAGGCGCATCGGCACTGGATGACGATATTTTGCGCTGGCTGCGTAAGCTGGATAAGCGCGCTCTGCTGATTGTCAATAAAACCGACGGTATCGACGTGCGTGCGGCCATGGCCGAGTTTGCGCGCTACGGTTTTTCTAACGTCTTGCCCGTTTCCAGTGCACACCGCACAGGCTTGGACGAGTTACTGGCCAAGGCCGTGTCGCTGCTGCCGGAAGAAGGCGCGGCCGAGGTGCTGGACGATGACCCCGAGCGTGTGCGCGTGGCTTTTGTGGGCCGCCCCAATGTGGGTAAATCCACGCTGGTGAACCGCATCTTGGGCGAAGAGCGCATGATCGCTTCCGACGTTCCAGGGACTACCCGCGATTCAATCGCGGTAGATCTGGAGCGTGATGGCCGCAAGTACCGGTTGATCGACACCGCAGGCTTGCGCCGCCGTTCTAAGGTGGAAGAGGCGGTTGAAAAGTTTTCTGCGGTGAAAACCCTGCAGGCGATCGAGCAATGCCAAGTGGCGGTGCTCTTGCTCGACGCTAGCGAAGGCGTGACCGACCAAGATGCCACCGTACTGGGAGCAATTCTAGATGCTGGCCGCGCCTTGGTGATTGCGCTCAATAAATGGGACGGCCGCACCGACTATGAGCGCCAGCAGGCCGAAGCACTGCTGTCTCGTAAGCTCAATTTTGTGGAATGGGCGGAAAACGTACGCATCTCGGCGCTGCACGGCTCAGGTCTGCGCGAATTGTTCAAAGCAGTACATCGCGCCCACGCCTCTGCGACCAAACCGCTGGGTACTTCAGAGGTGACGCGTGCGCTTGAGGCGGCCTATACCGCTAACCCGCCGCCAGTGGTGCGCGGGCATGTGGCCAAGCTGCGCTTCTGCCACCCGGGTGGTGAAAGCCCACCTACCTTTGTGGTGCATGGCAGCCGCCTGAAAACGCTCAGCCCAACCTACCACCGCTATCTGGAAAACTTCTTCCGCAAGCGCTTCAAGCTGGTGGGTACGCCGGTGCGGTTTATTTTCAAAGAAGGCGCAAACCCCTACGAGGGGCGTAAGAATGAGCTCAGCGAGCGCCAAGTGGCGAAGAAACGCCGCTTGATGCGCCACGTCAAACGCAGCTAACTACGCGTCGACTCGCCTCTTAGAGCTTGCACCGAAGGGCGCTATGTGGATACATAGCCCTTCTGAATGCTCAAGGACCGCTTGATGTCGACTTACGCTTGGACGCGTTGCTTACTTCGCATTAGTCTTTTCAGCTTGCTGCTATGGGCCGGGCGCGCGGCTGCGGCCGACCCTTGCGTTGCGCTGGCGCAGCAGCAAAGCGATGCGCAGGTAGCCACCCGCCTTGCAGCGGTAGCGTGTGATGAATACCTGCGCTGGAATCGCCCGTTTATCGACCAAAATGGCCGCATGGCCAGCGCCAGTGTGTACGAGGCGGAAGGCAGCGGCCTGAAAGACGGCGGCGCGCCGTGGCGACGCGTGGCGTTTTACTGGTATTCCAGCGGGCTGCTGGGGCAGTTGGCATTCAAGTCGGGCGCGAGCGACTGTACTTATGCGGCGATGAGCGCGGCTTATCCGGGGCTGGGCTGCAGGGGCTTTGTAATTGATAACCCGTGGTCTGCCGCGTTTATTAGCTGGGCCGAACAACGTGCGGGGGTGCCCGGGTTTACCAGCTCGGCCAGCCATTTCGACTATGTGCGCGCCGCGTTCAAAGATAGTGGCAAGAACCCCTACCGCTACGCCGACTTATTGACCACATCGCTCAGCATGGGCGATCTTGTGTGCTATGCGCGCAGCGCGCAGGTGTTTGGCTCTGCAGGCGTGTTGAAGGTATTGCAAGACCGTAAAAACACCGGCCTACCGATGCACTGCGATGTGGTGGTGGGGGTTCACGATGGGATGGCCTACGCCATTGGTGGCAATGTGCAGCAGGCGGTCACGATGCGCCTGTTGCCGGTCAATGCGCAGCAGCGCTTATGGGGGCTGCCGCAGCGCACGAATGCTGACCCCGTGTGTTCACCTGAGATGCCAGAGATCTGCAGCTTTAACCGGCAAGATTGGGTGGCCGTGCTCAAACTCAAATCACAAGCGGAGCTGGCCGCAATTGGCCCGGTCACGCCGCCTGGTAGCCTGCTACAGCCGCCTACAGCGCCAACCTGCTGCATTAACTGCGTGCTGGGTTCGGGTGTGCCGCGTTGCCCAGCGGAAGGCACTTTGCCGCCGCCCACGCAAAGCCCAATGCAAGGCACAGATTGAGCGATAATACGCGCACTACCGTACCGCGTGACCTGCATGACTGCCAAGATTCTGGATGGAAAACGTATTGCCGATGAACTGCTTGATAGCCTGAAAGCGCAGGTGGATGCGCGCTTGGCCGCTGGCAAGACGCGCCCAGGTTTAGCGGTGGTATTGGTAGGGGAAGACCCCGCCTCGGCGGTGTATGTGCGCAACAAAAAGCGTGCAGCGGAGAAGGTGGGCATTCAGGCTTTCGACTACACCTTGCCAGCCGGAACCACCGAAGCCGAACTGCTAACACTGATCGACTCGCTCAACGCCAACCCGGATGTACACGGCATTTTGGTGCAATTGCCTCTGCCCGGGATTAGCGATGCCACCGCGCTGATCGAACGCATTCACCCGAACAAAGACGTGGACGGCTTTCACCCGGAAAACGTGGGCCATCTTGCGCTGCGTCAGTTTGGCCTGCGCCCGTGCACGCCGCGCGGAATCACTACGCTGCTGGCATGGACCGATCGCCCTGTGCGCGGGCAGAGCGCCACCATTGTGGGCGTGTCCAACCACGTCGGCCGGCCGATGGGGCAGGAGCTTTTAATTGCCGGGTGCACCGTCACCAGCTGCCATAAATTCACCCCGATGGACGTGCTCAAACGCCACGTCGGCGAAGCTGATATTTTGGTGGTAGCCGCCGGTAAGCCCGGCTTGATTCCGGGGGAGTGGGTCAAGCCCGGTGCGGTGGTGATTGATGTGGGCATCAACCGTTTGGACGATGGCCGCCTCGTGGGCGATGTAGGGTTTGATGAGGCCGCCAAGCGCGCTAGTTGGATCACGCCGGTACCGGGCGGGGTGGGGCCAATGACTGTGGCTACCTTAATGCAGAACACACTTGAAGCAGCGGAGCTGGCAGATCGCGTGATATAATGCCGCGCTTCCCCACTTCCTCTTGGGACTGCCGATGCTCCGCATTCAGGCTGAAGCACTGACGTACGACGACGTTTCTCTCGTTCCCGCGCATTCCATCGTTTTACCGAATCAGGTATCACTGGAAACGCGTCTCACCCGTGACCTGCGCATTCGCCTGCCTATTGCCTCTGCGGCCATGGATACGGTGAGTGAAGCGCGCCTCGCTGTAGCGATGGCGCAGCTGGGCGGCATTTCCATCATCCATAAAAACATGACCGCCGAAGCGCAAGCCGCGCAGGTGGAATGGGTGAAAACCTTTGAATCGGGCGTCATTCGCCGTCCGTTCACGGTGGGGCCGGAAACCAGTATTGGTGAAGTCTTGAAACTCACCCGCGCGCGCAATATCTCCGGCGTGCCGGTGGTGGATGAAAGCGGCCACCTCGTGGGTATTGTGACCGGGCGCGATATGCGCTTTGAAAAGAAGCTCGACGATCCGGTGCGCCACGTCATGACCAAGCGCGATAACTTGGTGACGGTGAAAGAGGGCGCCAGCGATGACGAAGTGATGGGTCTGCTGCATAAGCACCGCATCGAAAAAGTGCTGGTGGTCAACGATGACTTCGAACTACGTGGCCTGATCACCGTTAAAGATATTCAGAAAAAATCCGACAACCCCAATGCAGCGTATGACACGCATGAGCGCCTATTGGTAGGCGCGGCAGTGGGCGTTGGCGGTGATACCGAAAAGCGTGTTGACGCGCTGGTGGCGGCTGGTGTGGATGTGATCGTGGTGGATACCGCGCACGGCCATTCGCAAGGCGTGATCGAGCGCGTGGCTTGGGTGAAGAAACGCTACCCGCAGGTGCAGGTGATCGGTGGCAATATCGTGACTGGCGACGCTGCGCTGGCGCTGATGGATGCCGGTGCCGACGCGGTGAAGGTGGGCGTTGGCCCCGGTTCGATCTGCACCACGCGTATCGTGGCCGGTGTGGGCGTGCCGCAAATCACCGCCATTGATATGGTGGCCAGTGCGCTGCAAGACCGTATTCCGTTGATCGCCGACGGTGGCATTCGCTACTCGGGTGATATTGGTAAAGCGTTGGTGGCGGGTGCCTCCAGCGTAATGATCGGTGGCCTGCTGGCGGGTACTGAAGAATCTCCGGGTGAGATCGAGTTGTTCCAAGGCCGCAGCTATAAGAGCTATCGCGGTATGGGCAGCTTGGGTGCGATGGAAAAGGGCAGCAAAGACCGCTACTTCCAAGACGCCTCCGATGCCGACAAATTGGTGCCAGAAGGCATCGAAGGCCGCGTGCCGGTGCGTGGGCCGCTGTCGGGCGTGGTGCATCAACTGATGGGCGGCCTGCGCGCCACCATGGGCTATGTGGGCTGCGGCACGATTGAAGAAATGCGCAAACAGCCGCAATTTGTAAAGGTCACCGGCGCAGGTCAGCGCGAAAGCCACGTTCACGACGTCCAAATCACCAAAGAGCCGCCGAACTACCGCGTATGAGCAATATCCATTCCGACAAGATCCTCATCCTCGACTTCGGCGCGCAGTACACCCAACTGATCGCCCGCCGTATCCGCGAGATCGGCGTGTACTGCGAAATCTGGGCTTGGGATCACAACCCAGACGAGATCGCCGCATTCGGTGCCAAAGGCATCATCTTGTCGGGTGGGCCAGAGTCCACAACCGAAGTCGGTTGCCCGGCCGCGCCGCAACAAGTGTTCGATGCGGGCGTGCCGATCTTGGGGATCTGCTACGGCATGCAGACGCTGGCTAAGCAGCTTGGTGGCGCCACCGAAGCGGGCAACCAGCGCGAGTTCGGCCACGCCGCGCTCAATATCATCGCCAATGATGCGCTGCTGGCCCCGGTGGCCACCAGTGACGCGCTGCGTAACGTGTGGATGAGCCACGGCGACCACGTTTCCGCCGCGCCGGAAGGATTCACCGTTACCGCCAACACCGATCGCCTTGGCATTGCCGCCTTCGCCAACGATGCGAAGAAAATTTACGGCGTGCAGTTCCATCCTGAGGTCACCCATACGGCTGCGGGCGAAGCTCTACTGCGTCGCTTTGCGGTAGATATCTGTGGTTGCGCCACGCTGTGGACGCCTGCGCATATTATTGAAGACCAGATCGCCCGCGTGCGCGAACAAGTGGGCAGCGATGAGGTCATTCTCGGTCTGTCCGGTGGGGTCGATTCCTCGGTAGTCGCCGCGCTGTTGCATCGTGCCATCGGTACACAACTCACGTGTGTGTTCGTCGATACCGGCCTGCTGCGCTTCCAAGAAGGCGATCAGGTCATGCAGATGATGGCCGAGAATATGGGGGTCAAAGTAGTGCGCGTGAACGCCGCGCAGCGCTATTTCGACAAACTCAAAGGTGTTACCGACCCGGAAGCCAAACGTAAAATTATCGGCAATCTCTTTATCGAAATTTTCGATGAAGAATCCAATAAGCTGAAAAATGCTAAGTGGTTGGCGCAAGGCACCATCTACCCCGATGTGATCGAATCGGCCGGTAGTAAGACCGGCAAGGCCCACGTCATCAAGAGCCACCACAATGTCGGCGGTTTGCCCGAAGACATGAAGCTGGGGCTGGTAGAGCCGCTGCGCGAACTGTTCAAAGATGAAGTGCGTAGGCTCGGTGTCGAACTTGGGCTGCCGCGCACGATGGTCTATCGCCACCCGTTCCCCGGCCCCGGCCTTGGTGTGCGCATCTTGGGTGAAGTGAAGCCCGAATACGCGGAACTGCTGGCCAAGGCCGATGCAATCTTCATCGAAGAGCTGCGCAAGGCCGATCTGTACGACAAAACCAGCCAAGCCTTCGCGGTGTTCTTGCCGGTGAAGTCGGTGGGTGTGGTGGGTGATGCGCGTGCTTACGAATGGGTCATTGCTCTGCGCGCGGTCGAAACTATCGACTTCATGACCGCGCACTGGGCGCACCTGCCGTATGACTTTCTCGGCACCGTGTCCAACCGCATCATCAACGAGCTGCGCGGCGTCTCGCGCGTGGTCTACGACATCAGCGGAAAACCACCGGCGACGATTGAGTGGGAGTGAATTGACGTCTTTCGGGGACTATCGCCAGCTATCGAAAAACTTCTGTAACGTATTGATTTTTAAAAGAATGCGTTGCGAAAGCTATCGGTGACTATCGTCGGCCAGCAGAATGGGTTGACGATAAAACTGACGGTAAGAACCGGGGGGCGGATTAAGACCCTCCCGTTTACTATTGAGACCAAATCGGTCTTTGACGGTAAAACGCTTCCCTGGAAAGCTTGTTTCATGCGGCTTTCCGGGCATCGACGGGTCTCCTGGCCCTTGACGGTAAAAGCCGTCACGCAACAGGAGGAATACCTCGATGCTTACCGACACCGCACTGCGGAACTTGAAGCCTAAGTCATTGACTTACAAGGCTTCTGATAGAGATGGAATGTACGTGACGGTATCGCCAGCCGGTACTGTCACCTTCCGCTATGACTACCGTCTCAACGGACGCCGCGAGACCCTGACCATCGGGC
>NZ_JAHRWW010000055.1 GCF_019104945.1 Thermomonas sp. | reverse complement strand
ACGCTGCGGTTCTTCCATTTTCGTGCAGCGCAGGTGGCGCAGTTTGTAAAAGGCGCTGTGATTCGTGTTTACGGTATGCCGCGGTCTGGTCAGCACGGGTTAGAAATCGTGCACCCGAGTTACCGCCTTTTGGGCGAGGGTACGCATGCGCTTAGCGATACGCTAGACCCTGTGTATCCAGAAATAGAAGGTTTCGGCCCAGGCAGCATTCGTAAGTTGATTATGCAAGCCTTGCAGCGCCTGCCAGACGATGCAGCACTCGAACTTTTGCCGTCTTCTTGGCTGCAAAAACTCGCCCTGCCTTCGTTGCGTCAAGCCATTCTTACCTTGCACACGCCGCCACGTGATGTCGATGTTGCCGCGTTACACAATGGCCTGCACCCGGCGCAGCGGCGACTGGCGTTGGAAGAGTTGCTGGCGCACCAGCTGGGCTTGCGCCGTCAACGTTTGGCACTGCAGGCGGAAGGTACGCGCGCACTGCGCGGTAACGAGGTGTTGGTCGAACGTTTGCGGGAGGTATTGCCGTTTGTGCTCACCAATGCGCAGCAGCGCGTGTATGCCCAGCTGCGTGCCGATTTGACGCAGCCAAGGCCAATGCTGCGCTTGGTGCAGGGCGATGTTGGCAGTGGCAAGACCGTGGTGGCCGCATTGGCGGCACTGCTGGCGCTGGCCGATGGGCGACAGGCGGCGCTGATGGCACCCACCGAACTGCTGGCTGAGCAGCATTTCAACAATCTACAGGCGTGGCTGACACCACTCGGCCTGCGTGTGTGCTGGCTAGCGGGAAAAGTCACCGGTAAAGCGCGCACAAAAGTATTAGCCGAGGTGGCCTCTGGTGCGGCGCAACTGGTGGTGGGCACCCATGCCCTGATGCAAGAAGGCGTGGACTTCCATGACCTTGCACTCGCCATCGTCGATGAACAGCACCGCTTCGGCGTGCACCAGCGGCTGGCCCTGCGCGACAAAGGACGCGGTAACACGCCGCACCAACTAGTGATGACGGCAACACCGATCCCACGCACGCTGGCGATGAGCGCGTATGCCGATCTAGATGTCTCTGCCATTGACGAGCTTCCGCCCGGGCGCACCCCGGTGACCACCATTGCACTGGCGGCCGAGCGTCGCCCAGAATTGATCGAGCGCATCCGCGCAGCCTGCGCCGAAGGGCGGCAGGCGTACTGGGTGTGCACCATCATTGATGAATCCGATGAAGTAGTGGCGCAGGCCGCACAAACCACTTTTGAGGCGCTACAAGCGGCGCTGCCCGGTGTGCGTGTGGGGCTGGTGCATGGGCGTCTGAAGGCGGCGGAAAAGCAAGCCACAATGCAGGCCTTTAAGTGCGGCGAACTGGAACTACTGGTGGCCACAACGGTGATTGAAGTGGGTGTGGACGTGCCTAATGCCTCGTTGATGGTGATTGAAAACGCCGAGCGATTGGGCCTTGCCCAGCTGCATCAATTGCGTGGGCGGGTGGGGCGCGGCAGTGCGGCGTCGAGCTGCGTGCTGCTGTATCAAAGCCCGCTGGGGCAGATCGCGCGGCAACGGCTCGACACCCTGCGCCAGACCAACGACGGCTTTGCCATCGCAGAAAAAGATTTGCAGCTGCGCGGGCCGGGCGAGCTGTTAGGAACAAAGCAAACCGGCCTTGCCAGCTTCCGCATGGCCGACCTAGTGCGTGACGCCGACCTGCTACCGCGCGTACACGCCATGGCCGACAAGCTCTTGGCCGATGCACCTGATGTGGCCGATCAAATCGTGGCGCGTTGGGTGGGCAGTGCCGCCCGCTACGCTGCAGCCTAGCGATAAAACTCGATCAACTTGTCTCTGGAAGGCATCTGGCGCACAATTCAATGGCAAACTTTGCCATTGAATTGAGGTGCATTATGGCCACGATGAATATTTCTTTGACCGATCCGCTCAAGCAATTCGTGGATGAAGAAGTACGCGAGGGCGGGTTTTCCAGCACATCCGACTACGTGCGCGATCTGATTCGCCAGCGCCAACGCGCAAAAGCGGCAGAGTTTCTGCGTCAGTTGATTGCCGAAGGCATGGCGTCGGGATCTGCAGGTGAAGTCACGGCAGAAACTTTTGCGCAGATGCGTAAGGAGTTGTGGGAGCGCCATTCGCGTGAAGCGCGTTGAATGGAGTCAACGGGCGCTGCAAGACGCAGCCAGTGGTGCAGATTGGTACACCACGGAAGGTGGCATGGCACTAGGTGAGCGGTTTTTGGAACAAGTGCAGATCACTTTGATGTGGATCGGGCAATTTCCTGCGATGGGTTCAACGCGTCACGCCAATTGCATGATCGGCCTTTCTGCGCCGCTGCGATTTTTCCCGGTGAAGGCGTTTGAGCGCTACCTTATTTACTACCTCGACCTTCCCACCCATGTTGAAGTGCTGCGTATCTGGAGCAGTGCGCGTGGGCTTTCGGCTTTGATGGAAGAAGATACATGACCACTGTCGCAGTCCATGCGACGCACATCCGCACACTATCTGCAATTCTCTTTGGAACACATCCCGCATGCCCAGCCTGAACTGGATCGGTAAAGCCGCCGTCGTCAATCACCACCAGGACGTACCGTTCCGGCTGCTGGAGCCGGTGCAATCGTTGTCCTGCGGCGACGCCGATACCGGCAACCTCATCGTGCAGGGCGACAACCTGCTGGCGCTCAAGGCCTTGTTGCCGCGCTACGCCGGGCAGGTGAAGTGCATCTATATCGACCCGCCGTACAACACCGGCAACGAGGGCTGGGTCTATAACGACAACGTGAATTCACCAGAGATTCGCCGCTGGCTGGGCGAGGTGGTGGGCAAGGAAGGCGAGACGCTGGACCGCCACGATCGCTGGCTGTGCATGATGTATCCGCGCTTGATGCTGCTGAAGCAGTTTTTGCGGGAGGATGGGGTCATTTTTGTGTCAATTGATGACAACGAAGTGGCCAGTTTGCGGTTGGTGATGGATGAGATTTTTGGGGCGCGAAATTTTGTAAGCACGATCATTTGGGAAAAAAGATACAGCCCGCAAAATGCCGTGAAGTGGTTCTCTGAGTCGCATGACTTTCTTGTGGTATACGCAAAAAATAAAGACAGCTGGAAGCCGCATCTGTTAGAGCGCTCAGATGAAATGAATGCCAGGTATAGGAATTTGGATAACGATCCGCGTGGTGACTGGAAGCCAGCGGATGCGACGGCACAAGCAGGGCATGGTACTGAAAGTCAGTTCTATACATTTGTTGCGCCCAATGGCAAACGTCACGAGTTGCCCAGTGGTCGGTGCTGGGTTTATACGGAGCCGGTTTTCCGTAAGATGGTAGAAGATAATCGTGTTTGGTTTGGTGCTAGAGGGGATAATGTTCCTGCTCTGAAAAGGTTTTTGACAGAAGTCAAACAAGGGGTAGCTTGTCAAACAATTTGGAAGTATGACGATGTTGGCCATAGTCAAGAAGGGAAGAAGGAAGTTAACAGCTTGTTTCCGGATGCAGCTGTTTTTGATACACCAAAAACTACCCGTCTGCTCCAACGCATCCTACAAATCGCTACCGACAAGGACTCCCTCATCCTCGACAGCTTCGCCGGCTCCGGCACCACCGCCCACGCGGTGCTGAAACAGAACGCCGAAGACGGCGGCAACCGCCGCTTCATCCTCGTCGAAATAAATGAAGGCATCGCCCGCGATGTGACGGCAGAGCGCGTCAAGCGCGTGGCGCAGGGTTACACCAACGGTAAAGGCCAGCAGGTCGAAGGCCTCGGCGGCGGCTTCCAGTTCTGCAAACTCGGCAAACCACTGTTCGACGCCCGTGGCCATATCAGCAATGAAGTGCGCTTTGCCGAACTAGCGCGCTTTGTCTGGTTTGTGGAAACCGGCATGGGCCTGCCCGGCAAACGCGCCAGCCGCAGCGCCGCCGATACCGCCAGCCCCTTGCTGGGCGTACACCAAGGCCGCGCCGTCTATCTGCTGTACAACGGCATCCTGAAAGACCGCAGCATCGATGGCGGCAACGTGCTCACCTCCACCCTGTTGCAACACCTGCCCGCGCATAACGGCCCAAAGGTGGTGTATGCCGCCCGCTGCGCGATCGGCGCCGACCGCCTGCGTAAACTGGGCATCACCTTCAAGCAACTGCCCTACCACCTGCGGGTGGCGCCGTGATCGCGCAGGACGACCAGCCGCCGCACTCGGAACTGCTGCTGTACCGCGGTGAGGATGCCCGCACCCGCATCGAGGTGCGGCTGGAAGGGGACAGCGTGTGGCTGGCGCAACGGCAGATTGCGGAGCTGTATCAAGTCTCGGTGCCCACGGTGAACGAGCATCTGGCCAACGCCTATGCCGAGGGTGAGCTTGAACCTGAACGAACTATTCGGAAATTCCGAATGGTTCAAACCGAAGGCGCACGCGAGGTA
>NZ_JAHRWW010000047.1 GCF_019104945.1 Thermomonas sp. | reverse complement strand
GCAGCGGCGCGCACGGCGATCGTTGCGCAGAATCTGTTCCCCGAGGCCGCAATCCGAGGCGCTGAGCATCTGGGGCAGGGGCCCAACATGGGGCATTCAATGACGAAGGTCTGACCTTGCTCATGGGCCTAGTCGCGATCTAGCGGAGCCTCGACTGAATGATGCCGTGTCATAGGGACCCCAAGAATTGAGGGCATGCAGGGGGGGCAGGGTCCACGGCGAAGTGAAGATGGGAAAGACGTCGTTTTGCGTTACTCTAGAGGCCGATTGACGATGGTGTTGCCAGAGTCGTCGCCCCTAAAATCTCTCCATCTTCCGGGCCAGACAAAGGTCTTGCCGGGTGACGGTAAAAGCGACGGTAAGGCCTCATGTCGATCACAGCCAATCCCTTTATCCACGCGGGTTTGGGTGGCCTGTTGATGATGGAGTGGGAGTGAGCCAGTGTCTCACACCTTAATTGGCGGCCACTGGCGGGCGGTATGCACCAGGGTTAACACCCAAACCGTGTTCCCGTCGATCTCGTACACCAGCCTATAGCTTTCATGCGGTATCAGCTCACGAGTGCCTGAAATCTTGCCCGGCCTGCCCACCTTCGGATGAGAGGCCAGCTTTGCGGCCGCCTCACTGAAAAGCTTGTCCATGTAGACGGCCGCATCGGTATTGTCGGCCGCGATGTAGTCCCAAATGTCGGAGCGGTCTTGCTCTGCCTCTGGCGTTCAGACAACGATCACGCTTGGCTTGTCGCTACCTGGTTGCGCCGGGTAGCGAACGCAGCTTCAACATCATCATTCGGCCGACCAATACCGGCCCGCATCGAGGCGCGGCCAGCTTCGACCTTGCGCCGCAAGTAGTCGTCATATTCGCGGGCCTGGCGGCGCTGTTCGATGTAGCCGCGCATCAGCTCGCGCACGACTTGAGATGCTGGCCGATCTTCGCCAGCCACCTCGGCCATGAAGTCGGCGCGCAGCTCCGGTTCCAGCTTCATCGTGAACACGGCTTCTTTCGACATGGTGCACTCTTTTACGAATATACTGACGAAGTATATACGTTGTCAGTATCGCACGTACGCTTAATGCCCCGCATCAAGAAAACGCTCGGCATCTAGTGCGGCCATGCAGCCGAACCCGGCGGAGGTGATGGCTTGGCGATACACTTGGTCGGCCACGTCGCCTGCGGCAAAGACACCAGGGATGCTGGTTTGGGTGGCGTTGCCCTCTAGACCTGTTTGAATTTTCAGGTAGCCGTTTTTCATTTCCAGTTGGCCTTTGAATAGTTCCGTGTTCGGGCTATGGCCGATGGCAACGAAGAAGCCATGCACGTCGATCTCTTGGGTGCTGTCATCAAGCACCGACTTCAGGCGCATGCCGGTCACGCCGCCGTCGTTGCCCAGCACTTCGTCCACAGTGTGGTGCCACACCGGCACGATCTTGCCTGCTTCCACCTTGGCAAAGAGCTTGTCTTGCATGATCTTTTCCGCGCGCAGGGTGTCGCGGCGGTGCACCAGATAGACCTTGCGCGCAATGTTGGAAAGGTAGAGTGCTTCTTCCACGGCCGTATTACCGCCGCCGATCACGGCGACATCTTGATCTTTGTAGAAGAACCCGTCGCAGGTGGCGCAGGCCGATACGCCGCGGCCTTTGAAGGCTTCTTCAGAAGGAATGCCGAGGTATTTGGCGGTGGCACCGGTAGCGATGATGAGCGCATCGCAGGTGTATTCACCCGAGTCACCAGTGAGGCGGAACGGCCGCTGCGACAGGTCGGCGGTGTGGATATGGTCGAACACGACCTCGGTATTGAAGCGCTCGGCGTGCGCCTGCATGCGGGTCATGAGGTCTGGGCCCATCAGCCCGTGCGCGTCGCCCGGCCAGTTATCAACTTCGGTGGTGGTCATCAACTGGCCACCCATTTGCATGCCGGTGATGACCACAGGCTTGAGGTTGGCGCGGGCCGCATACACGGCGGCAGTCCATCCGGCGGGGCCGGAACCGAGGATGACAAGAGGAATATGGCGAGAGGTGGTCATAAGTGGCTTCAGCTTAAAATGTCGCACACAGTGCAGATACCACTAGCTTGGGGGGTGCGCTGCAGGGATACAAGCCTTACCGAATAGAATGCTGTGATTCGCGCTGTTTTGCCGTATCTTTGTGCGAGAAAGAAGCCCTGCAGTTTGGGTTGTTTTGAAGTATTATCAATGGTCTGGGGATGTTTCTTGAGGTTTAATCGTAGGTGGCGAAAGCGGTAAGCGATGCGGTGAAAAACGACCGAAAGGCAGTATCGAAGGCCAGCGGTAGCGATGCAGGCGTAAGCCCGCAGCGTCACCGTATGTGGCGCGATTTTGCCTTGATTGCGATCGCGCCGTTTTTGTTCTATTTACTGGTCTGCCTATTTACCTATTCTCCTGCCGATCCAGGTTGGGATCGCGAATCTAGCCTGTTGGCACCACTGCATAATTGGGGCGGAGTTGGTGGTGCGTGGATCGCCAGTTTCTTGCTGTTCCTTACCGGCTATGTGGCGTTTTTGCTGCCCATCATGCTGGGGGTGATCGCTTGGATTGCGCTGTTTGGAATGGATAGCGATGGCGATGGCAAAGCCGATCTTGGCCCTGCGTTACGGCTGCTTGGTATCGTTGGTTTTTTGATCGCTAGCTGCGGGCTGCTATACCTGCAGCAAGTGCCTGCCAACCAATTTTCAGCAAGCGCAGGCGGCATTTTAGGCACGCTGGCCGGGCGCTCGCTGCAATATGGCGTGGGCGCGATGGGGGCTAATCTATTTTTGGTAAGCCTGTTCTTAATTTCGGTCACGCTGGCCACGGGGCTGTCTTGGCTGGCGGTGATGGATCGTATCGGTGCGTGGGTTTTAGCGCTACCGGGCATGCTCAATCGTGGTGCGCGGCAGGGAGCGAAACAGGCAACGGAATGGAGCGAGGCGCGGGCACTGCGTGAAGAGCGCGAAGAAGCGCGTAAAGCCGACAGCAAAAATCAGCTACGCCGTGAGAAGGTCAAAATCGAGCCGCCCGCCGCGCCGACGGTGGAAAAAAGTGACCGCGCCAAGCGCGAGCAGCAAATTCCACTGTTCCATGTGGACGATGGCACCGGCATTCCGCCGCTTGCACTGCTTGACGATCCGAAACCGCAGCCCAAGGGATATGACGCGCAGACTCTGGAAACGCTATCGCGGCAGATCGAGTTCAAGCTCAAAGATTTTCGTATCGATGCCCAGGTGGTGGGGGCCTATCCGGGGCCGGTGATCACGCGGTTTGAAATTGAGCCCGCACCGGGAATTAAAGTCAGCCAAATTTCGTCTTTGGATAAAGACATCGCGCGCGGCCTGTCGGTGAAATCGGTGCGCGTGGTGGACGTGATTCCGGGCAAATCGGTGATCGGTTTGGAAACGCCGAACACCAAGCGCGAGATGATTTATCTCTCGGAGCTGCTGCGTTCAAAAGAGTACGACAAGTCTTCCAGTGCGCTCACGCTGGCGTTAGGTAAAGACATCGCGGGCAAGCCCATCGTGGCTGATTTGGCGCGTATGCCGCACTTGCTGGTGGCCGGTACAACGGGGTCGGGTAAGTCGGTGGCGGTCAATGCGATGGTGCTTTCGCTGCTTTACAAAGCCTCGGCGAAGGACGTGCGGGTGCTGATGATCGACCCGAAGATGTTGGAGCTGTCTGTCTATCAAGGCATCCCGCACCTGCTGGCACCGGTGGTGACGGATATGAAAGAGGCTGCCAACGGCCTGCGTTGGTGCGTGGCCGAAATGGAGCGTCGCTACAAGCTGATGAGCGCGGTGGGTGTGCGTAATTTGGCAGGCTTCAATAAAAAAGTACGCGATAGCATCGAGGCGGGGCAACCACTGCTCGATCCGCTGTTTAAGCCGAACCCGGATGTGAGCGAAGCACCACCCACGCTAGAACCGCTGCCGTTCATCGTGGTGTTTATCGACGAATTTGCCGACATGATGATGATCGTCGGTAAAAAGGTAGAAGAGCTCATTGCACGTTTAGCGCAGAAAGCGCGTGCGGCGGGGATCCATCTCATTCTCGCCACTCAGCGCCCGTCGGTGGATGTGATTACTGGCCTGATCAAAGCCAATATCCCCACGCGTATTGCGTTCCAAGTGTCGAGCAAAATTGATAGCCGCACGATTCTTGACCAAAGCGGCGCCGAGGCGTTGTTGGGGAATGGCGATATGTTGTACATGCCGCCTGGAACCTCCATGCCCGAGCGTGTGCATGGCGCGTTTGTGTCCGATGATGAAGTGCATCGTGTTGTTGAGCACCTCAAACAAATTGGTGGTGGGCCGGATTACATCGAGGGCGTTTTGGAAGAGGCGCAGACCCTGTATGACGGCACCGTGGTGGGCGCAACCGGGCTTCCAGAAGCGGCTACAAGCGATGATCCTGAAGCCGACCCACTGTACGATCAGGCGGTGCAAATCGTGACGGAAACCCGCCGCGCTTCAATTTCGGGCGTACAGCGGCGATTGAAAATTGGCTATAACCGTGCCGCGCGTTTGGTGGAAGCGATGGAGGCGGCAGGTATTGTGAGCACACCCGAGCACAATGGTGACCGCACCGTGTTGGCACCGCCGCCACCACGGATATGATGCGGGGCGCATTCAGCATTCTTGCGCAACACTGCCTACACCCCCGCAGGAGAATTCGAATGAACTATGTCGTGTCGATTATGGGTGCTGCATTGATGCTGGCGACAAGCGGGGCCTACGCAGGCGCGCGCGATCAGCTCAACGCCTTTACGCATGGCCTCAAAGGCTTGGATGGACAGTTCAGCCAACAGGTCTTTAGCGCGCAGGGCAAGCCCAAAGAAAATACGAGTGGACGCGTGGCGGTTTCGGCGCCGCGCTTGTTCCGCTGGGAATATGTGACACCCTATGAGCAGCTCATCGTGGCCGACGGCAAAACCGTATGGGTGTATGACCCGGATTTAAGCCAAGTGAGTAAGCGCCCGCAAGGTGCAGAAGAGGCCAATAGCCCGCTGGCCATCTTGCTTGAGCCTGCGCGGTTGGACCGCGACTTCAACGTAAAAGAAGCCGGTACAAATGCAGGAATGGAGTGGCTGGACATTGCGCCGCGTGCGGCGGAAGCGGCGTTTAAGCGCGCACGGCTTGGATTTTCGAATAATCAGCTTGCGCAGCTCGACTATACCGATGCCTTAGGGCAACGTACCGTAATTGTGTTTAGCCACTTGCAGCGCAACCCGGCCTTCAATAAAGCTGTGTTTACGTTTACCCCGCCCAAAGGCGTTGATGTGATTGGTCAATAATGCCTGATCTGTTTGCCCGCGATCCTGCTGTTCCATTGGCGGAAGCCTTGCGTCCAACGACATTGGATGAGGTGATCGGGCAGTCGCATTTATTGGGCGAGGGCAAGCCGCTGCGGCTGTCGTTCCAGTCGGGCAAGCCGCACTCCATGATCTTCTGGGGGCCGCCAGGGGTGGGGAAGACCACACTGGCGCGGCTCACGGCGACAGCGTTCAAGTGTGAGTTTATCGCGCTTTCTGCGGTGTTCTCTGGGGTAAAAGATATTCGCGCTGCGATGGAGCAGGCCCAACAAAACCTCAGTCTAGGCAAGCACACGATTTTATTCGTGGATGAAATTCACCGCTTCAACAAGGCCCAGCAAGACGCGTTACTTCCTTATGCCGAAAGCGGGCTGGTGACGTTCATTGGTGCCACCACCGAAAACCCATCGTTTGAAGTGAACTCTGCTTTGCTCTCGCGCGCACAGGTGTATGTGCTGAAGTCGCTTAGCGAAGAGGAGTTGCAGCAACTTCTGCGGCGCGCTCAAGAAAAAGCACTACATGGCTTGGCGTTCGATCCATTGGCCAGTGACACGCTTATTGGCTATGCCGATGGCGATGCGCGCCGATTGTTGAATCTGCTTGAACAGTGTCAAACCGCGGCGAGCGCGGCGGGCATTACGCATATTGATGCAGCGTTTGTGCAGAACGCATTGACCTTAAACAGTCGGCGCTTTGACAAAGGTGGCGACAATTTTTATGACCAAATTTCAGCTCTGCATAAGTCGGTACGCGGCTCGCATCCCGATGCGGCGCTGTATTGGCTCACACGCATGTTGGACGGCGGCGCTGACCCGCGTTATTTATCGCGGCGCATTGTGCGCATGGCGTGGGAGGATATCGGTCTTGCCGATCCAAGAGCCATGCAGATCGCCAACGATGCAGCCCTGACCTATGAACGCTTGGGAAGCCCCGAGGGGGAGCTCGCACTGGCGCAGGCGGTGATCTATTTAGCCGTTGCCGCAAAAAGTAATGCGGGCTACAACGCCTATAACCAAGCCCGCGCCTTCGTGAAGCAGGACAAGAGCCGTGAGGTGCCTGTGCACTTGCGTAATGCCCCCACCAAGCTGATGAAAGAATTGGGCTATGGGCATGAGTACCGCTATGCGCATGATGAACCCAATGCTTATGCGGCGGGCGAAACCTATTTCCCAGATGAGCTGAGCGAGCCCGGTTGGTATCAGCCGGTGCCACGCGGCCTTGAGATCAAAATTGCTGAGAAGCTCGCGCAGTTAAAACGCTGGGATCAAGAAGCGGGGAAGGGGTGATGGCCGGGCTTTGGTGGCAGCAGCTGATCTTAGTGATGTGCGGCGGCGCACTGGGTGCGGCGGGGCGGTTTTGGCTGGGTGGGGCGCTGTTGCGGCGTTTGGGCGAAGGCATTCCGTGGGGAACGCTCGCGGCCAATATGATTGGTTCGTTCGCCATTGGCTTTTTGGCCGTGTGGCTGGAAGGACGCGGTTCGCATGCACTGTACTGGCGTGCGTTTTTGATTGTGGGGGTGTTAGGTGGGCTCACCACGTACTCATCGCTGATGCTGGAATGCCTGCTGTTTGCGCGCACCGACCGTAATGCGTTGATGCTTGGCTATTTGGCGACAACGCTCGTGCTTGGGCTGGCGTTGGTGTGGCTTGGTGCGCGTAGTTCGGCGTGGATACGCCCACCGATGTAAGCACTCTTTGAGACATAAAAAAACCGGCACGAGGCCGGTTTTTTTATGAGACGCGATGTGCTTAGAACAATTCGACGCTGCCAGCACTCATCGACTCTTGCATCACCGGCTTATGCGGCGGGCGCTCCCACTCACCACGCATTTGCGTGATGCGGTTGCTCATATTGGCCAACGCCTTGCGCATTTCTGGGTCTTGGAAACCGTGGCTGCCACGCAGCAGGTCATGCAGGGTGAGGGCTTCGGTATTGATCTGTTCCAAACGCTGCATATGCGTTGTAGCAGAACCCAAGGCCTGCGTTGCAATATCTTCAAACTGTAGCGAACGCACGGCTTCGGCCACCGAGCCGTCGATGGCGCGGCCGCAGTCGGCGATGTCGCGCATGCCGTTACCCAAGCTACGGTGGATGCCTTCCACGCGATCCATCATTGAAGCGGCTTCGCCGCGTGCGCTGCGGGCGCGGTCGAGGTCACGTGAGGCTGTCTGCGAAACGGTGTCACGCACCTTCGCGATGGATTCTTTCGCACTATGCGCCAGTTTGCGGATCTGCTCGTTGAACGCGGTGCTGCGCTCAGACAGGTTGCGCACTTCATCGGCGACCACCGCAAAGCCGCGGCCTGCTTCGCCCGCACGCGCCGCTTCGATGGCGGCGTTCAGCGCCAGTAGGTTGGTTTGATCGGCAATGGATTTCACGTCTTCCAGCAGCGAGAAAATACCGTCGAGGTGGGTGGCCATTGCGTCAATATGGCTCACCGTTACGCCGCTCTGGCTGCTGGCTTGTTCCATAGCTTCCACCAGCTGTTCCATTTGCTGGGTGGCTTGCTGGGCGAACCGAGTGATGTCGATCGAGCCACTGTCATCGCCGGTGCGCTCCACCAAACGCGCCACTACGCCACTTTGTTCGCGTGATTTGCGGTTGACCGCGTCAAAGCTTGCGCCGAGCTTGTTGACAGATTCTTTGATAAGAACACGGGTGCGCTCGATTTCGCCGCGTGTGCCGTTGATCTCGTTACCCACAAAGCCGCGCAGTTCACCAAGCAGCTGTGCATGATTTTGCAGGGCTTGCGTGTCGGCCTTGCTAGGTAGGCCGCGAAACACCACGGCGACCCATGCAGCAGCCGATGCAACAATTAGCGCGATACGGGCGTAGAGCGGCCAGTCGAGGGCTTCGCCGAGTAGCAATACCAGCATCAGAACGAAGGGGGCGGCGATGCGTAGCAGGACTTTGGATTCCATCGTCTATCTCGGCAGTAATACAAGGGGGATAACGGCGGGGCCGCGTACTTTCTTTAACATCTTAGGCTATTGTCCATGGCATTAGCTTCCAACTGAAGTACTTGTGAGCAACGCTTTTGCAATTTCGTGAAGTGGTAGCACTTGTTGCGCGGCACCAAGGGTAAAAGCGGCCCCCGGCATACCCCAAACCACGCTGCTGGCCTCGTCTTGAACGATAGTCGCAGCGCCGGCTTTGCGCAATGTGAGCAAACCGCGGGCGCCATCATCGCCCATACCGGTGAGTAGGGCCGCACTAGCATTGGCCCCGGCGGCTTGCGCAACAGACTCAAATAATGCGTCAACACTAGGGCGGTGGCGGCGGATGGGGTCATCTTCACCCAACCGGCAGCGCCAGCGTGCGCCGCTGCGCTGCACGCGCAGATGCAGACCACCGGGGGCCACGTAGGCATGGCCTGCGAGCAGCGGCATATCGTCTTCCGCGTGCACAACAGTCATGCGGCTGTGGCGATCTAGGCGCTCGGCAAACGGTTTGCTGAAGGCGGCTGGGATGTGTTGGGTGATGACGATTGTGGGCGCATCGGCGGGCATCTGCTCCAAAATGGCGCGAATGGCCTCGGTGCCGCCGGTGGAAGCACCAATGGCGATCAAGCGGTCGGTGGTGCGGTATTTAATGGGGGCGGCTTGCGCGACGCTGCTGGACGTGCCGCCGCTGCTGCTAGGTGGGGCGATCCGGCGAACGTGGGCTCGCGCGGCGGTGCGCACACGCTCGCAGAGCTCAGCGCCGTAGCCTGTCAATGCACGCTGAATATCAAGCTTGGGCTTGGTGACGAAATCGACCGCACCCAGTGCTAGGGCATCGAGGGTGACCTGCGCGCCAGCCTCGGTGAGCGAGGACACCATCACTACCGGCATGGGGCGCAGCCGCATCAGGTTTTGCAGGAAGGTGAGGCCGTCCATGCGCGGCATTTCAACGTCGAGGGTGAGTACGTCGGGTTCGAGCTGCTTGATTTTTTCGCGTGCAATCAACGGGTCGGCAGCCGTGCCCACGACTTCAATACCGGGGTCTTCCGAGAGAATTTCGGTCAGCACCTGACGGATGAGCGCGGAATCATCCACGATCAATACGCGAACTCTACCGGAACGTTGGGAAAGCGAGGTCATCAGAACAACTCCACAGAACCTGCCACGGGTTTTTGGGCCAACTGGCTGCGGTAGGCGCGTTCTGCGCGGGTGATTTCCACTGCTGCCGGAAGACGTTTGATAAGAGTACGCCCTGTTCGAACAAAAAAAACAACCTTTCTGGGCTGAACGCCGAACAAGTCCTGTGACACGATCGGAATACGTTCTGCACTTAGATAATCTAAGACAAAGTTTCCGTTGCGCGTGCCGATGGGGTCAAGGGTCATGCCCGGCAAGACGTTGCCGCCGCCGAAGACTTTCGCCTGCAGGCGCGGGCGCGAGGCCCCTTGTTTCAGCATAGCGTTAATTAAAAGTTCCATCGCGTGCGCGCCGTAGCGGGCGCTGCCATCGCCTGGTGCGGCGTCGGGCAGCATGAAGTGGTTCATGCCACCAATGCGCGATGTTGCGTCGAAAATACAGGCGGCCACGCACGAGCCTAATACGGTGGCGAGCGCCACTTCCTCGGTGGACACTTTCCAATCAGCAGGCAGCAGCTTAACGACGTAGGTGTCGAGTGTAGGGTCGTAGTAGCTGCCCGCAGGAGGTGGCGGGCGCTGCAGACTAGCTGGGGCGAGTGGGCTCATCGCGCATCCGATGCGGCGCGATAAATCGTGCGGCCGCAAGGCTGCATGATATCTAAGGCGTGGGCAAAGCTTTCAGAATGACCCGCATAGAAACGGCCACCCGGGGCTAAGAGTGGGGCCACTTTCTTCAGGATTTCGTACTGGGTGGGTTTGTCGAAATAGATCATGACGTTCCGGCAAAAAATCGCCGTAAAACGCTGGCGCAGCCCGTAATCGGGGCTGAGTAGATTCAGTTGGCGAAATTCGACAAGTTTGCGTAAGAAAGGCTTAACGCTGACTAGACCTTCGTTGGGGCCGCTTCCGCGCAGGAAAAATCGCCGTTTGCGTTCAATGGAAAGGTCGGCGATGCGGTCGTTGCCGTAACGGGCGGTGGTGGCGGTGGTCAGTGCATTGGTGTCGATATCGGTGGCCAAAATACGCACTGGGGGCGTGTCTGAGCCAAAGGCTTCGCAGGCGGTAATGGCGAGCGTCCAGGGTTCTTCGCCGGTGGACGCCGCGCAGCACCAGATGTCGATGACATCACCGCGCGGAAGTTTACGCAGCTGCTCGCGCAGTGCATCGAAGTGGTGGGCTTCACGAAAAAACGAGGTAAGGTTGGTGGTAAGCGCGTTGATAAACGACTGCTCTTCGCGCTCGGGGTCTTCTTCTACAACGTCCAAATAATCGGCGAAGGAGTTGAGGCCAAGCGCCCGGATGCGCCGCGAGAGGCGGCTATAGACCATGTCGCGTTTGTGGTCGGCTAAGTGGATGCCGGCACGGGCGTAGATCATTTTGCAAGCGCGGCGGAAGTCTCGGTCGTTGAACTCGAAACTGATCCCGGATGTATCGCGCTCGCTTGCAGGGTCAGCCATGGGGATCCTCAGCTAGTTGTGTGCGCAAGCGTTCTGAAAATGACGCTGCATCCAAGGCCTGAGCATACAGATATCCTTGCGCTTCGTCGCAGCCTAATCCGCGTAAAAGATCGGCTTGGTGCTGGTCTTCCACGCCTTCTGCTACCACGCGCAGCCCCAAGGCGCGAGCCAGCATCACGATCCAGCGCACGATGGCGGCGTCTTCACTGCTGGTAAGCATGCCGTGGACGAAGCTTTTGTCGATTTTGACCCGGTCGATACGGAAACGCTGCAGGGTCGAGAGCGAGGCGTAGCCGGTACCGAAATCGTCAAAAGCAAGGTTGACGCCGCGCGTGCGCAGCTGGGCTAGGGCGCGTGCCCCGGCCCCTTCTTGGGTAAGTGCGGTGGTTTCGGTGACTTCAATTTCTAAACGATTTGCAGGAAGGCCCGAGAAGTTGAGTGCATTTTCAACTGCATCAACGAGGGTTTCATCCACTTGCGCCGGGAATAGGTTGATGCTGACCGAGGTGGTGACGTCTGGCCACTGCATGGCATCGAGGCAGGCGCGCTGCATCACCCAGCGGCCAACCTCAACCCCCAGCGGGCTGCGGCTAAGCATGTCGATAAACTCACCGGCAGGCACTAGGCCGCGCGTGGGGTGCTGCCAGCGCAGCAGTGCTTCGGCGCCACAGATGCGCCCCGTAAGGAGTTCGACCTGCGGCTGGTAGCGTACTTCAAACTCGCTATGGGCAAATGCGCGGCGCAGTTCGAGGTCAAGGTCGCGGCGGGCCAACGCATCGATACGCATATGCGGAACGTAGCGGTTGAGTTGGCGGCCACCCGCTGCTTTGGCGCGGTTAAGGGCCAAGTCGGCGCAGGCTAAAAGGTCTGCTTCGGCCTGCACATCACGGCGCAGCGCCACGCTGGCGCTGATTTCAGCGCGCACTTCGTGGCCGTGGATGTGCAACGGCTGTTCTAGCAGCAGCATCATTTCGCGCACGAATATATCGGCATGGCGGCTGCCTGCCGGGGCGAAGCGCTCATCGCTGCAGGCGATGGCAAAAACGTCGCCACCAACGCGGGCGATGCAGGTGGCAGCATCGCGGTAGGGATACAGCCGGTCGGCCATTGCCTGCAAGACGAGATCGCCCACGCTATGGCCGAGGCCGTCATTGATCCATTTGAACCGGTCGATGGCTAATAGCGCAACCCCCCAGTGCGGGTGCTCATCAAGCGCAGCCAGCAGCGCATTGCGGTTGGGTAGGCCGGTAAGTGAGTCGTAATGGGCGAGATGATCGAGTTTGCTGCGCTGCTGAGCGGCTTCGGTCATGTCGTGCAGTAGCAGGGTGTAACCACGCTCTTGTTCGTAATTCCAATGCGAGCGCGCGACTTCCAAAACACGCGTTTGCCCGTCTGCAGTTAAATAGTGAAGCTGCTGACGGGCGCTGTTTTCAGGTGTGCTGAGCCACTGCGTGAGTGCAGCGGCATTTTCCTGTAAATGGCTTGGAAACACGTCCATAAACGGTTGTCCAACGCTGAGCGCAGGAACCAGCCGCTGTGCTTCTGCATTGATCCAGCGCACGCAGCCTTGTGCGTCGCAAATAACGATGCCCTCGTGCACGTGTTCACTGGCCTGCGCCACGATGGCGGCGCGGCGCAGATTTTGGCGATGTTGCAAGAGCGATGCAGCGATGTGCGCGGTGTGCTCAAGCAGGCTGAGCTGCGCCGGTGTTGGCTCTTGGTGTGGAACCAAGCTGGCCACGGCCAGCAGGCCAAGCGGTTGCTGCTCGTCATCGACAAGCGCAATGCCCGCGTAAAATTGCGCACCCGGCAACAGGCTGGCGTGCGCGCCGTGAAATACTTCAACGGGGCGGTGCGCGGGCCAGTATTGGTTAAGCGGATCATTGCTGGCCAGCGGCGCTTCACTCATGGCGAGGCCTTGCCAAGCCAATGGCCGCAGCACATCGCCGTCACATGCAATGATGACGGCAATGGGGGCCGGGTCAAAAGCAGCCCTGGCAAGCGACAGCACGCCGTTCAACGAGTCCTTCGCCGAGACGGCCGATGCTGCAGCTTCAACAGTGCGTGCGAGCGAAATATCCATTCTCATCTGCGCGCAGTTTAGAAGATTTTAGAACTCCTGCCAGTGTTGATCACCATCGGTTTCTGCTGCGCGTTTACGCGACGCAGGCGGCGGTGTCGTGGCGGGTTTAGCAGCAGACGCTACGGTCGCCCTCGGCTTAGCCGGTGCGGGCGCTGCGCTGCGTGCAGCAGGGGCTGGACGCGGTGCTACCGGAGCGGGGGCTGCTGCAACTGGCGCGGGTGAACGTTTGCTGGGCTGCGCACCACCGATATTGAACGCCGAAACCGCGTCCACCAGCTGCCCGGCCTGTTGGCGCATGCTTTCGGCCGATGCGGATGCTTCTTCCACCAATGCGGCATTTTGCTGGGTGCCTTCGTCCATCTGGGTGATGGCTTGGTTGACCTGTTCGATGCCGCTGCTTTGTTCCTGCGAGGCCGCGGAAATGTCGGCCATGATGTCGGTGACGCGCTGCACCGAGCTGACGATCTCGCTCATGGTGCTGCCCGCCTTGTTGACCAAGGCCGAGCCATCGGACACCTTGCCCACCGACTCATCGATGAGCTGCTTGATCTCTTTGGCGGCCCCGGCGCTGCGCTGCGCCAGTGCCCGCACTTCACCCGCCACCACCGCGAAACCACGGCCTTGTTCACCTGCGCGCGCGGCTTCCACTGCGGCGTTCAGTGCCAGGATATTGGTTTGGAAGGCGATGCCGTCGATCACCGTAATAATGTCGGCGATCTTCTTCGATGAAGTCTCGATCGCGCTCATGGTGTTGACCACTTGGCTCACCACCTCGCCGCCTTGTACCGCAACGCTTGCCGCACCTTGTGCCAGTTGATTGGCTTGGCGGGCGTTGTCGGCGTTTTGGCGCACGGTGGAGGTGAGCTGTTCCATCGAGGATGCCGTTTCTTCCAAAGCGGCGGCCTGTTGCTCGGTGCGTGCGGAGAGGTCGCTATTGCCGGCAGCAATTTCACCGGCCGCAGCGCTAATACCGTCGGAGGTTAGGCGGATATGCCCCACGATCTGCGACAGGCCTTCCACGGTGCGGTTGGCGTCGGTGGCGAGCTGGCCAAACTGGCCTGGAAGTTTGATGTTGACGCGGCTGGTGAGATCGCCGTCGGCCACGGAAGAGAGTAGGCCACCTACTTCGGTGAGGCCTTGGTCGGCGGTGGACATCAGCGTGTTGAGGGCGTCGATCAGGTCACGATAGACAAACTCAAAACGCTGCGCATCGCCGCGGTAGGTGAAATTGCCGGACACGGCGGCATCTACCAAGGTCTTGATTTCGGCCAGCACGGCTTCGGTATTGGCCTTCACCGAATCCACAGCTTCGGTTACACGGGCTTTTTGGCCAGGGTAACGCGCGATCGTGCGCGAAAGGTCGCCGCGCGCGTAGTCGGCCACAATACTGATGGCGTCCATCTTGGTTTGAATATGCGTGCCAACCAAGGAGTTGACTTGCTCGGCCATGACCCCAAAAGCGCCGGGGAACTGCTTGGCTTCTAGGCGTGAGTCGATATCGCCAGCCTCATGCTGTTGAAAGACATACTGCTGGGCTTGCGCAAACTTGCGCAGCGAACCCGCCATATCTTCCATGCTGCGGCCAATATCATTGAGTTCGTCTTGGGTATCAACGCGAATTTTTTCTGAGAACTCACCACTGGCCAATGACTTGGCACCGGCTGCGATGGTGTTGAGTGCTGTACGCGTGCCGCGAATAAAACCGATAAATAGATAGGCAGAAACCAACAGCGCGATCAAAACACCCAGCAGGGTGAAGATGGTGGTGCGTTGCAACGAAGCAACATACGCATCACTGGCAGAATTGATGGCAGCATTGGTGGCTTTCAGCGCCTTGTTCATCGCAATGCGGGTGTCACGCTCCATCTGCGCAAACTCGGCCACCGGCATATCCGGGGTTTCAGCATCCAAAATGCGCTCTTGAATGATGGTGTTTTGCTTTTTGAGCGCGGCTAGGGCGTCGGCCATGGGTTTGCCGAATACGGTTTTACCGTTTGCCACCCCTGCTTCAACGGCTTTGCTGGCTTCTGCAATGCGAATCAGCATGTAGTCTTGCATGCTTTTTTGCACAGCAAGCGCGGTGCGATCGGCTACCCAAATCCCGCCTTCGCCCAGCACCTTGATGCCGACAGTGGACTGTTTGCCGGTGGCGCCGGACAGCTGCGGCATCAGGCTGCCGCTGATTTCACCACCACGCAGCATGGCAAGGTCGGCAGCGGTGGCGGTAATAGTGGAGAACGCGAGTTCATCAATTTCAACCCGCAGTGCATCTAATGTTGTCGTGCTCGCCTCGATACTGACTGCGGCGTCGGGGGACTGCGCTTTTTTCCAAGCGGCATCCGTCGCTTTGCTTGTTTCCGTTAGGCGGGTGCTGTTGAAATCTGTCTGTGCCAGCCAGCTATTGTAGGCGGTTAAATTTTTATCCACCTCCGCTGCTATATCTGCAATGGCTTGATCATTTACGCTGGCGTCGTTGGCCAGCTTGCGTGCGCGCAGTTGGCGGTAGTCTTGGATATCCAGCAGCACATCGTGAAGTGTGTCCAACCCCACTGTTGCTTGGCGAGACACTTTGGCCTCTCGCATCTGAGTGAACGCGTTGTTCAATACCAGCCCGGCCAAGATCGCGCAGGTGAGGGTGAATACGGCACCAATCAGCATGGCCTTCTGCGAAAAACGCAGTTTGCCCATTAGGCGGGTGGCGGGGGCGAGCAGACCGTCGATGGCGGAGGCATTGTTTTGCATTGCGAGAATCCTGTGAATACGCGCTTAATTGGGGCTATCTTCCACTACTAACGGCGTAAGTGGGGAAAACTTAGGAAAACAGAGTGCAAGTTTGCGAACTACGGCAAGTTTTCGCCGTGATGCAGGCCGCAGAACGCGCAGTGTTCAGGTGGGGTTCCTTAATGGGCGGAGGTTTTGCTTGATCCTATGCCTACCGGTGCGTAATTGCACATGACTTTTCTCATAGAGGTGTTCCCATGCGTCGTTCCTTCCGTGGTTCCTTGGTGTTCACTGCCGCTGCTCTTGCGGTTGGGCTTTCTCTTCCGGCTGCAGCCAATAGCCCGATCAAGCGGGTTGACCCAGTGTATCCGGCTGAAGCCGCACGTGCAGGCACAACCGGCTATGTCGAGCTTGAATACACCGTAGCAGCCGATGGTAAGGTGTCGGACGTATCGGTGGTGGACGCCAAGCCGGGCCGTATCTTTGTTCCAGCGGCGGTGAAGGCGATGAAGCAGTGGGTGTTCGCACCAGGTGCTTCCAATGGCAAGATCAAGCTGGAATTCAAACAGTAATTTTTAGGGTGTGATCGGCTGCTCAAATCGGCAAACTAACGTAGGTTTAGCCTCAAGATGGTGTAGTTTTAGCCGATGCCATATTGAAAGCGCTATTGGCGCGTTTGTTGAAGGAGATTGATCATGAACCGACATTTTCAGCGTTTCTTGGTGCCTATCGCAGTGGCTGCGGCGGTGCTGGTGTCTGTTCCAGTGGTGGCGGGTAACCCCACCAAGCGTGTGGACCCTGTTTATCCGCCAGAAGCGGCGCGTGCTGGTACCACGGGCTATGTGGAAGTAGAGTATGCCGTGGGGCCAGATGGCAAAGTAACCGACGTGTCGGTTGTGGACGCAAAACCTGGGCGCACCTTCGTTGCTTCGGCTGTTAAGGCGGTGAAGCAGTGGGAGTTTGCACCGGGTGAGAAAAACGGCAGAGTCAAGCTGGAATTCAAGCTCTGAACCGCACAGTACCGAGATAACAAAAAACGCGCCGACGGGCGCGTTTTTTGTTTGTGGGGAAGAGGAAAGATTAACGGGTACGGAAGGCTGCCACCACGCCCACGAGTTGTTCTGCCTGCTGCTCCATGCTTTGCGCGGCGGCGAATGCTTCTTCCACCAGCGCGGCATTCTGCTGGGTGCCTTCGTCCATTTGGGTGATGGCTTGGTTGACCTGTTCGATGCCGGAGCTTTGCTCCTGCGAGGCGGCAGAAATATCGGCCATGATGTCGGTCACACGCTGCACTGAAGTCACAATTTCGCTCATGGTGCCGCCTGCCTGTCGCACGAGGGTGGAGCCTTCGTCCACTTTGTCCACCGACTCTTCGATCAGTTGTTTGATTTCCTTGGCGGCGCCTGCGCTGCGCTGCGCCAGTGCGCGCACTTCACCTGCCACCACTGCAAACCCGCGCCCTTGCTCACCTGCACGCGCGGCTTCTACAGCAGCGTTCAGCGCTAGGATATTGGTTTGGAAGGCGATACCGTCGATTACGGTGATGATGTCGGCGATCTTCTTTGATGAAGCTTCGATGGCGCTCATCGTGGTGACAACTTTTTCCACCACAGCGCCGCCCTCAGAGGCGACGTTGGCCGCGCCTTGTGCGAGCTGATTGGCCTGGCGGGCATTGTCGGCGTTTTGACGCACGGTGGAGGTCAGTTCTTCCATTGACGAGGCGGTTTCTTCCAGCGCTGCCGCCTGCTGTTCGGTACGACGCGAAAGGTCTTCATTACCGCGGGCGATTTCTGCAGCGGCGGAATTGATGGATTCGCTACCCGTACGAATTTGCCCCACGATATCGGTGAGGTGGGCCACGGTGCGGTTGGTGTCGTCGGCCAGTTCGCCAAAGCGGCCTGGAAGCTGGGTGTCGATACGGCGGGTCAAATTGCCGTCGGCCACGGAGGAAAGCACTTCACCCACTTCACTGATGCCATGGTCGGCGGTGGTCATCAGTGCATTTAAGCCTTCGATCAGTTCGGCATACACAAAGCGGAAGCGCGACGCGTTGCCGCGCTGCGAGAAATCACCGGCAACGGCAGCGTCCACCAGCCGTTTCAGTTCTGCATTGACTGCCAACAGACTGGCTTTGACAGCATCTACAGCGTTGGTTGCGGCGGCTTTGGCGCCCGGGAAGCGCTGGATATCACGGGAGAGATCGCCACTGCCATAGGCGGCAACAATGTCCAGAATATGGCGCGTATCGGCGTTGAATGCGCCCACCATGGCATTGGTTTGCGCCACCATCTGTGCATAGGCACCAGAGAAACGGCTTTCATCCACGGTGAAATCGACGTTGCCTGCGTTGTACTGATTTACTTGCTCAGCCTGCGCCTTGGAGTATTCCTGCAAGGTTCCGGTCATGCCGCGCATGGCGCGGGCAAGATCGCCAATTTCGCTGCGGTCGTCGTAGCTAAGGCGTTGATCGAAATTGCCTTTAGCCACGGCGTTAGCAACGCCGACGACATCATGGAGTGGACGAACAACCGAACGTGTAATTGTGACGGCTGCAACACCCGCCACAATTAGGGCAATCAGTACAAGCACTAGAATCGTCATCAGGTTGCGCTGATAACGCGCTTCTTGCTCCGCGACATTTTTATTGAGCCATTCCACACGGTATTCGAGCAGTTTGCCGATGGCATCTGCGGTGGCTTGCCGTAAATCACCTGCAGCTTTGGCAGGGGCCATGTCACCGGCTACTAACGCAGCTTGGATGCTGCGGCTGTTAGTGAAGTATTTCTCTGAATTGGCCAAAATGGTTTTATGCAGCGCCATGTCTTTGGTGTCGCCTGCATAGGGTTTATAGGCTTTGATCTGATTTTCGATAGATTGGCTGCCAGAAGCCATTTCAGCGCCATATTCGGCCATTTTTTCGGGGTCATCTTGGCTGGCCACAAGGCCACGCTCGCTGACACGGTATTCAGCAATATCGGTGGCCAATTGCCCCAGTGCGCGAATTTGCGGCACTTCTACGGAAGTGAATTTCCGTACTTCATCTTGTGTTGTGCCCATGCGCTGCGCGGCAAAAATGCCAGTAATCAAAATCAAGATTGCCAGTGCAGAAAAACCGATGATCAAACGCTTACCGATCGTGAGATTCTGAAGCATGGTCGATCTCCGGAAATTAGTAGGTGAATTGCAGCCGTACGCCAGCCGTCAATGGATTATTGCTGATCCCCATGCGGCTGCCATTGAACTGTAGCAAATTCGCAATAATGCGCACATTAGGGTGCGGGTAGCAGGTGGCGGCCAAGCCCCAGTTTTCTGTATGGCCGCCTTTCACTGGGCCGCTGTTTAGATCCATGGTGCCGTAGCGCAATGCAAGCTCCCAGCCAACGTGGCCTTTGGGTGTTGGAGCCGTGGCCACGCCGCGCTTGTAGTTGCGGCCATCGCCCGTGGGTGACCAAGTTAGCTGCACATCGCCTGCGCTGCCGTGGATGTTGCCTAGGTCGCGCTGCAGAGTGACTTGGGCGATTTCACCTTGCAGCGACCATGCACCGCGCACCCACAGGCCTTCTACGGCCATGCGGTCGATGCGATCCACGCCGGAGATGGAGCCGGTGGTGGCAGTTTTTAGGCTGTTCAGTGTAGTGCCAGCGTTGAGACTAAAGCTGGCCTTGTCATTACTGGGTGATTCGCTGGCAAGACTAAAGCCGATGTGCGCGCTTTCTTCCTTGCTGGAGCGCAGTAGCCAAGTGCTGCGTAGGGTGACGCCAGGGGAGTCGCTGGTGCCATCTAAGCGATGGCCAAAGACGGCCGCATTGAACGTTCCGCGCTTACCCCAGCGGGCGTATTCCAACCCGATGCGGCGACTAATAACAAAAGCGCCCACGGGGGAGGCTTCAAGAAAAGCGGTTTGCTTGTCGGCAATGGCGTCTTCCAGCGCAAACGGCTGCTTGAACTGGCCAATACGGAAGGACTGGTTGTCCGAAGGGGTGATCAGCAGAAACGCATCCGGTGGAGTTTTATCCGCGAAGTCGTGGTCAAACACCATCTGCCAAGTTTTGCTACGACCTTTGACGCTGAAGCCAAAGCGGGCGCGGCGGAAATCGGTATCGGACACGCTGGGGCCGTTCGTTGGGTCGGTTTGCCCCCATTCGTATTGAATATTGGCAATGGGCGCGATATCGAACGGGGCATCGGCCGCCAAGGCGGTGAGCGGGGCGACGGCAACGAGGGCGCAGGGCAGGGCATGACGCAGACGGAAGCGATACATCGGGGTCTCCAAAAGACAGCGATAGAACTGGGCGTGAGCGTACAAAAATTGTTAACGCATCGCTAGACGGAAAGCGGCCACGGCTTGGGTAAGTTGCTGCGCTTGGGCTTCCATCGAGCGTGCGGCGGCGGTGGCTTCTTCCACCAATGCGGCGTTTTGCTGGGTGGTTTCATCCATCTGGGTGATGGTTTGGTTCACCTGTTCAATGCCGCTGCTTTGCTCCTGCGAGGCCGCGCTAATTTCAGCCATGATGCTGGTAACGCGTTGGACGGATGCAACGATCTCACTCATGGTGTTGCCCGCTTGCTGCACAAGCTGCGAGCCACCGGCGACTTTATCCACCGATTCTTCGATGAGCTGCTTGATTTCCTTGGCTGCGGTGGCACTGCGCTGCGCTAGTGCGCGCACTTCGCTGGCCACCACCGCAAACCCACGGCCTTGTTCGCCCGCACGTGCCGCTTCTACGGCGGCATTAAGCGCCAAGATATTGGTTTGGAAGGCAATGCCGTCGATCACACTGATGATGTCGGCAATTTTTTTGGACGAACTTTCAATGTCGTGCATGGTGGTGACCACTTGATTCACCACACTACCCCCGTGTGCTGCCACTTGTGCAGCAGTTTGTGCCTGCTGGTTGGCTTTGCGGGCGTTTTCTGCATTTTGGCGCACAGTAGACGTGAGTTCTTCCATTGAGGCGGCGGTTTCTTCCAGTGACGCCGCTTGTTGCTCGGTGCGCCGCGAGAGGTCATCGTTGCCGCTGGCAATTTCGCTGGCCCCAGAATTGATATGGTCGGCGGCCTGCTGGATGCCGGTCACAATATTAGTGAGTTGGGCCACGGTGGCATTGGCGTCATCACGCATCTGCGCAAACACGCCGTGGAAGTCTCCTTCCATGCGTGCAGTTAGGTCGCCTTCGGCGATGGCTTTGAGTACGCCAGAGACTTGATGCAGGTTGCTTTCCGCCGTTGTCATTAGGCGGTTGAAACTTGTCACGATATCGTGGAAGACGAACTGGTAGTGCGTCTCGTTGCCGCGCTGGCTGAAATCGCCATTCGCTGCTGCTGCAGCAAGGTGGTTGATCTCGTTACTAATCCCTAAAAGACTTGCTTTAACCGCATCAACGGTTTCATGCATTACTGCTTTTTCGCCAGGTAGGCGGTCGATATCAATAGAGAGATCGCCAACGGAGTAGCGCTTCATAATGGCTAAAGCGCCAAGGATTGCCTTTACGTGGGAGTCAACAAGTGCGTTGGTATCGCGCACCATCACACCGTACTCGCCGGGGAATGCGCTTTCGTCCATCAAGTAGCTAACGGTGCCAGCATCGTGTTGACGCGCCATCTCTGTTAATGCGGCCAGCACTGCAAGAATGCGGTCTTGCATCACGCGCATGCTGCCCAAAAGCTGGCCACATTCGTCGTTGGATGTTTGCTCCAGCGTATTGGAAAGGTTGCCGCCAGCAATCGCCTTCGCTGTTGCGGTGGCGCGCTGTAGCGGTTTAACAATGCGATCGCCAATAAACCAGCTAATGCCCAAAAGCAGAATAATGAGAATGCCTCCGGCCAAGGTCATCAGGCCAGTAAAGCGCCATGCTTGGCTTTGCACATCGTCCATGTAAATGCCGGTGGCCACCACCCAATTCCACTCCGGATAAAATTTGGAGTAGGTTTTCTTCAGAACGGGCTTATCGCCGTGGCCGGGCTTGGGCCAAGAGTAGGTGGTGAAGCCAGTGCCCGTTTTTGCTGCTTGCACTTGATCATGAAACAGGCGTTCACCGCTCTCAAGGCGGTAATCATCAAGATTCTTACCGACTAGGTCACGATTGACCGGGTGCATCAGCATCGTCGCTTTGTCGTTGAGCACGTAGTAGTAGTTGTCACCGTCTTCGGTGTGCATCGAGCCAAGCGCCGTGAGTGCCTGCTGCTTGGCGTCTTGGACACTGATCTTTCCTGTCTCGGCTTCTTGGCGGTAGTAGTCAAAAACGCTTTTGGCTAGCTCAATGCGGATGCGCAGCGCAGTTTCACGCGTGCTGTTCACGTCAAGGTATTGCAGGCGCGCTGCAGTTACCGCGATGCTGACGATGCCGATAGCACTGATCAAAATGAGCAAAATCAGTTTGCTTTTAACCGGAAGGTCATTCAAGCGAGTGAGCCAAGAGCGGGAACGATTCATTTTTTATGTCGTTAGAAAACTGGCGTGGTGACAGTATCGGCTGCAATGTCGAAAAACGAGTGATTGAAAACAAAAATGCCGGTTTCGCAACCGGCATCACGTTTACTCTGTGCGCGCTGGCTGCGCGTTTGTAAGGCTTTATTTACGCCGCCTGCGCAGCCGCTTCATCGACCACGAGACCCATATCGGTGCTGGTCATCAGGCCTTCGATATCCAGCAGAATTAGCATGCGTTCTTCAAGTGCGCCAATGCCGGTGAGGTAGCGGCGGTCGATGCCGGTGCCTACTTCGGGCATCTGGCGAATTTGATCGCCACCAAGCTGCACTACGTCGGACACGCTATCTACCACCATGCCCACAACGCGGTTGGCAACGTTCAGCACGATCATCACGGTGAGTGCGTCCACCTTGGCTTCAAGACGGAACTTCACGCGCATGTCGATCACTGGAACGATCGTGCCGCGTAGATTGATGACGCCTTTGATGTAGTCGGGGGCATCGGGCAAGCGGGTGACGGAGTCGTAACCGCGAATTTCCTGAACTTTCAGGATATCCACACCGTACTCTTCTTTGCCAAGGGTGAAGGTGAGGAACTCACTAATGGTTCCAGCGGTGTTGATTTGCGCAGCAGGTGTGTTCATGGTCAATCCTGATGAGGATAAAGAGCGTGGGCAACCACGTGAACGGCAGGGACTGTATTTGCTTGAGTATAGCCTTGCCGGTTAGGAAAAGAGCAAGTCTTGCTTGGAACTGGGGCGTGGTTCACGCCTGAGGCTTTGCTTGTTGAACGGAAATTAAGCGTTGTCTCGGACAACGGCGCAAAATTTGACGTGGGTCATATTTGGAACTGATCGGTACAGTAATCTAAGGGGCGATAAGGCAATTACGTCAGGGTGATTTTTGACTGCTGCGCCTGCTCCAACGCTTTTGATGCGAACCCGGTTAATGCGGATCCTATACGCGTTACTGGCGTTCTGGGGCGTGGTTGTGGTGGTGATGCTGGTGCAACTTCGGCATTTGCATATACAGGTTGAACAAGTCACCCAGGAAAGTCTGCCTCGGCTAAAGCGTGCGAATTTGTTGGTGGATGCGGCCAACCAAACCGCAAGGTTGATGGGCGAGATGCTGCTGCAGCCGGGGCGCATCCCGGCAGGGCTACGCGAGGTGCGCGTAGTACGCATAGAGGTAACCGATAACTTGGCGTGGTTCCAGCTTCGCCGCGCATCACAAGAGAGCACCGCTGCATTAGACCGCATGGACACGCTACGCGGTAATTACTGGGCAGAGCAGGATGCGCTGTTTAATCTATTGCAGGAGCAGCCAACTGCTGCGCGTGCACATTACTTGAATGTGGTGATCCCGCTACAGCGGCGCTATGTCAGTGCAATTGGGGATTTTCTGCAACGCGAAGAGGCAGCGACCAATGCCAGGGTCAAAGCCATTCGAAGTGAATACGAGCACGCTTTGTACAGTGTGCTTGCGCTATCAGCGGTGGCAATGCTCATGGGCTGGCTGTATGGCGCTTTGACGTTGCGCCGTGTGATGGCGCCCATGGAAAAGGCAGTGGCCCTTGCGGGTGATGTAGCGCAAGGAAATTTGAATGTCGCCTTGCCACGCACGCTGGCGGATGAATCGGGGCAGTTAACATTGGCTTTGGCACGCATGGTGGAGGCGCTTCGTCTTGATCGAGAGCAGCGGCAGGCCACCGAAGCTGCGCTGCGTCAAAGTCAGATGCAGTTGCGCAAGCTGGTGGCCCACGCGGAAGCGCTACAAGAGCGGGAGCGTTTGGCACTCTCGCGCGAGTTGCACGATGGTATGGGGCAGCTGTTGACAGCATTGCGTTTGGAGTTGGGTGCAATGCGAATTCGCTTTGCACATTTAGACCCGGTATTGGAGGGGCAGATTGATCATGCCAAAACCATGATCGACCAAATGCTGCCCACGATGCGCGGTGTTGTGTCGGCGCTGCGGCCAGGTTCGCTGGATGCAGGTTTGGTATCAGCGGTGGAATGGCTCATAGCCAACGTTATGCGGCGTGCAGGGATTGAGTGCGCCCTGCATTTGCCAATGGGTGAACCGGTGTTGCCTGCAGATGTTGAAATGGCCGCGTTTCGCATTATTCAAGAAGCATTGACCAATGTAGTGCGCCATGCGCAAGCAACGCGGGTTGCTGTGACGATTGCACTGCGCGATGAGCAGCGACTTGAATTGGAAATTGCAGATAACGGTATTGGGATGTCGTTTGAAGATGCGGGCATCGCCAAACAAGGGTTTGGCCTACTGGGAATGCGCGAACGCGCGTTGCAGCACGCTGGTGATGTGTTGATCTCAGCAACAGCCGGAGGTGGCACGACATTGCGTGTGCGTTTGCACGTTGCCAATGGGGGAGAAGGCCATGCTCTTCGTCATCAGGCTAAGCCAAATAAACTATCGGATGCTTCGGGAGTTTTAGTATGACGAAAGTCACAAGTGTGTTTATTGCCGACGACCACGCGATTTTTCGCGAAGGCTTGCTGCGGGTACTTGAGCTTTCCAGTGATATGCGTGTGTCAGGAATGGCCACGAACGGGCGTGAGGTGCTGCAAGGGGCCACGGCAGGCGAGCACGATGTGCTGCTGTTGGATCTGAATATGCCGGGGCCAAGCGGCATTGAGCTGATTAAGCGGATGCGTAGTGAGGCGCCAAGTTTGCCTATTTTGGTGATGACCGTGCATAACGAGGCCGAGATCGCGCGGCGCGCCATTGCCGCGGGTGCTGCGGGCTATCTGACCAAAGACAGCGATCCCGAAGTGTTGCACGAGGCGATTCATAACGTGGCGCGTGGGCGGAATTTCGTGGATCGTGAGATAGCCTCGAAACTGTTATTTCACACCAGCCAAGAGGGCGACGAACAACCGCATCGTTTCCTTTCAGACCGTGAGTTCGATGTGTTCAAACGGTTGGCCGAAGGCGAGTCTATCCCGATGATTGCGACGACACTGGGTATTTCACCGAAAACAGTGAGTACACACAAATTTCGCTTGATGCAGAAGCTGGGTATTGAAACGGATGGTGAGTTGATTCGCTATGCGCTGCGCAATGCGCTTGTGCAGTGACGAAGTGCCTAGTTCGGTTTAATTGAAGCGAACGATGACGGGTGCTGTAAATCATCCCTGATAGCAGGAGTCGCCGGCAAAGTGCAACGATTGATTATTCAGATCGGTGCAGGAGGCTCGATTGGCAACAGGGCAAAAGCAATGAAGCGGCGCGGCCTGCAGCGCTGGTTCTCACCACGCCGTTGGCGTGGGATCTCGCACGCGCCCACATTATTACCACGCGAAGGGTTAGAGCTGCAGGCGCTATTACGTATTGCACTGCGAGATCAAAACCAGTTTTCTCTGCACCTGCAGCCGCAGTTTGATCTGCTGAGCGGCGATATCGTTGGCGCTGAAGCATTGTTGCGCTGGATACACCCACAGCGTGGGGAAATTCCACCCGGCACCTTTATTCCTGTTGCAGAAGCCGGGGGCTTGATCACCCAGATTGGTGATTGGGTCTTGAAAGAAGCCTGCCGTATCGCACGCATACTTTGGGATAACGGGTGGCCGATTTGTATCGCCATCAACCTTTCGGCGCTGCAGCTGCGCAAGCGCAATTTGGTTGAGCTGGTGGGCGAAGCACTGGCAAACAAGCATCTGCCCCCGCAGGCACTTGAGATCGAGCTAACTGAAAGTTGTTTGATTGAAGACAAAGACATTGCTTCTGAAACGATTGCACGGCTTTCAGCCATGGGCGTGCGAACGACAATTGATGATTTTGGAACGGGATTTTCTTCACTCTCGTATTTGTGTGCTTTACCGGTGCGCGCCATCAAGATTGACCGCTCTTTTGTACAGCAAATGGAACACTCTCAAAAAAACGAGCGGCTTGTAAAAGGCCTGATTCGATTGGCCCATAGCTTGGAATTATCAGTTTTGGCAGAAGGTGTGGAAACTGCGACGCAAATGTCCCTGTTGCGGCGCTATGGCTGCGATGCAATGCAGGGATGGCTGGCGAGCAAAGCGCTGCCATTGCCAACATTGATCACATATCTAAAAGAAAATGGACTACAGGGTGCTTTGGCGGTAGAGCAGGAAGGTGAGTTAATGAGTACGATGTTGAAAGCCAGTTTAGGTTTAACGCGAGCATCTCTTGAACCACCTGTTTCGCCAGATTGCGCAGATTGAGCCTGTCATGAAGTCTGCATTTAAGCCGAATCTCCGTGCGGTACGTGCTTTTGAGTTATATGCGCGTATCGCGGGGGTGTTGATTGCCATAGTGGGTGGGTTGGCGGGGTTTGGCTGGTATTTTCAAACACACTTTCTGCCAAGTATTGGTGGGCAAGAGATGCGCCTCATGGCGGCGTTTTCTTTTGTCATTACGGGTCTTGGCTTACTGGCACACTGCTTCAGTCCGAGTGCAAGCGTACTGCGATGGGTGTCCTTGCTGGCTTCTTTATGCGTACTTGGGCTGGGGCTGGACTCTATTGCTAGCCACGGCACAGACCGTTTAATTGGGCTTTCCGGATGGTTTGATACTGCATTTGGAAACGAAGTGCGCGCGCCTGCACGTATGGCGATGCTGGCGGGCATTGGTTTTGTGTGTTTAGGCGGGCAGGGGGCGCTAACGGTGTTACAGCGGGCACCGATATTGCGCGAAACCTTTGCGCTGGTGGTGTTGGCTATTGCGATGGCGAGCTTGGCTTCGGTTGCGTTCACCTTGGCTCAGCATGGCGACTCGCTGTTGGATGAATTGCCCGGGCTAACCGGGATCATGCTGCTGGTGGGGGCACTTGGCTGGATGTCGTCATCGCCTATGAGCGGGCTCACTAAAATTGCGGTTTCTGCAACACTAGGTGGGCTGGTGGCACGGGCATTACTGCTGCCTGCACTGCTGCTGCCGGCACTGTATATGTTTGCATTCAAAGCATTGGAAGTGCGCTATGGCGTTTCGGTAATCGTGTCATCGACGCTGGGTGCATTATTCACCGGGGGGACGGTGGCGATTCTGGTTTGGGGGATGGCCATGCTGCTCGATCGCAGCGAACGTCAGAAGGAAGTTAGTCAATCGCTTCGGGTGGATGCAGAAACAGACCCGCTGACAGGTTTAGGCAACCGCCGCCGTTTTGATCAGGCGATGCAGACTGCAATGCAGGAGTTCCATCTTGGTGGGGCACCTTTTGTGCTGCTGCTCGTGGATATCGACTATTTCAAACGCTATAACGACGCCTATGGCCACCAAGCGGGTGATCTTGCATTGCAGGGGGTTGCCCAAGCGCTTCGTGAAACACTGCGCCCACAGGACTTGGCGATACGCTATGGCGGTGAGGAGTTCGCGCTTCTCATTGCGCAAGTAAATCTGCAGCAGGTGGCGGTTATTGCAGAGCGCGTGCAACAAGCAGTGCGCAATTGGCCGTGCCCACATCAGCGGCTCACGGTGAGTGTCGGGGGCGCTGAGGTAAGTGCGCGTGACACGGTGACCACACTGGTACAGCGCGCGGACTGCGCGCTGTACCGGGCCAAACAGAGTGGGCGAAACCGATTCGAACGGTTGGCAGATGGAGAGATTCTTAGCGAACCCGCGCTTAACGCGTAGCCAGCTTGAACATCGCCACAGCATCTACCAGTTGACGTGCTTGCTCTTCCATCGAACGGGCAGCGGCGGTAGCTTCTTCAACCAGTGCGGCGTTTTGCTGGGTGGTTTCGTCCATCTGGGTGACGGTTTGATTGACCTGCTCGATACCGCTGCTCTGTTCCTGCGAGGCGGCAGAGATATCGGCCATGATGTCGGTGACGCGCTGCACCGAGGTTACGATGTTGGTCATCGTGGCGCCTGCTTTGTGTACCAGCTGCGATCCGTCCGCCACTTTTTCAACGGATTCTTCGATCAGTTGTTTGATTTCCTTTGCAGCGCTGGCACTGCGCTGGGCCAGTGCGCGAACTTCCGACGCCACCACCGCAAAGCCTCGCCCTTGTTCACCTGCGCGAGCGGCTTCCACCGCTGCATTCAATGCAAGGATATTGGTCTGGAAGGCAATGCCGTCGATCACGCTGATGATGTCGGCAATCTTTTTAGACGAAGCTTCGATGCTGCCCATCGTGCTGACAACTTGTTCAACCACGCTTCCGCCTTGCGCCGCCACATTGGCTGCACCTTGAGCGAGCTGGTTGGCTTGGTGTGCATTTTCAGCGTTTTGACGAACGGTTGAGGTCAGCTCTTCCATCGAAGCCGCAGTTTCCTCCAAGGAAGCGGCTTGCTGTTCGGTACGCCGCGAGAGGTCGTCGTTGCCGGAGGCAATTTCGCTGGAGGCGGAGTTGATATTGCCAGCGGCCTGTTGGATGCCACTGACGATATTGGTCAGTTGGTCAACAGTGCTATTGGCGTCGTCGCGAATACGGGCAAAAACGCCATTGAATTGGCCCTGCATGCGCACGGTGAGATCACCATTGGCAACGGCCTGCAATAGCGTTGAGGCTTGGTGCAGGTTGTCTTCTGTCGTGGCCATCAGCATGTTCATGCTGGCAACGATCTTTTTGAAGTCGTGCTCAAAAAAGCCTTCATCACCGCGATCACTGAAGTCGCCGTTGGCGGCAGATTGGCTTAAGCGGATCAGTCCTGCAGTAATCGTGGTGAGATTGCGTTTGATGGTGGCCATCGTTTGGGTGATTTCAGCCTTTTCACCCGGTAATTGCGGCATGTCTTGGCTGAAATCACCGATGGCATAGCGGCCGGCCAAACTAATAATTTGCTGCTTGGTTTCGATATGGCCAACGATAAGCCGGTTGGTGCCTTCCACCATCGTGCCGTACTCGCCGGGGAATGTGGAGGCGTCCATTCGATAGCTAATTGCGCCTGCCTCGTGCTGGCGCTCCATTTCGTTCTGCGCGCTCACCACCGATTTGATCTGGTTTTGCATTGTGCGCATGGATAGCAGTAGATCAGTGACTTCGTCTTTGCCCTGCACTTGAATGTTGCTATTGAGTTGCCCGTTGGCGATATCGTTAGCCATTTTGCTGGCTAGGGCGAGTGGGCGGACAAGGCTGCGGGTAATGAGCGTGGCGAGAATAATGCCGATGACAATGGCAAGTAGTACCAAGGCGATGGTGATATTGCGTGCGCGCTGATAGGCGGTTTGGGCCTGTGTGTAATTCTCGGCGTTATCGTCCACTTGTAGCTGAATGTTTTTAAGCAAGGGCGCCGCCCATGCTTCCATTGCAGCAGTACCTTGCGTGGCGACTAATTCGCGCGCCTCTGTCATGAATTCGGTGTTGGCAAGACGCAACACTTCGTCATTGATCTTCATCGCTTTTTCGCGTGCGACGTAGGCTTGTTCGCGCAATTGGGTACCGCCGCGCCCCGAGCTTGGAAGCGTGCTTATTTCTTGACGGTCTGCTTCAAAGCGTTTGCGAAGATCTTTTAGTTTGCGCGTTTGTTCTTGTGCAAACGCTGGGTCGGTATGTAGAACGGTGTTGCGTAACAAAATCCCGCTCTGTCGGGTGCCATCGAGCATGGATTGTAGTAATACAACCTTGCGATTGTTGACTTGCACAACGGTATCTAGACGCTTTTGAACGTCATTCATGCCCTTGATGGCGGTGATACCAAGGACAAGCATGGCAGCCAGTAGGATGCCGAATGCAAAAACCAAGCGTTTGCCGACGCGCTGGTTCGAAAGGAAGTGATACATTTCGAATGAGGTGAGTGGAGATGCGCAATTATTGGTTGCGCAATCTCTACCCAAACCAAACGAAATGTTGTGTTTTGTTGCTTCCTTGACTCGAATCAAACTAATGTCACGAGGACATTTTAAAAGTGTGAATACGGTCGCGTATTGTTTTTAGTGATTCCCCGCAAACAACTCGCGGCCAATCAGCATGCGGCGGATTTCATTGGTGCCTGCGCCGATGGCATACAGTTTTGCGTCACGCAGCAGACGGCCGGTGGCAAACTCGTTGATATAGCCATTGCCGCCGAGTGACTGGATCGCCTCCAGCGTAACCTGTACCGCCGCTTCGCTGGCGTGCAGCAGGCAGCTGGCGGCGTCGATGCGGCTCTTGTGGCCGGCATCATAATCGCGCGCCACTTGATAAGCGAAGGCGCGGCTGGACTGCAGGGCGGTGTACATATCAGCCACCTTGGCCTGCATCAGCTCGAAGGTGCCGATGGCTTGGCCGAACTGGCGGCGCTCGCGCACATAGGGCAGGGTGATGTCCATCGCGGCTTGCATCAAGCCAATGGGGCCGCCGGACAGCACCAAGCGTTCGGTGTTCAGCCCGCTCATCAGTACCTTGACACCGTTATTGACTTCGCCCAGCACGTTCTCTTGCGGGATCTCGCAGTTTTCGAACACCAATTCGCAGGTGTTGCTGCCACGCATGCCCAGCTTATCTAGCTTCTGCGCGGTGGAAAAGCCCTGCATGCCTTTCTCGACAATGAAGGCGGTCATGCACTTGCTACCTAGCTCGCGGCTGGCGGTGCGCATGTAAACGATGAGCACGTCGGCCTCGGGGCCGTTGGTGATCCACATCTTGTTGCCGTTGGCCACCCACACGTCGCCTTTGAGCTCGGCGCGGCAGGCCATCGAGCCCACCACGTCGGAACCGGCACCCGGCTCGCTCATCGCCAGCGCGCCCTTGTATTCGCCGCTGCACAGCTTGGGCAAATACTTCTTGCGTTGGGCATCATTGCCGTTGGCGTAGAGATTGTTGACGCAAAGGTTGGAGTGCGCGCCGTAGGAGAGACCAATCGCGCCCGAGGCGCGGCTGATTTCTTCCATGGCCACTAAGTGCGCCAGATAGCCAAGGCCACTGCCGCCGTATTCGGCGGGGATGGTCATGCCCAGCAGGCCCATCTCCCCCAGCATGGGCCAGAGTTCTTGCGGGAACCAGTTGTCTTCGTCGGCTTTGGCCGCACGCGGGGCGATTTCTGCAGCGGCAAAATGGGCCACTGCATCGCGCAGGGCGTCGAGGTCTTCACCAAGGGGGAATGGACGCATACTCAGTTAGCTCCCGCGCACACGGCCTTGGAAGCGGGTACGGCCGCGACCAAGCGGCAGCTTGAGCTTGCCAATTTTTTCGATACGTTCTTCGGCCAAACGATCCGCCGCCTGATAGGTGGGGATGTTATCGCGATCGGAAATTTCGTAGATACGCGAGAGGTTGTGGTAGATCGTGCGCATCATGCGCATGGCGCGCTCGCGGTTGTAGCCGTCTAGCTCCAGCGCCACGTTCATCACGCCGCCCGCGTTCACTGCGTAGTCCGGCGCGTACAGAATGCCGCGTTTGGTCACTTCGTCACCAATTTCATTGGTGGACAGTTGGTTATTGGCCGAGCCGCAGATCACTTTGAATTTGAAGCGCGGCAGGGTTTGCTCGTTGACAGTGCCGCCCAGTGCGCAGGGTGAATACACGTCGGCGGGGACATCATAGATGTCGTCTAGGCCAACGGCTTCTGCGCCGTATTCGGATACAGCCTTGTCGATGAGTTGTTGATTGATGTCGGTGACGAAAATCTTCGCGCCGCGTTCTTTCAGCAGCTTCACATATTCCATGCCGACGTGGCCAAGGCCTTGCACGGCATAGGAGTACTTGCCCACGTCTTCATCGCCAAACTTCTTATTCAGCGTGGCCATCAGGCCTTGCAGCGCGCCGTAGGCGGTGAAGGGGGAAGGGTCACCCGAACCGCCATGCACTTGGTGTACGCCGGTGACATATTCGGTTTCGCGGTAGACATATTCCATGTCGTTGACATCGATGCCCACGTCTTCGGCGGTGATGTAGCGGCCGCCCAGCGACTCCACAAACTGGCCGAAGGCACGGAACAGCACTTCCGACTTGTCGGTGGCGGGGTTGCCGATGATCACGGCCTTGCCGCCACCGATGTTGAGGCCAGCCACGGCGTTTTTGTAGGTCATGCCGCGCGACAGGCGTAGCACGTCCTTCAAGGCTTCGTCTTCGCTCTTGTAAGGCCACATGCGGGTGCCACCCAGCGCAGGGCCCAAGACCGTGTTGTGAATGGCGATGATCGCCTTCAGGCCCGCGTCCTTGTTGTGGCAAAACACGACCTGTTCATGGCCGTACACATCGAGCGTTTCAAAGATCATTGCGAAAACTCCGGCCGGTTTCGACGCGTCAGGGGCGGATCCCGGTGGCTATAGGTATGGGAATTGGGCGCCGAAAGGCCCGACGGGGTTTAATTCGGCGCGCATATTCTAAGCCATTCGCAAGTAAAGGAATGAATACGCCTTGGTACGGGCGTAAATGGCCGCGTTATTTTTTGCTAGAAGTGGGTTTGCCGGTGGGCGCTTTGAAGCCCGCACACGGGTCGGCACGCTTGGCAACGGGAATGCTGTGGTTGTCGTCAAATGGTGCGTTGCCTAAGCCTGGCTCGGTAAAGCCGATGGCGTGGGTGGGTAGGCCTTCACGCTGCAGCCAGTACGGTACGGCGATATCGTTGCGCACATGGCCGTTACCGGCGATTAGCACAATGCCATTTGCGGCATGGGTGCGTAGGGTTTCAGTCATCACCACGTCGCGGGCGATTTGGGCCTTGGCCATGGGGGAAACGAAGTTCTCCGGAAGTGCGCCGCAGTGGCTGTCGCGTACTTCCTTTTCCTGCGCGGCGAGCACAGTGGCGGGTAGCTGGTCTAGCTGATAACGGGCAATGAGTTCAGGTGAAAGCGCAGCAGAGAAGCCATTTTTCACCACTTTCGAGGCTTCGCTGCGCGAGAGATTAGCGGCCAATAGTGGAAGCTTGTATTCCAGCGCGAGTGCAATGACGGGCTTGTAATAGTCCCACGTCCAGCTGGATTTACCGGGCGAAGCCTTGGCGATCACGCAGGCGGCGTCGGGGCAGGCTTGCATGGCGCTATCAAGATCGGCTTGGTGATCGGTATCAAATTGCTCCATCGCAATCGTGGGACGCCAGCCCGCTTCAATCTTTTCGCGCAGCAGCTTGGCGCGCGCAGCATGGCCTTCTGCGTTGTCGTGCACTTCACCCATTAACAGGACTTCAGGCGATGCGGTGGAAGGAGCCGCCGTCGGCGTGTGTTGGCAGGCGGTGAGCGCGGTGGTTAGCAGCAAGGCAAGCGGTAGGGGACGAATAGACATAGTGGCGAGATACGCTAGCGTTCGGAAGATTGAGGACTAGCACGATACAATGCCGGGCTAACAAGAACCATACACGAGTGATAC
>NZ_JAHRWW010000041.1 GCF_019104945.1 Thermomonas sp. | reverse complement strand
GCAGCAGGTGGGCTTCTTAGCCGATGTGTTTGCCCTGTTCAAAAAGCATGGGCTGTCGGTGGATTTGATTGGCTCTGCCGAAACCAACGTCACCGTGTCGCTTGACCCGTCGGAAAATTTGATCAGTGGCGACGTGCTGGCACGGTTGTCTGAAGATTTGGCACAGGTGTGCCGGGTAAAAGTGATCGCGCCCTGCGCGGCCATCACCTTAGTGGGTCGCGGTATGCGTTCGCTGCTGCACAAGCTGCAAGACGTCTGGGCGATGTTTGGGCGTGAGCGCGTGCACCTTATTTCGCAATCGTCCAACGACCTCAACCTCACCTTTGTAGTAGATGAAGTGGCCGCCGACGGCATGTTGCCGAAGCTGCACGCGGCGCTGATTGATTCAGGTGCTATGCCGGTACACGAAGGCGAAGTATTTGGCCCGCGCTGGCGTGAAATTCAAGGTACTTTCCGGCTTCGCCCCACACCGTGGTGGCAGGCAGAACCAGCGCGACAGGTGCTGCTGGCCGAGGCTGAGCACGATACCCCCCGCTACGTCTATCACCTGCCGACGGTGCGCGCCCGTGCTGCGCAGCTCAACGCCATTACCGCCGTCGATCGACGTTACTTCGCCATCAAGGCGAATTCTCACCCAGAGATTCTGCGCACACTGGTGGATGAAGGCTTTGGGCTGGAATGCGTCTCGCAGGGCGAGGTCGAGCGCGTATTTTCTACGCTACCAACGCTGGACCCTACGCGGGTGCTGTTCACCCCCAGCTTCGCACCGATTGACGAATACCAAGCAGCATTGGCGCGCGGGGTTACCGTTACCATCGATAACGTCGAGCTGTTGCAACGTTGGCCGGAAGTGTTTCGTGGCCGCACACTTTGGTTGCGCATCGACCTTGGTCACGGCGATGGTCATCACGAAAAGGTAAATACCGGCGGTAAGGACGCGAAGTTCGGGCTTTCTGCGCAGCGGGTGGCCGAATTCATCAGTGCCGCGCGCGCGCTGGATGTGCGCATCACTGGCCTACATGCGCACCTAGGAAGCGGTATCGAAACCATCGGCCACTGGCAGGAAGTGGTGGACGAATTAGCTGGGTTTGCGCGTCGTATCGGCAGCGTTGAAGTGCTGGATATCGGCGGCGGCCTACCCATTCCCTATACCGAAGACGACGAACCCTTCGATCTTGATACTTGGGCCGCAGGTTTGGCGGAAATTAAAGCGGTGCACCCCGCGTTCCAGCTGGCCATCGAGCCGGGCCGCTTCCTTGTGGCCGAAGCCGGTGTGCTGCTGGCGCGGGCCACGCAAGTGGTGGAAAAAGACGGTGTCTTGCGGGTTGGTCTTGATGCGGGCATGAACGCGCTCATTCGTCCGGCGCTGTACGACGCTTGGCACGATATCGCCAACCTGTCGCGGCTTAGCGACGCTGAGCTACGTGATTTCGACGTGGTGGGGCCAATTTGTGAATCCAGCGATATCTTCGGCCACCGCGTCAAACTCCCGCAGAGCACCGCGTCTGGGGATGTCATGCTGATTGCCGACGCGGGGGCCTATGGGTTCACCATGGCAAGCGCCTACAATCTACGCACCCTCCCGGTAGAAGCCATTCTGCCGGACCATGTTTGATCAGTAATCGACCAACACCATGACCAACTGGAATTTCAACCGCGACCAGATCCGCACGTTCCGTTTCGTGCGCTGTGACTTCGATGCGCCCACCGGCGTGGCGCGGTTGGTCTACGCCTTCGATGACGGCCCTGAGCTAATAGAAACCGTTACGCTGCCGGGCGCGCCGTTTGTGCTGGATACGGCGCGGGAAGCGGCGATGCAGCGCGCGCTGCGTCTTTTGCACCTTATCGCGGGCGTGAGTTATTACAAAGCCGCCGTGCCTTCTGAGATCGTGGTGGAAGGTAAGCCACTCGACGCAGCTACCGCAGCCCTGCTGGAATCGGTGTACCGTAACGGGTTGGGCGAATTCGCCTACCGCAATGGGCTGAACCTAGAAGGGAGCATTCGCTTTCCGTATGCAGATGCAACGGAGAAGCCTGCGCCCGCGCTTGGCCTGCGTGCGCACGCGCTGGTGGCCATCGGTGGCGGCAAAGACTCCTTGGTGAGTATCGAAGCGCTGCGCGCCGAAGGCGTGGCGCAAACCGTGACGTGGATTGGCGGCTCGCAGTTGATCGCGGCCTGCGCGGCGCATACCGAACTGCCCACGCTCAATATCGGTCGCCAGCTAGCCCCAGAGCTATTTGACTTTAATCGCCAAGGCGCGTGGAACGGACATATCCCGGTAACGGCGGTGAATTCGGCAATCTTCGCACTGGCCGCTGTGGTGCTGGGCGTGGATCAGATCGTATTTTCCAATGAACGTTCGGCCAGCTACGGTTCGCTGATTCCGGGCAGCGGCGAGGTCAATCACCAGTGGTCGAAAGGCTGGGCGTTTGAAGCCGCATTCGGTGACTACCTACACACCCATGTGGCCGCCGACTTGCAGTATTACTCGCTGCTGCGCCCGCTGAGCGAGCTGGCAGTGGCGCGTCAATTCGCCAAGACCGACCGTTACGACGGGCATTTCTCCAGCTGCAATCGCAACTTCCACATCTTGGGCGAACGCCCCACTAGTCGCTGGTGCGGGGTGTGCCCGAAGTGTCATTTCGTCTTTCTTGCGCTGGCGCCGTTTGTGCCTAAGCTGCGCTTGGTGGGCATCGTGGGGCGCAATCTGTTGGATGATCCGGCGCAGATCCCCGGCTACGACGCGCTGCTTGAATACGGCGATCACAAACCGTTTGAGTGCGTCGGTGAAGGCCGTGAATCGCGCGCCGCGATGGCTGTGCTGGCGCAGCGTCCGGAATGGAACGAGGACGCGGTGGTCAAGCGCTTCGCCAAACACATTGCACCGCAGTTGGCCGCAGAAGACTTAGCCTTGGCCCCGCTGCTGGCGCTGGATAACGAACACCGTATTCCCGCTGCGCTATGGGAGCGCCTGCGTGTCCGCTTCGCAGCTTGAGCCTTTGCGCATCGCAGATCTTGCAGGCCTTCGCGTGGCGCTGTGGGGCTGGGGGCACGAAGGCCATGCGGCCTACCGTGCGCTGCGTACGCGCCTGCCTGCACTGTCGCTAACGCTGTTTTGCAGCGATACCGAAGCGCAGGAAGCGCGCGCGCTGGGTGATGCGCAGCTGAGCATCCAGCATGAGGCCAGCGGCGAGCGCTTGGCTCAGTTTGATGTGGTGATCAAATCGCCTGGCATTAGCCCCAATAAGCCGGAAGCCTTGTATGCAACGGCGGCTGGGACGCGTTTGATGGGCGGCACCGCGCTGTGGTTTGCCGAACACGCAGGCGATGGCGTTATGGCGCACACTTTCTGCGTCACTGGAACCAAGGGTAAAAGCACCACCACCGCGCTGCTCGCGCACCTGTTGCGCGCCGCCGGGCAGCGCACCGCACTGGCGGGCAATATCGGCGTGCCTCTGTTGACGCTACTCGACGCTGAAGCCGATGCATGGGCGGTGGAGCTGTCTAGCTATCAAACCGGCGACGTCGCGGCCTCGGGCGCGCAGCCGCAGATCGCCATCGTCACCAATATCCACCCAGAACATTTGGACTGGCACGGCAGCCAGGCGCGCTATGTCGAAGACAAGCTCAAACTGGTGACACAGGCGCAGCCGAAGATCGCCGTACTCAATGCGGCCGACCCGGTGCTGGCCGCGCTGAAGCTGCCCGACAGCCAAATTCACTGGTACGGCAATAGCGCTGGCTGGCATCTGCAAGACGACGCGTTGTATCGCGGTGCGGAGTTCATCATGGACACGCGTAGCCTGCCGCTGCCCGGCCGCCACAACCGCAGCAATCTGTGCGCCGTGCTCACCACGCTGGAGGCCCATGGTCTCGACGCTGTGGCGCTAGCACCGCATGCGGCCAGCTTTCAGCCGCTGCCTAATCGTCTGCAGCCGCTGGGTGAAAAAGACGGTGTGCTCTACGTCAACGATTCGATCAGCACCACCCCGATGGCCACCCAAGCCGCGCTCGATCTTTATCGCAGCCGCGATGTCGCGGTATTGGTGGGGGGGCACGACCGCGGCCTGCCGTGGGAAGAATTTGCCGAAGCGATGCGCCAGCACGCCCCCAAGGCCATTATCACGATGGGCCAAAATGGCCCGCGTATCCACGCCTTGCTTGCCCCCATAGCGGCGCAGGTGGGCTTCATGTTGGAAGCGGCGCAGGATCTCGCCGACGCGGTAGAAAAAGCGCGCGTAGCGCTCCCGCACGGCGGTGTGATCCTGCTCTCGCCGGGTGCACCTAGTTTCGGTCCGTATAAAAATTACGTTGAACGCGGTCGCCACTTCGCCACGCTGGCGGGGTTTGACCCGGAGCTGATTAGCAGCATTCAGGGAATGGGGATTGCGTAAGCGGGAACGCCGCGCTTAGTAGTCGCGGCTTACCGAGTACTGCGCCAGCCCACGCAGCGCGGCGGTGTAGGCATTCTCGGGTAGTGCGGCAATGGCTTGGGTGGCCGCATCGGCATATTCCAGCGCACGTTGGCGGCTGTAATCGAGGCTACGCTGTGTGGCGATCGCCGCTTGCACCGTGGCTAAGCCGTTGATATCGCCTTCTTCAACAATCTTGCGTAACGCGGCACAAGTGGCGTCGTCTGATTGCGCCATCGCGTGAATCAGCGGCAGGGTCATCTTGCCTTCGGCAAGGTCATCGCCAAGGTTCTTGCCCAGCGTGGCTGCATCGGAGGCGTAGTCCAGCACGTCATCGGCAATCTGGAAGGCGTAACCAAGGTTCAGGCCGTAGGCGTGCAGGGCGTCGCAGGTGGCGGCGTCGCTGCCTGCCAGAAGCGCACCAAGGCGCGTGGCGGCGGCAAAAAGAATGGCCGTCTTGCGCTCAATCACACGCAGATAGGCGGCCTCGTCGGTGTCTGGGTTACGCACATGCAGCAGCTGCAGCACTTCACCTTCGGCGATGCGGTTGGTGGTGTCGGCCAGAATGGTCTGCACCGGCATCGACTGCAGTTCCACCATCAGTTGGAAACTGCGCGAATACAGAAAATCACCCACCAGTACGCTGGTGGCATTACCCCACACAGCGTTGGCCGTTTTGCGCCCGCGCCGTAAGTCGGACTCGTCCACCACGTCGTCGTGTAGCAGGGTAGAGGTATGGATGAACTCCACTACCGCCGCCAGTTGGTGCGCGTCGCTGCCAATGTTTTTGCCATCGCCCGCGCCCAGTGCGCCGGTGACCAGCAAAAGCAGCATGGGGCGCAAACGCTTCCCACCCGCGCCAATGATGTATTCGGCTACTTGGTTGATGAGCACCACGTCGGAAGACAGGCGGCGGCGGATCAGGCCGTCCAGCGCAGTCATGTCCGGAGCGGCAAGGGTTTGAATGGCCTTGAGGTCGGGCAGGGCTGAACGGGTGATGGTCATGGTCAACGCGCAGACGGAAACCACAATTATACGGGGTTAGACAATTTCTGACCGGGACACGCGGCGTTTGCTGGTGGACACCTTTATACTGGGCTGTCATCGTTCATGACAGACGAACACATCTGAGGCAATAGCTATGGCGCGCGGCGTAAACAAAGTAATTTTGATGGGTAATCTTGGCAACGACCCGGACGTGAAATACACCCAAGGCGGCATGGCCATTACCACACTGAGCATTGCCACCACGTCGGTGCGCAAAGACCGCGACGGTAATCAACAAGAAAAAACCGAGTGGCACCGGGTCAAGCTGTTTGGCAAGCTCGGTGAAATCGCAGGCGAATACCTGAAGAAAGGCCGCATGGTCTATATCGAAGGCCGCTTGGAATATGGCAGCTACGATAAAGACGGGGTGAAGCACTACACCACCGATATCGTGGCCGATGAAATGCAGATGCTTGGCGGCGGCGATGGCGGCGGCCAGCGCGGCGGTGGTGAAGGCGGTTATCAATCCCGTGGCGGCGAAGGCGGCGGCTATCAACAGCGCGGTGGCGGCAACTACGGCGGCGGCGACCGCCCGCAGCGTAGCGCCCCAGCCCAGCGTCGCGAACCTGCTCCGGCACCGCCGGCAGACTTCGGCAATGACGTGCCGTTTGATGACGATATTCCGTTTTAGGACACGCCTAGCGGCAATGGCTAAGCACGGTCCCAGTAAGTCTTACGCTTGCTGGGATTTTTATTGCGGGGCGAGTCATAAATTGCAAAAGTCCCAAAATGGGACTTTGTCGAAATGCATGGCGAGTTCAACTCTGATTCGCAACAGTGTTGATTGATTCCTCGATGAAGACTTCGAGGGGCGTTTTGAAGTTGAGTATCTTTCTGGGTCGATTGTACAGGCGTTGCTCGACCCAGCGCAGATAGTCGTCGGTGATCGTGCTGAAGTCCATACGGCGTGGCAAGTACTGACGCGCTAGGCCGTTGGCGTTTTCGTTGCTGCCGCGTTGCCAGGCCGAATATGGATCAGCGAAGAAGAAGTTGCTCTTCAATGCGCAGGCGATGAACTGATGTTCGGCGAACTCCTTGCCATTGTCGGAGGTCAGAGTGTGGACGTGCCGGTGGATTCTACCCAGCCGACGCAGGATGGCGTTGCGTACGTTCTCGGCGGTGCCATCCACCGAGTGCGCCAGCAGATGCAGGCGACTGCGGGTTTCCACGACGGCGGGGCGTTCCGACCAGTGGCGACGGTGCAGAAGCTGGCCACGGCTGTCGCGCAGGCAATGGTTCTGATGGTGAAATGAGCCTCGTACAAGGCGTGGATGCGATATCGTTCATGCAGGTTCAGGCGGCTTGAGGCCATGGGCAACTCCACTTGGCGGTGAAGTCGCTCAGGCTAAACCGCCTGAACCTCTTTACCACCTTGGTGTTGCGTTACGGAGTTGAACTCGCCCATGCTGAATACGATCGAATCGATGCTGCCACCGTGGAGGACTTATGAATATCCGTCCCATTCGTACTGATGCTGACTATCAGGCTGCGCTGCGTGAGTTGTCTCGATATTTCAATAATGAACCGGAACCGGGAACGGCAGAGGATGATCGCTTTGAAATTTTGCTGACACTGGTTGAAGTGTACGAAGCGAAGCACTTTCCAATAGAGGCACCTGACCCCATTGAGGCGATCCGGTTTCGCATGGAGCAAGGTGGTTTGACGGTGAAGGACTTGGTGCCTTCCATTGGGAAGCCCAATCGCGTCTATGAGGTGTTAAACCGCAAACGTGGGCTAACCATTGAGATGATTCGCAATTTGCATCGAAATTTGGGTATCCCTGCAGAAAGCCTGATCGGGGCTTGAGTTAGGGTTAGAGTGTCGGTCAGCCATCACTGAAAAGGGCGTTCTATGAGCGGCAGCCAGCGCCAACTCACAATGCGTTTTCTCGCGGAGCCGTCGGATGTGAACTTCGGCGGCAAGGTGCACGGCGGGCAGGTGATGCGCTGGATCGACCAGTGCGGCTATGCCGCTGCCGTGGGCTGGAGCGGGCATTACAGTGTCACTGTGGCGGTGGGCGGGATTCGCTTCGTTGCACCGATCCATATTGGTGATGTGGTGGGGGTGGAAGCCACCCTCATCTACACCGGCACCACCTCGATGCATTTTGCGGTGGACGTGCGTGCACACGACCCGCGCGAAGACATCGCCGACGCGCGCCTATGCACGCATTGCGTGATCGTGTTTGTGGCGCTCGATGCGCCTGAGGGCAACCCGATGCCGGTGCCGGTATGGCAGCCTCAGAATGAGGAAGACCGTCAGCTTTCCGAATACGCGCTACAGGTGATGGCGCTGGGGAAAGGGGTGGAACAGGCCGTGGCGCGCTATCGCCAAGCCGCGCAGCACGCGCACGGGGAGTAATCTGCGCCTAAGTTTTTAGTGCAAGCGTGGCGGTGGTGCCATGGCCTGTCGTTGTCAGTTGCAGCGTCCAGCCTAGGTGCTCGCACAGCCGGGCAATTAAGTCGAGACCGATACCACTGCCACCGCGATCGCCTCCGCCGCGTGCGATACGCGCATAAGCCTCACTAATTTCCTTCTCTGACATGCCGTGGCCCGGGTCGGTAATGATGACGGTGGCCGGTGCTTCAACTTGAATACGGATGGTGCCGCGATCGCTATTCTCAATTGCGTTGCGAAGTAAGTTGCCGATGGCCGCCTGCACAATAGCGGGTGGGCCAAGGATGTCGGTAGCCGGAAAATTGTCTACCTGAAACGAAAGGTCCTTGTGCGCGGTGAGATGGGCATGATCTTGAATAACCGCTTGTAGAAGCGCTTCAAGTGATGTGCGCTCTTGCATACCCTGCAGGCGCGCTGGGTCTTTGGCGAGCACCAAGAGCAGGTCGATGAGTTCTTGCACATCTTTGGTCGAGCTACGAATGCGCTTTATAAATGGTGCGGCGCTGGAGGTGTTGTCAGATTTCAAGGCGAGCTCAGCAGCACCCGAAATCGCTGCAATAGGTGTGCGTAATTCGTGGCTTGCCATATCGATAAACAGACGCTCGCGTTCAACGAAACGGTTATTTCGTGTGAGGTAGTCATTGAGCGCGTGACCAATAATTTCAATTTCAGAAGTCGCGTCGGCAGGTATGTGTATTTGCTGCCCGTGCTGTTCTGGCTGCAGGTCAGTAATTTGATTGGCGATAAGCGTAAGCGGTTTCACAAGACGTGCCGCGCCCCACGCAACAAACGTACCGAGAACCAGTAGTAGGGTGAGTGCGGAACCAACCACGGTGAGCGTCATATCACGCTCGCGCTCTTCTAGGGCCGAAATATCAAGCGTGAGGATTTTTCGAGAGCCCGCAGAGTCGCGCACTAATGCCACGCGTTCTTGCCCATCAACCCGGATGCCATCGTGTACACCGGGGGCCAAGGATGAAAGGGGGGTAGGAATGTCGGACGGTTGGCGGCTATCGTAGAGCGCCATGTCGCGCGTGTCACGCCAACGGTAATTAGCGTCTGTGGCTTGACGCTCTTCGAGGTGATCAAGTTCGGCGGTCAACAACGTTTGCCAAACCAGTTGCTCTGCATGTTCGTTTACGAGCAGGCCGTGGAGCGTGACGGCTGTTGATAGCAAAAGCACATAGCCTAGTAGGCCCAGCAAGAGGCGTCGACGTAGGCTTGGGCGAGTACTTGTTTGAGCAGGATTAGTCATGGTCATCGATTGCTGAGATGCGATAGCCAGAGCGCGATACGGTATGGATTAACTTCGTTGCGAAAGGAACGTCGATAGCGCGGCGCAAATCATAGATATGCGAACGAAGAGGGTTGCCTTCGGGAGGGTCATCACCCCATAAGGCTTGTTCAAGTCGCTCACGGCTCACCATATTGGGGCTTGCGCGCATCAATACTTCAAGAAGGGTGCGCCCAGCGGGATAAAGGTGCAGCGCCTGTCCGCTTCGGATTGCCTCAAGTGTACGAAGGTCGAGGCTGAGATCAGCCACGTGCAGTTGCTTGCTACGGCCACGCCCGGTGGCCCGCGAAACCATTGCCTGCAGGCGCAGCAGTAGTTCTTCCATATCACAGGGCTTGGTTAAGTAGTCATCGGCGCCTGATCGGAAGCCTGTAATTTTGTCCGGCTGTTGGTCGCGCGCTGTCAGCATGATGATAGGAACGTCATTGCCATCACTGCGAAGTTGTTGCAGAACTTCACGGCCGTCCATGCGTGGGATGCCCCAATCCAGCACGATAGCGTCATAGTGGTTTGTGCGCGCCAGATGTAAACCGGTAATGCCGTCGGGTGCGGCATCTACGATATGCCCTTCTTGCTCAAAATAGTCGAACAGGTTGGCAATGAGATTGCGGTTATCTTCGACGATAAGCAGGCGCATGGTTTATTGAATTAGGCTCAACCGCTTGCATCATGACATCGACGGTGCGCGCGTGCATGCAGAGAGATGCGATTGAGGGTGTTTTTGACAGTTCTCCGACTGGACCGGGTGAATGATGAGAGACCCCAAAAGTAAGTCGGCGTTATTTTGTCCACCATCCAACTCTTGCGCACCTACGTGCCTACGCCGTTGTACCCGCCTGTTGCATGGGCGGGGGCGCGTTTCTATCTGACCCATGCAGTCATTCCGTTTACTTTAATTGCGATCGCGCTCTGTGCAAATTTCGTATGGGGGCTGGATCAAACCGTCGCCGACGCCCTATTTGCGTGGGAAGGGCATGCGTGGAGCCTGCGCGAGGCTTTTATAACAGAGCATTTAATGCATCGCGGGGGGCGTGATTTCAGCTTGCTCGCGTGGTTTATTGTCGTTGGGTTCTGGGCTTGGTCGTTGCATGACGCGCGCAATGCGCAATGGCGCAGGCCACTCGGTTATTTGGCAGTGTCATTAGTGCTAAGCACCACGCTGGTCGCGTGGATCAAAAGCTGGTCGAACATGGACTGCCCGTGGGATCTGCTACGTTACGGCGGCACGCATCCTTTCATCGGGTTACTTGATGTCAGGCCGGTTGGCATGGCGCGCGCGAGGTGCTTCCCGGCGGCACAGGCCAGTGTGGGGTATTGCTGGCTTGCATTGTATTTTTTTCTAGGCGTCGTGCGCCCGCGTTTGCGCTGGATTGGTTTGCTCGTGGGGCTAGGCTTGGGGCTGTTGTTTGGTGGCGCGCAGCAACTGCGCGGGGCTCACTTTATTTCCCATGACCTGTGGTCTTTGGCGATTTGCTGGGCGGTAGCGCTAATGATGTTTCGTTTGGTTTGGCCCAAGCAGGTGCTAACCCCGTCTGGCCACGATGTCGGAGGTGCAAAGTGAATCAGGGCAAGCCTCGTCCCTTAGCCAAAGTACCTGAGGTCACGCTTGGGTTCTGGGTGATCAAGGTCTTGGCCACCACGCTTGGTGAAACCGGTGGGGATGCGGTGACGATGTCGATGAATTTAGGCTATCTCATCGGCACTCTAATTTTTGCAAGCCTATTTGCGCTGGCGGTTTGGGTACAAATTCGGGCGAAGCACTTCAAACCTGCAAGCTACTGGATAACGATCATCGCAAGTACAACGGTTGGCACAACGCTGGCGGACTATGCCGATCGCTCATTGGGAATCGGTTATGCAGGAGGTGCAACGCTGTTGTTACTTTTGCTGTTGGCATCGCTGCTGGTGTGGCATCGAGCACAGGGATCGATCTCAGTCGAGACGGTCAGCAACCCGCAATCCGAAATGTTCTATTGGCTAACCATCATGTTCTCGCAAACGCTCGGCACAGCGCTTGGAGATTGGACGGCAGATAGTGCGGGGCTTGGTTATACGGGGGGTATCGCGATCTTCGTCAGCCTGCTGGCGCTGGTTCTGGCGTTACATGTATGGACGCGAACATCAAAGACCACCTTGTTCTGGGTGGCATTTGTATTAACACGGCCGCTGGGTGCCGTTGTCGGAGATTTTTTGGACAAGCCGCTAGAGCACGGCGGTCTGGCACTAAGCCGTTACACCGCGTCGTTGGTGCTGTTAGTCGCGATTGCTGTACTCGTTCGCGTTTTACCGCAGCACGCGGCGAGGAAGGCGCATTGAGTTAGCTATTAATCGCAACGCGGCGCGCTTCGAGGTACTTCTGCGCCCAGTAGCCAGTGGTCAGGCTAGAAATGGTGACATCACGGCCGCTGCTGGGCGCGTGCAAGAACTTGCCGTCACCGATATAAATGCCCACATGGTCGATATGGCCACGCTTGCCGAAAAATACTAAGTCACCTTCGGTGAGCGCATCGCGAGTAGCCACCTTCACGCCTTCGCTGGCCATCGCGCGCGACACGCGCGGCAGGTCGATGCCAATGGTGCGAAACACATAGCCCACCAGCCCACTGCAATCAAACCCAGCGTCGGGCGAACTTCCACCGTAGCGATAGGGCGTGCCGATCAGCGAGAACGCGCGCTGCAGCACGCTCTTGATCAGCGAAGTCTCGGACGCCTGCGCTTTGGCGGCCTGGCGCAGCATCTCAATTTGCGCGCTAAGTGAAGCGGTATCGGGTGTAGCGATGGATGCGGAGGCCGCGGGGAGCAGCTGAGGGGCTTGCGTCGCTACGGGCTGCGCGGCGGTGTTTGCTTCCTCTTTAGCCTGTTGCGGACTGAATGCAAATGCGGGGACGCAGGCGGCCGCCAAGGTGAGGGTGAGGAAAAGCCGTGCTCCGCAGCGAAGGCGTTTTGAACGTTGGCTGTGGTTGGGCTTTTCTGAAATCACGCGGCATTCACTTGGCAAAACAGGGGCCGACTATGCCTGTGATTGGCAGGGGATATGTTAAAAAACCTTAAAATCCAAAGCTGAATGGGGAAAATATTCAGAATTAACCCATTCATTTTTATGAATTTTCTGATTCGGTGCCGACTGTGGCGGTCAAAATAACAGCCGCCTGGCGCCGCTGTAGTGGTCTTTCCACCACGCGCCATCCAGACGGTCGAGGCGCACCGTGCCGCCGCTGCTGGGGGCGTGCACAAACCGCCCTTCGCCCACATAAATGCCGACGTGGCTCACCGTGCCGTTGCTACCAAAAAAAACCAGATCACCGCTGGCCAAGGTGTCGGGGCGTAGGCGCGGGCCTTGTAGCTTGGCCAGCTCACCGGTAGTGCGCGGTAAGCGTAGGGCTAGCATGTCGTGAAATACATAGCCCACCAAACCGCTGCAATCGAAGCCGCCCTCGGGCGTGTTGCCGCCATAGCGATAGGGGGTACCCACAAGGCTAATGGCGCGCATCAGCACCGCATTGCTCTTGGCCGGGTCAGCGGGTTCAACATTTGGCCACGCCCGTGCTGGGGTATTGGGGGCTGCACTACGCACGGTATCTGGCCCGCCACAGGCGGCCAAAATAGCGAGTAATGGCGCAAGAAGCGCAGACCGTCGATAATGCACGCCCGGTCGCTGGTTGCAGTCGGCTGGTTTCATTCTGCGCAGTGTTGCCGCATATGCTTGCGGTGGCAAGCGCCCAACCGATAGAGAATTGCACCCATGAAGATCGAAAAAGACCGCGTTGTTCGTTTCCACTATGCCGTAGCGGAAGCGGGTAAAGAAAAAATCGAGTCGTCGAAAGACGTTGGCACGCCGATGGCCATTCTATTTGGCAAGGGCCAGATCATCCCCGGTCTTGAAAAGGCGATGGAAGGCCACGAGGCGGGCGATACCTTCACCGCGGCTGTCACCTCTGCCGAGGCTTACGGCGAGCGTCGCGATGGTCTGAACCAACGCATTCCGAAAAAGCACTTCGGCGCACAGAAGCTTGAGCCGGGCATGCAGGTGGTGCTGCAAACCAACTTCGGCCCGCGCGCTGTAACGGTTGAGAAGGTAGGCATGACCGTGGTGGATGTGGATCTGAACCACCCGATGGCTGGTAAGGATCTGGAATTCGATATCGAAATTATCGAGGTGCGCGAGGCCAGCGAAGAAGAACTGGCGCACGGCCATGTGCACGGCGAAGGTGGCCACCAGCACTAAGTTGTATTTATTCCTAGTTACATTGAATTTGGAATGGATTATTCTTTTATTCAATTCTGACTAGGGGCATGCGATCTGATGGACGTAGTGGGAAATGAGGCTTCCATCGATTGCTTGATCATAGGGGCTGGCGTCGTCGGTCTTGCGACGGCGCTGGCACTATTGGATGACGGCCGCGAAGTTACGGTGATCGACGCCCGCCATGTGGGCGCCGGCGCCTCGCACGGCAACTGCGGCACCCTGACCCCCAGCCACGCGCCGCCGCTGGCCGGGCCCAATACCCTGCAGCGCGCCGCGCGTTGGATGTTCACCCCGGACGCGCCGCTGTACATCAAGCCGACCCTGAACCCGGACACCCTGCGCTGGATGCTGGGCTTCGCGCGGCGCTGCAATGCGCGTGATTTCGAAGCCAGTGCGCGTGCGAAATACACCCTGCTGGCCGACTCACGCCAACGCATCCAGCAGTGGGTTGGCCGCTACGGTTTACAGTGCGAATTTGCTGAAACTGGCGAAGACTACGTATTCAAAACTCAGCGCGATATCGACCGCGAGCTTCACGACGTGCCGCTGCTGCGCGAGCTGGGCGTGGATGTCGAAATTGTGGATGGAAAAACATACGAAGCGCGTGATCCTGCCTTTAAGCCGGGCCTAGCCGGTGCGATGTGCTTCCGTGGCGATGCCGCGCTGCGCCCGGACCGCTACGTGGCCGAACTGGCGCGGGTGGTGCGCGAGCGCGGAGGCCACATCATCGAGCACTGCGCATTGCAGTCGCTGGAATCAAGCGCGCAGGGCGTGGTGGTGCAGACCGCGCAGGGGCCGCTGCGCGCGCGTGACGTAGTGCTGGCCATCGGCGCTTGGGCGCCGCAAATCGCGCACGCAGTGGGCCTGCCGTGGCTGCGCAAGACCATCCAGCCGGGCAAGGGCTATTCGATCACCTACAGTTCGCCGGAGATCGTACCCAAGCGCCCGGTGATTCTGTACGAACCTTCGGTCTGCGTCACCGCTTGGGGCAGCGGCTATCGTCTCGGCAGCACGATGGAATTCACCGGCTATGACGACAGCCTCAACCAGAAGCGCCTTGGCGCGCTGGAACGCGGCGCGGCGCAGTTCCTGCATCAACCCGTTGGCCCGCAAGTGCAGGAAAAATGGTGCGGCTGGCGGCCGATGAGCCGCGACGACATCCCGCTGATCGGCCGCGCGCCTGGCCATGCTCACCTGTGGATGGCGGTCGGCCACGGCATGATGGGGGTCAGCATGAGCGCCAGCACCGGTCAGCTGCTGGCCGACATGATCGCCGGCCGCACGCCCTGCGTGAATCCGGCGCCGTTCGACCCGGCACGGTTTGCATGAATAGGTGGGCGCGTTACTCTGCGCCAACTAAGCTAGAACCGGGAAGATGCGATGACAACGCAACAGCCACGTAGCGATTGGGGTGCACAGCTGCTGACCTTGGTGATACTGGCAGGAGCTGGATATTTGGCGTATCGCCTCGTGATCTGGCTGTTTCCTGCGCAGCTTCACGCGGTTTGGCAGTGGATCATTGCGAAGTTTTAGCAGGGCTTACACTTCCAGCGTTGCCAGATCGCCCTTTTCTTCCAGCCAGCTCTTGCGGTCACTGGCGCGTTTCTTGGCCAGCAGCATGTCCATCAGCGCGCGGGTAGCGTCACCGTCATCGACGGTGAGCTGCACCAAACGGCGGGTATCAACGTGCATGGTCGATTCACGCAGCTGCAGTGGGTTCATTTCGCCAAGGCCCTTGAAGCGGGTGACGTTGACCTGGCCTTTGAGTTTCTCGCGCTGAATTTTTTCCAGCAGCAGGCGTTTTTCTTCCTCGTCCAGCGCGTAGAACACCTGCTTGCCCACGTCCACACGGAACAGCGGCGGCATCGCCACGAAGACATGGCCCGCGCGCACCAGTGAGGGGAAGTGGCGCAGGAACAGCGCACTGAGCAACGTGGCGATATGCAGGCCGTCGCTGTCGGCGTCGGCGAGGATCACGATCTTGCCGTAGCGCAGGCCGTCGATCTCCTCCTTGCCCGGGTCGCAGCCGATCGCCACCGCAAGATCATGCACTTCTTGCGAGCCCAGCACTTGGCCCGAAGCTACTTCCCACGTGTTCAAAATTTTACCGCGCAGCGGCAGGATGGCTTGGAAGTCTTTATCACGCGCTTGGCGCGCGCTGCCGCCCGCCGAGTCGCCTTCCACCAAAAACAGCTCGGTGCGTGATAGGTCTTGCGAAATGCA
>NZ_JAHRWW010000025.1 GCF_019104945.1 Thermomonas sp. | reverse complement strand
CCTGCCGGAAGGCGTGGAAATGGTGATGCCGGGTGACAACATCAAGATGGTGGTCACCCTGATCAACCCGGTGGCGATGGACGAAGGTCTGCGCTTCGCGATCCGTGAAGGTGGTCGCACCGTCGGCGCCGGCGTGGTGGCGAAGATCATCAAGTGATCTAAGTTCACGCGAAAGCGATGATCTACAAGGCCCCTGCTCAGTGATGAGCGGGGGTTTTGTTTTTAGGTCAACTTAGGGGCTATGCCAAAAGAGCCTTGTGATTTGGGCAGTAGTTCGGCACGGTAGCCGTACTATGTCAGAGTGGGTAAGTTTCATGGCAAGCGTTTTGCGCTTTGGTTTTGTGATGGCGTGTTGGCTCGTGATAGGGGTGGCGCTCGCGCAAACCCCATCTCCGCGTGCGCATTTTGGTTTCGCCATCGGCGATGATTACCAGCTTGCAAACTATGATCAAACCGAGGCCTATTTTCGCAAAGTGGCTGCAAGTTCTGACCGTTTCCGCCTTGTGGAGATGGGGAAAACGTCGGAAGGGCGTTCGCAATGGATGCTGATTGCTTCCGCGCCTGAAAATCTGGCGCAGCTGGATCACTATCGCGATATTTCTGAACAGCTGGCGCGCGCGCGGGTGGATGCGAATGCCGCCGAGCAGCTTGCTTCCGTTGGTAAGCCTGTGGTGTGGATCGACGGTGGTCTGCATGCTAACGAAACGGTAGGGGCGCACCAACTCATCGAAACGGTGTGGCAGCTAGCCTCGCGCCAGGACGTCGAAACCAAGCGCATTTTGAAAGACGTCATCATTTTGTTAGTGCACGCCAATCCTGATGGCCAGCAGATGTATTCGGATTGGTATATGCGCGAGCCGGTTCCAGAAAAACGCAAGCTAGATACTCCACAACGGATGTATCAAAAATACGCCGGGCATGATAACAACCGCGATTTCTACATGGCGGCCCTGCAAGAAACCCAGAACATGAATCGGGTGATGTACACGCAGTGGTATCCGCAGATCGTCTATAACCATCATCAAGCCGCGCCTAAAGGTACGGTGATTGTGTTGCCACCGTACCGCGATCCGTATAACTACAACATCAATGCAATGATTCCGGTTGAGCTAGAGGCCATAGGCTCAGCGATGAATCTTCGCTTCCTGCAAGAAGGTAAGACGGGCGCTGTCTCCAAGCGCGGCAGCGTCTATTCCACGTGGTGGAACGGCGGCCTGCGCACGATGCCGTATTTCCACAATATGCTCGGCATTCTCACTGAGATCGTGGGTAACCCCACGCCAATGGAGATGCCTTTTCTTGTTTCTCGGCAGCTGCCTGACAGCAATCTGCCTGCGCCGGTGGAGCCGCAGCTGTGGCACTTCAGGCAGTCCATCGACTATAGCTTGGCGGCTAATTGGGCGGTGCTGGACTATGCTTCGCGTAATAGTCAGCAGCTCTTGCTCAACGCCTACCGTATGGGGCGCGACGCCATTGAGCGCGGCCAACGTGATAGCTGGACGCCTAGCCCGTCTGCATTGAAGCAAGTGCAAGAGGTGCTTGCAGAAAAAGCAGAGAAAAAAGTAGATGAAGTCAGTGCTGCACAGCTGCACGCGTTACTTTATCGCCCGGAGCGGCGCGACCCGCGTGGCTATATCTTGTCGGCGGATCAACCTGATTTTTCCACGGCGGTGAAATTTATCAATGCACTGCAGTTGGCGGGCATTGAGGTGCAGCGTGCACGTGCGGCGTTTAGCGTGGCTGGGAAGCGCTACCCTGTTGGTTCTTATATCGTGCGCGCCGATCAAGCCTTCCGCCCGCATGTGCTGGATATGTTTGAACCGCAAGATCACCCGAATGATTTTGCGTATGTTGGAGGCCCGCCGATTGCACCTTATGACTCTGCAGGCTGGACGCTTGCGCTGCAAATGGGCGTGCAGTTCGACCGCATTCGCGATGCATTTAGTGGCCCGTTTGAACCAGTGCCGGTGGGCGAGATACAACAACCGCCGCGTAGTGTATTGCCCAAGGCGACGCAAGGGTATGTACTTGACGCGCGCAGCAACGATAGCGTTTTGCTAGTCAATCGGCTGCTCAAAGCGGGTGTTGCGGTAAGGCGGCAGGCCAATGCACCGGGCAATTACATCATTCCGCAGTCAGCGCAGGGTGTGCTCGCGCAGGCGCTACAAGGTGTTGGTGTTGAGTTGCAGGCCGCGCCGCGCAGTGTAGGAGATACCGAAGTTGTGCGTGCGCCGCGGATCGCACTCTGGGATCACTACGGTGGCTCGATTGTGTCGGGTTGGACGCGTCTCGTGCTGGAGTCGTTTGGTTTTGCGTACGACGTGCTGTATCCCAAGCAAATTGATCAACCCGGTTTGCGCAAGCGCTATGACGTATTGATTCTGCCCAGTGGCGCACTGCCGCTGCCAGAATCGCTGGCGGTGGCGGGCAAAGCCGGACGCAAGGTGAAGTCGCAAGATGCCGCCACGATTCCGGCGCAGTATCAGTACATGTTGGGCGAATTGGATAACCAAGACACGCTGCCAGCGCTACGTACGTTCTTGGAGCAGGGTGGGCATATCGTGGCGACGGGCTCGTCAAGTGGCCTTGCAACGCTGCTCGGCCTGCCGGTGCAAAGCCATTTACGCGTGAGTGATGGCAAAGGCCAGCTGCGCGCATTGAGCGACCGCGAGTACTACATCCCCGGCAGCGTATTGCAGGTGGCCGTTAATACAGAGATCCCCGTGGCCTTTGGCCTGCCCAAGCAGTTAGACCTGTATTTTTCCGACGGCCGCTGGGATAACGCGCCAGTATTTGATCTTCCAAAAGAGCGCACCGACATCAAGCCGATTCTTTGGTTCGACAATGCCACTCCGCTGCGCAGTGGCTGGGCGTGGGGGCAGCAGTATTTACAAAACGGCGTGCTCGCCGCGCAAGCGCGTATCGGCAGTGGGCGGCTCACCTTCTTTGGTACCGATATTACATTCCGCGCGCAGGCGCATGGCGCTTTCAAACTGCTCTTCAATAGCCTCATGCAAGGCGAGCAGGCGAATGCCGCGCAGCCAGACGGGGTTAAATAAATCCAGCAATGGGGCGTACTTGCGCGGCAGTTTTAGTTGTGCCAGAATAGTGAACTCACTGCTCCCCTTTGCTGGGAGTGGTACGCGAAAAGAAGCGCAGGACGCACTTCGTGTTCGCCAGACAAGGATAAAGTCGCGTGGCAAGGCCTCGTCCGTTCCGGAACTTTCCGGAGCATATCGGCGGGGCCTTTCGGCGCGTTCAGGATTCTTGTTTGTGGTTTTGGTTGGGCTGGATGCTCGGAATATGCGGTAAAAATTGTTGTAACTCGTTGTTTTCACGGGGTGTGGCGCACTAACGCCGTCGCACCTGTCGCTCTTTAGATATGAGGCATTTCTCCCATGGCGGACCAAAAGATTCGCATTCGGCTGAAAGCATTCGATCATCGCCTGATCGACCGCTCGGCCAGTGAGATCGTTGAGACGGCTAAGCGGACCGGCGCGCAAGTGCGTGGCCCGATCCCGCTGCCGACCAAGATCGAACGCTACACCGTTCTGGTGTCCCCGCACGTCGATAAAGACGCGCGTGACCAGTACGAAACCCGCACGCATAAGCGCGTGCTTGACATCGTAGACCCCAACGACAAGACCGTAGACGCGCTGATGAAGCTCGAACTCGCGGCTGGCGTTGATGTCCAGATCAAGTTGACCTGAGGAGACCGAAGATGAGCGCGAAGAAATATTCGCTCGGCATCGTCGGTCGCAAGGCCGGCATGAGCCGCATGTTCACCGAAGATGGCAAGTCCATTCCGGTGACCCTGATCGAAGCGACGCCGAACCGTATCACTCAGATCAAAACCCTCGAAGTTGACGGCTACACCGCTGTGCAGGTTACTGCAGGCGTGAAGCGCGCCAGTCTGCTCAGTAAGCCGGCGACCGGTCACCTGGCCAAGGCCAAGGTGGAAGCGGGTCGTGGCCTGTGGGAACTGCGCGTTGAAGCTGACCAAATTGGCGGCTTTGAAGTGGGTGGTGAAATCAAGGCTGACATCTTCAGCGAAGGCCAGATGGTCGACGTGCAAGGTGTGACGAAGGGTAAGGGCTTCCAGGGCACGATCAAGCGCTGGAACTTCTCCATGGGTGATGCCACCCACGGTAACTCGCTGTCGCATCGCTCGCCGGGTTCGATCGGTCAGCGCCAGACGCCGGGCCGCGTGTTCCCGGGTAAGAAGATGGCCGGTCATATGGGCCACGTCACCCAGACCACGCAAGGTCTGCAGGTGGTGAAGGTTGACGCTGAGCGTGGCCTGATCGCCGTGCGTGGCGCGGTCCCGGGTGCGCCGGGTGGCGACGTGATCGTTCGCCCGACGAGCAAGGGAGTCTGATCATGGAACTTACTATCAATGGCGGCGCGAAGCTTGCCGTTTCTGAAGCGGTGTTCGGTCGCGCGTTTAGCGAAGATCTGATTCACCAAGTGGTTGTGGCTTACCGCAACGCAGGTCGTGCTGGCACCAAGGCGCAGAAGACCCGTTCGGAAGTCAATGGCACCACCAAGAAGTCGAAGAAGCAGAAGGGCGGTGGCGCACGTCACGGCGCGCTGACAGCTCCGATCTTCGTGGGTGGTGGCGTGACCTTTGCGGCCAAGCCGCGCAGCTTTGCGCAGAAGGTCAACCGCAAGATGTACCGTGCAGCGATCGCCTCGATCCTGTCTGAGCTGAACCGTCAAGGCCGTATCACTGTGGTTGAGAGCTTCGATATCGAAGCGCCGAAGACCCAGGGTTTAGTGGCCAAGTTGGCTGAACTCAAGGCCGGTAAGCGTCCGCTGATCGTGACCGAAGAAGCGACCGACAATCTGTACCTGTCTGCGCGCAATCTGCCTTATGTGCAGGTGCGTGACGTGCAGGGTCTGGATCCGGTTGCGCTGGTCGGTGCCGACACCGTTCTGGTGACCACCGATGCGGTGAAGAAGATCGAGGAGTGGCTGGCATGAGCGCCGCAAACTTGTACGAAGTAATCCGCGCACCGCGCGTGTCTGAAAAGACCGCTCGTCTGCAGGAAGTCTCTAACCAATACGTCTTTGAGATCGCGAAGACCGCTACCAAAGCTGACGTCAAAGCAGCCGTGGAAACGATCTTCTCCGTCAAAGTTGAAGCTGTAAACGTCGTGAACGTGAAGGGTAAGTCCAAAGCCTTCCGTAACCGTCAGGGCAGCCGCAATGATTGGCGCAAGGCGTACGTCACCCTGGCCGAAGGTCAGGCGATTGACGTCATGACCGTCTCGGCCTGAGGAATATAATCATGGCATTGATGACATTTAAGCCTACCTCCGCTGGCCGCCGTAGCGCGGTTCGTGTGAAGACCCCGGATCTGCATAAGGGTGCTCCACACGCGGCGCTGGTAGAAAAGCAAAGCAAGACCGGTGGTCGTAACCACCACGGTCGTATCACCACCCGTCACATCGGCGGTGGCCACAAGCAGCATTACCGCATCATTGACTTCAAGCGCGATAAGGAAGGTATTCCGGCACGCGTTGAGCGCATTGAATACGATCCGAACCGCACTGCGCACATCGCTCTGTTGTGCTACGTGGACGGCGAGCGTCGTTACATCATCGCGCCCAAGGGTCTGAAGGCGGGCGATCAAGTGATCGCAGGTTCGGATGCGCCGATCAAGACCGGCAACTCCCTTCCGCTGCGTAACATTCCGGTGGGTTCCACCATTCACTGCATCGAAATGAAGCCCGGCAAGGGCGCTCAGCTGGCCCGCGCTGCGGGTGCAGGCGTGCAGTTGGTGGCGCGTGACGGTGTGTATGTCACCCTGCGTCTGCGTTCGGGTGAAATGCGTAAGGTGCCGGCTGAATGCCGTGCGACCATTGGCGAAGTCAGCAATGACGAACACGGTTTGCAGAAGTTGGGCAAGGCCGGTGCGTCACGCTGGCGCGGCGTCAAGCCCACCGTTCGCGGTGTGGTGATGAACCCGGTTGACCACCCGCACGGCGGTGGTGAAGCCAAGGCCGGTCAGGGTAACCCGCACCCGGTCACCCCGTGGGGTGTGCCGACCAAGGGTTACAAGACGCGCCACAACAAGCGCACCCAGCAGTTCATCGTGCGCGACCGTAGGAGCTAATCGGATATGGCACGTTCACTTAAAAAAGGCCCGTTCATCGACCACCACCTGCTCAAGAAGGTGGAGGCCGCGGGTAGCAGCAAGAAGCCGATCAAGACTTGGTCGCGCCGTTCGACGATCCTGCCGGATCTCATCGGACACACGATTGCCGTGCATAACGGCAAAACCCACATCCCAGTGCTCGTCAACGAAAATATGGTTGGCCATAAGCTGGGTGAGTTCGCAGTGACCCGTACGTTCAAGGGTCACGGCGGCGATAAGAAGTCGAAGTAAGGAGATGACAATGGAAGCGAAAGCAATCCTGCGCACCGCGCGCATCTCCGCCCAGAAGGCCCGTCTGGTCGCTGACCAAGTGCGTGGCCTGCCCGTGGCGCGTGCGCTCGACCTGTTGAAGTTCTCGGACAAAAAAGCTGCTGGCATGATCTACAAGGTCGTGTTCTCCGCTGCTTCGAATGCCGAAAACAACAACGGTGCCGATGCAGATGCGCTGAAGGTCAAGACCATCATGGTCGATGAAGGTCCTGCGTTGAAGCGCTTTATGGCGCGTGCAAAGGGCCGTGGCACGCGCATCTTGAAGCGCACCAGCCATATCACCGTGGTCGTGGGCGAGGGCAAATAATCATGGGTCATAAAGTTAATCCAATCGGAATCCGCCTCGGCATCGCCAAGGATTGGAATTCCAAGTGGTATGCCGGTAAGAAGCAGTTCGCTGAATTCTTGGCTGGCGACCTGAAAGTTCGCGATATGCTGCGTAAGAAGCTGGCGCAAGCCGGGATCTCCAAGATCCTGATCGAGCGTCCGGCCAACAACGCACGCGTCACCATTCACACCGCCCGTCCGGGCGTGGTGATCGGTAAGCGCGGTGAGGATATCGAGAAGCTGCGTAAAGACGTTTCCGATGTGCTCGGCGTGCCGGCGCACATCAACGTCACCGAAGTTCGCAAGCCGGAACTCGACGCACAGCTGGTGGCCGAATCCATCGCCCAGCAGTTGGAGCGCCGCATCATGTTCCGCCGCGCCATGAAGCGTGCGGTGGGTAACGCGATGCGTCTGGGCGCGCTCGGCATCAAGGTCAATGTGGCTGGCCGCTTGAACGGTGCAGAAATCGCCCGTTCCGAGTGGTACCGCGAAGGCCGCGTGCCGCTGCACACCCTGCGTGCGGACATTGACTATGGCTTCGCCGAGGCGAAGACCACCTACGGCATCATCGGCATCAAGGTGTGGGTCTATAAGGGTGAAATCTTTGATTTCAGCCAAGTGGGCCAGGAGAAGCAGGACGATACCCCGGCACCGCGTGGTGACCGTGAGCGTCCGCGTGGTCCGCGCCGTGACCGTGGCGATCGTGCCGACCGTGGCGAAGCGAGGGACTAAATCATGTTGCAACCCAAGCGAACCAAATACCGTAAGGTCCATAAGGGCCGTAACGATGGCCTAAGCTGGAGCGGCAACGCTGTTAGCTTTGGCGAGTACGGCCTGAAGGCAACCGCCTTCGGCCAGCTCACCGCCCGTCAGATCGAGGCCGCGCGTCGTTCCATCAGCCGTTACGTGAAGCGTGGCGGCAAGATGTGGATCCGCGTGTTCCCCGATAAGCCGATCACCAAAAAGCCAATCGAAGTCCGCATGGGCTCCGGTAAGGGCAACGTGGAATACTGGGTCGCCCAGATCCAGCCCGGCCGCATGATCTATGAGATCGAAGGCGTCAGCGAGGAAGTGGCACGCGAAGCGTTCCGTCTGGCCTCCGCCAAGCTTTCGGTCACCACCCAATTCGTGACCCGGACGGTGCGCTGATGGAACTCAAGCAATTACGTCAAAAGTCAGCGGACGAACTGAAGGCCCATTTGGTCGAACTGCAGAAAGAGCGTTTCGCGCTCCGCATGCAGAAGGCTACTGGCCAGCTGCCTCCGTCTAAGACCAATGAGCCCCGCCGCGTGCGCCGCGAGATCGCTCGCGTCAACACGCTGCTCGGCGCGCTGCAAAACAGCGTGACGAAGTAAGGAACGGCAGACATGACTGAACAAACCAAGAAGCTGCACACGGTCGAAGGCCGCGTTGTGAGCAACAAGATGGACAAGACCGTGACGGTGCTCGTTGAGCGCCAGGTCAAGCACGCGCTGTACGGCAAGTACATCCGTCGCTCGACCAAGCTGCACGCCCATGACGCCGACAACACCTGCAATGAAGGTGATGTCGTTCGTGTGGCGGAATGCGCACCGATGTCCAAGACCAAGAACTGGCGTGTGGTGGAAATCATCACCCGCGCTGCCGAGTAAACAGGAGATAAGCCATGATTCAAATGCAGAGCTTTCTCGATGTTGCCGATAACTCGGGCGCCAAAGAACTGATGTGCATCAAGGTGCTGGGCGGCTCGAAGCGCCGTTATGCTGGCATCGGTGACATCATCAAGGTGTCGGTGAAGGAAGCAATTCCGCGCGGCAAAGTGAAGAAGGGCGACGTTTACGACGCCGTCGTGGTGCGTACCCGTAAGGGTGTGCGTCGCGCCGACGGTTCGTTGATTCGCTTCGACGGCAATGCCGCTGTACTGCTCAACAACAAGCAGGAGCCGATCGGCACCCGCATCTTCGGACCGGTGACGCGCGAGCTGCGTACCGAAAAGTTCATGAAGATCGTGTCGCTTGCGCCTGAAGTGCTGTGAGCGGGGAGAATTAAGACATGAACCGTATCAAGAAAGGCGACCAAGTCGTCGTTACCACCGGTAACAAGAAGATCAAGGGTCAGACCGGCGAAGTGCTGCGTGTCGATGGTGAGCGCGTGTACATCTCCAACCTGAACCTGGTGAAGCGTCACACCAAGCCCAATCCGCAGGCCGGCCAAGCCGGTGGCGTGATTGAGCGCGAGGCGTCGATCCATATTTCCAACGTGATGATCCTGAACCCGGTGACGGGCAAGGGTGAGCGCGTTGCCACCAAGGTGCTAGAGAATGGAAAGCGCATCCGCGTGTTCCGCTCCAGCGGTGAGGCTATCTAACATGACCACACGTCTCGAAAAGTTCTACAAGGAAGAAGTGGTGCCGAAGCTGATGCAGCAATTCGGTTACACCAATCCGATGCAGGTGCCGAAGCTCGTCAAGATCACCCTGAACATGGGTGTGGGCGAAGCGGCAACCAACAAGAAGGTGCTTGAAAACGCCGTTGCCGACATGACCAAGATCTCCGGTCAGAAGCCGGTCGTGACCAAGTCGCGTATCTCGGTGGCGTCGTTCAAGATCCGTGACGGTTGGCCGATCGGCTGCAAGGTCACCTTGCGTCGTGCGCACATGTTCGAATTCCTCGATCGTCTGATCAACATCTCGCTGCCGCGCGTGCGTGACTTCCGCGGCGTGTCGGGGCGTTCGTTCGACGGCCGTGGCAACTACAACATGGGTGTCAAAGAGCAGATTATCTTCCCGGAAATCGACTTTGACGCCGTTGACGCAATGCGCGGTATGGACATTGCGATCACCACCACCGCGAAGACCGACGCAGAAGCGAAAGCCCTGCTCGAAGCCTTCCGCTTCCCGTTCCGCAACTAAGGACACGTCATGGCTAAGACTTCCATGGTCAACCGTGAGATCAAGCGCGCTAAGCTCGCTAAGCAGCACGCTGCCAAGCGTGAAGAGCTGAAGAAGGTCATCGCCAGCCAGGATGCCTCGTACGAGGACAAAATGGCTGCGGCGACCAAGCTGCAGAAGCTGCCGCGCGATTCTTCGCCGTCCCGTCAAACCACGCGCTGCGCCCTCACCGGTCGTCCGCGCGCGGTGTACAGCAAGTTCGGCCTCGGCCGTAACAAGCTGCGCGAAGCCACCATGCGTGGTGACGTACCGGGTCTCCGTAAAGCAAGCTGGTAAAAAACCTGTTACACTGCCCAGCTGCTCGCCGCGAAAGTGGTGGGCAGCAACCCCGAGCCTCACAGCAATGTGGGGCTTTGGTTGCACCAAAAAGCCAGTAATGGCACATCAAAACCCAAGCAGATTTTCGCGGAAGCGGATATCGGTGCTACTCATCAGGTGAATCTACATGAGCATGACTGATCCAATCGCCGACATGCTGGTGCGCATTAAAAATGCCGCCGCTGTTGGTAAGCAGACGGTACTAATGCCGTCGTCCAAGACCAAGGTGGCGATTGCCGCCGTCTTGAAAGAAGAAGGCTATATTGCCGATGCGCGTGTGACCCAGAACGGCGCGAAAGCCGAGCTGGAAATTGCGCTGAAGTATTTCGAAGGCAAGCCGGTCATTGAAACCCTGAAGCGCGTGTCGCGTTCGGGTTTGCGTCAGTACCGCGGCAAGGACTCCCTGCCGAAGGTACTCAACGGCCTCGGCGTTGCCATCATTTCCACCTCCAAGGGCATCATGACGGATTCGAAGGCGCGCCAGCAGGGCGTCGGCGGTGAAGTCCTGTGCATCGTGGCGTAAGGGAGTTTAGAACATGTCCCGAGTTGCCAAGAAGCCGATCACCCTGGCGAAGGGTGTAGAACTCAATATTCAAGCCGAAACGATCAGCGTGAAGGGGCCGAAAGGCACCCTGAGCATCGCCAAGCCCGAAGGTGTCGAAGTTTCCGTTGATAACGGTGCTGCTCACCTGACCGCAAACGATGCCTCCAATGTGCCGATGGCTGGCACCTTGCGCGCCATCGTTGCCAACATGGTGCACGGTGTGAGCACTGGTTTCGAGCGTAAGCTGGAACTGGTCGGTGTGGGTTACCGCGCTGCGATGCAGGGTAAGGACCTGAGCCTGTCGCTCGGCTTCTCCCACCCTGTCGTGTTCCCCGCGCCGGAAGGCATCACCATTGCAACCCCGACCCAGACCGAAATCCTCGTGTCCGGTGCGGATAAGCAGCTGGTGGGTCAAGTGGCTGCCAAGATTCGCGGTTACCGTCCGCCGGAGCCCTATAAGGGCAAGGGTGTGAAGTATTCCGACGAAACCATCATCCGTAAGGAAGCCAAGAAGGCGTAATCGCACCTTCAGCTTTCGGAGAAGAGAACCATGGAAAAGAAAATCGCTCGCCTGCGCCGCGCCAAATCGACCCGCGCGCATATCCGCGAACTCGGCGCGCCGCGTCTGTCGGTGCTGCGCACCGGTCAGCACCTGTACGCTCAGCTGTTCACCGCCGACGGCGCCAAGGTGCTGGCTTCGGCCTCCACCCTGCAAGCCGACGTTAAGGCCGGTTTGGCCAACGGTAAGAACAAAGACGCCGCCGCCAAGGTGGGTCAGATCATTGCCGAGCGCGCTAAGGCGGCTGGTGTCGAGAAGATCGCATTTGATCGCTCGGGTTACCGCTTCCACGGCCGCATCAAGGCGCTGGCTGATGCCGCGCGTGAGGCTGGTCTGCAGTTCTAATGTCGTAAGGGCATGGGGTGAACACTCCGTGCCCTTTCACATTGCTTGTCGGCGTGAGATACGCCGAATGTCGGGCTTGATTTCAAGTTCGGTAGTACACCCGAAACTACGCACAACCATAAGCGGCAAAGCCGCAAATTCCTTTCACTATTGAGACATCGAAAATGGCAGAACAACGCGAATCCCGCGGCCGCGACCGTAATCGCGAACGCGAAGAAATCGATGACGGCATGATCGAGAAGCTGATTGCGGTGAACCGCGTCAGCAAGACCGTCAAGGGTGGCCGTCAATTCACCTTCACCGCACTGACGGTGGTGGGTGATGGTGCAGGCAAAATTGGCTTCGGTTATGGCAAGGCAAAAGAAGTGCCGGTGGCCATCCAGAAGTCGATGGAATATGCCCGCAAGAATATGAGCAATGTGGATCTGAATAACGGCACGCTGTTCCATGCTGTGAAAGCAGGCCACGGTGCGGCGCGTGTGTACATGCAGCCGGCTTCCGAAGGTACCGGCGTGATCGCCGGTGGCGCGATGCGCGCTGTGCTGGAAGCGGTGGGCGTGAAGGACGTGCTGGCCAAGGCAGTGGGTTCGCGTAACCCGATCAACTTGGTGCGCGCCACGGTCAAGGGTTTGGTATCGATGCAGTCGCCAGCCCGTATTGCTGCTAAGCGCGGCAAGAAGGTGGAGGATCTGAACCATGGCTAATGCAACCAAGACCGTCAAAGTACGTTTGGTCAAAGGTCTGCGCGGCGTGCAAGCACGTCACCGTCTGTCGGTGAAGGCGCTGGGTCTTGGCAAGCTCAACAGCGTCCGCGAGCTGAAAGACAGCCCGCAGGTACGTGGTCTGATCAACCAGTTGCACTACTTGGTGCAGGTGGAGGAGTAATTCTATGAAGCTCAATACACTCAAGCCCGCAGAGGGCGCTCGTCAGGACCGCGTTCGCGTTGGTCGTGGCATTGGTTCGGGCCTTGGCAAGACCGCTGGTCGCGGCCATAAGGGTTCGTTCGCACGTTCCGGTAAGGGCAAGATCAAGGCGGGCTTTGAAGGCGGTCAAACGCCGATGCAGCGTCGTCTGCCGAAGATCGGCTTTGCTTCGATGATGGCCAAGGACACCGCTGAAGTGCTGCTGTACAAGCTGGATAGCTTGCCGGCAGGCGACGTGGATTTTGCTGCCCTGAAGGCGGCTCGTCTTGTGCCGAGCACGGCCAAGCGCGCCAAGATTGTGGTCAAGGGTGAGCTCACCAAGGCCTTCGTTTTGAAGGGTATTGCCGCAACTGCTGGGGCCAAGGCCGCGATCATCGCTGCTGGCGGCTCGCTGGCGGAGTAATCGACGAATGTCGCGCAGCGGTGAGTCAATAGCAGGGCTGCTGGGCGCGGGCAAGTTCACTGAACTTCGCTCGCGTCTGCTGTTTGTCATTGGTGCACTGATCGTCTATCGCATCGGGTGTTATATCCCGGTGCCGGGCGTCAACCCCGATGCCATGCTGCAGCTGATGGATTCGCAGAAGGGTACCGTTGTGGACATGTTCAACATGTTCTCCGGCGGCGCACTTGAGCGCTTCAGTCTGCTCGCGTTGAACGTGATGCCGTACATCTCGGCATCGATCGTGATGCAGCTGATGGTGCAGGTGTTGCCAAGCCTGAAGGCTCTGCAGAAGGAAGGCGAGTCTGGGCGTCGCAAGATTACCCAATACTCGCGTGTCGGTTCCGTGTTCTTGGCAGTGTTTCAAGCGGCAGGTATTGCGATTGCACTGCAGGGGCAGGGCGCAGGCACGGGCGCGCAGGTGGTCTATAACCCCGGTGTTGGCTTCGTGCTCACGGCTGTGGTGTCGCTCACTGCGGGTACGGTGTTCTTGATGTGGCTAGGTGAGCAAGTCACCGAGCGCGGTATTGGTAATGGCGTGTCGCTGATTATCTTTGCCGGTATCGTGGCGGGCTTGCCGGGTGCAGTGCTTAACACGCTGCAGCAGGCTAATAGCGGTGATATGCAGTGGATCACGGTGTTTGTGATTCTTGCGATCGTGCTGGCCGTCACTTGGTTCGTGGTGTTCATGGAAAGCGGTCAGCGCCGCATTACCGTGAACTACGCACGTCGCCAAGGTGGGCGCGGTGGTTACCAGAACCAGAGCTCGTTCCTGCCACTGAAGCTCAATATGTCGGGCGTGATCCCGCCGATCTTCGCATCGTCGATCATCATGTTCCCGGCCACGGCTTCGACGTGGTTTGGTCAGTCGGGTAGCCCGGCCACCGTTTGGCTGCAAAAAGTCAGCCAGATGCTGTCCCCAGGTGAACCGCTGCATATGATTTTGCTGGCCGCATTGATTGGTGGCTTCGCATTCTTCTATACCGCCTTGGTATTCAATTCGCAGGAAACTGCGGATAACTTGAAGAAGTCGGGGGCGCTCATTCCGGGCATCCGTCCGGGGCGTGCAACCGCTGATTACATCGATGGCGTGTTGACGCGTTTGACTGCGGCAGGTTCGGTGTATTTGATCCTGGTGTGCTTGCTGCCGGAATTGATGCGTACCGAACTGGGCGCTTCGTTCTACTTCGGTGGCACCTCGCTGCTGATCGTGGTGGTGGTGGTGATGGACTTCATTGCGCAGATTCAAGCGCATTTGATGTCGCACCAATACGAAAGCTTGCTGAAAAAAGCCAACCTGAAGGGTGGGCGTGCGCGCTAATCCGCGTTCTGCTATCCTACGCGGCCGCCTGGCTTAGGCGGCCGAGCAATACCGCCAGTTTGACGAAGGCGCAAACTGGCAAATGGGCGACCTGCGCGACGATCCCGCGTGCAGGTGGCTCTGGACCGATCCGCGCGCCAGAGTAGTGCGCGGGCAGGTACAGGCCGAAAGGTCTGGACGCTGCCAGTCTGGAGCCATCGCCGGAGCATGGGCACACTCCCCATGCCGAAGTCATGATCTTTAGGTCTTGACTTTTTCATAAGCCGGGATTGGGTTACAATTCCACGTTTCCCACGTCAAACCTGTCGGTTTGGCGTCATTTTGTTTATCGGAGATCGCCTTATGGCGCGTATTGCAGGCGTCAACTTGCCTGCCCAGAAGCATGTCTGGGTTGGTTTGCAAAGCATTTACGGCATTGGCCGTACCCGTTCCAAGCAGGTGTGCGAACTGGCGGGCGTGAACACGTCCACCAAGATTCGTGACCTGTCCGAGCCCGAAGTCGAGCGCCTGCGCGCCGAGATCGGCAAGTTCGTTGTCGAAGGCGACCTGCGTCGTGAAATCGGCATGGCGATCAAGCGTCTGATGGACCTTGGCTGCTACCGTGGTCTGCGTCACCGTCGTGGCCTGCCGCTGCGTGGTCAGCGTACCCGTACCAATGCGCGTACCCGTAAGGGCCCGCGTAAGGCCATCAAGAAGTAAGGAACAGACATCATGGCCAAACCATCAGCTGTTAAAACCAAGAAGAAGATCAAGCGCGTCGTTACCGACGGTATTGCACATGTGCACGCTTCCTTCAATAACACCATCGTGACCATCACCGACCGTCAGGGCAATGCACTGAGCTGGGCGACTTCGGGCGGCGCGGGTTTCCGCGGTTCGCGTAAGTCCACCCCGTTCGCAGCCCAGGTGGCTGCCGAAAAGGCAGGCAAGGCGGCGCTTGATTACGGCGTCAAGGCACTGGAAGTTCGCATCAAGGGCCCAGGCCCGGGTCGCGAATCCGCAGTGCGTTCGCTGAACAACGTTGGTTACAAGATCCTCAACATCATCGACGTGACGCCAATCCCGCACAACGGGTGCCGTCCGCCGAAGAAGCGTCGCGTCTAAGGGGGGCGATAAGAAATGGCTCGTTATATCGGTCCTACCTGTAAGCTCGCCCGCCGTGAAGGCGCTGACCTCTCGCTGAAGTCGCCGGCGCGTGCGCTCGATTCCAAGTGCAAGCTGGAGCAAAAGCCCGGCCAGCACGGTGCTAACGCCCGTAAGGGCAAGCTGTCCGACTACGCTACCCAGCTGCGTGAAAAGCAGAAGGTCAAGCGCATCTACGGCTTACTGGAGCGTCAGTTCCGCAACTACTACAAGAAAGCCGCCACCAAGAAAGGCAACACCGGCGAAAACCTCCTGCAGCTGCTGGAGACCCGTCTGGACAATGTTGTCTATCGCATGGGCTTTGCCGTTACCCGTCCGGCTGCACGTCAGCTGGTGAGCCACCGCGGGATCACCGTGAATGGCAAGCCGGTCAACCTGCCGTCCTACACGGTGAAGGCGGGCGATGCGATTGCGCTGTCGGAAAAGGCGCAGAAGCAGCTTCGCGTGAAGGAGTCGCTGACGCTGTCGGAACAGATGAATCTGTCCCCAGCGTGGGTTGAAGTTGATTCGAACAAGTTCGCCGGCGTATTCAAGGCCGTGCCGGATCGCTCCGACCTGCCCAGCGACATCAACGAAGCGTTGATCGTCGAACTGTACTCGAAGTAAGCCATTGCCATCAGCCGGCGCGGTCATTCCCGCGCCGGTTAGCAGGAGACACCACGAATGACGGTTACCGCCACCCAAGTGCTGCGTCCGCGCGGACCGCAGATCGAACGCATCACCGACCACCGCGCCAAGGTTGTGATCGAGCCGCTAGAACGCGGTTATGGCCACACGCTCGGCAATGCCCTGCGTCGCGTTTTGCTTTCGTCGATTCCCGGCTGCGCCATTACCGAAGTCGAAATTGACGGCGTACTGCATGAGTACACCACGGTTGAAGGCCTGCAGGAAGACGTTCTCGAAGTTCTGTTGAACCTCAAGGATGTTGCCATTCGCTTGCATAACGGCGACAGCGATGTCGTTGAACTGAAAAAACAAGGTCCTGGTGTTGTCACCGCTGCTGACATCAAGACCAACCACAATGTGGAAGTGCTGAACCCCGAGCACGTGATCGCCACCCTGACCAAGGACATCACGCTGAGCATGCGCTTGACCGTGACCCGTGGTTTTGGCTATCAGCCGGCGGCTGCACGCCGTCGTCCAGATGAAGAGAGCCGTGCCATCGGCCGCCTGATGCTGGATGCGTCGTTCTCGCCGGTGCGTCGCGTGTCCTACGCCGTCGATCCGGCGCGTGTGGAACAGCGCACCGACCTCGATAAGCTGGTGTTGGATATCGAAACCAACGGTACGATCGACGCCGAAGCGGCGGTGCGTACTGCGGCCGACATCCTCACCGATCAGCTGTCGGTGTTCGGCGATTTCACCCGCCGTGACGCCAAGCAGGCCAAGGGTGCCACCGCCGACGTAGATCCGGTGCTGCTGCACTCGATCGACGATCTGGAACTGACCGTGCGCTCGGCCAACTGCTTGAAGGCAGAAAGCATTTACTACATCGGTGATCTGATCCAGAAGACCGAAGTGGAATTGCTGAAGACGCCGAACCTCGGCAAGAAATCGCTCACCGAAATCAAGGAAGTGCTGGCTCAGAAGGGCTTGTCGCTTGGCATGAAGCTGGAAAACTGGCCGCCGGCCGGCGTTTCTTCGCACGGCATGATCGGCTGATGCACACGTCTCCTTCCCCTGATTGGGGGAAGGAGACATTTTGCCCACGAATCAATTTCGGGGCACGGTGACGCAGGGAATGCGCCGCCCGGACCAACCGCAGTCCATTGTTTCAACGCCAAGAAGGCGACAGCGAATCTCAATCGTTTTAATCTTTTATAGGACTTATCCCAATGCGTCATCAGAAATCCGGTCGCAAGTTCAACCGCACTAGCGCGCATCGTCATGCGATGTTCTCGAACATGGCGGCTTCGATCATCAAGCACGAACTCATCCGTACCACCCTGCCGAAAGCGAAAGAGCTGCGCGGCGTGGTGGAGCCGCTGATCACCCTCGCCAAGGTGGACAGCGTGGCAAACCGTCGCCTGGCTTTCTCGCGTCTGCGTGACAAGGAAGCCGTGGGCACACTGTTCACCGTGCTCGGCCCGCGCTATGCGCAGCGTCCGGGTGGTTACCTGCGCCTGCTGAAGTGCGGTTTCCGCGCTGGCGACAATGCGCCGATGGCCTATGTGGAACTGGTCGATCGCCCGCAAGCTGCTGAATAATTTCAACTTAGGTTGAATGCAAAAACCCCGGACGTAAAACCCGGGGTTTTTGTTTTGGGCGCAGCTGACGCATAATCACCAAGATAACCGTAAGGCGTAGGCATGAATCCGTTTCGTTGGTCGTTTCGTCAGCAGTTCCTGTTTGGCTGTTTCGCGTGTGCTGCCTTACTGTGCTATGCACTCTTTGTGCAGTTTCAGTTGGGTATTCAGCCTTGCCCGTTCTGTATTTTCCAGCGTATCTGCTTTGCTGCGTTGGGGTTTGTATTTTTGCTGGGGGGGATGCTATCGCCACGCTCTGCTGGCGCGCGTAAGGTCTGGGGTTTTGCGGCATTGATTCCAGCATTGGCGGGCGTGGGCTACGCCGGGCGGCATAGCTGGGTGCAGCTGTACCCGCCAGAGCTTCCGAGTTGCGGGCCTGGGCTTAACTTTATCGTAGAGCAGCATTCGTGGTTAGGTGCAGCCAAGCGCGTGCTGCAGGCTACCGGAGATTGCAGCAATATCGACTGGCAGTTTTTAGGGCTGTCCATGCCGATGTGGGCGCTGATCTGGTTTGTGTTGCTGGGGGCTGGTGCCCTTTATGCTGGGTTCCTTCCTCGTCATTCTCATTTGTTCCGGAAGTAACGGTTGCGCGCGGCGCACGTGCGCGGGATGATGCAATGCAGCAACTCTCGTGAAGCTTTGATATGTCCGCAGTCTCCGCCGTTCCCGCTGTTTCCACCACGATTGACACTACTTCAGCAACCGGCGGCTGGACGCCTTCAAGCTGGCGCAGCAAGCCTGCGCTGCAGCTACCCACCTATCCCGATGCCGAAGCGCTTGCGGCGGCGCAGGACGAATTGCGCGCATTACCGCCGCTGGTAACCTCGCGCGAAATTTTGTCGCTGAAAGAGCAGTTGGCGGAGGCGCAGGAAGGCAAGCGCTTCTTGCTGCAGGGGGGTGACTGTGCAGAAACCTTTGCCGAGTGCAATTCGGAAACGATCACCAACCGTTTGAAAGTGCTCCTGCAGATGAGCCTTGTGCTGGTGCACGGCTTAAAGCTTCCGGTGGTGCGTGTGGGCCGCTTTGCGGGGCAATATGCCAAGCCGCGTTCGGCCGACACAGAGACCAAGGGGGATGTCACGCTGCCGAGCTATCGCGGCGATATCGTCAATAGCCCCGAGTTCACGGCGCAGGCGCGCACTCCTGACCCGCGCCGGATGATCAAAGCACACGCACGTTCGGCAATGACGATGAACTTTGTGCGCTCGCTGGTCGACGGCGGTTTTGCCGACTTGCATCACCCTGAATTTTGGGGGCTCGGCTGGGTGGATCAATCGCCGGATGCGGCCGAATATCAGAAGATGGTGTCGGGCATTGGCGATGCCGTGCGGTTCACTGAAATTTTGGTGGGTCGCAAGATGCAGAGCTTAAGCCGCGTCAGCTTCTACACCTCGCACGAAGCGCTGCTGCTTCCGTATGAAGAAGCACAGACCCGGCAGGTGCCGCGCGCGGATGGCTGGTTCAATCTTTCCACCCACTTTCCGTGGATTGGCATGCGCACGGCTGATTTGAACGGCGCGCATCTGGAATACTTCCGCGGGATCAATAACCCGATTGCGGTCAAGGTGGGGCCGTCGGTCACGCCGGATCAATTGTTGCGCGTGATCGATGCGCTGAATCCGAATGATGAACCTGGGCGTTTGGGCCTGATCCACCGCATGGGCGCGGATCAGATTGCCGCGAAGCTACCGGCGCTTCTGGAGGCGGTGAAGCGCGAAGGCCGCCGTGTGCTATGGATTTGCGATGCCATGCACGGCAATACCGAGTCCACCAGCAACGGTTACAAGACCCGCCGTTTCGCCAATATCCGTAGCGAGATCGAACAAGCGTTCGATATTCACCAAGTGGCCGGAACGCGGCTTGGTGGCGTGCATCTGGAAATGACCGGCGAGAACGTGACCGAATGCCTCGGCGGCGCGCGTGCGCTCACCGAACTGGACTTGCAGCGCGCTTACCGCACCACGGTGGACCCGCGCCTTAACTACGAGCAGTCGCTGGAAATTGCGATGCTGATTGTGAAAAAGCGCGGTGTGATCGACGCTTAATCCGCTAGTGCGCGTCCTTACTGGGAGCCACCGTAGGTAGAAGCTGCGGTGGCTTCCGTGCATGGGTCGCTTGTTCAAACGCGTAGCCAAGTTCAATGAGGCGCGGCTCGCTCCACGCGGTACCCATCAGCACGAGCCCTACGGGCAGGCCGTGGACATCGCCCATGGGGACGGTGAGGCTGGGATAGCGTGCAGCGGAGGCAGCGCCGTAGCCACCGGCGGCGTAATGGTCGCCGTTGACCGGATCGGTGGGCCACGCAGGCGCAGTGGCGGGCGCAACCAGTGCATCGAGCTGCTGCTTGTGCAGGGCGACATCGATGCCTTCAGGCCCAGCGAGGCGGCGCACCTTGTCGCGCAAGGTGATATATTCGGGCGTGCTGAGTGGGCCGAGTGCATTGGCTTGTTCGAACACTTCTTGCCCGAACAACGGCATCTCGGCGTCGGCATTGCGCTTATTGAAGGCAATGATCTCGGACAGCGAGCGATAAGGCGCGTTGCCCGCGACGAGGTAGCGCTGCAAGCCGTCTTTGAGCTCGTATTGCAGCATCGTGTATTCGGCCTCGCCCCACTGGCCAAGCGTGGGGATCTCCGCGTCCACCACGGTGGCGCCGGCGGCTTTTAGCTTGACGATGGCGTCTTCCATCAACCGGTTGACTTCGGGGCGATAGCCCATCAGCTGGCGTACAACGCCGATGCGTGCGCCTTTGAGCGCGTTGGCTTTGAGATGCTGGGTATAGTCGATCGCCGCCGTATTTTTACGTTCGCTAGAGGCTGGATCTTGTGGGTCGGGCGCGGCCATGGCGGTGAGTAGGGCGGCGGCATCGGCCACGCTGCGCGTCATTGGGCCGGCGGTGTCTTGCGAGATGGAAATGGGGATGATGCCGCTACGGCTGACCAGCCCAACGGTGGGTTTCAGGCCAACGAGGCCTGCTACTGAGGAGGGGCAGATAATACTGCCGTCGGTCTCGGTGCCAACGCCTACAGCGGCGAGATTGGCTGCGATCGCGGTGCCGGTGCCTGCGCTGGAGCCGCAGGGGTTGCGATCAAGCGCGTAGGGGTTTTTGGTCTGCCCGCCGACGGCGCTCCAACCGGAGATGGAGCGGCTGGAGCGGAAGTTGGCCCATTCAGAAAGATTGGTTTTGCCTAAAATCACGGCGCCAGCTGCGCGTAGTTTTTGAATCAAAAAGGCGTCGTTCTTGGGGTGGTAGTCTGCAAGGGCTAACGAGCCAGCCGTGTTGGCCATCGGCGTGGCGTCGATATTGTCTTTAATGAGAACCGGAATGCCGTGGAGTGGCCCCCGCACAGTGCCCGCCTTACGTTCGGCGTCCAAGGCGTCGGCCTCTTCGAGTGCGTTGGGATTCGTAGTGAGTACCGAATGGAGCGTGGGGCCGCTACGATCGATGGCGGCGATGCGGTCAAGGTAGGCGGAGGTGAGCGTATGGCTGCTGAGTGTGCCTGCGGCCATTTGCCTCTGCAGATCAGCAACGCTGGCTTCTGCAAACGTGAAATCAGAGGCCGGTTTGCTTGCTGTTTGCGCCTGCGTTACGGGGGGCGATTGACTGGGTTGGCATGCCGCAAGCAAGAGCATGGACACAGCGACAGCAAGCGGCAAATAGCGCATCAGAAAGACTCCCCTCAAGATGCCTTAGCATCTCCAGATGTGGGAGTAGATGCAAATAAAATTATTTACGGCGCTTGATGAGGTCGCGCGCGAGTACCCAAAGGACGAGTACGTTGATGGCAACGGCAATGACCGAGAGCCAGCCTGGGTGCTTGGCGAGTGCGTATAAATCAAAAGGCAAATAAAGCATGACGGTGATGCAGCCCAGCCACGAAGCCCAAGCCTTGGCGTACCACAGGCCCCAGCCTTCGAGTAGATGCATCACGCCATAGAGCGCAGCGAGTAGGGCGGCGATGTGCACGCCGTCGGGGTTGATGGCATTCGATAACCACGCGGCGGCGCCGTGGTTAGGGTCAAGGTGAAACGTATCGATTAAGGCGTGCACCCAGCGCCGCAGTGGAGCGGGGCCGAGTAGTTCCAGCCCACTGGCGGCCAGCAGTGCGAGGCCGCCTTTGCCAAGTTCAACCAGCGCGATGGCATGTAAACCCGGATGCGCGTGCGGATCCGGGTTGTAGTGCTTCACGATCACGGTTTAGGCCGCGCGGCTGGCACGCTTGCGGTCAATCTCGGTGCGGAATTTTTTACGCAGGCGAATTTGCTTCGGGGTGACTTCTACTAATTCGTCGTCGTCGATGAATTCCAGTGCCTGCTCCAGTGAGAACTTGATCGGCGGAATCAGACCTTCGTCGTCATCCTTACCGGCGGCGCGGAAGTTGGTGAGCTGCTTGCCGCGTAGCGCGTTCACGGTAAGGTCGTTGTCCTTGCTGTGAATACCCACCACTTGGCCTTCATAGATTTCTTCACCCGGCTCAATAAACAGACGGCCGCGCTCTTGCATGGCGATCTGTGCATAGGCGGGTGAGCTGCCGGTGCCGTTGGAGATCAGCACACCGTTCGAACGCTGACCGATGCTGCCCTCGGTTTTGGCGGCGTAGTGATCGAAGACGTGGAACAGTAGGCCGGTGCCGGCGGTGAGGGTTTTGAATTCGGTTTGGAAGCCAATTAGACCGCGCGCCGGGATGATGTAGTCCAAGCGCACGCGGCCCTTGCCGTCGGGTTCCATGTTCTGCAGCAGCGCTTTGCGCTCGCCCAAGCGGCCCATCACGCCGCCTTGGTACTGGTCGTCCATATCTACCACGAGGGCTTCATACGGCTCGGAGAGCACGCCGTCGATGGGCTTGATGATGACTTCCGGACGCGACACGGCAAGCTCGTAACCTTCGCGGCGCATGGTTTCAATCAAAATAGACAGGTGCAATTCGCCGCGCCCGCTGACTTTGAATTTGTCGGCATCAGCGGTGTCTTCCACGCGCAGCGCCACGTTGTGCTGGGTTTCGCGGGTGAGGCGGTCGCGCAGCTGACGGCTGGTGAGGAACTTGCCGCCGCTGCGTTCTTTCACCCCAGCAAACGGCGAGTCGTTCACTTGGAAGGTCATGCTGATGGTGGGTTCATCCACGGCAAGCACTGGCAGTTGCTCAACCGCAGACGGGTCGCACAGGGTATCGGAAATGCCGATGCCTTCGATCCCCGAGAACGCGATGATGTCGCCCGCCGACGCGTCCTGCACTTCGATGCGCTCCAGCCCCATGAAGCCCAGCACCTGCAGCACTTTGGCGTTGCGGGTCTTGCCGTCAGCGGCGATCACCGTTACCTGCTGGTTGGGCTTGACCTTGCCGCGCTGGATGCGGCCAACACCAATGACGCCGACGTAGTTGTTGTAGTCCAGCGAGGTGACGCGCATTTGGAACGGGCCATCCGGGTCCACCGGCGGGGCGGGGACGTGTTCACAAATGGCTTCAAACAGCGGGGTCATATCGCCGCTGCGCACGCTTTCGTCCATCCCGGCAAAGCCCTGCAGGCCGCTGGCATACACGGTGGTGAAATCGAGCTGTTCGTCGTTTGCGCCAAGGCGGTCGAACAGGTCAAAGGTTTGATCCAGCACCCAACTCGGGCGCGCACCGGGGCGGTCTACTTTGTTGATGACCACAATCGGTTTGAAGCCCATCGCGAACGCTTTTTGCGTCACGAAGCGGGTCTGCGGCATGGGGCCGTCCATCGCGTCCACGAGGATCAGCACCGAGTCCACCATCGAGAGCACGCGCTCCACCTCGCCGCCGAAGTCGGCGTGTCCGGGGGTGTCTACGATATTGATGCGCCAGGTTTCGCCGGTCTTGGGGTTGGTCCAGCGGATCGCGGTGTTCTTCGACAGAATGGTAATGCCGCGTTCTTTTTCAATATCACCGCTGTCCATGACGCGTTCGGCCACTTGGGCACGCTCGTCGAAGGTGCCGGACTGCTTGAGCAGCTGATCGACGAGGGTGGTTTTGCCATGGTCAACGTGGGCGACGATGGCGATATTGCGGAGTTTTTCGATGGACATATGAAACGGGCCCGTGCAAGCCGCACCTCGGTGGCCGAGTCGGCCGGGCGCGTGGATTTCAGTGGAGGAAGCCGATCATTATAGCGGTTTCAGAAAAATGCTGCGGGCTCTTGTTTCTGGAGGAGGACGACACCATATCCTCGGTTCAGAAATCCCTTTCGTATTAGGAATCCCGTATGTCCCTGCTCGCCGTTTTCGATACTGACCGTGGCCAGATCAAAGTTGAACTGCATCAGGAGAAGGCCCCGTTGACCGTGGCTAACTTCGTGAATTTGGCGCAGCGCGGCTTTTACGATGGCCTGAACTTTCACCGCGTCATTGCAAATTTCATGATCCAGGGCGGCTGTCCGGAAGGTTCCGGCCGTGGTGGCCCCGGCTACCGGTTCGAAGATGAAGCTAATAATGGCGTGCCGCACGAGCGTGGTGTGTTGTCGATGGCCAACGCAGGCCCGAACACCAACGGCAGTCAGTTCTTCATCACCCATGTGCCCTGTGAATGGCTGAATGGCAAGCACACCGTGTTTGGCAAGGTGGTGGAAGGTCTCGACGTGGTCGATGCCGTGCAGCAGGGCGATGCGATCAAGTCGGTCAAGATCGAAGGCGACGCCGAAGCAGCGCTGGCCGCCAAGGCCGATCGCGTGGCCGAATGGAACAAAATTCTGGCGGCTTGATCGTGCCGAAGTGAAGCATCCAACGAAGAGCGGCCAGTGTGCCGCTCTTCGTGTTTTTCAACAGAGCTTTTATGGATGAAAACCTTGTGCCTTAACGGTGGCGAGGCTTGTGCTAACATCCAAGAGGTTTCTCCCACGTCAATCCACGCCGCGAATTGCGGCCTACTTAAGAGGTTCCCCTACGATGCCTCAACTCGCTCAGCGCATGAGTCGCGCCAAGCCCAGCGTCATCATGCAAATTGCCGATAAGGCCAAGCGCCTGAAGGCTGATGGTCGAGACATTATCAGTTTCTCGATCGGTGTTCCTAATTTTCTACCCGGTGAGCATGTCTATGCCGCAGCGCGCGATGCGCTGGCCAAAGACAGCGGCCAATACGGCAGCAACCGTGGTACCGATGCACTGTTGGATGCGTTCTTACAGCACATCGAAAAATTGGGGCTTACCGGCTATGGCCGTGCGAATTGCTCTACCGGTATTGGTGCGAAGCACATTCTTTACAACTTGGGCGAAGCCTTGCTCGACGAAGGCGATGTGATCATGTTCCCGGCACCGTACTGGACCACCTATATGGACATTGCGGAGATCCTCAATGCCACGGCGGTAGAGCTGCCGTGCCCAGCTTCGCAAAATTACAAGCTCACCCCCGCCCAGCTGGACGCGGCGCTGAGCCAGCACAAGCCGAAGGTGTTCCTGTTCAATAATCCATCGAACCCCACGGGCATGGTGTATACCGGCGAAGAAATCGCTGCGCTGGCCGAGGTGCTGGTGAAGCATCCGGAAACGTGGATCATCACGGATGATATCTACAACCGCATGCTGTTTGATGGTCTGAAGTACACCAATTTTGTGCAGTTCCGCCCTGAGCTGCGCGAGCGTACCGTGTTTGTGGATTCGCTATCCAAGACCTATGGCATGCCGGGTTGGCGCGTGGGCTTCCTTGTGGGGCCTGAGTCGGTGGCGAAAGCCGCAACAACGCTGAACTCCAACCACATCACCGGTTTGCCGGAAGTGGTCACTGCCGCTGCAATCGCCGCGCTGAGCGGCCCGCAAGACGTCCCAACAGAAAAATGCGCCGAGTTCCAAGCGAAGCGTGACATCGTGATGGGTGCCATGAACGCCATTCCGGGCGTGGTCTGCCCACGGCCGCAGGGGGCGTTTTATGTGTTTCCCGATGTGAGCTGCGCGTTTGGAAAATCGCATAACGGCAAGAAGATCGAAAACGATGTGGATTTCTGCAGCTTGCTGCTAGAAGCCAAGGGCGTGGCTTGCGTGCCGGGTTCGGCTTTCGGTGAACCTAAGGCGCTGCGCATCAGCTACACCTGCCCCACGCCACAGTTGGCACCGGGCCTTGCGCGTATCCAAGAATTTTTTGCCGAATTAAATTGATGAGTGGCGGGCCGTGGCCCGCCTTTTAGGAGACAAAACGATGAAAGCCCCCGTACGAGTTGCTGTAACCGGCGCCGCTGGCCATATTGGCTATGCGCTGTTGTTCCGTATTGCGTCTGGTGAAATGCTCGGCAAAGACCAGCCGGTGATCCTGCAGATGCTGGAACTGCCGATTGAAAAAGCCCAGGCCGCGCTCAAAGGCGTGATGATGGAGTTGGATGACTGCGCGTTCCCGCTGCTGGCGGGCATGGTGGGCACCGATGATGCCGAAGTCGCGTTCAAGGACGCCGACTACGCCCTGCTGGTCGGCGCGCGTCCGCGCGGCCCGGGCATGGAGCGCAAGGACCTGCTGCTGGAGAACGCCAAGATCTTCACCGCCCAGGGCGCCGCGCTGAACAAGGTGGCTAGCCGCAACGTCAAGGTACTGGTGGTCGGTAACCCCGCCAATACCAATGCCTACATTGCGATGAAGTCTGCGCCGAGCCTTCCGGCCAAGAATTTCACCGCGATGCTGCGCCTTGACCACAACCGCGCGCTGTCGCAGCTGGCGACCAAGGCCGGTGTGGCTGTGGGTGATATCGATAAGCTCGCCGTGTGGGGCAACCACAGCCCAACCATGTACCCGGACTATCGCTTCGCCACCGCCAACGGTGTGTCGCTGAAGGACAAGATCAACGACGCCGATTGGAACGCCAATACCTTCATCCCGGTAGTGGGCAAGCGCGGCGCGGCGATCATCGAAGCCCGCGGCCTGTCGTCGGCGGCCTCGGCGGCCAATGCCGCGATTTGCCACATGCGCGACTGGGTGCTGGGCACTAACGGCAAATGGGTCACCATGGGCGTTCCTTCGGACGGCAGCTATGGCATCCCGGAAGGCATCATCTATGGTGTGCCGGTGACCACCGCCAACGGTGAATACACCCGCGTGGAAGGCCTTGAGATCGATGAATTCAGCCGCACAGCGATGAACAAAACGCTGGCCGAGTTGATCGAGGAGCGCGCAGGCGTGGCGCATTTGCTGTAAGTACGCATGAGCACTAAGCGAAAAGGGCGGCTTCGGCCGCCTTTTTTGTGCGCGGATACGCGGCTTCGCTTGCGCGATGCGCACGAAAGGCGTTAAGTACGCGAATGGATCAACGGCAGTCGAACTTTGGGGAGTCGGCGGAGCGTGCCGCGTCTGCGCTCTTGAAACTTGCAGCCAACAAGGCGCTGCTGATTGCGCTCGTCTATTTATTTCTGGGGACGCTTTGGATATTGGGTTCGGACAATGTGCTGAACAGCATGTTCGCAGACCCAAACGTGGTCGCGCAGCTGCAAACGTGGAAGGGCTGGTTCTACGTTGGAGTAACGGCGCTGTTGCTGTACGCCGTGCTGTATCGGCTGCTGCGCAGTGAGGCATCGCAGGTGGTGCATCAGCGTAAACTGCGTGATGATTTGGATCTGCTCAATCAGTTTCGCGAAAGCATCATTGATAACGCCAATGTTTGGATCAATGTGCTCGACGCGCAGGCGCGGGTGACGGTATGGAACAAAGCCGCAGAACAGATCAGTGGCTATCGACGCGATGAAGTCGTAGGTAGCGCTGATATTTGGACGCTGCTCTACCCGGATGCCCACTACCGCAACGAGATCGCCGGACGCGTGCGCGCCATTCTTGAAGAAGGCGCGGAGGTGGAAGGTTTTGAAACCCGCATGTGCTGTCGTAATGGTGAGTACAAAATCATTGCTTGGAACCAGCGGCGTTTTTTCAGCGAAGGCGGGGTGGTTGGCTCAATTGCGATTGGGCAAGACGTCACCGAGCGCAACCGCCTGCAGCAGGAGTTAGAGCGGCTGGCTGTGCGTGATCCCCTGACGGGTCTATTCAACCGTCATCGGTTCGAAGCGCAGGTCAACGAGGCGTTTGCGGCATGTCTGCAAGAAGATCAGCCGTTTTCGATGCTCTGGATGGATATTGATGAATTCAAAAGCGTGAATGATCGTTTTGGCCATCAAGTGGGCGACGACATATTGTGCGGCGTGGCGAATGCCCTGCAAGAAGTTGTTGGCCATGTGGGCATCGCAGCGCGCTATGGCGGTGACGAACTGGTGGCGGCGCTACCACGTTGCACGATCGTTGAAGCCTGCGCACTGGCTGAAGCGGTGCGTGAGCGTGTGGAGCAGGCAAGGCTGCTGCACGCATGTGGAGAGGGCAATGAGGTTTTGACCGTCAGTATCGGTGCGGCCGAACGCGGCGGAAAGGAAATGACGTTGCCGGCCTTGCTGGTGGCGGCCGACGAAGCGATGTACCGGGCCAAGTCGTCTGGGCGCAACCGCGTCTGTGGATTGATGGAGTAGGGCCTCGGCGCTGAAGGGCAGGCGGCGCATCGGCTAAACTAGCTTCTTTTGCTGGAGCCTTCCATGAGCCTTTCCACTGCTGGCGCCCGGTTTCGCGCTGCGCTTGCCGAAGAATCCCCCTTGCAGGTGATTGGTGCGATCAATGCCAACCACGCTTTGCTGGCCAAGCGCGCAGGGTATCGCGCCATCTACTTGTCAGGCGGTGGTGTGGCGGCCGGTTCGCTGGGGCTGCCGGATCTTGGCATCAATACTTTGGAAGACGTGCTGATCGACACGCGCCGGATCACCGATGTTTGCGACCTGCCGCTGCTGGTGGATATCGACACAGGCTTTGGCCCCAGCGCGTTCAATATCGCGCGCACGGTTAAAAGCTTGATTAAAGCGGGTGCGGCGGCTTGCCATATCGAGGATCAAGTAGGCGCTAAGCGCTGCGGCCATCGGCCGGGTAAAGAGATCGTGTCACAGGGCGAAATGGCCGATCGCGTGAAGGCTGCGGCCGACGCCAAAACCGACCCCAACTTCTTCCTTATTGCGCGCACCGACGCCATTCAAGTGGACGGTGTGGATGCTGCGATCGAACGTGCGCTGGCCTGCGTGGAAGCCGGTGCCGACGGGATTTTCGCCGAAGCCGCATACGACCTTGCCACCTACCGCCGCTTTGTGGATGCAGTGAAGGTGCCGGTGCTGGCCAATATCACCGAGTTTGGGAAAACCCCGCTGTTCTCGCGTGACGAGCTGGCCAGCGCGGGTGTAGCGATTCAGTTATTCCCATTGTCGGCGTTCCGCGCGGCCAATAAGGCGGCCGAAAACGTGTACGAAGCGGTGCGTCGCGACGGCCATCAGCAGGCGGTGGTTGCGGCGATGCAGACGCGTGAAGAGCTGTACGACCGGATTGGCTATCACGCCTTCGAACAACAGCTTGATCGTGTCTTCGCCGATAAAAAGGCATGATGAGCCTGTCTTTCTAGCCGAGCGCCGACATGTCGATACCGTTTGTCACGCCGCATAAAGTGGATCGCCGCCAGACGGCGCAGCAATACTTGCAAAAAGAACTGGACGATTTGCCACTCGAAGAGCGGCACGTCGTTGAGCGCTTTATCGCAAGGCGCGGCGTGGCACGCAATATCGAAAAAGAGTTTCGCGAAGCACGTTCGTTTGGTGAACGCGTTGCCGACCGCGTGGCTGAGGTGGGAGGAAGCTGGAACTTCATCATCACCTTTGGTGTGCTGTTGGTGATTTGGATGGTGGTCAATACGTTCTTATTAGTGAAAGCGTTTGATCCCTATCCTTATATCTTGTTGAACTTGGTTCTATCGTGCTTGGCGGCGGTGCAGGCACCGATCATCATGATGAGCCAAAACCGACAAGCCGCCATCGACCGCTTGAATGCGAGCAATGACTATCAGGTTAACGTCAAAGCCGAGCTGGAAGTGCTGCAAATTCACGCGAAAATTGACCGGCTGCGCGAGCAGGATTGGGTCACGCTCGTTGAGCTGCAGCATCGTCAAATTGAAATGCTGCAACGCCTGATTGCCGAACAAACGGCTGAAAAGAACAATCCGCAACGCACTTAAATCAATAAACGATTGGGAGGAATGCAATGAGTGAGTCAACCGCAACCCCTGGCTTCAAACCGAAAAAATCCGTCGCGCTAAGCGGCACTGCGGCAGGTAATACCGAGCTATGCACCGTGGGTCGTAGCGGCAATGATTTGCACTATCGCGGCTATGACATTCTGGATCTCGCAAATACCTGTGAGTTTGAAGAAGTGGCGCATTTGCTGGTGCACGGCAAGTTGCCCACCCATGCCGAACTCAAAGCCTATAAGGAAAAGTTGAAGTCGCTGCGCGGTATCCCTGCGGCGGTGAAGTCGGCGCTGGAAGAGCTGCCGCCGTCGGCGCACCCGATGGATGTGATGCGCACCGGCGTGTCGGTGCTGGGTTGCGTGTCGCCTGAAAAAGACGACCATAACTATCCTGGTGCACGCGATATCGCCGATAAGCTCATGGCCTGCCTTGGCTCGATGCTGCTGTATTGGTACCACTACAGCCATAACGGCCGCATCATTGATGTGGAAACCAACGATGATTCCATCGGTGGCCACTTCTTGCACTTGCTGCACGGCGAGAAGCCGCGTGAAAGCTGGGTGCGGGCGATGCACACTTCGCTGATTCTGTACGCCGAACACGAGTTCAATGCATCTACCTTCACTTGCCGTGTGATCGCAGGTACGGGCAGCGATATGTACTCCTGCATCACCGGTGGCATCGGCGCGCTGCGCGGCCCCAAACATGGTGGCGCGAACGAGGTAGCGTTTGAAATTCAGAAGCGCTACGACACGCCAGACGAAGCCGAGGCCGATATCCGCGCGCGTGTGGAGCGCAAAGAGGTCATTATCGGATTCGGCCACCCGGTCTATACGGTGTCTGATCCACGCAATAAGGTGATCAAGGAAGAGGCGCAGCGCCTATCGGAAGGGCAGAGCAATATGAAGATGTACGACATCGCCGAGCGCCTTGAGTCGGTGATGTGGGACATCAAAAAAATGTTCCCGAACCTCGACTGGTTCAGCGCGGTGAGCTACCACATGATGGGCGTGCCAACGGCGATGTTTACGCCACTGTTTGTATTGGCACGTACGGCGGGTTGGAGTGCGCACGTCATCGAACAGCGCGTGGATGGCAAGATCATTCGCCCCAGTGCGAATTACACCGGGCCAGAAGACCGCAAGTTCGTGCCAATTGATAAGCGCTAAGCGCGATCAACAAAAAGGCCGCGATCATCGCGGCCTTTTTGTATCAGCAGACGGGATGAATTAGATCAACCCTTCGGCCTTCATCGCGGCTTGAACGCCTGCATCGGCGGCCATATGCGCATCAAAGCGGGCAAGATTATCTAAGCCAGACAGATCCACGCCAACCTTCTTCGCCCATTGGGTGACGATGAACCAGTATGGGTCGGCTACTGAGCGGCTGCCGGTGATCCAGTCTTTGCCTGCCAGCTGGGCATCAGCACGTTCAAAATACGTGCGCAGCTGCGCACGCGCGTTGTCGTGGCTCTTCTTAATAGCCGCTTCGTCTTCTAAGTAGGCCGTTGCACCGAACAGCGGCTTGAACGCCGGGTGTACGTCGGCATTCACAATGCTGAGCCAGCGGTTCACCTCGGCACGGCTTTGTGGGCTGCCATCGCCGCAGAGGCCGCAGTCGGGGTAGGTGTCTAATAGATAGTGCAAAATCGCAGCGTTCTGGGTGAGCACCCAGTCGCCTACCTGCAGCGCCGGAACCGCACCCGCCGGGTTGAGCCTGCGATACTCCGGTGTCGCGCGCTGTTCGCGCGTGACGACTTCAAATTCAAACGGCTTGCCGATCCATTGCAGAACGATATGGTCAGCGGTGGAGCAAGCGCCTGGCGATGTATAGAGTTTGATCATAGGACCTCCTTGGAAAGGACGTCACTATCAAACATTCCAAGTAAAGCGTCGATGATGACGGCGGCAACGCAGCGTGCCACCGGCGTGCATTAACTGCCGCGTGGACGCAGGCTTTGCACCTTATAGAAGGTATGGCCGCCAATGGTGGCTACCTGGTCGGCCGTATTCCAGCTGGGGTTCGCGATTGCGTGTGCAGCAAAATGGCTGGCGCCGGGAACAACCAGCTTGCGCTTATTTCGAGGCAGGGCCCAGTTGCGTTCGGAAGCAAAGGAGACCGAAACAGCCTCGGTCCACGCTTCTATATTAGATAGCCGTGTTTGCGGCGATACCAAAGTGGGTGCGAACTGTTTACGCGCGGTCACCACTTGGCACAGATTGTGCCCCCACAGGCCGCTATCACGGCGGCGTAGGGCGACTTCAGCAACGGCTTGCTGGCCGAGCACGGATTGATCGCGTGCTTCTAGGTACACCGTGGTGGATAGGCAGAGCGAGTCTGCGGCCGGCTGCGGCAATACATGCGACAGCCAGAGAATCCAAGCTAACTTCATAAAAGAACTCCTTGCTCCGTTGCGGCGTCACGTGCGTAGTTGAAGGCACGAGAGCGTCATGGCGTACTGGGGAGGGCGGCTGCTCTATGGCGGCCTTTGCCCGGGCGCGCCGTACCGTGAGAAAGGGGTTCGGTCAGCGTGCCGGTGTGGCGAGCGGCGTGGAAGCCGTCAAGCCGGAAAGTGGGCGCACCTTAAACCCGATTTTATGAATAAAGCATGAATGTATGACTAAGGGCATCTTGACTTGTTGTGCGCACGGCGGATGAACTTGATGGGTTCAGTTGCTGCAGTGATATGCTGTGCATCGGAATTGCGCAAAATTCCGGGCTGTGAATCTGAATGGGGGCTGGCGAAAAGTGTGTCCGATTTTGCACAATGACGGGGCGTTATGTTAGTGTTAACCCGCTTTCGTCGCGTCTTGCCGATAGTTTTTGCGAGCGCGCGGATATTTTGGTGGCGGAAGCGATGCGTCACTGTTTCTTTAAACATTTGAATCAAGGAGCTGAAACATGAATAAGAAACTCCTCTGCGCCGCCCTTATCGGTGGTCTGGGTTTGGCGCAAGCCGCGTCCGCCCAGGAGTTTGATGATCGTTGGTTCGTTACCGGTTCGGCTGGTATCAACCTTCAGGACACGGATCGTGGGACAGAAAATGGCCCATTCGGGACGGTTGGTTTTGGTAAGTTCTTGACCCCTCGCGTTTCGCTAGAAACGGAGTTGAACTACCAGAACATGCATAAGGAAATTAATAACAACCTGTGGTGGACCCAGTACGGCGCTTCGCTGGATGCGCGTTACCACTTCCGTAATGCCGATTCCAAATTCTGGCCGTACCTGCGTGCGGGTTTGGGTTGGCAGCGTCATGAAGAGGAGTTCAATGCAACGCCGAGCCCGAACAGCCCCGGCAAGCACAAAGATTCCAACCTGGCGGTGAATTTGGGCGCGGGCCTGCAGTTTGACTTTGGTCGCGTAAATCTGCGCACTGAAGTTGGCACGCGTGTGGATTTTGATGATCAGCAGGCGCGCATTGGTAGCCAGCAAGATCAGTTTGCTGACACCTTGGTATCGCTGGGTCTAACAGCGGCTCTCGGCCCAGAACCCGTTGCGGCAGTCGCTCCGGCTCCGGCTCCGGCCCCGCAGCAGAGCTGTGCGGATCAGGATGACGACGGTGACGGCGTCAACAACTGCAACGACAAGTGCCCGAACTCGCAGGCTGGCCAGACCATCGGTCCGGACGGCTGCCCGGTGCCGGTCTCGATCGACCTGAAGGGCGTCAACTTCGATTTCGACAAGGCCACCCTGCGTCCGGACGCGATCGCGATCCTGAACGAGGCCGCCGAGATCCTGAAGCGCTATCCCGATCTGAAGGTCGAGGTCGCCGGCCACACCGACCTGTGCGGCAAGGACACCTACAACCAGACGCTCTCCGAGAAGCGTGCGCGCGTGGTGTTCGACTACCTGGTCAACAACGGCGTCGACGCCTCGCGTCTGGCGGGTCCGGTCGGCTACGGCGAGAGCCGTCCGCTGGAAGACATGGGCCAGGCGTTCCCGGGCTGCAAGAGCGAGAAGAACCG
>NZ_JAHRWW010000022.1 GCF_019104945.1 Thermomonas sp. | reverse complement strand
CCGAGTATTAAGCCGTCACCGGCGCTGATACGGGTGTGCAGTGTGGCCCCGGCATCCAGCGCCCAGCGGCGCAGATATTTAAGCTCCGGCGTGGGCGCACCCGCCAACACTAGGATGCGAAGCGGCGGCGGCGCTTGAACTTCAAGTGTAATGGGAAAGGTTTCGCGCAGCTTGTTATGGGCATCGAATATGCGCAGCTGAAATGCGGCCAGCCCAGCCGTTTTAACGCTACCGCTAAGTGAGAATGCACCGTGGCTGGTTAACCGTGTTTCCGCAGCACGCTGCTGGGCGGGTGTGAGCAGTTCAACACGCCCCTGTGCAATGCCTTGTACGCGCCCAGATACTTGAAAAGAATTACCAACAGCCACTTGGCGCGGGGCTGAAAGTTGGATCAGCCCGGTCGGTTTTGCGCTTGGGTTAAATGTTAGAGGACGACGCTTGGCGGCTTCTAGGTCGCGGAGTTCAAGCCCTTGGCCAACGATGTGTAGCTGGCTTATGTTTGGGAAGCGGCGCAGTGCGCTGGCAAGGTCTGGAAAGTGCTGTGCTTGCACGGCTGGCGGTGCTTCTGGAAGCGCGATGCGTAGCCCTTCCGCAGATGCTGGTGTGGGCGCTTCTGCGGTGAAGACGGTTAGCGTATCTGCAGTAACGGCCGTGAGTGGTGGGTATAACCCAAGATAGAGCAGCGCAGCTAGTGTGGGCTGTGCGATCAGCAAAAACGTGAATCGAAGCTTTGGCATAGGCGCGCGGCGTTGACGCAAGGTGCAGCGCAGCAAGCCGAAGACTACGGCCAGTATGAGAATGCCAAGCGTGAGTAGCTGCGGCTGGCTCATGGCGTTTTCTCGCGCTGCAGGGCGTCTAAATAGCGCAGACCTTGCGCGCTTGGTGTAGGGCGACGCGTTACGCTGGCAGGAGGCGTGCTGAGCAACGGCCAAATTAAACGGCGCAATTCGCTGCGGCAGGATAAGCAGTTATTTTGGTGTTGCAAAACGTCTATCGCAGCCTGAAGTGCTAGCGGGTCTTCTGCGCGCGGAGCGGCCTCATGAAGTGCTTTGAGATCGGCCGCGTTGAGGGGGCTGAGGGTGGTTTCCCCTAATCGCTGCCAGAGTAAAGCGAGTGACGGGTTGGCGGATGTGGCGGGTTGCAGCATATCGGGGCGTGATGTGAGCCCATCGCGTTTGCCGGTAAGACGACGTGTTTCGTCAATAGGGGGAAGCTCTGGCCCCACACGGGCCAGATAGATACGGCTAGCCTGTTGCACCTGTTTGATAAAGCCCAACGCCTTGTAGGCGAATGGAAGGGCTTGGTCGGGCTTGCCTTGGCGTAGATGCAGCTCGGATTGCCACATTTGATCGAGTGCTTTTTTGAGCGTGGCGCGGGTTTCTGGGTCTAGCAGCGTGGTCGCTTCGGCGTTGTCGTGGGTGTGGCCGTAGCTTTCAAGTAGGTTAGATTCTTGGCCAAAAACTGTGGGTTCACTCGGTTGGGCATGGTCATGTGCATCGCTATGATCTTCGCCCTCGTGATCGCCGTCGGTGTCGCCGTCGGCGGTGGGGAGTTTGGGCGCACCGCTGGCTTCTTCGCCTAAAAATTGGCCGTAGCGCAGGCGCAAAATGCGTTGGTCCACGCCGATACTATCGGAGCGTTCAATAAACTTGTGTTCGGCTAATTTAGGCTTTTCTTTTTGCAGCGCTTCGGCATCCAAAATGATCTGGCGTTGGCTGCGGAAATAGGCAGGAAGCACGCGTTTCACCGCGCCTTCAATGCCTGCTGCTTCGGCTTGCTGCTGGGTTTGTACGCGCAAGATCAAGCTACTGCTACGCACACGCTGCGGCTGCGGGCGGCGGTTGTCTTCTACTTCAAGTTGAACAATTAAATCGTCACCGGGCTGCAGGCCAAGGGCGGGAAGGTTAAGCGTATGCGTGAAGCGCAGCCGCTTGAGATCGCCTTGACCTTGGAGTGGCAGGGTGCGGGTTTGAAATTGGATATTCTCGCCGCTGCCTTGCGCGTGCGTGATGTGCAGTGTGGCTTGGCGCGAAAGGCCAAAATCATCACTGGCTTCAAACGCCAATGCCCAGCGCTGCTGCGTGGGCGAGGCACTGGTGAGGCTGTGCTCGGGCTGGATCACTTTAATCTGTGGCGCTTGGTCTGCGCTGGCTTCAAGACGCCACGGTTTTTCGGTATTGAGCAGCGCGCCATCAATTTCAATGCGATAGAGGGTAGATGCCATAAGCGGCATGCTGGCGATCCACGCTTCACCTTTGCGCTGTAAGGGCAGGCGACGGCCGTCAAACAATTTTAATGCGGCCTGTTTGGGCTGACGTGAAAAATGTAACTGCCAGTAAAGTTGTGAGGCCTGCACAGTTTTAATCGATAGCGCGTCGCTTTGAATGTTAGGCAGGTGCGTATAGGCCGGAGGGTGGGCGCTCAGCGATGAGCGCAGCAGTGTGATCGGGCCTGCAGGCGTGATAGCGATGGCATGTTGGGCTTGAAGATCAACAAGAGTCGCTTTGTTTGGCCAGTACAGAACAATGCTTGTAGATAGCGCCGCCAAACACAGCCCAATTATTAATTTGCGTAATGGCCAATGTGGGCGCAGGTCTGCGGGGACTTTGCTCAAACGTTGGATTAAGCGTTCGCGCTGCAGCGTTTGTAAGGACGTTAGCGAAGGATGCTGCAAAAGTAGGTCGGCGCTGTCTTCAACATCTTTGCGCGTTTGATTGAGCTGATGAACACACCAGCGTGTAGTGATGTTGCGAAGCTTGAAAAACAGCGCCGCCGCGGCAAAAACAACGAACGCCGACACGGCTCCACTAGCGAATTGAATGCTGTGCGCATGACGAAGGGATAACCAAAGTGCGATGCACCACGGCAGTGCGAAGGCCACGCCGATCAAGCTGATACGAAGACGCGCTGCGTTGCGTAGATGCGCCAATAGCGGGGCTTGTGTCATGCGGCTGCCCCCTGCCGGTTGCGTAAGCTGAGGCCGCGTTCGAATAGAAATACGAGTGCGACTAATACGCCTAGCCAAGTGCCGAGTGGCAGCGGTGGTTGCGGGGCGCGGCGCGCACCTGTATTGGGGCGATAGGCGCGTGCATCGGCGCGCGTTGCTTGCTGCGCGTTGGGTTGTAGCATGGTGCGCAGTTGTTCGGGGAAGCGGACATCCATAAGTAGAGGGATGGCTGTGGCGTTCACCGCACGGGTGAAGCGCAGTAGCTGGCCTTGGCCTAATGCCGCGCCTTCCACTAAGGTCTGGCCGTTTTCATCTTGCCAATGTGGAGACAGTTGCAATGATTTTGAGAGGGGCGTGGTATTGGCCGTAAGCGCTGTCCCGCCTGCGCGAACCCATTGCAGAATAGGCTGGGGCAAGGGCCTGCTGTTGAGCCAGACCACCGTATCGGCTGTTGTGCTGGGTGGGTTGAAATTCGTTTGCACAAGATAGTGCGTGTTGTTACCCATCCACGCAAAAGCTGCTGCTTCAAAGTAAGAGGCTGCGTTCGACTGGGACGTATCTGCCCAGACATAAAGCTTGGGCAGCCCTTGTGCAGGCTGCGTCTGCGGGGGGCGATTGGAGGTGATGCGCCAATCAATTTTGCGCGATAGCTGAAGCGCTTGAGCATCTGCACCGTCAAATTGCGCGGTGGTGATGACGATCATTGGAACATCGGCGGGAAGCTCGGCATCAAGCTGGCGCAGCAGGCTGGCTGTGGGCTGTGGCGTGGTTGGAGCAGCGGCCGACAGTGCTGGAAAGTCTAGGCTGAGCCAGTGCAGCCGCGCTTGTTTGGGGAGGTTTTGCGCTGCAAGAGTCGGTGCCGATACGCCTGGCATCACTGCAACATAGGGTGTTTTTTCATCCATGCCATACATGGCGGGCTTGGCCAGCCAAAGCGCAATTAAGGCAAGCAGTACGAGGCGGGTGAGCAGTAGCGGCCAGTCTTCTAAATGCAGGCGTTTTTGCGGGCGCGGGTTGGCACGCAGCCAGCGCAGCGCGGCAAAATCGAGTGTTTTTAATTGCTGTTTACGCGCAAGATGGATGAGCAGCGGTAGCGCAAGCGCAGCGAGTGCCGCAAGTGCGGCCGGTGCGAGCAGAACGGCATTCACGCGCGCACCTGCTGTGCAAAGAGCGCGCGCAGCGGCGCGTCGAGTGGCTCGCCTAGTGTGTAGCGAACGTGGGGAATGCCTGCGGCTGCAAGTCTCGCGGTGAGCGCCGATTGCGCTGTATTAAAGCGTTGCAGGTAGTCTGCGCGCAGGGTTTTAGCATCGCCCGGGAGCTGCTCGCCGGTTTCAGGGTCACGAAAGAGATAGCCGCCGGAGAATGGGAAGTCACGCTCTTCTGTAGTGATGAGTTGAATCATCACTACTTCGCGCCCAGCCTTGGCTAAGCGTTCGGCCAGTGCAATGGCGGCTTCATCAAAACCATCACTAAGGAGCACGACAAGATCGTTGGCGGCGATGCGCTCCCAAACCGGCTTGAGCTGCTCGCCTTGTGGGAAGGTGCCACGCGCGGTGAGCTTATTGAGCGCAAGCCATAAACGGTTACGCCCGCGTGGGCCGTGGCTGGGAGGGAGCGGCTGTAGTTGTTGGTTGTTCAGCCCCAACATGCCGAAGCGGTCGCCCTGCTGAATGGCAAGTTCGGCCACGCATGCGGCAAGTGATTGCGCGGCGTGTAGGCGCTGCCAGTGCGGCTTGGTTTGATCGGCCTGTGCCATCGAAGCGGAGGTGTCGATGAGTAGCCAAACCGTGAGTGGGCTTTCACGTTCGGATTCGCGCACGAAGAAACGGTCGGAGCGTGCGTAAAGTTTCCAGTCGATTTGGCGCAGTTCATCGCCGGGTTCGTAAGCGCGGTATTGCGAGAACTCCAGCCCCACACCGCGGTTATGGCTGCGGTGGTTGCCAATGCCGCGCTGGCCAATGGCACGGCGTGCGTGCAGGTGCAGGTCTTTCAACCGGCTGCGCACGTCGGGCGGAATCAACGTTTCCATCACAGGTAAGTGCTAGTGCATCGGGAAGGGAACCGCCTGCAGCAGTTCGGCAATCACGTCGTCGGCTTGCTTTTGTTCGGCCTCTGCGGCAAACGAGAGCAGCAGACGGTGACGCATCACGGGGGCTGCGAGTGCGGTGACATCATCGCGAGTGGCGGCTAAACGGCCTTGCAAGAGCGCACGTGCTTTCGCGGCAAGCACGAGTGATTGCCCCGCGCGTGGCCCTGCGCCCCAGCGTAGATAATTGCGCACGGCGGCGGGAGCGGCTGCATCGGCAGGACGGCTGGCGCGTACTAAACGGGTGATCCAAAGCAAAAGGTCATCGCCCATATGTACGTCGCGCACTAAGGCTTGCAGCGCAAGAATATCGCCGCCTTCCATCACCTTGGGCACTTTGCCGGTTTGATTGCCGGTGGTTTGCGCCAGAATGGCGCGTTCGTCGGCTTCGTCTGGGTAGTCCAGCTTGATGTGCAGCAAGAAGCGGTCGAGCTGGGCTTCGGGAAGTGGGTAGGTTCCTGCCTGTTCCAGTGGGTTTTGCGTGGCCAGCACAAAGAACGGTGCGGGCAGTGGCCATGTTGTACCCGCATAGCTCACGGTGCGTTCGGCCATGGCTTCAAGCAGGGCTGCCTGTGTCTTGGGCGGCGTGCGGTTCAGTTCATCGGCCAGTAGCAGGCTGGTGAAGATGGGGCCTTGTTGAAAGCGAAATGCGCGCTTGCCGGTGCCGTGGTCTTCTTCCAAAAGCTCGGTGCCGAGGATGTCGCTGGGCATGAGATCGGGGGTGAACTGGATGCGCCGAAACGGTAGATCCAAGGCCTGCCCAAGCGAGCGCACCAGCAGCGTTTTTCCTAGGCCGGGTACGCCTTCAAGCAGGCAGTGGCCACCAGCCAGTAGGCCAATTAAAAGCTGTTCAACAACATCGTGCTGGCCTACGATCGCTTGTGCAATGGCCTGCCGGAGTTGCGCTAATTTTTCGATTTGCTGTGCAAGCTGGGTTTCGGTAATGGGGGCATTCATGGGGTTTAGGACATCAGTGCGTACATCACGATATTGACGGCGAATTTGGTGTTGTCTTCGGCAAGAAAGCGCTTATTGCGCCAGTCGTAGTCCCATTCGCAGCCGTAGTCTTTATTGCTGTAAAGCAGGCCAAGGCGGCCGTTGATCTCGATTCCCTTCAGGTAGTCGTGCACCAAATCATCGCCCCAGCCGTTGAGTTCAAACCCCGTTGCTGGCGGGCCATCGGGGAACTTGAAGAAGCTGGAATAGAGCGGGTGCTTATTGGGTAATTTCTTCAGCGCTGATTTGCCAAAGATAGAAGCCATTTGCGCTTCGAACGATTTGGCAAATAGACCGTCGATATCGTGGTTGCAATCGTCCACAAACACGAACCCACCGTTGCGCACATAGCGTTCAAAATTGCGGCGCTCAGCGGGATTAAATTCAACCAATTTATGTCCAGCCAAGTAACAGAACGGCGCTTCCAGTATCTTGGGGTCAGACAAGGCGACAACATGCTCTTTTGGGTCGATGCGAAGATGCGTGTAGTCGATTAACGAGGTGATGAGGTTAGACGGCATGCGCGCGTCCACGTCCCAATCGCCGGAGTCGTACTTTAAGCGCGTAAACCAAAAATCGTAGTGGGAAGCGGCACGCACCGGCGGCAGTAGAAGTGCCGCCGATGCGCCCATGAGCAGGCGCAGAAATTCGCTGCGCTTCACTCTATGTCCTTACACCGCATCAGAGAGCGAGGTGAAGGTGAAGTCACGCAGACGCATGGGCGGAAGCATCATGACCGTATTGGACTCATCACCTTGCACACGCACCGGCTTACCTAGCTCATCGATGTTGTTGAGCATGATGACCGGCGATTCGTTGAAACGGAAGTTCTTGATGGGGTACTTGATTTCGCCGTTTTCAATATAGAACGTGCCGTCGCGGGTCAAACCGGTGAGCAGCACCGTTTGCGGGTCCACCATGCGGATGTACCACGTGCGCGAAACCAAGATGCCTTTTTGCGTGCCGCGCACGAGGTCTGCCGTGGATTTATCACCACCTGCCATCAAGATATTGCCGGGCCGTGCGTTGGCGGTTTTGCCCTGCTTATCCGCCCAGTAGCGCGAATAATTGAGGTTCATCACCTTGCCGTTTTTGACAATATCCATACGCTCGCGCGGTAGGCCTTCGCCGTCCCACGGCAGCACTGGGGCTTGTTCATCCCACGGGTCGGTAATGACGTTGACGCGTGAGTCGAACACTTGTTCGCCCAGCTTATTGCCGCCGCCTTTCTTGGATAGGAAGCTGCGACCTTCATCGGCGCTACGTGCATCGAAGAAGTTCATCATGAAGCCAACCAGCCCGGCGACGGCGGCAGGCTCTAGGATTACGGTGTACTTGCCCGGTTCTAATGCCTTGGCGCCTGCGGAATCACGCGCTTTACGGATGGCGACTTGGATGTCTTTGCTGGCGTTGAACTCGTTGGCGTCTTTGACATCATGCCCCACCCAGCCCGAACCTCGCCCGTCCTCGGTGCGCACGGTGCAGGTGTAATTGAAGTTGGTGGTTTTCTGGTAGCCAAAATTTTTCTTGCTATTGGCGGTGGCTACAAAGCCTTGGCCGTCTTCAAGAAAGCCTGCTGCCACCAACCCTTTACCGCGACAGGGGGCGATGGAGTCGGCCGCGACTTGTGCGCGGTAGTCAGGGGTAATGGCGGCAATCGATTCGCTAAACGTGTTGCTGGGTTTATAGGTTTGCTTGCCGATCAGTGGCATGTGCTCCGGGTTTTCCGGGGCGAGTTTGGCAAGGTCTTCGGCGCGCTTAACCACGCGTGCCAGCGCCGCATCATCAAACTCGTTGATGCTGGCCATGCCCACGCGCTTGCCGTACGCCACCACGACGTTGAGCTGGGTGTTATCCACGATGCCGCTGGTGGAGATATTGTTCAACGCGAAGCGCACGTTGCCGTCGATCGAGCCTTGCAGCGTTGCGCTGCACTCGTCGGCGGTGGATAGCTGCATGACCTTGTCCAAAATGGCTTTGGCCTGTGCTTCGGTAAGAATGCTCATCTGTAATTATCTCCCTAAAGCGCCGGTTAGCCGAGCGCGCGCGCGGTGTTGATGACGTTGATGCCGTTGAAGCGTGCGGTGCTCGACCCGTGTGACACGGCCGAGACTTGTCCGGGCTGACCTTTGCCGTCGAAGAACGAACCACCAAGACGGTAGTCGCGCTCATCAGCTACAGCCACGCAAGCGTTCCAGAACTCCGGTGTGCGGATTTGGTACGCCACGTCTTCCAACATGCGGGTGACTTTGCCGTCTTTGATTTCGTAGAACAGCTGGCCACCGAACTGCGCGTTGTAGCGCTGTTGGTCGATGGAGAAGGAGCCATCACCGACGATATAGATGCCGTTTTCGACATTCTTCACGAGGTCGGCCACCGAAAGCGCGTCTTTGCCTGCGGCGAGCGATACGTTGGCCATGCGCTGGAACTGTACGCTTGACCATGAATCTGCGTAGCAGCAGCCGTCAGATTCGGTTTTGCCAAGGATATGGGCTTGATCGCGGATGGCTTGGTAATCCATCAATTTGCCGCCCTTGATTAGATCCCACTTTTTGCACTTCACGCCTTCATCGTCGTACCCCACCGCACCAAGGCTGCCGGGCTGGAGTTTGTCAGCAAAGATGTTGACCTTGTCACTGCCGTACTGGAAGTGTTCTTTCTGCTTGTCCAGTGTGGCGAAGCTGGTGCCTGCGTAGTTGGCCTCGTAGCCCAGTACGCGGTCGAGCTCGAGAGGGTGCCCCACCGATTCATGAATGGTGAGCCATGTGTGCGACGGGTCCAGTACAAGATCGTACTTGCCGGGCTTTATCGACGGTGCTTTGAGCTTTTCTTGCGCGTGCTTGGCGGCGGCTACGGCGTCTTCACGCATGTCATAAGACTTGCCGTACACGGTGACGCCATTCGGTAGAACGGTCTTATCGGCGGCATTGCCGTCCAGATATTCGTAGCCCATCCCCATTGGCGAGGAAAGTCCCGCGCGAGTACGGAATTTGCCGCTGGACTTGTCGATGGCGGTTACGCTCATGGGCGCCCAGATACGGTGCACGTCTTGGTCGATATACGAGCCGTCGGTGGAGGCGAAGTATTTTTGTTCGTTGATGGCAAACAGTGTGGAATTCACAAAGCTCGCACCAGCGGCCATCGCCGCAGCATTCACACCTAGTAATAGATCCGCTTTTTCTTTGACTGGGACGGCCATTGCGTTTTTCTGAAGCGGTGTGCGCCAGCTCACTTCACCGAAGCCGGGTGCTTTCGCTAGTTGCACCGGTGCGGTTTGAATTTTTGCGTTAGCCTTTGCAATGGCCGCGGCCTGCTGCGCAGCGCGCACAACGCCTGCTTGGGTGAGTTCATTGGTGGCCGCAAACCCCCACGCACCATTGGCAATCACGCGAATGCCCACACCGGTGGACTCGCCATTCATGATGCCTTGCACCTTGTTTTCGCGCGTCATCACGGCTTGGCGTAGATAACGGCCAATACGCACGTCGCAGTAGCTGGCACCTGCAGCTTTGGCGGCGGTCATGGCGTCATCGGCTAGGCGTTTTTTTAGTGCAGGGTCGATTGTTTCCAGCAGTTGTTCGGCGGCGATGGCGCGGCCGAAAAAGGAGGGCAGCAATAAGCCGCCAGCGGTAAGCCCGGAAAGGGCAAGAAAGTCACGTCGTTGCAAGGCAGTTCTCCGCGAGTTCAAGGTGGCAAGTCACAATGGAGCAAGGCAGGGATACAGTCTGATGTTACGCATGCTGATTCTTGTCATTGAACGTGCGTCCACGCAAATGACTTTTGACATAGGAAACGCCGTTTGCTGCGGCTTTAACCAAGATTACGCGCGGTGTTGATGATGTTGATCCCGTTGAAGCGCGTGGTGCTGGAGCCGTGCGACACCGCCGATACTTGACCCGGCTGGCCCTTGCCGTCGAAGAACGAGCCGCCAAGACGGAAATCCTTTGCGTCGCAGATGGCGGTGCAGGCATTCCAAAATTCGGGGGTGCGGATTTGGTAGGCCGCGTCTTCCACCATTTCCGCGATTTCGCCTTTGCGAATGCGGTAGTACAGTTGGCCACCAAATTGCGCGTTATAGCGCTGTTGGTCGATGGAGTAGGAGCCTCGGCCGAAGATATACAAGCCATCTTCTACGTCTTTAGTCATCTGTGCGGGCGTGAGCGGTTTCTTGCCGGGGGCCAGCGAGACATTGGCCATGCGCTGGAACTGCACCGACGACCAAGAGTCTGCATAGCTGCAGCCCTGTGATGCGGTTTCACCCAAAATATGTACCTGATCGCGGGTGGCTTGGTAGTTCACCAAAATGCCGTCTTTGATCAGATCCCAGCGGCGCGTTTTAACGCCTTCGTCGTCGTAACCGACGGCACCAAGGCTATACGGTTCTGTCTTGTCCGCGGTGAAGTTGACGATCTCGCTGCCCCAGCGGAAACCCGCGTCACGCTTATCGAGTGTGGCGAAACTAGTGCCCGCATAATTGGCCTCGTAGCCCAGTACACGGTCGAGTTCCAGCGGGTGGCCGACATTTTCATGGATGGTGAGAAATAGGTTTGATGGATCGAGTACGAGGTCGTACTTACCGGGTTTCACCGAAGGTGCTTTGAGCTTCTCTCGCGCTTGCTTGGCTGCCGCGATGGCATCTTCCACCGGGTCGTATGCGTGTTCGTAGCCGATGATGCCACCGGGTAGGTGGTATTTGCCCGCTGGGTCACCGTTGAGGAATTCCCAACCCATTCCCATAGGGGCCGACAGCCCGTTGCGCGTGCGAAATTTACCGCTGCTCTTATCAATGGCGGTTGCGGTAAACGGCAGCCAGATACGGTGAATGTCTTGGTCGATCCAAGAACCATCGCTAGAAGCGAAGTATTTTTGTTCATTCACCAAAAACAGCTGCGAATTGATGAAATTGGCACCTGCGGCCATGGCCGCGGTATTCACACCCAGCAGCAGTTCTACCTTGTCTTTAACAGGCACCGCCATCGCATTTTTTTGAATGGGTGTGCGCCAGCTGACCTCTCCTAGTGCGGGCGTACTGGCGAGCTGCACGGGTGCGGTTTGAGTTTTTGCATTGGCCTTGGCGATGGCCACGGCGCGCTGGACGGCGGCAAGTACGCCCGCCGCCGTGAGTGCGTTGGTGGCCGAAAACCCCCAAGCCCCATCAACGATGACGCGGATGCCCGCGCCGGTAGATTCGCTATTGGTGACGTTTTGTACCGTCGCCTCGCGGGTCATGATCGCTTGATTCAGATAGCGGCCAATGCGCACATCACAATAGCTCGCACCCAAGCGTTTGCCTTCGGTAAGCACCGCGTCGGCGAGCCGTTTATTACGCCGAACGTCATTGGGTTCAAGCAGTTGTTCCGCCGCGATGACATGGGCGTTTGGGAGTAGCAGCCCCGCCATGCCAAGGCCGGACAGGGTAAGAAATTCGCGTCGTAACAAGGGGGCTCTCCGTTGAAGGCCAAAACGGGGGCGTTTTGGCCGCAATACGAGCGATTCTTGTTGCTCAGCGGAAGCAGCGTCAACTGACTTTTGGCACAGTTGCGCGGTTTAATCGGCGTGGATGAGTGTTGCCGGGTAGTCTTCTTCCTGGAGCGCAGCGATCACGTCGGCCGCGCTGAATTGACCGTGTGCGGACACTTCGCCCTTGCTTAAATCCACGGTGACGTCAGCATGTTTGTCCAGCGCCTGCAGCGCCCGGGTAATTGCGTTGACGCAGTGCTGGCAGCTCATATTTTCAACTTTAAAAAGCATGGAATTGGCCTTTGGCTGTGGGGTATCAGGCCGTTAGGATGCACCCTGACATAGTGGGAAGGTCAAGCGGTACAATGCGTTTGACATTGACACGATGGGAAGGATTAAAGTGGCCTTCTCGACGATTCATTCAAGGCCAAAGCCACCATGAACCTTACGGCTAACCTCCGCTTAGGCATTACCGGGATGACCTGCGCATCGTGCGCCGGGCGCGTAGAAAAAGCACTGCGCAAAGTGGCTGGGGTGCAGGAAGCAACCGTCAATTTGGCAACCGAAAGCGCCAGCGTGCGTGGAGCCGTAGCCGTTGCAGCGCTGCTACAGGCGGTTGAAAAAGCCGGATACGGCGCACGCGAGCTGCGCGATGACGCGCCCGTCAAGCCAGAGCCGCAAGCCGGCCTTTCAAAAGAAGCCTGGCATGTGCTGCTGGCGGCGGTGCTTTCGTTGCCACTGGTGGCCCCCATGCTGGCCATGCCGTTTGGCGTGCATTGGGAGCTTTCGGGGTGGGTGCAGTGGCTGCTCGCCACGCCGGTGCAATTTTGGTTGGGCGCGCGGTTTTACCGCGCTGGCTGGGCGGCGCTGAAGGCACGCAGTGGCAATATGGATCAGCTGGTCGCGCTAGGTACAAGTGCGGCCTATGGGCTTAGCATTTACAACTTGCTTGTGGCCAGTAGCGAGCACCACTCAGTGCCGCTGTATTTTGAATCGGCGGCTGTCGTGATTACGCTGATTTTGATGGGCAAGTGGTTAGAAGCACGGGCCAAGCGTCAAGCCAGCGATGCCATTCGTGCATTGCAGGCGCTACGCCCGCTAACGGCGCAGGTACTGCGCGAAGGAAAGGAGGTAACACTCCCCATTGCGGACGTTGCAGTGGGCGATACGGTACTGGTGCGCCCCGGTGAGCGCATTCCAGTGGATGGGGTGATTGAAGAAGGAAACAGTCATAACGACGAATCTCTGCTCACCGGTGAATCTCTCCCTGTGGCGAAAAGTGTTGGCGATCGCGTTACCGGTGGCGCCGTGAATGGCGAAGGGATGCTGCGTATCCGCACGCTCGCGGTAGGGGCTGAGTCTGTCTTGGCGCGCATCGTGCGCTTGGTGGAAGATGCACAAGCGAAGAAAGCACCGATCCAGCGGATTGTTGATCAGGTGAGTGCCGTGTTCGTGCCTTCTGTCATTGGCATTGCGCTGCTTACATTATTGGGCTGGGGGCTGATCCAAGGCGATTGGACGCAAGCCCTGCTCAATGCGGTTGCGGTACTCGTTATTGCCTGCCCGTGTGCGCTGGGCCTAGCAACACCTACGGCGGTAATGGCAGGAACAGGCGTGGCAGCACGCGCGGGGATCTTGATTCAAGATGTAGAAGCGTTGGAACACACGCGCAATCTGCGCACCATCGCGTTTGATAAGACCGGAACACTTACCGTTGGCCAACCGACACTCACCCTGTTGTATGCTGTTGATGGTAATGAAGGCAGGCTATTAGCCCTCGCGGCTGGTGTGCAAGCGGGCAGCGAACATCCGTTGGCCAAGGCGGTATTGAACGCAGCCAAGGCGCGCGACGTGCAGGCTGTTGCGGTAGCCGAAAGCCGTGCTGTGGCCGGGCAGGGGATTGAAGGGCAAGTAGAGGGGCAGCGCATTGTGCTGGGGCATGCTCGTTGGATGGCGGCGCTTGGCATTGATCTAGGCCCGGCGCGCACGGCCGCCGAAGCCGCAGCGCAGGCAGGTTATAGCCAGTCGTGGTTAGCGCTTAAAAGCGCACGCGGTTGGGAGCTGCTGGGTTTATTGGCTTTTGGTGATGAAATTCGCCCGCAGTCGGCGCAGGCCATTACCCGGCTGCACGCGATGGGCATTCGGCCGCTGCTCCTTTCAGGAGATAACGCAGCGGCGGCGCGGGCGGTGGCGGCACGTCTAGGCTTTCAGCAGGACGAAATACACGCTGAGCTTTTGCCTGCTGATAAGTTGCAAAAAATTCAAATGCTGGCCAAACAAGGTGCGGTAGGCATGGTGGGGGATGGCATCAACGACGCTCCAGCACTTGCTGCAGCAACGGTGGGATTTGCCATGGGCAGCGGGACAGATGTGGCGATGCATGCAGCGGCGATCACCTTGATGCGCCCAGACCCGCGCTTGGTGGCAGATGCCATTGATATTTCAAGGCGCACTGTGCGCAAAATCTGGCAGAACCTATTTTGGGCATTCATCTACAACGTCATTGGTATTCCGCTGGCCGCGCTCGGCATGTTGGACCCCATGATCGCGGGCGCTGCCATGGCGCTTTCTAGTGTGAGTGTAGTGAGTAATTCTTTGCTGCTGCGGCGCTGGTCGCCGCAAAAATACGATTAAAGGCTGCATATGGCGCATAAGCCGTTTCCTCCCGAGCTTGCCGACGCCTTAGAGCAGGGCTTGCACAATATCGGCCAAGCCTCGAAGTTGAGTGGCGTGTCCGCAAAAATGATTCGTCATTACGAAAGTATTGGCTTGGTGCAACCCAGCAGCCGTACTTTTGCCAACTACCGCTTATTTAACGAAGACGATGTGCACCGCCTGCGCTTCGTTCGGCGCGCACGCACGCTGGGCTTTTCAATCGAGCAGATTCGTGAATTGTTGGCGCTTTGGGATGATCCCAAGCGCGCGAGTAGCGAAGTAAAAAAATTAGCCCAAGCACATGCCGATGCACTTGGCGAAAAAATTTTAGAGCTTCAATCGATGCAGCGTACCCTGCAAACACTTGCTAAACGTTGTCACGGCGATAGCAGGCCGAACTGCCCAATTTTGGATGATCTTAGAGGGGGATGAACCCCCTAGGCGTTGATTGCCCCGTAAGCGGTGGCGGATGCGTTGATTGGGTTTCCGTGCGCTGCGAGCACGGCATTGAGGCGTGCAGCGGCTGTTGGATCACCAAGGGCATCTGCCGGAACGGCAAGCTCCGCCATGTAAATGATATCGATACTGTTGAGTAAGTCGGGGGCTGCACAGGTATCGATGCTAGTAAGTTGCATTGGCCCTTGTGCAAGCTGGTGCATGATGCTGCGCGTGCTGGCATTGTCGAAATGAATGTCGCCTGCGGCTGTCGTCATACAGTAGGCGTTTTTGATTTGCCGTGTGATTCTTTAGCTATCTTGGCTGTGGGCCTCGAAGCTGTTTGTGCTTGATCGCTAGTGGGCGTTACTTGAACTTGGCTTGCCTGGGTGGTGCCTTGGGGTTCAACGGCAGCCACCGAAACGGAAGCGCATAGTGGCGCTGCGATGGCAACGGAAAGGCAGAGGGTGTTTTTAAGCTTAGGCATTTCGATACTCCAAAGTGGGAACTATCAAATAACAGCCAAAAGCAGGTACCTAGGAAGAGAGGCTAAGCTAGGCACCCATGTGTATATATGTCTGTGCTGGGGAAATTTATAGTCCCCTGAAATTGACCCTGTCAAGCTAGCTAAAGGGTGTGTATTTCAGTGCAATTCATCAATGTTCAGCACGACCGGCTTGGTCATGGGTAGGGCTACGCGCACAGGTTTGGATTCAAGATCGCCTGCTTGCTTGCTCGCCTCACCGCTTTGTGAAATGCGCGCCACCAGCTCCACTTCTTTTAACTGAGAAAGTTTGAGCGTGGGCATTGGGCTGTCGTCGTCGCTCAGCTCGGCTTTTAATGGCAAGTCAGTAAGCGCGAGTTTTTGTGCGGCCACGGGCATCGGCGCGCCGCCCACTTGGTGGGCAATGACAAACACGCTTGTCGTTGGCGGCAGAGACTTCAGTAGCGCCGGGTCAATATTGACTTCTACAGTTGCTAGCTTGGGGGCAGCCACAGGTGCAGCCAGCGGCGCCAGCCCGGCTTCTGTTCGCGCCAAATTGATTTCGCGTAGCAGGCTTGCAGATGTGGACTTATCCACTTGGGTTAGTAGAGGTGCCCAGGTGGCGGCCGCTTCTGCATTTTGTCCAGCTTGGCGCTGTGCAACGCCCAGAAACCAACGGGCACGCTGGTGGTTAGGGTCGGCTTTAAGCGCGGCGTTGAGCCAAGCGATCGCCTGTGCATCAAAAGCGCGATTAGGGTCGGCAAGCGCGCGTGACTGCGCAGCGCTGGTCAAGATTTCTGGGTTATCTGGCGCAAGTTTTGCCGCCTTGCCAATGGCATCGGTGGCGGCCGCGGCATTGCCTTGGCGCTGGTAAGCCTGCCCCAGCAGCACCCAGCCTTCGGCTTGCTGCGGGTCGCGTTCGAGCGCGGCCTTAAGTTGCACGATGGCGTCTTCTAGCGTTTGCGGTGCTTGCCGTAGAGTGGGGTTCAGCGCTTGTGGAGTACCTACTAAGCGATAGAGCAATGCAGTTGAGCAAAGAGTCACGATGCCAATGCCAAGCGCAACGCCGCGCGCCTGCCGCCACAACGGGCGCAAGAGCAAGGCAAGAACAAACAGGCAAAGCAGTGCCGCTACACTAATAAAAACCGCCATTACCACTCCTGATCGTCTTCGCTGGTTGCTGGGCTTGCGGCCGTTGGTTTACGGCGGCGAACGATGGCGACTACCGCGCCTGCACCAAACAGCAGTACCAGTGCGGGGCCCGCCCAAAGCAGCCAGGTGCGCCCCTCTAATTTAGGCTTGTACAGAACGAACTCGCCGTAGCGCTGCACAAGATAGGTTTTGATTTGCTCATCGCTCATATCTTTACGCATGAGGTCAAGTACTTCGCGGCGCAGCTGCAGGGCGATCAGTGCGTTGGAGTCGGCCAGCGATTGGTTCTGGCACATTACGCAGCGTAGTTGCAGGGTTAGGTTGTGGAAGCGCGCTTCTTCAGCACTCGATTGAAACACCAGCGGTGCGGCGTCGGCCTGCTGATTGGCTTGGGCAAAGGCTGGTAGTGTGGCCAGCCAGAGCAGGGTGGCAAGAAGTAGGTGGCGCATTACTTCACCCCAAATTTGGCCATTTGCGGCATAAGTTCTTGCTCAATGATGGCATCCGTCAGCGGGCCTACATGCTTCCAGCGCACGATGCCTTGCCCATCCACGAAGAAAGATTCGGGTGCGCCGTACACACCCCAGTCCAGCGCGGTACGGCCTTCTTCATCAGAGAGCACCACCATATAGGGGTTGCCGAACTGCTCCAGCCAACGCAAGGCGTCGGCGGGTTCGTCTTTCCAGTTGTAACCCACGATGCGCAGCTTTTTGGTTTCAGCAAAGCGTGTGAGTACGGGGTGTTCCGCGCGGCATTCCACGCACCAGCTGCCCCACACATTCATTAAGAACGGCTGGCCGCGCAGGTCTTGCATGGCCACTTTGTAGGAAGGGTCATGCAAAACGGGAAGCACGAAATCTGGTGCGGGCTTGCCGATGAGCGGCGAAGGAAGCGCTTCACGATTGGGTTTGCGGCTCATCCAAACACCTGCCGCCAATAGCGCTGCAAGTAGGGCAAACGCGGCTAGCGGAAGCCAGCGAGAAGGTTTCATGCGGGGGTTCCTTGTGCCGCAGTTTGGCTTGCATCGATGGGGGCTTGGGGAGCCGCCTTAGCCGCGGCGGGGGCTTTAACACGGAAGCGTTTATCGCAGGCGGTGATGCCAGCACCCAGCGCCATCAACAAGGCGCCGCCCCAGATCCAACGGATAAAGGGTTTGACGTACACGCGCATGGCCCATGCGTCGTTGCCAAGTGATTCGCCAATGGCCACGTAGGCGTCTGCGAGAAAGCCTTGCGAAATGCCGGACTCGGTCATCACTTGGCCACCCGCCACATATTTGCGTTTTTCAGGGTGCAGGGTAACGGGCGTGCCGCCGTTTTTGCTGACGTACACGGTGCCGTAGTCGGACACGTAATTGGGGCCGGGCCGTTCTTGAATGCCGTCGAAGCGGAAGCTATAGCTGCCTAGGGTCACTGTGTCGCCAGCTTTTACTGCCAGCTCGCGCTGCATACCAAGCCCTTCTACCAGCAGCGCACCGATAAGGAACACCGCCACGCCAAAATGCGCAAATGCCATGCCCAGCATTTCGCGAGTGATGCGGCCACTGCTGCGCAGGCGCTGCCAAACGAAATACAGCGTGCCTGCACCCACCCAAAGTGCGCCAAGAACGCCGAGTGCCGCCTTCCATTGCCCTTGCGGGGCCATGAAAAAGGCCAGTGTCGCGCCAATCAATGCCAACACAGCCCACGGCATCAGCATGCGGGTGGGCTTGCCAAGATCATCGCGCTGCCAGCGTGTGAGCGGACCAAACGGGATCAGCGCCACCAGCGGGGCCATGAGCAGCATGAACATCGCAGCAAAATAAGGCGGGCCTACCGAAATTTTGCCCAGTTCCAGTGCGTCGGCCAGCAGTGGGTACAGTGTGCCAAGCAGCACCATCGCGCAGGCGGTGGAAAGCAAAAGATTGTTGAGCAGCAGAAGCGTTTCGCGCGAACTGGCGGTAAAGGGCTTGGCGTTGGATTCGGTATCCGGTGCGCGCAGTGCATACAGCAACAGCGAGCCGCCAATGATGATGCCAAGGAAAATGAGGATAAACAGGCCGCGTGAAGGGTCGGCCGCAAACGCATGTACCGACGTCAGCACACCAGAGCGCACCAAGAAGGTACCCAGTAGCGAGAGCGAGAATGCGGCAATGGCAAGTAGCAGCGTCCAACCACCAAAGCTGCCACGCTTTTCGGTGACGGCCTGCGAATGAATCAGTGCGGCGCCAACCAGCCACGGCATGAAGCTGGCATTTTCAACCGGGTCCCAGAACCACCAGCCGCCCCAGCCTAGCTCGTAATAGGCCCACCAGCTGCCAATAGCAATCCCAAGGGTGAGAAACGCCCATGCCGCGTTCGTCCATGGACGTGTCCAACGCAGCCACTGGGTGTCGATACGACGTTCGAGTAGCGCAGCAATTGCGAATGCAAACGGTACGGCAAAGCCCACGTAACCGGCGTACAGCATCGGCGGGTGCATGATGAGCCCCGGATCTTGCAGCAGCGGGTTGAGGTCGCGGCCTTCGCCAGCAGCGGGCAGGATGCGGATGAATGGGTTGCTGGTGAAGATGAGGAAGGCCAGAAAACCGACCGAGATGATCCCCATCACCCCAAGCACGCGTGCTACGACATGTTCGGGAAGGTTATGCGACAGCCGCGCCACCGCGCCCGTCCAGATCGCCAGTACCAATGCCCACAGCAGCAGCGAACCTTCGTGTGAGCCCCAAACCGCGGTGTAGCGATACAGCACCGGCAATAATGAGTTGGAATTTTCGGCGACGTATTGCACCGAGAAATCGCTCACCACAAAGGCGTGGGTCAAAATTGCAAAACTCAGCCCTACCAGCAGTAATTGCATGTAGGCAGCAGGGCGTGCCACAGCCATCATGTCGTGATGGTTACGGTGCGCGCCTAAAAGTGGCAGCAGGGCTTGCAGCGTAGCCACAAGAAGGGCTAACGCCAGTGCGATTTGACCAAGTTCGGGATACATTACTGTGCGCCTTCGGCGGGTGCTTGTGCCGCGTCTTCAACATGATGCTTCTTATGTGCCTGCGACATTTTGTCGGCAACTTCCTTAGGCATATAGGTCTCGTCGTGCTTGGCCAGCACTTCTTCGGCTACGAAGACCTTACCCTTCATGCGGCCGGTTGCCACGACAGACTGATTTTCACGAAAGAGATCCGGCAAGATACCGGTATAGACAACGGGCAATTTGGCATCGCCGTCGTCCACATCAAAATGCGCTTCCATTGAGCCAGCGGCGCGTTTGAATGAGTCTTTGGCCACCATGCCGCCCAAGCGAAACCGCGCCTGCCCGGAGGTGACGTTTTCGCCTGCGCTACCGCTCAATACTTCGTGAGGGGTGTAGAGATAGGCCACGTTGCGCTGTAGTGCGAGTGCGACAAGCGCAACGGCAATGCCAGCAGCAACCAGCAGGGCGAGGATCAAATACAGGCGGCGTTTGCGAGTGGGGTGCATGGCGTTCTTTTAGTCAGTCGCGCGAGAGCGGAAGTTCCGTATCTCGCGGCGGTGTGGAAGCGGTGCGGGCAAGCCGCAATTTGGCGGCACGTAAGGCGCTGCGAATTTGCAGGCGCGGGATGAGGTAGTCCCACACCAGCATGAGGGCAAACACGGCGTAAGCGGCGATCACATAGTCACGGTAGCTCATGTGGTATCTCCGCTGGCGCGCTTGGCGACCCAGTCTTTGCCCAGCTCGCGGCGCAGGTTGTCGGCGCGTGCGCGTGCTAAGAGTGAACCGATAAACCAAAGTTTCGTGCCGATAATCATCCAAATCAGTGGCGGTAGCATGCTGGAATCCATGCTGGACTCACCAAAAATACGAATGGTTTGCCCTTGATGCAGCGAGTTCCACCACACCACCGACCAACGGATCACCGGCAGCAGGGCAACCCCAACAATCGCGAGCAAGCCCGCCGCGCGGGCGGCGTTGCGGCGGTCGTCGATGGCGGCGTACAGGCCCATCACGCCCAAGTACAGAAACAGCAAAATCAATTCTGTAGTGAGGCGCGGATCCCAGTCCCACCATGTCCCCCACATCGGTTTGCCCCAAATCGAGCCAGTGGCGAGGGTCGCAGCGGTGAACGCGGCACCAGTAGGGGCGCAGGCCATCGCCAAAATTTCGCAAAGTTTGATTCGCCAGATCAGGCCAATGGCTGAATAAAACGCCATGAGGCCGAAGATCGCCATGCTCATCCACGCGGCGGGGACGTGGATATAAAGAATGCGGAAACTGTCGCCCTGCTGATAATCGGCGGGAACTTGATACAGCGCGCCGTACGCACCGACCGCCATGGTGAGCAGGCCAAACAGATAGGCCCACGGTATCCAACGGGCGGCGAAGCGGTCGAAATAGGGTGGAGAACCGAGTTGGTGGAACCAGCGGATCAGTGGTGACATCGTGGCCTATTAAAAATCGGCCGGGAGGTGGCCGCGCATATCCTGTGAATGATACCAGTCTGCATCTGACTGAGCATTGACACGCAAACGGCGCGGAAATGGCATTCCGCGCCGTTTGGTCAACAAATTGAACTAACCCAAGCCAGAATTACTGAACTTGGATGCTGCCCTTCATCAGAGCCAGATGGCCGGGGAAGCTGCAGAAGAACTCATACGGGCCGCCGTCCTTGATCTTGGACACGTCGAAGGTCACCGAGGTGGACTCGCCGCCGCCGATGATCTTGGTGTGGGCGATCGAACGCGTATCGGCTTCCTTTACATGGTCGGTGGGGTTGGAAGCGCCATCAGCGGCGATGCCAGCAGCGTCGGCCGCCTTAGCGATCACGACGTTATGGCCCATCACAGTGGCAGCCATGGTGCCGGTGTGCTTCAGGTTAATGGTGAATTGCGTGCAGCTGGCAGGAACAGTGATCGAATCTGCGTTGTACTGCATGGCATCGTTGGCTTCGATGGTGGTGGCGCAGTTCTCAACCACGGCAGGCTTGGTGGAAGCGGCAGCGGCCGGTGCGGCCTCTGCAGGTGCAGCTTCGGCCGGGGCTTCGGCAGCAGGTGCTTCAGCCGCAGGAGCTGCGTCGGCAGCCGGGGCCTCGGCCGGGGCCGAAGAGTTACCGCAAGCAGAAAGAGCCAAAGCGATGGCACCAGCAAGAAGAATCTGACGGGAAATCATTGGAAACACTCCGTAGGGTATGAACTGACCACAGTTGATCAGGCGTGCGTATTCTCCACGCTGAAGTGTTAAGGCCGCATTGATATGGGTCAGGAATGCGCGATGCGTAGTGCCGCCGCGGCAGTGATAGGGGCTAGTATCACTGCGATTGCAAGGCCGGCCCCCAGCAGTAACAACGCCCCCACCGCGTCTAAGCCTTGCGCATCGGCAGCCACCGCACCTGCGCCAAACACCAGTACAGGCACATACAGCGGTAGCGCCAAAAGGGCGAGCAATACACCGGCGCGGCGCATGCCCACGGTGAGCGCGGCAACAACAGCACCTAGGAGGCTGAGGATGGGTGTGCCGAGCAGCAGCGACAGCAGCAATACAGGCAGTTGTGCATGCGGCAGGTAGAGCAGTTCACCCAAAAATGGAACGGCGATAATGACCGGCAGCGCAGTTGTGAACCAATGCATAAGCGTGCGCACAAGCACCAGCCACCACAGTGGAACGGGTGCGAGCATCCACTGCTCTAGCGAGCCGTCTTCGGCATCACCGCGGAACAAATTGTCTAGCGCGAGCAGCCCCGCCAGCAGTACGGCCAGCCAGAGTACCGCCGAGGCAACCGGGGAGAGTGCTTTGGCTTCACCACCAAGGCCAAGGGCAAATAGCACGACGGTGAGCAGCGCGAATAAAGCGGGTTGGAAGGCATCACCACGGCGTGCCCAAAGGAGTTGTAAATCACGCACCATTAGCGCACGAGCGGCCTGCCACATCATACGGTGGCCCTCGTCATTTCCAGCAGACGGGTGCGTACAGGTGGGGCCGCATATGCGCCATGAGTGGTAATCAGCGCCGCACCGCCGCTGCGTAGATGGGCCTGCACCATGCGATTAACTAAGTTGATGCCTTCAAGATCGAGGTTCGCGTAGGGTTCGTCTAGCAACCAAAGCGGAGCAGGCGATAGCCAGAGCCGCGCCAGCCCCAGTCGTTTTTTTTGCCCGGCAGAAAGTGTGCGCACGGGGGCGTCTTCAAACCCAGTAAGCCCGACGATATGCAGCGCCGCTTCATGGGTTTGCTTAGGGCGACGGCCATGCAAACCACACAGATAACGCAGATTTTGCAGGGCAGAAAGATCGGCCTTTAACCCAGGAAGATGCCCCAAATACGCCGTATGGCGCGCGCGCAATTCGTGCTGCGCTGGCTTGCCGTCAATCTCAACGTGCCCTGCGTTAGCGCGCAAAAGCCCAGCCAGTACACGCAAGAGCGTAGTTTTTCCCGCGCCATTGCTGCCTTGTACCAGTAGCGCCTCGCCTTCATTTACGGAAAAATCGAGCGGGCCGAAGATCGGCAGATCGTCGCGCATAAACAGTAGTTCATGCGCGGCAAGCAAGGGGCTGGATGGGGCGGCAAATTCACTCATTGGCTGGCAATGATACCGGCATGCCATGGGAATACATGCGGGGTGCCCGCAATTTCGTACACTGTTGCTTCTCTAGGATGGGTTTTGTAGCGATGCAGATTGAAACCAAACTGCCGAAAGTCGGCACCACCATCTTTACCGTGATGTCGCAGTTAGCGGCCCAGCATGGTGCGGTGAATCTTGGCCAAGGCTTTCCTGATTTCCCGGTGCCGGAGCGTCTGTTGGCTTCGCTCACCAAGGCGATGCGCGATGGGCATAACCAGTATCCGATGATGACTGGCATCCCCGCGCTGCGCCAAGCGATCGCCGAGAAAACTACGCGCTGCTACGGCTGGGCGCCGGACGTGGACACCGAGATTACCGTCACCAGTGGCGCCACCGAGGCGATTTTCAATGCCATTCATGCGGTGGTACGGGCGGGTGATGAAGTGATCGTGCTTGATCCTTGCTATGACTGCTACGAACCGGCGATTGAATTGGCCGGTGCCACCGCCGTGCATGTGGCGCTGGATCCGGCTAGCTTCACCCCAAACTGGGAGGCCATTCGCGCTGCAATTACCCCGCGTACGCGGATGCTGATGATTAACAGCCCAAACAACCCCTCCGGTGCAATGTTCAGCGCGGCCGACATGCAAGCCTTGATCGGCCTGCTAGACGGCACCGGCATCTACCTGCTCAGTGATGAAGTGTACGAGCACATCGTGTTTGATAGTGCTCGTCACGAATCTGCGCTGCGCTACCCACAGCTGCGTGAACGCGCCTTCGTTATTTCCAGCTTCGGTAAGACCTACCACTGCACAGGCTGGAAGCTGGGTTATGCGATCGCCCCGCCAGCGCTCTCCGCCGAGTTCCGCAAGGTGCACCAATACAACACCTTTTGTAGCTTCGCCCCGGCTCAGTATGCGTTTGCCGACATGATCCGCGAAGAACCGGAGCACTATCTGCAATTGGGCGCGTTCTATCAGGGCAAGCGTGACGCCTTCCGTGCCAAGCTGGCGACGACCAAGCTCAAGCCATTGCCGGTTCCGGGTGGTTATTTTCAGTTGGTGGATTATTCAGCGATCAGTGATTTGCCTGACCTCGAATTTGCGCGCTGGCTCACCACCGAGCATGGCGTTACCGGCATTCCACTCTCCCCGTTTTACGCCAACCCGCCGCGAGGACAGCGTTTACTGCGGCTGTGTTTTGCAAAAAACGAAGCCACGGTAGACGCCGCCATCGAGCGGTTGGTCAAGCTTTAATGCTTGCTAATTGCTGTTTTGACGGTTGCTGCGCACCGTATTGAAATCTTGCGCAGGGGCGGTTTTTAGTGCGCTGTTCTGGCGGTTACTACGAACAGTGTTGAAATCTTGCGCTGGCCCCATCGCGCTGCTCTGTGGCAGGCCGCGTGTTGGGGTGGGGCCTTGCGTGGGGTTGGTTCGCAGCGCGCTATTTTGACGGTTGCTGCGTACCGTATTGAAGTCTTGGGCTGTGCCAATAGCGCTGTTTTGGCGATTACTGCGCACAGTGTTGAAGTCTTGGGCTTTTGTAGCTTGTGCCGCTTGCGGTGGTGGAGCCGATTGGGCGAATGCGCTTCCAGAAACGGCGAATAACAGAGCAACTGCGGACAATCTGAACGTGTTCATGACCTATCCTCATTGTAGTTGGCGTATCTGCTGGCTCTTTGCACTGTTGCACCCATCCCCCAGCGCCAAAGGCTTAGCCGACAGTACTGCAGCCTCAAAGGTGTCGCAACAAAGCTGCGCGGCTGTGAAAGCTGGCGTTCAGGTTTGCCTAACACCGTGACAACACCTATTTTGAGAAGGTAATGGCGGTTATCGGTCTCGAAGGGTTCGGCTATGCAGCCCGAAAAAATCTTCGCAATGTTACTTGCGCTATTGCTGACGGGAGTGGTGATGCTGCTTGGCTGGCGCACCCTGCAGGCGCGTCCGATGACGGGAGAACAGGCGATGAATGCAACGCAATTACAAGATATTTATTTTGGAATGGGCTGTTTTTGGGGGGCAGAAAAACGCTTGCGCGTGGTTCCCGGTGTGGCCGCTGTGGAGGTGGGCTATGCCGGAGGGGATACCCCTTCAGTAGGGTATGAAGATGTGCTGCGCGAAGAGCGGCGTATCCATATGGGGGCGAGCCATGCGCGTAATCACGCGGAAGTTGTGCGGGTGCGCTACGACCCGAAACAGCTCGATTTAATGACACTGCTAGCGGTGTTTTGGGAGAGCCACGACCCAACGCAGGTGGGCGGGCAGGGCAACGACATTGGCAGCAACTACCGCAGCGCGATTTACACCACTACACCACAGCAGGCCACACTTGCGCAGCAAAGCCTTGCGCTTTACCAGCAAAACCTCACCGCCGCCGGGTTTGGCAAAATCACCACGGAAATTCTCCCGCTGCGCCATTACAACCGCGCAGAAGAACTGCATCAAGATTATCTGATCAAAAACCCAGATGGGTATTGCGGGCTGGGAGGTACCGGGGTGAAGTACGGCCTAGTGGCAGCCAACCATGCCGCTGCCGCACTGGATGCTGCAGCCTTGCAAGAAGACGCGCAGCTCGTGGTTTATGAGGCTGAGGATTGCCCGTATTGTGAAAAGTTCGAAGCCGATGTGCTCGCGCATTGGCAGGCCGATGTTCCATTTGTGCGCACCCAATCACAGCAAGCCCCTAACGGCTGGGTACTGGCGGGGCCGCTTTTGGCCACCCCAACCATTGTGCTATTCAAAAAGCAAAAAGAAGTAGCGCGGTTTACCGGTTACCCGGGAGATGCCCAAAAGTTTTGGCAGTGGCTGGGTTTCCATATGCTTAGCGCGGAACAGCAGCGCATCGCTTTCGACAGCGGTACTGAGCTCCCCGGTACGGGCGAACATTTGCATGAAACACGACCTGGTACCTACTTTGACCCTATCAGTGGTGCTGCGCTGTTTCGCAGCGATGCTAAGTTCGATAGCGCCTGCGGTTGGCCCAGCTTTTTTGAGCCGGTAGCAGGCGCACTTGTGTTTTTACAAGATGATAGCCACGGCATGCACCGCATCGAAGTGCGTAGCGCGAGCACCGGCATTCATTTGGGGCATGTGTTTAACGATGGCCCGCCGCCCACCGGGAAACGCTATTGTATTAACGGTAATGTATTGAAATTCACACCCGACCCTCCACACGCATGACAGACAAGGACGCAGCCTCCATGCAGGATCTTCGTGTTTCCATTGTTCAAGGTGATACCCGCTGGCACGACCCGGAAGAAAACCGCCGGTATTACGGCCGATTGATCGCGCCACTGCGCGATACAACCGATCTTGTGGTGTTGCCAGAAACATTCACCAGTGGTTTTTCGAATGATGCAATTGCCAACGCCGAGGACATGACAGGGCCAACGGTGGCTTGGATTCAAGAACAAGCGGCCAAGCTCGGTGCCGCAGTAACCGGTAGCGTACAATTGCGCGATGGCGATAACGTCTATAACCGAATGCTGTTCGCCACCCCGGATGGTGGGCTGACACACTACGACAAGCGCCATCTCTTTTCATTTGCCAAAGAGCACGAGCGCTATGCAGCAGGGGATAAGCGCGTTGTGGTGCAGTGGAAGGGCTGGCGTATTTTGCTGCAGGTCTGCTACGACCTGCGTTTCCCAGTGTTTGCACGCAACCGTTTTGATGCGGCTCAAACTGGCCAAGCCGATTATGACCTAGCGCTGTATGTTGCCAATTGGCCTTCGGTGCGCAGCTATCCGTGGAAGACCTTGCTACGCGCGCGCGCAATTGAAAATCTCAGCTTCGTTGTTGGTGTGAATCGCGTGGGCACCGATGGCAATCAGCTGCATTACAGCGGTGATAGCGCGGTGATCAACTTCTTAGGTCAGCCATTGAGTGAAGCGGCGGATGAGGAAGTGGTGAGCACTACAACTTTACAATGGGCCGAGCTACTAGTACACCGCCAGCGCTTCCCAGCATTGAATGATGCGGATGCGTTTGCATTCGGCTAAGTCCCGCTTTTACTATGGCGGGTCATGGATACAGCCGCGCAATGCGGCTGTTTTATTGGGGGCATCAATGATTGAAGCAGAAGGTCTGAACAAGTACTACGGCAGTTTCAGGGCCGTAGATACCCTCTCGTTCCGCGTGGAAGCAGGGCAGATCATGGGCTTGGTGGGGCCAAATGGTGCTGGGAAAACCACCACGCTGCGCTGCTTGTCTGGAATTATTCCTGCAACCTCGGGACGTGCACGCATTGCTGATCGCGATGTGGCTAGCGACCCCGTTGCCGCTAAGCAGCAACTGGCCTTCATTCCAGATGAGCCGCGCCTGTTCGAGCACCTGACAGTGGAGCAGCACCTGAATTTTGTGGCGCGGCTTTATCAGGTTGGCGACTGGCGCGAGCGCGCACAACCGCTTCTCGATGAGCTGGAGATGGGCGATAAGCGCGGCTTGCTGCCTTCAGAGCTATCGCGGGGAATGAAGCAAAAGTTGGCCATTGCTTGCGGGCTGATCCATCGCCCGCAGGCTGTAATTTTGGATGAGCCACTCACTGGCCTCGATCCTTACGGGATTCGCAGGATGAAAGACACCATGCGCAAGCTGGCGGCGGAAGGGGCGGCGATTATTCTTAGCTCGCATCTTTTGGATTTGGTGCAGGAAGTTTGCACCCATCTGCTGATTTTGAAACAAGGACAAAAAATCGCCGCTGGCTCGGTGGCTGAAGTGCGTGAGCGCTATCAGGTAGAAGGGGGTGCTTCTTTGGAAGAAGTCTTCTTCCGTGCAACAGCGGATGAGCGCGAGCCGCTCGTATGACAGTACAGCCCCAGTCTTCGCGTTTTTCGGTTGCAGTAAGTGCATTTTTCTATCTGCAGGTCATGACGCTTGGCAATAAGCTGCGGCGCAGCTTGTTGCGTATTCGGCAGCCTAAATACTTACTGGGTGCATTGGCGGCACTCGTTTACTTTTATTGGTTCTTTTTTCGGCACTTGCTTGGTGGAGATCTGAGCCGGGAAGGTATGGCTGAGTTGATCAATCCAGCGCTGCTGGTGGTGCTTCCCACCGTAACGGCGATCTTGCTGCTGCTGTTTGTGTTGCTGGATTGGCTGCTTGCAGGAGAGGGCGCGCCACTTGGTTTTAATGAATCAGAAATCGATTTTCTGTTTCCTGCGCCGCTGTCGCGCACGACGTTGATTCAATACAGCTTGCTGCGCTCGCAGCCGGGCATCATTCTTTCTTCGTTATTGATCGGGCTGCTGCTGCATCGTGGCATTGGCCACCCGGTACAGCACGTCGTTGGGCTATGGTTGATGCTGTCAGTAAGCCGGCTATATACCGTTGCAGCAGCGTTTAGCCGAGAGCGATTGCGTTGTATGGGCATGGGGATTGGGCTGCGCCGAGCGATCGTTCTGCTTGTTATCGTGGGGCTGGGGTATTGGTGTGTGCGCCTATTCCAGATGGCGCCTGCACCTTTCGATGACGATGTGTTGACCAAGCGAGAAATGGTGCTTGCATGGGGGCAGGGTGTGGTGCTCCATTCGCCTTTGGTCTGGGTGTTGTTGCCATTTCAGTGGCTAACGGCACCTATTTTTGCGGCCGATCTGCGGCTTTTTTTCCGTGCGCTTCCGCAAGCTTTGGCCTTGCTTGGAATATTGTATTTCTGGGCGGTGCGAGCACAGGTGTCGTTTGAAGAAGCTTCAATTGCGAAAGCTGAGCGCAGGGCTGCGCTGGTGGCTGCAGCGAAACAGGGGCGCTTAGGCTTAGGCAGGCCAAAGAAGGCAAAGGCAGAGCCGTTTGCGTTGCACGCAAAAGGGCGGCAGGCCGTTGCATTTCTATGGGAAGAGTTGCTTGCACTGGGGCCTTTATACCGCCTAAGGAGTTGGCTGATCGCTTGCGGTATTGTCTTTGCCAGCGCGCAGTTATTTGCAGCAAAAGTGGCTTGGTCAAAGCCCGTGCTACTGGGTGTGGCGGCGGTATCGCTGGTGGTTGCGGCCTATGCCTTGGTATTTGCGCCAATGATTCGGCAATACCGGTTATTGCGCTTTTTAGAACAGCTCGATGTGCTGAGGTCCATGCCGCTAACCGGCCAGCAAATCGCATTAGGCCAACTGCTGTCACCCACTATCGTGATGAGTTTTGCACTGTGGCTACTGCTGTGGACGGCTGCGGTGTGCAGCATTATCGCTGGTGGTGCCCAGATGATGACGCCAGCACGTATCGTTGCGGCCACCTTGGGTGTGGCGCTGTGGGTGCCTCCGCTATCCGGTTTGATGTTGAGCGTGCCGCTTGCGGGAGCGCTTTATTTCCCGGCTTGGGCGCAGGCGTTGGGAGGTGGGCCGAAGGGGGTTGAGGTGATGGGGCAGCGCTTGATCTTTATGGCGGGGTATATGCTGGCGCTGTTGTTGGCGTTAGTACCCGCTACGCTGCTTGCAGGGCTCGCTTTCTTTTTGGTGAATGCCATTTGGGGCTTGGTACCGGGCTTTGTTGTGGTCTTCGTATGTGTATTTATTGTGTTGGTGCTAGAGCTTGGTTGGGTGTTGGAACAATTTGGCGATCGTGTCGAGCAACTCGATATCTCCCAAGAGCTGCGCTAGCACAGAGGGGCTTGACCTTCCGTAAACTTTTTAACTGCTAGTCTGCCTGCATGGGCGGAGTGCGGTTTCATCAACGGTCACAAGATGATCGTTTTAGCGTTGTGATACCTGCGTTCAATGCGGCAGCTTATCTGCCGGATGCGCTGCAGTCGCTTGCGTGTGCGCATGGGCTTGAGCAGTTGGATCAGATCATCGTTGTGGATGATGCATCGCAAGACGATACCGCAGAGGTGGCGCGTTCGGTCTTGGCCTCACTGAAGCTGCCTGGGCAAGTGGTGCGCAGTGGTATCAATCTCGGCGTTGGCCGGGCACGTCGGCTGGGTTTTGCATATGTGCAAAGCCCGGTCATTGCCTGTGTGGATGCCGATGATTGTTGCGAACCTAATCGCTTTGTTGATCCGTTAAGGCTGCTACGTAACCCTGACGTTATGTTGGTGGGCGGCGACATGCGGCTATGGGCAGATGCCCCTATAGCGCTGAGACAAGACGGTGCGCGTATCAAGATGCCGACTCGTGCCGATGCAATCGCCGCCGCGTTGCTCTTTTTCTGCCCAGTGTATGGCGGTATATGTACTTTCCGCAGGGCCCTCTTGCAGAAGATTGATGCGCCGGTTGCAGCGATCGGTGAAGACTGGTTGATGGCGCATCGCGTGGTACAGACTTTTGGCGGGCATGCTGTTGCCAATACCGGGACGGTGCTTGCGCGTTATCGGCGGCACGCGAACCAGCTTACGCAGTCATCGTCCATAGACAGTACGAACGTGCTTCCGCTGTGGCGAGGCATTCTTGAAAAAACACTTGCGCTAGATATTTCTACCGAAGAACTGGCATTGCACGCCAAGTTTTCTCCGCTCAGTTTTAAGCAAACACCTGTTCCCACAGGCGCAGAACTCCAGCGCTGGGAGGTATGGGCAAAGCGCTTGCAGGCAGCAGCCAATCATGTAGGTTATGTTCCTGCCGCAGTAGCCTCGCAGATCGAAACGATTACTCATGATCTGCGTAAAGCATTTGCTGGTGCGAACCGGCATCCGTATTCGCAGATGCCGACTTTAGAGCAATACGAGCTCGGTACTTAGGCTAATGGATCAAAACGTGCGGTGAAGTGGCGCAGTTGCTTGGGTTCATAAGCAATGCGCAGCCCACGCAGTTCCTTGGCCTTGCCGGCAACGTGCTGACACACCTCAATGACATAGTCGATATGGCTTTGCGTGTAAGTACGGCGTGGGATGGCAAGGCGCACCAAGTCCATTGCCGCTGGCGTTTCACTGCCATCAGGGTGGCGGCCAAACATCACCGTACCAATTTCGCAGCCACGAATGCCGCCTGCCTCATACAGCGCCACAGCTAGTGCTTGGCCGGGGTATTGCAGCGGTGCGATGTGCGGCAGCAGGGCGCGTGCATCGAGGTACACCGCGTGGCCACCAATTGGCTGCATCACCGGAACACCTGATCGAATCAACGCTTCACCCAGATAGGCGGTGGAGCGAATGCGGTAGCGCAAGTAGTCGTGATCCACCACTTCTTTCAAGCCCTGCGCCAATGCTTCCAAGTCGCGCCCAGCAAGGCCGCCGTAGGTGGGGAAGCCCTCGGTGAGGATCAGCAGGTTGCGGCATTGCTCAGCCATCTCGTCATCGTTCAGTGCGAGCCAGCCACCGATATTGCCCATCGGGTCCTTCTTCGCACTCATGGTCATGCCGTCGGCTAGGCTGGCCATTTCGCGCACGATATCGGCGACATCACGGTTTTGCTGGCCCGCTTCACGCTCACGAATAAACCATGCGTTTTCTGCGAAACGGCAGGCATCAAGAAATAGCGGTACACCGTGTTTTTTACACAGCGCGCTGGTTTCGCGCAGGTTGGCAAGGCTCACCGGCTGGCCGCCGCCAGAATTATTGGTGATGGTGATAAACACCGCAGGCACGTGGCCCTTATGCTCGGTTAGAAATGCATCCAGACGCGCCACGTCCATATTGCCCTTGAACGGGTGCTGGCTGGCCGGGTCGCGGCCTTCGGCAATCACTAGGTCCTCAGCCGAAGCGCCGGTGTATTCGATATTGGCGCGGGTTGTGTCGAAATGGGTGTTACTGGGGATGGTCTTGTCGCTACCGCCCAGCACAGTAAAAATAATTTTTTCCGCCGCACGCCCTTGGTGGGTGGGGATGATGTGCTTGAACGGGAATAGGTTTTGCACCGCGTCTTTGAAAATTCCAAACGAGGGGCTGCCCGCATAAGACTCGTCACCGTGCTGGATCGCGGCCCATTGGTCGCGGCTCATCGCGCCAGTGCCAGAGTCGGTGAGCAGGTCGATTAGCACGTCGTCCGAATGCAGCGAAAACAAGTTGTAGCCCGCCGCTTGCACCGCCTCGCGGCGCTGCGCTTCGGTGGTCATGCGCAGCGGCGCAACCGAATGAATACGGAAGGGTTCAATGATGGTGCGAAATTCCACGGGCGATCTCCGAAAATGCGTACGGCCGCTAAGTGCGGCCGCGGACAATGATGCAAACAGGTCATGCCCGTTTGTCAAGTTCGAAAAGAAATTTTATTTTTCCTAAGGATGAAGAGACACTTCATTCAAGCCCCACTAGACTAGGCCTATGCGAAAACATGGCGAATACAAAATGCCCGGCGGCAAGCTCATCGTCGCCGACTTGAGCGTCGTTAACGGCCTATTAGCAGCCGTTGCCATAAGTGGCGATTTTTTTCTGGAACCCGACACGGCACTCGATAGCATCAATGCAGCGTTATCCGGGCAAGCGGCCAACGCAACCGAAGCCGAGCTTAGCGCATGTATCACGGCGCAGCTTCCTGACGATGTGCAGATGTACGGCATGAGTCCTGAAGCTGTGGCTGTGGCCGTGCGTCGTGCTATTGAAAGTGAGGACATCGCGTGAGCCAGTGGAATGATTTTGATTGGCAGTTGATCCACGAAGGCCCGCAATCGCCTGCATTGCATATGGCGCTGGATGAGGCCATTACCGACGAGGTGGCTGCAGGACGGCGCGCGCCTACGTTGCGCGTATGGGAGTGGGCCTCGTCTGCAGTGGTGATTGGGCGCTTTCAGTCGCTGCGCAACGAAGTGGATCCCGAAGGCGCACAGCGTCATGGTATTGAGGTTGTGCGCCGAATTACCGGCGGCGGCGCGATGTTTATCGAGCCGGGGAATACGATCACATATTCGCTGTCTGCACCCGAATCATTAGTGCAAGGTATGTCGTTCGAGCAGTCCTATGCCTTCATGGATGCATGGGTGCTAGAAGCGTTGCGTTCGCTCGGAATTGATGCGTGGTATCAGCCGCTCAACGACATTGCATCCAAGGCCGGGAAAATTGCCGGAGCTGCACAAATGCGACGCGGCAAAGCGGTGCTGCACCATGTCACCATGGCCTACGACATCGACTCCACCAAGATGCTAGAGGTGCTGCGGATTGGGCGCGAAAAACTGTCGGACAAAGCCACGCAAAGCGCGAACAAGCGCGTTGATCCGCTGCGCACGCAAACCGGGCTTGCACGTGAGGATGTGATTGCGCGCATGATCGAAACCTTCCGCAACGCACACGGACTGCAAGCAAGCGCCGTACAGCCGCATGAATTGGCGCGTGCGCAGCAACTGGTGGAAGAAAAGTTTGGAACGCCCGCATGGACTGCGGTTGTGACGTAATCGTCACATAAGACTGACTATCATTTGCGCACTTAATCAGGAAGGAGTGCGTTATGTCCACAGTCGCGTTTCATGGTAACCCCGTCAAGGTTGGCGGGCAGCTTCCCAAGGTTGGCAATCAAGCACCAGCATTTAAGCTGGTTGCAGGCGATTTAAGCGAGAAGAGCCTTGCTGATTTTTCTGGCAAGCGCAAAGTGCTCAATATTTTCCCCAGCATCGACACAGGCGTTTGTCAGGCGTCGGTGCGTCATTTCAATCAAGACGCGGCCAATATGAAAAACACGGCGGTGCTGTGCATTTCTGCCGACCTTCCGTTTGCGCAAGGGCGCTTCTGCGGCGCAGAAGGCATCAACAACGTCACTATGCTTTCTATGATGCGCGGCCGCGAGTTTTTGAATAACTACGGCGTTGCGATTGAAGACGGCCCATTGGCTGGCCTTGCTGCACGCGCAGTCGTGGTGCTGGATGAAAACAACAACGTCCTGCACACCCAGCTTGTCTCTGAAATTGCAGAAGAACCGGATTACGCAGCGGCGTTGAAGGCGTTGGGCTGAGTTTTGGAAAAATGGGCGGCTAAACCACGCCGCCCTAGTCCAAAGCCGAATTGCAGGGACGTTATTTCGGGAATGAGTAAGTCAGTGTGTAATTGCCTGATCCACGGTATGAGTAAACTTCGACCGTGTAATACCCTGGGCTAGCGTTGTAGCTTATGGACTCGTTGGAAGACGGCGTCTCTGATTTTGCAACGGCTTGCCATGAAGAGCCGTTCCAGCGGTAGAGGTACAGTTCGAAATCAGCATTCGAAGGCCCCTTCAGTGATGCCGTAATGGTGCCGCCATTCGGAATGTATTGATAAGGGTAGGGATGATCAGCGTAGTAGCCCGTTCCTTGAAGGGTTCCTGTGACTGTTGTTCCGGATGGATCGGGCTGATCGGGAGTGTCCGGAGAGCCGCCCCCCGTGTAAAGCATGCGGTTCGTGGATCCTGTCCCTGCATTGAGCACTTTGTTGGGCGTCGCACTGGCATAAAGTGCTTGCTCAACTTGGGTGGGCGTTGCATTGGGGGTGTTAGCAAGATACAGCGCGGCAGCACCGGCGACATGCGGAGTAGCCATTGATGTCCCGCTGATAGTGTTGATTGCCGAGCTTCCGGTGTTCCAACTAGAAGTAATATTGCTTCCCGGGGCAAAAATGTTGACGCATGTTCCCCAATTAGAGAATGAAGAACGATAGTCATTGTTTTGGGTTGAACCTACAGTAATTGCACCAGCAGCGCGAGCAGGTGAAACATAGCAGGCGTCTTGGTTTTCGTTACCTGCTGCCACAACAACGACTACGCCAGAGTTTCGTAAACGGGCCACGGCTTGGTCTGTTGCTGTGGATGCCCCACCTCCTAGACTCATGTTGACGACAGAAGGCCCCCGGTGAGTGCTGGCAACCCAATCCATACCAGCGACGATGCCGGAAGTGGAGCCGTAGCCATCACAGCCAAGCACACGAACTGGGTAAAGTTTTACACCTTTTGCGACACCATAAGTTGTGCCACCAATTGTGCCTGCAACATGGGTGCCGTGCCCGGCGCAGTCGGATGTGCCGTAGCCATCGTTGATGGCGCTATAGCCTTGCTGCACCCGGCCGCCAAATTGGCTGTGCGAGGCTAGGATGCCCGTGTCGATGACATAGGCAGAGACATTACTGGCACTGGTGGAATAAGCGTAGCTGTTATTGAGCGGCAGGTTACGCTGATCAATGCGATCAAGCCCCCACGTTACGCCGTTTTGTACGGCGCTTGCGTGCATTACACCGTCTTCTTCTATATACGCAACACGCGGATCACGCAGCAGGCGCTTCACTGTAGCTGGGTCAGCGTGAATACTAAACCCTCGTAGTACGCGGTTATAAGACTGCTTCAGGCTTAGCCGATATTGGCTTGTCAATGCAGTGGCAACGTTTGCAACGGTTGGAGGTGTCGCCATTCCTCGCGTTACGCGGTTGGTTGCGCTTGTTTCACCCTGCAAGGTGGCGGCATCTTCTTTAAGAACAACGATGTAACTGTTCTTGATGGGCTTCTGTGCGCTGACATACCACTGCGCGGATACTGTATTGGGGGGCAGCGCTGTTGCCAGCGCACAGATAAGCAGGCTGAAGGTGAGGCGTGTTGATTGCATAGCGATCTCCCTTGGAAAATTTAGAAGGTTGTGTTGCGTCTGCCTGGTGCCTACTTGGGCATGGAGTAGGTCAATGTGTAGGTGCCAGTGCCTCGGTAGGAATACACTTCAACCGTGTAATAGCCCGAGTTCGCGCTGTAGCTGATGCTTTCAGTGGATGTGGGGGATTCGGACTTGGCGACAGCTTGCCAAGAAGAGCCGTTCCAACGGTACAGGTATAACTCGAAATCGGCGTTGGAAGGTCCCCTCAGCGAAGCGCTGATAGCGCCGCCATTTGCTAAGTAAACGTATGGGCTTGGATGATCGGCATACTTGCCTGTACCACTTAAGCTGCCCGTAACCGTTGTTATGTCGGGGTTGGGATTCGGATTGGGGTCAGGAGTGTTAGTGTCTTTATATCGGCTAAAAATATTGCTCGCGACTCCCCAGTTTACTGCGTCCCATGGGTAACCAAGGTTGCGCATTTTGGAGTTCTCGGTAGGCCGATAAACGCCTGCCGTGCAATAGTTTCCGCCTTGGAATAAACCTACGGTGCCAAGCGTGTAGCGGTTGGTGGGCGTGGGAAGTGGTGTTGAGCCAGAAATTTGTGAGCCCCATTTGATGTAGGGGCGCTGTGTTTGACGGGTGACATTGGGGGCTGACGGTTCTCCGCCATAACAGCTACCGTAGTCATACTCATCGGCTAGGCCAAATAGAGTGTGTCCCAGTTCGTGTAAGGCCAATTCGGTTGCTGCGCTGTGCATGGTCATTGTTGCGATGTACCCACCGCCGCCGCCATAGCGCGTGGTGTTTCCAACAACCAAGATTACGTCGCGACCATCGGCCGAGGTGACCTGTGCTGCTGCGTTATAGGCAAGATTGTTATCGGCGCAAACAAGACGGTCGATGCCAGCGCACGCCATTGTGGCATTGAGTGCAGTGTTGCGAGAAATGCCATAGGGTGGGTCATCGATCCCCGATTGCGCACTGATGACGTCAACTCTGCGCACGTTGAGTGCTTTAGCATTCGCGGCAAAAAGTGGGTCTGCCATTAACCCAGTAACAACCTTTTGCGCGTCACTGCGCCATTTGGGCATCTCGTTACTGGTGTAGCCGTCCCCCATGATGACGATGTCGAGACGCTTTTCTGCAGGACCATTGTTGATAAGCAGTTCACTGCCCGAAACGTTGCTTGCTTGAACCGTTTGCTGCTGTTTTTTTCTCAATAACCGTTGAATTTGATCAATAGAGATTTTCCCTAACCTTCCTGCTGCAGTTATGCCGGCACCAGCTTTGCTTGGAGAGCCAATCTCTAGAGAGGCTAGGGCAGAGTGGTAGGGGACTTGCACCTCAAATTGTTGATTCTTGAAAAATACATCCCGAACGGACTCAATTTTCCCGTCTCTTGGGTTGAACGATTCGGCGCGAATAACGCGGGGGTCGCGTGTGCTGTGAGTGAAGAGCTGGTTCCCGTTTTTATCACGGCCAATTAATAGTAAGTTGTTGTTTTCTATTGCTTCTTTGTTTGTTGGCCGGGCGGACATGTTGCCGCTCTCTGCACGTATTAGTGTGACGTTGCCAACGCTGGAGCTCGCCTCTAAGCGTAATGTTAGCGTTTTGCCTGCATTCGCAGTGGTTGAAAGCCCAAGCGTCATAACGACGCTTAGGTAGACGATAGTCAATGGTTTCATGATGTGCGCGAACTCCCCTTCGATTTCATGTTGATTCGCTCCGGCACGTACCGGCCGTAGCTTGTTGTGATATCCCCTTGATCATCAACAACACGAAATGGGTGAGAATCCCGCCACAAAAAAGGATGTTGTTTACATTGATTTACTCAATGCTTGGCGTGCACTGGCGATCATTTCGCTGCGACAGTCGGCACGAGTGCCTAGTGTGTTCAGTGCCTGCTTTATAGACTGCTGCCCTTCGTCTTTTTGTCCATTATTGATGAGTGCGAGCCCAACACCTATCTGCAATGTGGCGTAGCCACGGTGGTTGCTTGGGAACATGCGCGAGGCAATTTGCATCGTTTCACGATAGCGTGTGATAGCGTCTGCATAACGATGTTGTGCGAGCGCTAGGTCGGCTTCATTTTGCAGAAGAGTAAGGCTGATGTAGGGTAGTTCTTCACCGTGGTTACCTAACGCTTCGCGTGCCATGGATAGTGCTTGAGCAGCGTCATCAAGTTGATGATCCTTGATTAGCGCCATTGCCAACACACTTTGTGTCATTGCATACCAAGGGTGCTGTGTTCCCAATGTCTTGGCGCGACCTTCGACAACGTATTTGAGCAGTTTGACCCCTTCTTTCGGCTTGCCTGCACAGAGTGTCGCCAAACCTTGGTCGTGCAAGATGGTGAGTGTGGTGGGGTGCATGCGGCCATAACGCCCCTCTAGCGCGGCAACAAGCTCGCGAGAAACTTGCGCAGACTCTTCGTAACGGCCGCTGCCTAAAAGCGCCGTCTCAATGGCAATTTGTGTTTCCAGTGTAAGCGGATTGTTGGGGCCAAGTGCTTGGGTATTGATGGTGCGTGCGTGGCGGGCATGCAAAATGGCTTGATCCCAATTTCCTAATCTGCTTTCGCACAGGGACAAGCCAATATAGATACCACCAAGCTCTTCAGATGATGCATCACGCTCCCTCGGTAGTAGCTCAAGGTAACGGGATTGGCATAGCTTGAAATCATCTCGAAGGAAGGCAGCACGTGCGAGGTACGCATCGGTTTCTATTAGCAATGCAGAGTGTGGGCCGAGGGCTTTTAATATGTCGGTGCGCAACGGTAATAGCCGTGTATCTGCAGTCTGCAGCATACTTGGTTCGATACGGGTTTTTTCCAAGTTTAAGCGTGCACGAAGGACACGTTCGTCCTGGCTTCCTACGGCCTGAGTAAGGTGTGCAATGGCATTTGTATAAGCGGCTCTTGCCGATCGGAACCGCCCCAAGTTGCCAAGCATGTCACCAAGGTTGGATTCGATATTGCCAGCAACTTCTGGAAACTTGCCTAGCCGAGACTCAACGCGTGTCAACGCCTGTTCACCCAAGTCAGCAACACTGATTTCACTTGAACCATCTTGCAGAGGATCCGCAGCGGGAAGGAAGTCTTGTAGCAAGAATGCATTGATCTGTTCGGAGGTAAATTGCGCTTGTTTAGCTGCGTCACGTTCGGCGGCAAGGCGCAACATGAATCCTAGCGTGATGGCGATAAATGCTGAGAATGAAAGTGCGGCTGCAATTGTGCCGGTTGGATGGGCACGGGTAAGTAACGCTGCTCTATGCAAAACTCCAGCAGGACGTGCCTGCACCGGGCGATGTTGCAGTAGATTTAGCAGATCAGCATGTAATTCCGCTGCGGAGGTGTAGCGCTGATTTGGTTGACGTTGTTTGGCTTTTTCGATAATGGCGTGTAGGTCGTTGGGGTAGTGCAGTGCGGCTTGGTTGATGGGATGCGCTTCAAGCACGCATTGCAGCAAGTGACCAAGTTGCCAAATGTCCGAGGCGGTGGTCACCGGCTCGGCATTCATTTGCTCAGGGCTTGCGAAACCCGGCGTGCAAGCACTAAAGCACGCGGCATCAACCAGCATGGATGCCACCCCGAAATCAATTAACTTCGGTGTGCCTTCGAAATCAATCAGAATGTTGTCAGGCTTGATGTCGCGGTGAACTAGAAGTTGACTGTGCGAGAACTGTACGGCCGCAATAACGGGCAGCAGTAAGCGTATGCGTGCCTGCCAGCTCAGTTGGTACTTGACGGCATGCTTATCTACTGGCAATCCATCGATGTATTCGAGTGCGAACCAGAGATGGCCGTGATCGCTACGACCACCGTCCAAAAGTTTGGCAATATTGGGGTGATTTAGTTGAGCGAGGATTTGTCGTTCACGGCGAAATTGTGCAACGTGTTTGGATCCATGCTTGCCAATAGGGAGCCATTTGATTGCGACGCGCTGCTGGTAGGCGCCGTCGGCACGCGTTGCAAGGTACACGATTCCCATGCCACCACGGCCAAGCTCACGCTCGATCTGAAACGGCCCTAGTAGTTGCCCATGATTTAGCTCTTCAATTTGGAAGTGCTGTTGCAATAGGTCTTGAGCCAACGCGCCTTTGAGTAGGCTGCCTGGTTCAAGCAGTTGGTCGAAACGATCCATTGCGCTTAATCATTGGTGAGGCTTGTACGAAGCTTTTCGCGTGCCTGCTGCCAACGGCGCTGCACAGTTCGCAGCGATATCTCTAGCGCATTAGCGGTTTCTTCCTCGGTGAGTCCTCCAAAGATGCGGCAATCTACGATACGGCTTAGCTGCTCATCCTCTTTTGCAAGTTGCAGTAGTGCAGCCTCTAGCAGTAACACTTCATTAGCTTCTTGATCGGCCCTGATTTGCTGCTGGGTCAATGTGACATGGACAGCACCTCCACCGCGTTTTGCAGTCACGCGGTCGCGCGCATGGTTGACCATAATTTGCCGCATAGCGCGGCTGGCAATTGCAAGAAAGTGTCCGCTATCAGCAATGGCCTTGTGTCGGCTGCGTGCTACACGTAGATAGCATTCGTGTACAAGTGCAGTGGCATTGAGCGTCGTTGGACCACGGGAAAACGTGGCTCGCCGGGCGATCTGTAGTAAATCGTCATATAAAAGTGAAACAGCCTGCTCCCACGCAGCAGAGTCACCGCTGCGAGAGCGCTCTAACAGTAGCGTAATTTCACCCATCACCGCCCCCGGTGAGATACCCCGGCCCAGTCTATCACCGCAAAATTAGCTTCTTAACTATTGCGTAAAACTAATCTCAAGCGCTGCGTAGAAAGGTGCTTGCGGCGGCTTAATCAGCGTTTGATCTCGAACGTAGCGCTGTAAGCAGATCGCTAGGGGCGATTCGCCTTGTCGCCATGTCGCTGTGATGTGGCCGTCGCTGTCGAGCTGCATCACCACTACGAAAGGTGTGCGGTCTTTACGCAAGGGTTGCTGGTTGCAATGCGCTACGCCAGCATCGAGTAGCTGGGCTTGCGCGCTAAGTAGTGCTTGCTTGGCAGGGTCGGTGACGCTGGCTTCGTCACGGTCGGCTAGACGCTTGGCCTGCAAGTAATCAATAGGCGCCGCAGGCGAGGTGCTCTGCGGCGATAGAAGAAGCAGCAGGGGCAGAATGAGGGAGTTCATCTGCCCAGTCTAGAGGGTTTTAACGTGCGCCGCCGCGCGGGCCACGGGGGCCGCTGCTAGGACGCGGGCCGCCAGGGCGTGGCCCACCCGGACGCGGGCCACGTGGGCCTTTGTTCTGCGGGGGGCGGTTGCCGCCACCAGGCTTAGGGCCACGTGGGCGAAAGTTGTCGCCGTGGCTGGCGCCGCCGCCGTAGGGGTTGAAGCCACCACCCGCGTGGTCCGACGGGAAGAACGGCGCATTGCCGGGGTGGCCATAAGGCTTCGGTGCGCGCTGCGGGCGGCCTTCGCCGCCAGCACTGAAGCCGCCTTCGCGGCGTGGACCGCGTTCGCCAAAGGGTTTGGGGGCACGCGGGCCGCGCTCGCCATAAGGTGCACGCTGTTCGCCGTATGGGGCGCGCTGCTCACCGAAACCACCACCCTGTGGGCGCGGCTTACCTGCACCGGCTCCAAATTTCTTCGGGCCGCGTTGGCCTGGGTTGCGGTGCCCCGAAGGACCTGTATCCACACCATCTGGCACGTACCAAGTACGCATTGCGGCTGGGTTACCTTCGCCGCGCTGCTC
>NZ_JAHRWW010000049.1 GCF_019104945.1 Thermomonas sp. | reverse complement strand
CTGTCGGTGAATGTCAGTGCGCGCCAGTTTCGTAAGGAAGATTTCGTAGCGGAGTTGCGTGATTTGCTGAGTGATACTGGCGCAAACCCTCGGCGGATCAAGTTGGAGCTGACAGAAAGCCTGTTGTTACAGGATGTAGAGGGCGTCATCGCAATTATGCAAGAGCTGCGTGCGATGGGGTTTGGTTTGTCGCTGGATGATTTTGGTACCGGCTATTCCAGCATGAGTTACCTGAAGCGCTTGCCGTTGGACCAGATCAAGATCGACCAAGGGTTTGTGCGGCATGTGATGGATGACCCCAAGGACGCAGCGATCGCGCAAAGTATCATTAGTCTGGCGCAAATGCTGGGGCTTGATCTCATTGCCGAAGGTGTTGAAACCGACGCGCACTATCGGTTTTTGTTAGAGCGCGGTTGCCGGGGGTTTCAAGGGTATTTATTTGGTCGCCCTGAGCCGTGGTGGGACTTTAGCCAGCGTGTGCTAGGGCATCAAAATAATCACGCGTCAATGTGAGCTGTTCCCTAGCTGTTTGCGCGCGGTTGGCCACGACGCGAAATGCCGCGTTTTCAGGACGATCTTTGGCATACCAACCAAGGTGCTTGCGGGCGATACGCACACCAGATTCTTCGCCATAGTGAACGTAGAGTGCCTGCAGGTGGCCGAGCAAAATATCGCGAATAGTGGGCAAGCTGGGGTCGGGGAGCTGCTCGCCGCTGGCAAGAAAATGTGCGATTTGCCCCAGCAGCCACGGCCGTCCCTGCGCGGCGCGGCCCACCATGACTGCGTCGGCCCCCGTGTGCTGCAGTACGAAGGCGGCTTTCTGTGGTGAATCGATATCGCCATTGGCCACTACTGGAATGTGCAGGCGCGTTTTGATCTCTGCAATCGTGTCGTATTCGGCCTGCCCGCTGTAGTGCTGGTCGCGAGTGCGGCCATGCACGGCAAGCGCGGCAATTCCGGCGTCCTCAGCAATGCGTGCAATCTCCGGCGCATTTTTGTGTGTGGCATCCCAGCCAGTGCGAATTTTGAGCGTCACCGGAACGCTCACCGCGCGCACCACAGCATTCACAATTTGGCCCACCAGTTGCGGGTCGCGCATGAGTGCCGAGCCTGCCAAAACATTGCACACCTTTTTGGCCGGGCAGCCCATATTGATGTCGATAATCTGCGCGCCGTGATCAACGTTGAAGCGCGCCGCTTCGGCGAGTGTGGCTGGATCGGTGCCTGCAATTTGAACGCTGATTGGATCGGGCTCGCCAACGTGGTCCATGCGGGTGCGTGATTTGGCGGTGTTCCAAAAGCGTGGATCGGAGGTGGTCATTTCCGATACGGCAAGCCCGGCGCCCTGCTGCTTGCACAGTAGGCGAAAGGGCTTATCGGTCACGCCCGCCATGGGCGCGAGGATCACCTTCGGGGTAATGAGGTAAGGACCGATGCGCATGGCGCTATTGTAGTGGCTGGGCGACGGGCGTTAGACGGCGCCGAGTGCGTCGAGGACGTCTTCGCCGTAGCGCTCCAGTTTGCTGCCGCCCACGCCATTGATCTTGGCGAGCGCTGCGCGTGTTTTGGGGTTGGCTTCGGCGATATGGCGCAAGGTGGCGTCGTGGAAAATGACATAGGCCGGAACGTTTTGTTCGCGCGCGGCTTCGGCGCGCCATTGGCGCAGGCTGGAAAACCGTAGGCTCGCCTCGTCGGAGAGCTCAATCAACGCGCTGGGGCGCTGCGTGGTACTGCCATGCTTACGCTCAGGGCGGGCCAATTCTTTGCGCAATAATAGGCTGCGTTCGCCGCGTAGTAGTGGTGTGGCGTTCGCAGTGAGACGCAGCGCGCCGTGGCTTTCAAGATCAATGTCTAAAAAACTTGCGGCAGTAAGTTGGCGAAACACGCCGCGCCATTGGCGCGTGTCCAATTCTTTACCAATGCCGTAGGTGCTCACGGTTTGGTGATTGAACTGGCGAATTTTGGCGGTGTCGGCGCCACGCAGGACATCGATCACATGTGCTGCGCCAAAGCGTTGTCCAGTGCGGTACACACACGACAGCGCCTTGCGCGCCGCTTCGGTGGCATCCCAGGTTTGTGGCGGGTGCAGGCAGTTATCGCAGTTGCCGCACTGGCCTGCGTGCGGTTCACCGAAATAGGCGAGCAGGGTTTGGCGGCGGCAGGCGGTGGATTCGCAATAGCCAATCAATGCGTCTAGCTTGCCGTGTTCAAGCTGCTTGCGTTCGCTGCTGGCCTCGCCTTCTTCGATCATGCGTCGCAGCAACACGGCGTCGCCCATGCCATAGGCCAGCCATGCCTCGGCGGGGTCGCCGTCGCGTCCGGCGCGCCCGGTTTCTTGGTAGTAGCCTTCCAGTGATTTGGGGAGGTCTAAATGCGCAACAAAGCGTACGTCGGGCTTGTCGATACCCATGCCAAAGGCAATCGTGGCCACCATAATTAGCCCGTCTTCGCGCAGAAAACGGCGCTGCCGCTGCGCGCGGGTGTCGGCGTCTAGTCCTGCGTGGTAGGCCAGTGTATCGAAGCCTTGTTCGCACAGAAGTTCAGCGGTGGCATCCACTTTGCGCCGCGATAGGCAATAGACGATACCGCTTTCGCCGCGATGGCGATTTAAGAAATCAAACAGCTGGCGCCGGTCTTCGCGGGCTTCGGCGGTGTAGCGGATATTGGGGCGGTCAAACGAGCTAATGAACTGCTGGGCCTCTTCCAATGCGAGGCGCTCGATAATTTCACGGCGCGTGGGGGCATCGGCGGTGGCGGTTAGGGCGATGCGCGGCACGTCGGGCCAGCGATCGTGCAGCAAGGTGAGTTGGCGGTATTCGGGGCGGAAGTCGTGGCCCCATTGCGATACGCAGTGGGCCTCGTCAATGGCAAACAGCGCTATCCGCGTGCGATCCAGTAACGCGAGGAAGCGTGGTGTGAGCAGACGCTCGGGGGCGACGTAAAGAAGGTCGAGTTCACCTGCAGAAAACTGCTTTTCTACCTGTGCCGCCGCTTCACCACTCAGGCTTGAGTTGAGAAACGCCGCACGAACACCAAGCTGGCGCAGGGCATCTACTTGGTCTTGCATCAGCGCAATCAGCGGCGATACCACCACGGCGCAGCCTTCGCGCAGCAAGGCGGGAAGCTGATAACACAGCGACTTGCCGCCGCCGGTGGGCATGAGGACTAGCGCATCACCGCCTGCCAGCACATGCTGCACGATCCGACCCTGTTCGCCGCGAAAACGGTCGTAACCAAAAACGCGGCGAAGGGTTGCAAGGGCGGCATCAGACATCGCACTAGGGTAGCAAGTCGTACGTCAGTTGCCGCTGAATGTCGTGTTTTATTGCAGCAGCGAACGCAGCATCCACGCATACTTTTCGTGAGTCTGCAAGCGCTGGGTCAATAGGTCTTCGGTGGGGGCGTCGTCGGCGTCGTTGGCTACTTCTAGTGCGGCGCGGGCGGTGCGGCATACGGCCTCGTTGCCTGCCACCAGCTGTTCAACCATGTCGTGCCACGCAGGGGCATCGCCCATGCCGGGGGCTTCTTTGATCGAGCTGAGCTTGGCAAATTCGGCGTAGCTACCCGGCGCGTGGAAGCCTAGTGCACGAATGCGTTCGGCGATTTCGTCTAGCGCGGCCCACTGCTCGGTGTACTGGGTTTCAAACATGGTGTGCAAGGCGTTGAACATCGGCCCGGTCACGTTCCAATGGAAATTGTGGGTCTTCAGGTACAAGGTGTAGCTGTCGGCCAAGAAATGTGAGAGAGCATCGGCAATGGCGGCGCGGTCGTCGGTTTTGATCCCGATATCAATCTCGGTGGCGCTACTGACGGGGGACTTGCTCTTTGCGGGCTTGCTCTTTTCGAGCTTACTTTTTGCCATGACAAAACTCCTTTTCACGAAAAAGCGGATTTACGGCGACAATACGCGGACATTACGCCGTTTTGAAATTGAAAATACTGTTGCTGTTAATAGATGGGCGCTATCGAATCACAATTCAAGCCGGAGGCGCTGCAAACGCCGCGTCAGGCGAAAACGCAGATCAATGCCGCGCTGACCCGCGACCGTGGCCGCCTGCTCGGCCTGCTGGCGAAGTGGCAGGCCAAGCCCGCCGATGCCGCGCTGCAGGCCGCCTTCGCGCAGAAGCTTGCGGCCTCCAGCAGTGAGCGCGAGCGCCGCGCGGCGCAGCTGCCCAAGGCGCAGGTGGCGGAAGACCTGCCGATCGCCGCGCATGCGCAGGACATCGTTGCGCTGATCCGCAAGCACCAAGTGGTGGTGATTGCCGGCGAGACCGGCAGCGGCAAGACCACCCAGCTGCCCAAGCTGTGCCTGGCCGCCGGGCGCGGCGCGGCCGGGGTGATCGGCTGTACCCAGCCGCGGCGGCTGGCGGCGCGATCGGTGGCGCGGCGGGTGGCGGAAGAGCTGCAGGTGCCGCTGGGCGGCGCGGTGGGCTTTCAGGTGCGTTTCAACGATGCGGTCAGCGAAAGTACGGCGGTCAAGTTCATGACCGACGGCATCCTGCTGGCGGAAATCCAGAACGATCGCTGGCTGTCGAAATACGACACCCTGATCATCGACGAGGCGCACGAGCGTAGCCTCAATATCGACTTCCTGCTGGGCTACCTCAAGCAGCTGCTGCCGCGCCGGCCCGACCTCAAGCTGATCGTCACCTCGGCCACCATCGACACCGCCCGCTTCGCCGAGCACTTCGGCGGCGCGCCGGTGGTGGGCGTGGAGGGGCGCGGCTATCCGGTGGAGTTGCGTTATCGCCCGCTGGAAGGCGAGGGCGAGGAGGCTGGGCAGCGTTCGGTGATCGACGGCATCGTCGCCGCCTGCGATGAAATCCAGAAGGAAAAATCCATCGGCGATGTGCTGATCTTCCTGCCCGGCGAGCGCGAGATCCGCGACGCGCATCAGGCACTGGAGAAGCGCAAGTATCGGCACACCGAAGTGCTGCCGCTGTATGCGCGGCTGTCGGCCAAGGATCAGGACCGGGTGTTTCATCCCGGCCCACAACGGCGCATCGTGCTGGCCACCAATGTGGCGGAAACTTCGCTGACGGTGCCGCGTATCCACTATGTGATCGACCCCGGCGTGGCGCGGGTCAAGCGCTATAGCCCGCGGCAGAAATTGGACCGCCTGCATATCGAAGATATCTCGCAAGCCAGCGCCAACCAGCGCGCAGGGCGCTGCGGGCGGATCGCGCCGGGCGTGTGCATCCGCCTGTATGCCGAAGCCGATTTCCAGTCGCGTGCGGAGTTCACCGACCCGGAAATCCGCCGCGCCGCACTGGCCGGAGTGATCTTGCGCATGCTGGCGTTGGGGCTGGGCGAGATCGAAAAGTTTCCGTTTTTGGAGCCACCGGATCCGCGCGCGGTCGCCGATGGCTGGCAGCACTTGAACGAGCTGGGCGCGGTGGATGGCGAGCGCAGGCTCACGGCAGTGGGCAAGCAGATGGCCAAGCTGCCGGTGGACGTGAAGCTGTCGCGCATGCTGGTGGCGGCGCAGGCACATGGCGTGCTGCGCGAGCTGTTGGTGATCGCCAGCTTCCTTGGCGTGCAGGACCCGCGCGAGCGTCCGGCCGATGCCCGCGCCGCCGCCGATGCCGCGCATGCGCAGTTCGCCGATCCCAAGTCCGAGTTCCTCGGCATCGTCAAGCTGTGGCAGGGCTACCGCGAAGCGCACGAGGCGATGACCCAATCGCAGCTGCGTAAGTGGGCCGATAAACACTTCCTCGGCTATCTGCGCTTGCGCGAATGGTGGGAGCTGCACCGGCAGTTGAAGCTGCAGTGCGCCGAATTGGGTTGGGAAGAAAAGGCAGCGGAGGCTGGCTATGTTGAGCTGCACCGCGCGCTGATGGCCGGCCTACCCACGCAGCTTGGCAACCGCAATGACAAGGGGGGGTTCGATGGCCCGCGCGGGCGCAAGTTCGCGCTGTTCCCCGGTTCCAAACTGGCCAGCAAACCGCCGCCGTGGGTGCTTGCGGCCAATCTGCTGGACACCGAAAAAGTCTGGGCGCTGACTAATGCCGCGATCGAGCCGGATTGGGCGATTGCCGAATTGCCGCATCTGCTGGCGCGTCGCCAGCACGACCCGCACTGGTCGCGGGCGCAGGGGCGGGTGCTGGGCAGCGAGCAGATCAGCCTGTTCGGGCTGGTGCTGGCACCGAAGAGGCCCATCCACTACGGCGCGCTGTTCCCCGAGGAGAGCCGCGCCATCTTCGTGCGCGAGGCGCTGCTGACCGGCGAGATCAATACCCGCAGCGCCTTCCTTGCGCGCAATCTGCGCACGCTGGAACTGGCGCAACAGGAAGAAGCCAAGCAGCGCCGGGTCGGGCTGGTGGTGGACGAGGACTGGCAGGCGCGCTGGTATCTGGACCGGCTGCCCGCGCATGTACACAACGCGCAGGCGCTGGATGCGTGGCTCGGGAAATTGTCGAAAGACGAAAAAGCCGCGCTGGAATGGAGCCGCGATGAACTGCTGGTCGCCGACCAGACCGACGCCGCGCGCTTTCCGGCCTATATCGCGCTGGGGGATGCGCGGCTGGCCGTGCAGTACCGCTTCGAGCCGGGCGCGGTGGATGACGGCATGACCGTGGCGGTGCCGTTGCACCTGCTCAATGCGCTGGATCCGGCAAGGCTATCGTGGCTGGCGCCGGGCCTGGTGGAAGATAAGGCCGCGGCCTTGATCAAGTCGCTGCCGAAGGCGCTGCGGCGCAATTTTGTGCCGGCCCCGGAGTTTGCCCGCGCTTTCGCCGAGGCGTTCGCGCAGCCGGAGACGGATGCCATCGAAGGCGCGCTGGCGAAATTCCTGCAGCGGCTCTCGGGCGTTGCGGTGTCCGCCGTGGATTTCGATACCGACGCCATCGATGCGCATCTACGCGCCAATCTGCGCCTGTTCGAGGGTAAGACGGTGCTGGCCGAATCGCGTGACCTTGCCGAGCTACGCGCCCGCTTCGGCGAACGCGCGGCGCAGGCCTTCGCACGGCACGCCGCGCAGGGCATGGCGAAGGCCGGGTTGACCACCTTCCCGGATACGCCGGTGCCGGTCAGCGTGCCCGGCGCCGGTGGCGTGCCTGCCTATCCGGCCTTGCAAGACGATGGCGAGAGCGTGTCGCTGGCCCTGCACGCGCAGCGTGAGGTGGCCGAGCTGCGCCACCCGCAGGGCGTGCGTCGGCTGCTGGCAATCGCGCTGGCGGATAAATGCAAGCAGGCGCGCAAGCAGCTGCCGGTGCAACCGAAAATTTCCCTGCTGTATGCCGCCATCGAATCGGCCGCGCCGCGCAAGGACGGGCTGAAGGACGCCGACCGCCTGCGCGCGGATCTGATTGATGGCGCCTTTGCCGCGCTCACTGCAGACGGCCTGCTGGCCGTGCGCGATGGCGAGGCCTTCGCCCTGCGTGTGGACGCGGTGGGGAAGGGTTTGTTTGGCGAAGCGATGGCGCGGCTGAAGCAGGCTGAGACCATTCTTGCGCTGGTGGCCGAGGTGCGCGGCAAGCTGGAGTCCAAGCTGATCGGCTGGGCACGGGCCAACCTCGACGACATGCAGGCACAGCTGGAGGCGCTGGCCGCGCCGGGCTTCCTGCGCGATACCCCGGCCACGATGCTGGCCGAATATCCGCGCTATCTCAAGGCGCTGTCGCTACGCGGCGAACGTGCCCAGCGTGATCCGGTGAAAGATCAAGCGCGGATGCTGGAACTCAAGCCGTTTGCTGATGCACTGGCTGTCGCTGATCTTGCGCATCCCGAAGCACAAGCCCTGCGCTGGGAGCTGGAAGAGCTGCGCGTGCAGTTGTTTGCGCAGGAGCTTGGCGTCAAGGGCGGCGTATCCGCAAAACGCCTCGCGGTGCGCGTGCAGCAATTGAAACTAAGATGATGCGCCGGTTATTGAATACGGCGCACAATAAACGTGCCTTGTGCGCAACTGTTTCACCCTGTGTCTGCGATTGTCTAACTTATGCCAACTGCTGCGATCTCTCACTTGACCTACGCTGATGCCCTATCGCGCCTGCCTCAGGACGCGTTGCCGCCTGCGCTCGCGGATTTGTGGCGTGAGCGCGCTGAAGCAGGAAGCGCGATGCGCGATCGTGCCGATGTGTTGGTCGATACGCTCGCTATTCTTGGCAAGCTCAATGCAGATATCGAAGTGCTGGCCGCAACATTGCTTGATGCACTCGTTGATGTTGAGGTGATCGCCAAGGAGGCCGGTGTAGAAGTGCCAGAGCGCCTGCATGTGCTGCTGGAAGGGCAGCGCGCCGCCAGCCGTGTTTGGGCGCTGCACCGCAGCCACGGAAGTGGACGTAACCCAGAGGGGATGCGGCGGTTGTTGCTTGCTCTAGTGCGCGATCTGCGGGTCATTCCCGTCGTACTGTCGCGCCAGCTCTCGCGTATGCGTGCGGCGTGGTGGCTGCCATTGGAAGAGCAGCGCGCACTGGCCAAAATGACCCGCGACATCCATGCCCCCTTGGCCAATCGCCTTGGTATATGGCAAATCAAATGGGAGCTGGAAGATCTCGCATTTCGCGCTCTACAAACCGATGAATACCTGAGAATTTCGCAGTCACTCGATGACAACCGCGCAGGCCGCGAGCGTTATATCGAGATGGTTAAGGCGCAACTACAAGAGGCGATTTCAGTGCAAGGGATCGACGCCGACGTTGCAGGGCGGCCCAAGCATATCTACAGCATTTGGAAGAAGATGCAGCGCAAAGCGCTGCCCATTGAAGAGCTGTACGACCTGCGTGCGCTGCGCGTATTAGTGGACGATATTCCTACGTGCTACGCAGTTCTTGGTTTTGTGCATGCGCTTTGGGTGCCCATTCCCACCGAGTTTGACGACTACGTTGCAAGGCCAAAACCGAACGGCTACCGTTCACTACATACCGCGGTCATTGGGCCAGAAGGTAAAACAGTTGAAGTGCAAATCCGCACCCGTGAAATGCATGCACAGTCTGAACTCGGTGTGGCCGCGCACTGGCGCTATAAAGAAGGCAGTAGCGCGGGTGGTGCGGCGATGGATAAACGCATTGCATGGATGCGCAAACTGCTGGAGCAAGCGGCAGAAGCGGCGGCAGAAGGCGAATCTAGCCCATTACAAGGCTTTGATAGCGACTTAATTGAAGACCGTATTTATGCGCTCACGCCCAAAGGGGAAGTGATTGACCTGCCGCAAGGCGGAACCGTACTCGACTTCGCCTATGCCGTCCACAGCATGGTGGGCCATCGCTGTCGCGGTGCGAAAGTAGATGGCCGAATTGTGCCGCTTACCTACGCGCTGCATACCGGCGAACGCGTTGAAATTTTGACTGGGAAAACAGCAGAACCGCGTCGTGACTGGCTGATTCCCAGTACTGGTTTTTTAGCAAGCAGTCGCTCACGCGATAAAGTTCGTGCGTGGTTCAATAAATTAGATCGTGCGCAAAATCTGAAAGATGGGCGCGAATTGCTTGATCGCGATCTGCGCCGCATGGGCTTGCTCCACGCGGATTTGCACCCTGTTTTAGCGCGATTCAACGCGGCCACCGAAGATGATTTACTGGTGCTAGTGGCTTTGGGTGATATTGGCCCAAATCAGGTAGGGCGTGCGCTGTTGGAGTTAGAGAAAGCGACGCAAGAACCCGAAGTGTCAGATATTCCAACCCTGCCTGCTAAGTCAGTTTCATCAACGGCTTCAGGGTCGGGTGGGGTGACGGTGCAGGGGGTCGATAATCTACTCGTGCAGGTGGCGCGCTGCTGTCAGCCATTACCGGGCGAGCCGATTGTGGGTTATCTCACCCGTAGCCGCGGTGTCAGTGTGCATCGGCCCGATTGCGCTGCGTTCTTGCGTTTGGCTGCCAAAGAATCCGCGCGTGTATTGCCGGTGGAATGGGGCGCGCATCGCAGTGGGCAAGTGGTTTCGATTCAAATCGATGCAGTGGACCGCAAGTGGCTGTTAAAAGACATCACCACGTTAGTGGCACAAATCGGTGTGCACGTACTCAGCATGAACTCAGAGCAAATGCGCGGCGGGCATGGACAGATGCGCGTGCAGCTGCAGGCAAGAATTAGTGACTTTGAGCAGCTTGGCCTCTTGTTAGCACGTTTAGAATCGCTGTCCGGCGTTGCTTCCGCGCGGCGCGCTTAGGGCTTTGTAATGCCGATTCTCGTAATAGGTGCCAGCAGTCAGATCGGTGTGTTCTTATTGCCGCGCCTACGGCAACATGGGCACGCTGTGCTGGCTTTGAGCCGCAAACCATGCACACAAAACACCCAAGAGATACGCTGGCTGCAGGGCGAAATTGAATCGCTACCGGAGTATTCGGGCCTCGCGGCCGTTGTTAGCTTTGGCCCAATGGATGGCGTCGCGCAGTGGCTGGCGCGGCATAGCGTAGCGCCAGCGGCTAAGTTGATCGTGACCAGCTCAATGAGCGCGGAGAGTAAGCGCCATTCGTCAATTGCCGAAGATCGCGCGCTCTCGCAATGGCTGCGTGACGCTGAAGACGAGCTGATTGCGCAATGTCATCGCCTGCACATGCAGTGTTTAATTTTTCGGCCGACGCTGATCTATGGCGCGGGGCGAGATAAAAGTTTGACACCTATTGTGAGGCGCGCACTGCGCTGGCATGTTTTCCCAATTCCTCAGGTCGATGGCCTGCGTCAGCCTGTACATGCGGACGATATTGCACAGGCCGTAATAGCGGCGCTGGCGCTACCAAGCTGGGAGCAGTCCATTGTTGAAATCGGCGGTGGCGAGCGCTTGCCCTATCGCACAATGTTCAGCCGTATCCACGCAAGCCTGCCGAAACGCGTACTGCCGCTGCCTGTATCGCTATGGATGCTGCGTCTTGTTGCACGCCTGTATCCGCGCTTTCGCGGCCCGGTTTCACGGTTGCAAGAAAATTTGTTGGCGGATAATGCCTTGCTAAGTGAAGTGCTTGGGGTTAAGCCACGTGACTTTTCTACCGCGATAACCTCGTGGAAGGCGGGGTGCTTCTCTTACGATGGAGAAGTAAAGGATGGACATGACTGATCGTAAAAATTCAGTGTGCGCGGTGATCGTGACTTACCATCCTGAGATCAACACGCTTCGCACAAATATCGAGCGATGCAAAGAGCAGGTCGAGCGAGTCTATGTTTTTGATAATGGAAGTGGAATTGAAGCGTTAGACGCTGCGTTGGCTGCGGGTGATGATGTCGTTATTCATCAGGCGCCGGACAATGTCGGATTGGCGGCCGGATTGAATCAAGGGGTCGCCTTTGCGAAGCGTTCTGGCTTCGACTTTGTCTTGCTCCTAGATCAAGATAGCCTTCCTGCGCCTGATATGGTTCCGTCGCTTCTTGCAGCGTACGCAGAGCTTTCAAAAAAACAGCGTGTCGCTGCCGTGGGTGCCACCGCTGTAGATGTGCGGAATGGTTTGGCAATGCCGTTTGTTCGGATCAAATTTCCCTTCAACCAAAAAATATATGCTGCCGATACCATGTCGGTGCAGTGTGATTTCCTGATTACATCGGGGAGCCTCGTTCCACTGTCGGTCTTGGATTGCGTCGGTAATATGGATGAAGGTTTGTTTATCGATAATGTGGATTTGGATTGGTGCTTTCGTGCCGTAGCGCAAGGGTTTTCACTTTTTGGTGTGGGTTCTGCACATATGGGGCACGCTATCGGTGATGCGCTAAGTCCGTCACATTTTCAGAAGGGTGGGGCGTTCGTGCATAAGCCGATACGCCTGTACTACATCATGCGAAACCGTGTGTTGTTGTATCGGCGAAAAACGACGCTACAGCGCTGGATATTTCAGGATGTTCTACGAATTCCGTTCAAATTTCTTCGAATGGTGCTGCTTCACTCGCCAAGAGGGCAGTATTTAGGCTGCATGCTGAAAGGGCTGCGGGATGGAATTCTTGGTCGATATGGCCCGGCCCCCAAGTGAAGAGATGCGCGTTAGACTGTCCCAGAACTCCTTTTAGTAACGTCCATGCCGCGCATCCAAGACGAAGACGATTTTGATCAAAATACTGATTCAGGCAAGACGAAAAGTAACCGCTGGCGCCGCCTACTCGTAGCCACTCTTGCTGTCGGTGCCCTGCTGCTGGGCTTCATGATTCCTTATTTGGTTTATCTGAATCATGAGGTGGGGGAGCGCTTCGGCAAGTTGCGCTGGCAGGTCCCAACCCGCGTGTATGCGCGGCCCTTGGTTGTTCGTATGGGGCTGGCGATGGACGCGCAAACGCTCAAAACGGAGCTAGAAGCGGCGGCGTATCGTAGTGGCGATGGCAAGCGCAGCGGCAGTTATGCCAATGATGGCGGTCATTGGCGGATCTCGAGCCGTGGCTATGACGACGTTGATGGCCGGGTCGCACCGATGGTGTTAGAGGTCGTGCTGTCCGGTGGGCAGGTGCGTTCGGTGCGCGATGTCGCCGGTAAGCGCGCTCTGCGTAGCGCGCGGCTTGATCCTGCGCGCATCGCAACACTCTATGGGCAAAACCAAGAAGAGCGCCGTTTGGTGCGCATTGAGGAAGTGCCCGAGCTGATGGTGACAGGGCTTCAGGCGGTCGAAGACCGTGACTTCAATCACCATATCGGGATTGATATCAGCGGCATGCTGCGCGCCGTTTTTGTCAATGTAAAATCGGGGGGGGATACGCGCCAAGGGGCCAGTACACTGACCCAGCAGCTTGCACGCAGCGGCCTCTTGGGCATTGGCAAAGAGCAAACCTATACACGGAAATTCAAAGAAATTTTGTATGCGCTCCTGCTGGAGGCGCGCTATGACAAAAAAACGATTCTTGAAGCCTATTTCAACCAAGTGGATCTAGGGCAGCGCGGGGCGCAGGCCATTCGCGGCGTTGCGGCGGCGTCTGAATATTGGTTTGGGCGTGATCTGAAAGACCTTTCAACCGAGCAAATTGCACTGCTCATTGGGATGGTCAAAGGCCCTTCTTGGTACAACCCCAAGCGCAACCCTGAGCGCGCGCTGGAGCGGCGCAATTTTGTTCTTGGGCAAATGCACACCACAGGGCTGATCGGCGATAAGGAATACCAGCGCGCGCTGGCGGCACCACTAGGGATCACGACGAACACCGGCAATCTTTCTGCCAACCGATTCCCTGCTTACGTTGACTTGGTGCGTAAACAGCTTGCGCGTGATTACCCGGTAGAGCAGCTTTCGGGGGCGGGTCTGTCGGTGATGACGGGAATGGCACCCTCAGCGCAGGCGTATGCCGAAGCGGCGGTGACGCGCACGCTTGATGCGCTGGAAAACAAAAAGCGCCCACCGCTGGAAGCGGGTGTGGTGGTGACAGATGCGCACAACGGTGATGTGCTTGCGGTAGTAGGGAGCCGTGAATTTGCCGAGGCAGGGTTTAACCGAGCGGTAGATGCGCGCCGTCCGGTGGGCTCGTTGCTGAAGCCTTTTGTGTATCTGCTGGCGCTGGCGCAGCCGGATAAGTGGTCGCTTGCTAGCACGATTTCTGACGCGCCCATCACGATAGGCTTGGGCCGTGGAAAAACGTGGACGCCCGGAAATTCGGATGGGCGTAGTCACGGCACGGTCACCTTGATGGATGCACTGGCGCGTAGCTATAACCAAGCCACGGTGCGTCTTGGCATGGAAGTGCAGCCGCAGCGTTTGGCGGGGCTTATTCGCACGCTCACCGGTATTGAAACGGCGGCGCAGCCTTCGCTTATTTTGGGTGCAATGGACCAGAGCCCGTTTGCAATGGCGCAGATGTATCAGTTTTTGGCTTCTGGGGGCGAAATTCAGCCCTTGCACGCCGTGCGCGGGGTGCTCGACGCCAAAGGTAAGGCACTTAAGCGCTACGACAAACAGGCTCCCCCCGCGCAACCGGGGGACGCCGTGGCGGCGCGTCTTGTGGGGAGTGCGCTACAAACAGTGGTGACTTCGGGAACAGCGAACGCACTAATTCGCGATGGTTTGGGGCGGCTTGCGCCAGCGGGTAAAACCGGCACCAGTAACGACGGCCGCGATAGCTGGTTTGCAGGTTATACCGGCGATCATCTGGCGATTGTGTGGGTGGGCAACGATCAGAACAAAGCGACAGGTCTGTACGGTGCGACCGGTGGAATGCGCGTTTGGGCGAATATTTTTATGCGCCTGCCAAGCGCACAGTTGCAGCTGTCTTCAGAAGGGGTGGACTGGCGCTGGGTATTGGATGGGCAGAGCACCGACCCAGATTGCCCGGGTGCGCGCCGCTTCCCGTTCGTGGCGGGCCATGCGCCCAATTATCAAGAGTGCCTGTACGTGTCGCCGCAGGAGTTCGATGAGTTCGGTAACCCGATACCGCCACCTGAAGAGGGCGATTCCACCACGCCACTGCAGCGTGCAGGCGACGCCATTCGTAATTTCTTCGGTGGCAGTGATACTGAAAAACAGACGCCTCCACCCACTGAAACCCCGCCGCCAGTTCGGCCGACGCAATGAGTCAATCGGAGGCGTCGGCCTCGCGGCTTGGGCGGGGCGTGCAGGAGGCATTGCTTGAGGGGGCGGCGCTGTCTAAAGCGTTGCCCGGTTTTCGTTCGCGCCCGGCGCAGCAGCGTCTTGCAGTAAGCATCGCGGAGACGCTGGAGCAGCGCGAAACCCTGCTGGCTGAAGCCGGTACTGGGACAGGTAAAACCTTCGCCTATCTCGTTCCAGTGCTGCTATCAGGGATGAAAACTATTATTAGTACCGGCACACGTGCGCTGCAGGATCAGCTCTATCAACGCGATTTGCCGCGCGTACGTGAGGCACTTGGGGTAGGCCTAAAAACCGCATTGCTGAAAGGGCGTGCCAACTATCTGTGCCGTTACCGGGTGGAGCAAGCGAAAGGCGAAGCGCGTTTTACCAGCCGCGAGCAAACATCACAATTTCAGCGTGTTGTGGCCTGGAGTGGGCGCACGCGCACCGGTGATTTGGCCGAAATGGAATCGCTGCCAGAAAACGCGCCGCTGATCCCTATGATCACCTCGACAGCCGACAATTGCTTAGGCGTGGAATGCCCGTTTTGGAATGAATGCTTCGTCGTACAAGCGCGCCAACGCGCGCAAACGGCCGATGTCGTGGTGGTGAACCATCATTTGCTTCTGGCGGATCTGGCGCTAAAACAAGAAGGCTTTGGCGAAATTTTGCCCGGCGCACAGGCGTTTGTGGTGGATGAGGCTCATCAACTGCCCGAGCTGGCGGCGCAATTTTTTGGCGAAGGGCTGGGCGCGCGGCCGCTGGTGGAACTGGCGCGTGATGCCATTGCGGAATGCAAAGCAACAGCAGGTGCGCTGGCCGTTGTGCAAGCCCCCGCGCAAGCGTTAGAGGCGGCGACACGCGCACTGCGTGCGGCAATGGATAACCTACCCATTCGTGGCACCGCGTGGCGCGCACTGGATGAAGTCGATGTTGAGCCAGCGCTACAGACTTTAGAAGAAGCGCTGAAGACGCTTGAACAGGTATTGGTGCCGCTGCGCGAAACCGCACCCGGCTTAGATGCCTGCCATGCGCGCGCCACCGACCAACTGGCGCGCTTGCAGCGCTGGCTGGAAAGCGCGGGCACGGAAGCAACTGCAATCCACGTGCACTGGTATGAACTGACGCCGCGCGGTTTTCGTCTGCAGCGCACCCCGCTGGATGTGTCCGCACCGCTGCGTAGCCATCGGGAACAGTCGCACGCGGCTTGGGTATTTACTTCCGCCACGCTGGCGGTCTCCGGTGGCTTCCAGCACGTTGCGCAGCGGCTTGGTATTGGTACGGCGCGCGAGCTGATCCAGCCCAGCCCCTTCGATTGGGATCAACAGGCCCTGTGCTACCTGCCGCCGAATCTTCCTGATCCCGCCTCACGCGATTATGGGCGCGAGGTCATCGCAGCGGTGCGCCCCGTGTTAGAGGCCTCCGGCGGGCGTGCCTTTTTATTGTTCGCCTCGCACCGCGCGCTGCGCGAAGCCGCTGAACTGCTGCACGACGCGCCGTGGCCACTTTTTGTGCAAGGCTCTGAGCCGCGCAATGCCTTGCTGCAGCGTTTTCGCGAATCGGGCAATGGCGTCTTGCTTGGAACCGCGAGCTTTCGCGAAGGCGTTGACGTTGCGGGGGATGCGCTGTCCGTTGTGGTGATCGACAAATTACCATTCGCAGCGCCGGATGATCCCGTGTTTGAGGCCCGCCTCGATGCCATTCGGCGCGCAGGCGGAAACCCATTTCGTGATGAGCAGCTACCGCAGGCCGTTATCGCCTTAAAGCAAGGTGCTGGGCGCCTGATTCGTACCGAAACCGATCGCGGCGTGCTGGTGCTGTGCGACCCGCGCCTGCTGAGCAAGTCTTACGGGAAAACGTTCTTCGACTCGCTGCCGCCGTTGCCGCGCACACGCCAGCTGGCAGACGTGCAAGCCTTCTTTTCCGAAGGCCCATAACCGGCATGGAGGTACACTACGCCGATGAAACTTCTTGCGTTTGAAACATCCACCGAAGCCTGCTCCGTCGCCCTCTACACCGATGGTGATGTGGTTGAACGGTTTGAAATCGCGCCACGTCGGCATACCGAGCTGGCCCTGCCGTGGGTTGAGGCACTACTGGACGAAGCTGGAATCGCGCGTTCGCAGCTCGATGCAATCGCCGTGGGGCGCGGACCGGGTGCTTTTACCGGCGTGCGCCTTGCCATTGCGCTGGGGCAGGGCGTGGCACTGGCGATCGACCGGCCGCTGATTCCTGTGTCCACCCTCGCTGCACTCGCCGCAGCCACTCCGCGAGAAGAGGGGGCGCAGGCCCGAATCCTGGCGGCCATCGACGCCCGGATGGGCGAGGTGTATTTGGGGGCATTCATGCGTCAGGGTGAAGACTTGGTTGCCTTGAGCGCTGAAACCGTCGTTAAGCCCGATGCAGCAGAGGTCGCGGAAGCTGGCAGTTGGTACGGCGTCGGGACGGGCTTTGCAGCGGTGGACAATGCGCTGCAGCAGCGTTTTTCCGGACGCCTGCGCTATGTTGATGCGCAGGCCTTGCCGCATGCTGCCAACGTGGCCAAACTTGCGCTGCGCGCTTGGCAGCGCGGTGAAGCACTGGCCCCCGAGCTGGTGGAGCCTGCCTATCTGCGTAATGACGTAGCGCTCACTTTGGCACAACAACAGGCAAAACGCGCCTGATCTTCTGCGCACGCGGGTATTTTTTCGCTATGCTTGGGGTGTCTTAGTGTATGGGGAGACGTGCGTGAGGGGAGTGTGTGTGTTTGTGGCGGCTGCGCTGGCCGTCGCTCCCGCGTTGGCGGGAGATGTTCAGTTAAATGGTCGAACGGTCACGGTCTCGGATCAGGCTGACGAAACCATTTTGAAGATGACCAGTTCCAATTACGCGTTAAACAGATCGCGCGATGAGATCATCACTGATGCGCGCGCATGCTTGGCGACTACGCCGGGCTTGACGCTCGGCACGGTGAATGCTGAAGCAGGGACCATCGAGGCAACGCAGGCAACAGAATACCGCGCGCGGTTTGCGAATTATCGCGTTAGCAGCAAGCTGACACTGGCTGCAGAAGATCGCGTGTTTTGGCTTACCGATGCGCCCATTGAAGTCACCCAGCTCGATACCGAAGGCGCGCCGATGATTGCGCCGCTAAGTAAGCAGAACTCTGGCTGGGACAAAGGGCTTATGCAGTTTATTCAAAATGAAGACAAGCTAGTGGACTGCTTATTTAAGTAGTTTTTAGCGGTCAATCAGCTCACCACCGGGCAGAAATTGCCAAGTACGGGTGATGTGCAGGATGTCCGGGTTTTCTGCCGTTTTAGGGAGCGGAGCAAAAGGTTCTGCGAGCTTGATGATGCGCAGTGCGGCCTCGTCGAGCATAGGGATATTGCTCGACTTGATAATGCGGGTGCTTTCTACGCTGCCGTCGCGGCGCACCCCAACACTGATGACCACTAAGCCGCCAATACGGCGGCGGCGCGCTTCGTCGGGGTAGTTGAGGTTACCGACCCGTTCGACGCGATCCACCCAGCCGCGCAGGTACTGCGCCCATGCGTATTCTTTGGTGCTTGCCGAAACAAATTTGCGCGTGGGGCGCTTAGCGTACTCTTTGGAGCGCAGCTGAATTTCTGCCGCAAGACGCGCCATTTCCATATCACGCTCAATCTTTTCCCGCCCAACCGGTGCCTCGTCTGGACTGATCTGTGGCCGCTGTTTGGGCGTAGGCAGCGTATGGCTGCCGCCAACCGATGTAATCACCTTGGCGTCTTGTGGCGGGCTAGGGGCGGGTGTTTGCGCATGCAGTGGGCGCGGGGCGAGGCCGTCTGTTGGTTGCTGAAGGAGGCCGGTTTGCGGCGCGCTGGGGCGGCTGCTTTTATCGTGCTCCCCCCCGCCTTGGTTGTTTGCTTGCGCCAAAAAATCCGCTTCTTTGGGGGTTAGTGGCGTTTGCGTGCGGGTTTCGATGACGTCCAGCGTTGGTACTAGCGGCGCGGCGTCTTCAATCGTGAAACCAATACCCAAGATAACCAAGGCGTGCAGTAGCACAGACAGAACGATCGTGGCACGCAGTCGCTCCGCTTCACCAATGCGCGGCGGGCTAGGTAGTGGGGGCGTAGCAGAGGCAACCATTAGGCGGTCAGGCGCGCTTCGATACGTTCAAAGAGGAGCCCCGCGATATTGATGCCGAACTGCTTATCCAGTTCGCGAATACAGGTGGGGCTGGTGACGTTGACTTCGGTGAGGTAGTCACCAATCACGTCAAGGCCAACGAACAACATGCCGCGACGGCGCATTTCAGGGCCAACTTGGGCGGCAATCCAGCGGTCGCGTTCGCTTAATGGGCGGCCTTCGCCGCGGCCACCGGCGGCGAGGTTGCCGCGAAACTCATCGCCCTGTGGAATCCTGGCAAGGCAGTAATTCACCGGCTCGCCGTCCACCAGTAAGATGCGCTTATCGCCTTGGGTAATTTCAGGGACGTAGCGCTGCGCGATGGCCAAGTGGCGCCCGTTTTCGGTGAGCGTCTCCAAAATGACGTTCAAATTGGGGTCGCTGCCGTGGGTGCGAAAAATCGAGCGCCCGCCCATGCCGTCAAGCGGCTTCAGGACCGCTTCGCCCTGTTCATGCACAAAGGCCTTCAAGGTGCTGGCGCTGCGGCTTACCAAGGTGGGCGGGCAGCACTGCGGGAACAGAAGCGCTGCAAGTTTCTCGTTAAAGTCGCGCAACCCCTGCGGATCATTCACGATCAGTGCGCCCTGCTGCTGGGCCAAGCCGAGGATCTGGGTGTTATGCACATAATCGGCGTCCACCGGTGGATCGGTGCGCACCAGCACGACTTGGCCCGGGTGAAATGGCCGCTTTTCAAACTGGCCTAGGCTGAAATAGTCCTGTGTGGTGTCGCGCACCTGCAGTGGCGCCAGCTCGGCCCTGGCCTCGCCCGACACGATCTCCAGCCCGCCGGGGCGCACGTAAAACAGCCGATGGCCACGGCGCTGGGCCTCCAGCAGCATAGCGAAACTGGAGTCTTTGGCGGTGTTGATCGTCGTGATGGGGTCCATCACCACCAGTACATCGAGTTGGGGAGAAGTGGGCATGGGAGCGTCCAAAAAGCATTGCGCGGATGGTAGCAGGACGTGACGAACATCTCGCCCTAATAAGATCAAGTCTTGACACTTTTCCTGCAGGCTGGAATATAGAGCGTTCGCAGCGCGTCAAAATGCGCGGCAAAGCCAACCGGCAAGGGGATTGCATGGAACCGCAGGACGATTCAAGCAGCAGCCTGAAAGGGCTGCGGGTGATGATCATCGATGACTCACGCACGATCCGGCGCACTGCGGAAACCCTGCTGGTGCGCGAAGGGTGCGAGGTCGTGACCGCTACCGACGGATTCGAGGCGCTTTCCAAGATCGCCGACCACAACCCACAAATCATTTTTGTCGACATCATGATGCCGCGCTTGGATGGTTATCAAACCTGCGCGCTGATTAAAAACAATGCGACTTTTAAAAGTGTGCCGGTGATCATGCTTTCGTCAAAAGACGGTTTGTTTGATAAGGCCCGAGGCCGTATTGTTGGCTCCGAACAATATCTGACCAAGCCCTTCACGCGTGAAGAGTTGCTTGGCGCCATTCGCACATACGTCACATCCTGACCGGGGGGCAGGGAATACATGGCACGCATTCTTCTGATTGAGGATTCGCCAACCGAGGCTGCGGTCATGTCCCAGCTATTGGAGCGCAACGGTCATCAAGTGATGACGGCCGGTAGTGCGGAGGACGGCATCGCAACCTGCAAACGCGAAAAGCCAGACATCGTGCTGATGGACATCATTTTGCCGGGTATGAATGGTTTTCAGGCCACGCGCGCGCTGACCCGCGATGCGGAAACCAGCCACATTCCCATTTTGATCATCAGCACCAAAGGGCAGGAGACCGACCGCGTATGGGGCCTGCGCCAAGGCGCAAAGGACTACATCGCCAAGCCGCCGCGTGAAAGCGAACTCATTACACGCATCAATGCTCTGATTGGACACTGAAGCATGGGGAAGAAGGGGAAAAACAAGTTTCGATCGCAGTCTTCGGCACCTGCCGCGGCGTTCGTTGCTGCGTCGGTAGATACTCCAGTCAATGAGCAAGCGTTTGATATTGACGCTGACATTGATGTAAATGCCGAGAATGAGGTCGATCTGGAGATCGAACCCGTGCCTGTGGTGGATGCGGCTCCAGCTTCACCGTTCCTCATTTTGGCCGACTACGAGCAGCGCAGCTTGGCGCACGTGGCGGGCCTTCCCGAGCAGCTAGATGCGCCGGGGTTGTGGCGCGGCGTGGGTTTTCGCGTCGGTGGCCACCGCTTGGCGGCGGGGTTTGGCGAGGTCGTTGAAATTTTGCCCATGCCCGCGCTGACCCCCATCCCGGGGGCGGCTACATGGATGCTAGGTGTGGCCAATGTCCGTGGTAGCCTGCTGCCGGTTGTGGATCTCAAACAGTTTCTTGAAGGTGAACGCACCGTTTTGCACGAGCGTCAGCGCGTGCTGGTGGTGCGCCAGCCGGGTGGTGATGTTGCCGTCACCATCGACCAGCTTTATGGGCAGCGCAGTTTTGTCGATGAAGATGGTATCGACGTTACCGCCTTCGCCGAAGGGCGCTATACGCACTTTGTCGATCGCGCCTACCGCATGGATGGACAAGATTGGGGCGTGTTCAGCCTTGATCGTTTAGCCCGTACCCCCGAATTTCGCCAAGCCGCCGCCTAACCCGCGGAACCCAAGTCAGCCGAGGTTGTAAGTTATGAGTAATTTGATGGATTCCGCTGCCGGTAAAGGCCGCAACCTGAGCACCAACTTCTGGATCTGGTTGCTGGTCGGCTCACTGGTCGTGTTTGCTGGCAATACCTTGTATGCCACTACCAAGGCTTCGCGTCTGGGTGGCGCAAGTACGGCGGCTTCGCGTTTGCAGTTGAACTCCCAGCGCCTTGCTAACCAAGGTCGAGAAGCGATTGACGGTAATGGCCAAGCCTTCGATGCGGTGAAGGCAACGAAGGGTGAAATCGACACCGATATCAAATGGTTGAATGATCGCTTCGGCAGCTCGGCCGACGTATCTGGCCCAATTAAAACGGTCACCGAAACGTGGTCGCCGCTGACTAAGCGCGCGGAAGAGGTGCTGGAGTCGCAGCAAGCGGTGCTGGCACTCGCTGGGCATGCCGATAGCTTCACCGGCAAAGTGTCGCAGCTGCAGGCGCAGTTGTACGAAGTGCTACGCGGCTTGGTGTCGGGTGGTGCTAACTCTGAACAGGTGAGCGCCGCGCTGCAGCAGGCCAATATCAGCTCGCGTATGGCGCAGCGTATTGCCGAATTGCGCGCCGGTGGCGATAGCGCGCAGGTGGCTGCAAACGCACTTGGCCGCGATGCCGCGCTGTTTGATCGGCAGATGAGCGCCCTGATCGGCGGCAATAACGAAATTGCGAAAGTGACGGCAGCCGGCGCAGTCGGGCCGCTGAATCAAGCCAACACGCTGTGGCAGGGGATGAAGAAAGACCTTGACGCCATCGTCGGCGACTCGCGCAAGCTGATTGGTGCGCAGGCATCGGTTGCGGCGCTGGCCAACGGTTCTGACAAGCTGCTTGCCGATAGCGAAAGCCTGTTCGCCGCGTTCACCTCGTTCGGCTCATTGAAAGACACCAGCCTCTTGGGCGGCGTCTGGGTCAGCATTCTGTCCGGCTTGGTCGCGCTGTTCTCCATCGCGGGCTTGTTGTGGGCCCTAGGCCGCGCCCAACGCGTGCGCTACCAAACCACCAAAGAACTGAACGACCGTAACCAAGAGGCGATTATGCGCCTGCTGGACGAAATGGGTTCGCTGGCGGAAGGTGACCTGACCGTAAAGGCGACCGTGACCGAAGACATGACCGGCGCGATCGCAGACTCGATTAATTTCGCCGTGGAACAGCTGCGTACGCTGGTAACCACCATTAACGATACCTCTGTGCAGGTCGCGGCCAGCGCGCAAGAAACCCAGGCCACCGCCATGCATCTGGCCGACGCGGCCGAACACCAGGCGCAGGAAATCAACTCCGCTACCAACCGAATTAACGAAATCGCCACCAGCATTAACCAAGTGTCGCGTAACTCCGCCGACTCCGCGGAAGTGGCGCGTCGTTCGGTGCAGATCGCCACCAACGGTGCAGGCGTGGTGCGTCAGACCATCGCCGGTATGGACAGCATTCGTGACCAGATCCAAGAGACCTCGAAGCGTATTAAGCGTCTGGGTGAGTCCTCGCAGGAAATTGGTTCGATCGTGGAACTGATTAACGACATTTCCGAACAGACCAACATCTTGGCGCTGAACGCGGCGATTCAGGCGGCTTCGGCCGGTGAAGCCGGGCGCGGGTTCGCGGTGGTGGCCGACGAAGTGCAGCGCCTCGCAGAACGCTCTTCCAGTGCAACCAAGCGAATTGAATCGCTGGTGCAAACCATTCAGGCCGATACCAACGAAGCGGTGTCGTCAATGGAACAGACCACCTCAGAAGTGGTCGCCGGTGCACGCCTCGCCGAAGACGCCGGTACCGCGCTGGGTGAAATTGAAAAGGTGTCGTCTGACTTGTCGGGCTTGATTGAAGGTATTTCGGTAGCGGCGCAGGAGCAGTCCAGCGCGGCGTCCAACATCACCCAAGCGATGAATACCATTCAGTCGATTACCGCGCAGACCTCGCAAGGTGCCAGCCAAACCGCCGAATCGATCGGTAACTTGGCGCAGCTCGCGGCCGACCTGCGGCGTTCGGTGGCCGACTTTAAGCTGCCGGCCTGACGCAGAATAAGAAGCAGAGATCGGGATGAACTGTACCTCTCAGGCCAGTTTTGCAATGCATAGTCTTATCGGAGTTTCACCATGACCACGGCGCTGCGGGATGCTATCGACCACACCGCGCTCGGCTGGGTGAAGCCAGAGATCGACGAGGCGTTGCGGCAGTCACGGATTGAGCTTGAGGCGTACGAGGAGTCGCCCAGCGATCCCACGCCGATGCGCACCTGCCTTGGGCATTTGCATCAGGTGTATGGCACGTTGCGCATGCTGGAGCTGCAAACGCCAGCGATGGTCGTGCGCGAAATGGAAGAGCTCGCCATGTCGCTGCTCGACGGCAGCGTGACTAGCCGCAATGAAGGCCTCACCGCCCTGATGCGGGGCGTGGTGCAGTTGCCTGATTATTTGGAACGCTTGCAGGGCGGGCACCGCGACATTCCCATCGTGCTGTTGCCGCTGATCAATGCGCTGCGCGTGGCGCGCAACGCGGCTGCACTGGAGCAATCGGCATTACCCAGCTTGCTCGTAGCGCCCACGGATGAAGAAATTGAACATGCACGCGGTAGCCTAGCGGGGCGTAACCGTGCACTGCTCGATACCGTCGCGGCGGCGATCAAAGAAGATCTGCTGAAGGTCAAAGACGCACTGGATCTATTTCTACGCGGCAGCCGTAGCGATATGCAGGAGTTGCAGTCGCAGGCTGACGCACTTGGACGCGTGGCGGAAACGCTGGGCATGATTGGCCTTGATAGCGCGAAAACCGTCGTGCAGGAACAGCGTAGCGTTGTGCAAGAAATTGCCAGCGGTGCACGTCCTTCCAGCGAATCCGACCTGCTCGATGTGGCAGGCGCACTGCTGTATATCGACCACTCGTTAGACGATCAAGTGGCGCAACTCGGCAGCACGGCCAGCACCGATGGGCTTCAGGCGAATGAGTCGCGCAAAGTGATGGAAGCGCTGGTGCGCGCCGCCATGACCAATTTTGCCGAGGTGCGCAGCGCATTTGTCGCCTTTGTGGAAACGGGCTGGGATCACGCCGCACTAGCAACCGTGCCGCGTCTGCTCACCGAGGTTGGTGGGGCGCTGCAGATGCTCGACCGGCGCGAGCCCGTGGGCTATCTGGAAGCGCTGCGTATTTATTGCCAGCGTGAGCTTTTAGAGAACAAGCAGGTGCTTGGCGGCAAAACGCTGGACACCCTAGCCGATGCCTTGGCGAGTTTTGAGTACTACCTCGAGTCGCTGCAAGACCCGCACGGTCTGCGCCTCGATATGTTGGAGAAAACCCGCATAAGCCTTGCGCAGCTACAGTATTGGCCTATCCCGGCAATGCCTGAGCCAGTCACTACCACGGTTCAGCAGGAACCCGAGAGTGTTGAGGCGGAGCCTGCTGCGGAAGTGGTAGCTGAGACACACGACGTAAGCGTAGTGGCTGAAACCGACGAGCCAGTGTTACCGACAGCAAGTACGGTTGCGGTCATTCCGCAGTCCACTACCGCGATCGACGCGGGCTTTGTGTCGATGGGTGAAGAGATCGACGATGAAATTCGCGATATTTTCTTGGAAGAATTTCAAGAAGAAATCGGCAATCTGGACACCTTGCTCCCCGAGTGGCGGCTTGCGCCAGATGATATCGAACGCCTGCGTCCCATTCGCCGCGTATTCCACACGCTGAAGGGCAGCGGCCGTTTGGTCGGTGCGAAAGTGCTGGGTGAGTTTAGCTGGCATGTAGAAAGCATGCTCAACCGCGTGCTGGATGGTTCGCGCCCTGCAAGTCGCGCCGTTGTGGCATTCGTGGATAAAACCCACGGCGTGTTGCCGAGCTTGCACAGCGCATTGCGCGGCGAAGCTGCGTGCAATGTCGATATTCCTGCAATGGAAGCGGTGGCCGATCGTATCGCCGCAGGTGAAGACGTTCTCATTGACGCAACACCAATGATTGCTGCTGCGACTGCGCCCTCTTCAGAGGTGATTGAAGCAGCGGTGCCTGCCAACGTGGCAACGGAAGCTGGTGACGCGTTTGAAGCCGTTACCGTTGACCCCGTTCTACTTGAAGTTTTGGTGGCCGAAGTGGGTGGCCATCTGAGCACGTTCGCAGAATGGTTGGGGCAGGCGAAGACAGGTGACGCGCAAGCGAGCGATGCGCTGGTGCGCGCGCTGCATACGCTCAATGGCGCCTTCGCCATGACCGAAGTGCCTTCGGTGACGGCAGTTACCGCGCCAGCAGAAAGTTATGCCAAGCGGCTATTGGCCGCAAAAGTTGCAGCGAGCGCAGCGGGTGTTGCCGCGCTGGCCGAAGCTGCCGATGCGGTGCGTGCTTCAACGGACGCGCTGCAATTTGCCCCCACGCAGGTGCCGCGCTACCCAGAACTTGCTGGGCGCTTAGCCGAGTTGCGTGACAGCCTGCCAGAGGCGGCGCTGCCGTTTGGTGGCATGGCGCTGGTGGATCATGCTGCGGAAGACGCAGCGCGTGAAGAAGCCGAGCGTCTGGCCGCCCAAGAAGCCGCCCGCGCCGAAGCAGAACGTCTGGCCGCCGAAGAAGCCGCCCGCGCCGAAGCAGAACGCCTTGCCGCTGAAGAGGCCGCCCGCGCCGAAGCAGAACGCCTCGCCGCTGAAGAAGCCGAGCGCGCCGAAGCAGAACGCCTCGCCGCTGAAGAAGCCGCGCGCGCCGAAGCAGAACGTCTGGCCGCCGAAGAAGCCGCCCGCGCCGAAGCAGAACGCCTCGCTGCTGAAGAAGCCGAGCGCGCCGAAGCAGAACGCCTTGC
>NZ_JAHRWW010000035.1 GCF_019104945.1 Thermomonas sp. | reverse complement strand
GTCGCCCACGCCTGAAAGCGCGAGCCGTGCGCCGTTGATGTCAATGTTGACGCTTTGGTTTTCCAGCGTTTTAAGCCCCAGGCTGCGGAAGTGGGTCATCCACGCGTTGTAGTCGCTGTAATACTCGTGGTTGCCCGGTGCGATCCATACGCCATAAGGGGCGTGCAGCTGCGCGATAGCGTTTACTTCAGGCCCGGTGCTGGGCACGGGGCCGTCCACCAAATCGCCGGGGAGCACGATTAAATCCGGCTGCGCGGCCAGCGTGCGCACAACAATAGTGGTTGTGCGCCATGCGCCTTTGACCGGGCTGGCGTGAATATCAGCGAGCACTGCGACGCGCAGGCCGTCCATCGCTTCAGGTAACGAGCTGAGTTCAAGCACCTGTTCGTGAACGGCAGGCGGCTTCAACCCGTTCCATGTGCCGATGCCGGTCAGCAAGAGTGTCAGCACAAGCGCGGTGATGTTGGCCTGCGCGCCGTGCCAGCGCTGCGCCCCAGCAGGGCGGCGCACGAGCTTGCTGATCAGCCAACCCAGCTCGCGCACGATAAGCCACAAAAAGCCAAATAAAAATGTGGTCACAACAACGCTGACCCACAGCTGCAACCACGCCGTTGCCGCAGGGCTAAGCCATTGGTTGCGCCAAAAATACACCACCACCGGCAGGCTTGAAGCGGCCAGCAGCGAGAGCGTGCAAGATTTCACCCATTTGCGCGGAGACAGCGGCCACCAGAACCACAGGGCGAGCAAAGGGAAGATGAGAAGGGCTGGCAGCATGTTCAGAAAACCTTTGTACGTGTTTATTCGTGCCTGAACTTCCGGCACTGGATTTTGGTCATAATGGCACGCACTCTGTCATTACTCCCTACAGCGGCCCCCACGCCGCGGAACACACGATGATCCGCAATCGCAAACGCTCGTTATTCGCATTTTCATTGGCTATTGCACTGGCAACGCCGGTGGCGCTGCTGGCTGCCAGTGGTGACAACAGCCTGCCGACGGGCCCAACCCAAGACCAAGGAACGGCGGCGCGCATGGTCTATGGCCTGCTGTCGGATAGCCGCTATGCCTACCGCCCGCGCGCGCTGGACGACAGTCTGTCGCGCGAGATTTTGACCGAATATCTGAAAGCGCTGGATCCGGGGAAATTATTTCTCACCGCGCAAGACGTGGCCGGGTTCAACCGCTATGCCACGAGCTTGGACGACGCAATCAAAAGCGGGCAGGTGGATCCGGCGTGGGCGGTGTATACACTCTACCGCCAGCGCGTGGATGAGCGCATCGCGTTTGCGCGTGCCCAGCTCAAAACCGAGTTTGATTTCACAAAAGACGAGCGCTACGAGTACGACCGCAAAGACGCACCGTGGGCCGATACTGCTGCGTTGGATGTGCTGTGGCGGCAATCGGTAAAGAACGACTGGCTGCGTCTGAAGCTGGCAGGTAAGAAGCCCGACGATATCCGTAAAACCTTGGATAAGCGTTACGCCAACTTGCTGTCCAGCGTGCAGCAGCTCAAGAGTGAAGATATTTTTCAGAGTTTCATGAATGCCTATGCGGGCAGCGTGGATCCGCATACTGACTACATGACGCCGCGCAGCGCGGAAAATTTCAACGTGTCGATGTCCAACTCGTTGGAAGGCATCGGTGCGGTGCTGTTCCGTCAGGACGATGTAGTGGTGCTGCGTGAACTGGTGCCCGGTGGCCCGGCAGCGCGCAGCGGCAAGCTCAAGCCAGGCGACCGTGTCGTGGGTGTGGGCCAGGGTGAAACCGGCGAAATGAAAGATGTCATCGGCTGGCGCATCGATGATGTGGTGGCCTTGATTCGCGGTGCGGCCAATACCCAAGTTCGGCTAGATGTGGTGCCTGCGGAAGCGCCGCTGGATAGCAAGCCGCAACAGGTGCTGATCACGCGCGCCAAGGTGCGCCTTGAAGACCAGCGCGCCAAGCCTGAGACCATCGTGATTCCAGCCAGCGAAAGCCACCCGGCGCGGCGCATCGGTGTGATCAAACTACCGGGTTTTTATCAAGATTTTGAAGCGCGTCGCCGTAAAGACCCGAACTATGCCTCGGCCACGCGTGATGTGGCCAAGATGCTGGCCACCTTCCGCGGCCAAAAAGTCGATGGCGTGGTGCTGGATTTGCGCGGCAACGGCGGCGGCTCACTGAGCGAAGCGGTGGAATTGACCGGGCTATTTATCGACAAGGGCCCGGTGGTGCAGGTGCGCGAGGCCGGTGGCCGGGTCAGTGTGCAGTACGACCGCGACGCCGGTGTGGCGTGGGATGGGCCACTGGCGGTATTGATCAATCGTGGTTCGGCCTCGGCATCAGAAATTGTGGCAGGTGCCATTAAAGACTATGGACGCGGCTTGATCATTGGTGAAGCCAGCTTCGGCAAGGGCACCGTGCAAACCATGGTCGATCTTGACCGCTGGCCTGCCAACGAGAAGCCGCGCTTTGGTGAACTCAAGCTCACCGTGGCGCAATTCTTCCGTCCCGATGGCAGCAGTACGCAGAACAAAGGCGTTGAGCCCGACGTGTTGTTCCCGGCCAGTGTTGATGCCAGTGAATTTGGCGAAAGCACCTATCCCAATGCCTTGCCGTGGACGCGCATCGCCGCTTCGGATCATGTGCGCTACGGCAACTTTACGCCGCTGCTACCGCAGCTGCAGGCGCGCCATCAGGCCCGTTCTGCGAAGGATGTGGAGTATCAATGGTGGGTGGAAGACGTGCGCAAATTCCGCGAGGAATCGGCAAAGAAATCCATTTCGCTCAATGAAGCCGAACGCTTGGCTGAGCGGGATAAGTTTGATGCGCAGCGCAAACAGCGCGCTGAAGTTCGCGCCAATCTGGGGATCGAGCAAGACCCTTTGCTGGACGCGCGCTCAGACGATGGCCTGACCGCCAGCGAACGCAATGTGGCCGATTCTGTCGCGCGTGAAAAAGCGGCAGAAAAAGCGCCTGATCCGCTACTGCGTGAGTCGGCCGCCATTCTGGCCGATGCCATTCGCTTGCTTGGCAAAGACGCTAAGCTCGCCGCGCAAGTGCTGCCGGAAACACGTAATACCGCAGGGCATTGGGCTGATTGAGCCAGTGGAAGTCAATTTGAATTGCCGCGCGGGCACCTCACGGGTGCCCGCGTAGTTTTTGGAACGTGAAAATAATGAGCGCACCACCACTTGCAAAACACTCACATATCGTCGTGGCCTTGGTCGCGCTGTATGTGATCTGGGGATCAACCTATCTCGCCATTCGTTTTGCATTGGAGGGGGGCTTCCCGCCGTTCTTACTGGGCGGTATTCGCTTTCTTGTGGCCGGTGGGTTGATGTACGGCCTGCTGCGCTGGCGCGGTGTGCCTGCGCCCACGCGCAAGCAGTGGTGGCATATGGCCGTGATGGGTGTGCTGCTGTTACTGATGGGAAATGGTCTAGTGAACTACGGCGAGCAGACCGTGGCTTCAGGAATGACCGCAGTAATCGTGTCCTCGTCGGCCTTGTGGATGGGGGTGTTTGCGGCGATGCGCGGCCACCGCCCCAGTGGGATGGAATGGCTGGGGCTGGGCATTGGTTTTATCGGTGTGCTCTGGCTCAGCGCTAGCGGTAGCTTCGCGGCCACGCCGTTGGGATTGATCGCACTGTTGGTGGCATCCGTTGCTTGGTCGTATGGCTCGATCTGGAGCAAAGCGCGCGATTTACCTTCCCCCTTTATGACGGCGGCGGGGCAAATGCTGTGCGGTGGCGTGGCGATGTGTGTCTTGGGGGGCGCGCTGGGTGAACGTTTTGCAACGCCGCCGACCGCGCACGCTATCGCTGCATTCTGGTATTTAGTAGTGATGGGTTCGCTGGCCGGTTTCACCGCGTATGTTTGGCTGCTGCATCACGTGCGCCCGGCACTTGCCACCAGTTATGCCTATGTCAATCCGGCAATTGCGGTGGTACTAGGTGCGCTGCTGGCACACGAGCGTTTTGGCTTGCATGAGGTTGCGGCCATGGGAGTAATTCTGTTGGGCGTATTGGCCATTACCTTGGCAAAAGTCTTTGAAAGGAAACCCGCATGAGCGCAGCACAAGCGTCATCCAGCGCACGGGGAACGTGGGTCGCGGTTGCCGCATTTGTCACCTGGGGCTTAGCGCCGCTGTACTGGCATTTGCTCGAACAGGTGCCTTCATTGCAAATCGTGCTGCACCGTGTGGTGTGGAGCGCGGTGTTTGTATCGGGGTATTTGTTCTGGCGCGATGGTCGCCAGTGGATTCGTAAAACGCTGTCTGGGCAGCCCAAACTGTGGTGGATGCTGGGGCTGTCGGGCCTGCTGATTTCCTGCAACTGGGGGCTGTATATCTGGGCCGTAAATGCAGGCCATGTGGTGGAAACCGCACTGGGCTATTTCATCAACCCACTGCTCAATGTGGTCATTGGCGTGTTGTTTTTGCGCGAGCGCCTGCGCGTGGGGCAGTGGCTTTCGGTGGCGATTGCGTTTGTAGGTGTGCTCTGGCTCACCGTGCAATACGGCAAGTTCCCTTGGATCGCGCTGGCGCTGGCGGTTTCGTTTGGGGTCTATGGTGTGCTGCGCAAATTAGCACATGTGGATTCTGTTTCTGGTTTAGGCATTGAAAGCGCCTACCTATTCCCGCTGGCGCTGATCTGGCTGCTGTGGATCGAACTCAATGGTGGCGGCGGCTTTGCGCATGGCTTTGGTGCCACCGACTCATTCCTGTTGATCTTGTCCGGGATCCTCACCGCGCTGCCGCTGGTGGGCTTTGCCTATGCAGTGCGACGCATTTCATTAACCACCGTTGGGCTGCTGCAGTACATCGCCCCCACGCTGCAATTTTTGATCGGTGTGTTTGTGTTTCATGAGGCGTTCGATAAGACCCGCCTCATTGGGTTTATCTGCATTTGGCTGGCGCTGCTGGTGTTTATTGTGGAAGGCCTGCTTAACGGGCGACGGATGCGCGAAGCCGATCTTGCTGAGTTGGCTTGATTGCCGACCCTACGCCGCGCGCAGCGCCTCCGTAACTGGCAAGCGAGCGGCGCGCAGTGCAGGCAGCAGGCCACCGACGAGGCCAATGCCTAACGCCCATTTCAGGCCTGTCCACAGCAGCTCGGGGGTGATGCGGAATTGGAACACCACTTGGCTGAAATTGCTGCCCACGGTGCTGATGGTATTGCCGTTGAAGGCAAGCCACGCGATGGCTGCGCCTAATAGGCCACCCGCAAGGGCCAGCAGCAGGGTTTCTAGCATTACCGCGGTGACCACCGGCAGGCCACGAAACCCTAATGCGCGCAGCGTGGCGATTTCACGTGCGCGCCCGGCCACGGCGGCATACATGCTGTTGAGTGCGCCAAACACCGCGCCGATCGCCATGATCGCGCCGATCACGGTGCCTAGGACGTTGATCAATGTGGTGATGCCCTGCGACTGCCGGCTGTAGTAGTCGGCGGTGGTGGAGACATCGAGCTTGAGCCGTGGATCGGCGGCGAGTGCAGCTTTGAGTTTGGCGAAACCCTGCTTGCCGTCTAACTTCACGGTGACCGATTGAAACGCTTGGCGCTGATAGGCTGGGCCGAGTACGTCGGCATCGGTCCAGAGTTCGGAGTCGTGCGCATCGCCGCTTTCAAACACACCGACGACGGTCCACTGCTGGTTGGCGAGTTTGAGTTGCTTGCCAAGTTCCAGCCCACGGAACTGCTGCTGCGCGCCGCGACCCACCACCAATTCACGCAGGCCCGGCTGAAAGCGCCGTCCAGCGATCATCTTCAGCTGCGGATGCAGCGCCCAACCGGCTGGGCCGATACCACGGAACTGCACATTGGTGTCGGTGTTGTCGGCTTTGCTGGGAAGATTGACGATTTGCGAAAGCTCGGGTGAGACCAGCATTTGCCCGTCGCGGCCACGGGCAATGCCGGGCAGGGTGGAGATCAGCGGTACCTGATCGCGGGTGATCACCGAATTGGTTTCTGCCTGTGAGCCGCCGCGCAGCAAAATGGCGGTACTGGTGTTGCCGCTTTGTTTGAGCGTGGCCTTGAAGCCTTCCCCCATGGCCAGCATGGCCACCAGCACGCCCACCACGCCTGCAATGCCCACCACGATGACCAGTGACGCTCCCCAGCGTTGAGGTAGCCCTGCCAGCCCCAATTTAGTGGCTTCGCGAGCGAGGCGGCCGCTGCGGGTGGTGCCAAGCCAAAGTGCGATCAGCGCCGCAAGTGCCAGCACACCGACAGCGGGCAAGGCGATCCAAACGGCAAGGCCAAGGAGAAGGATGAAGGGCAAACTGACGCTGCGTGCAATTGATTTCAAACGTGACATAACGATCTCCTTAGCGGCCCGCAAGCGCATCGACAATATTCAGCCGCATACCGCGTAGCGCGGGCAGCAAACCCACCACAAGACCAATGCACAGCATGAGTGCAATGCCTAACCCCCACGTTTGCATGCCCACGCCGGGGAGCTGCACCATGCCGCCGCTGGCGGCACCGACTGCAGGCACGATCATGGCGGCCAAAACCAGCCCCAGCAGGCCGCCAAGCGTGACGAGGAGCGTGGACTCGCACAGCACCAGCCACAGCACACTGCGGTTAGAGAAGCCAATGGTTTTGAGTACGGCAAGCTCGGGGATGCGCTCGCGCACGGCCTGCGCCATGGTGTTGCCGGTGAGTAGCAACAAGGTGAAGAACACCGCCCCCATAATCGCTGAGACAATTGCGCCGATGTCGGCAAATTGTTTGATCATGGATTGACCGAACGCCGCTTCACTTTGGGTTTTTGTTTCGTGGTCGGAGTTCTCGCTCAGTCTGTCGATGGCGTGGGCCACGCGGTCGGACTGGCTGATGTTGCTGGGCTCAATGATGAACCAACCCACACGGCCTTTTACATAATCATTGGCTTCATTGAAATACGTCCAATGGAAGAACAACGCGTTTTCTTGGCCTTTGAGTTTAGGGTCGTCGATGGTGTAAATGCCGCGCAGCTCGAACTGCCAGTCGTTGCTGCCGTTCGTGGGGAAAATGGTGGCCTGAAGCGGAATGGTGTCGCCAATTTTCCAGCCAAACCGTTTCGCCAGCGCCTCGCCAACCACCGCGCCGCGGCGGTCGGCCAGCCATGCCTTTTTCTGCGCGGTGGGCAGTTTGAATTCAGGATAAAGATCCATGAACTCCGGGCTGACACCGTAATTGACAAAGAAATTTTTGGGGTCACGGTAGATGCCGCCAAACCAGACCGCATAGGCGGATTGTTTGATACCAGGAACAGCGCGAATTTGTGCGTCCAAACTAAGTGGAAGCATTTGTGTAATCGAGAGCCGCGACATCGTCACCATGCGTTTGGCGGCAGCGTCGTTATTGCCAGAGGAAAACGCAACGCGCACCGAATCCAACATGCCAAACAGCAAGAATGCGGCGACTACCGAGAGCAAGGTAAGCAGGGTGCGTGTTTTGCTGCGCAGCAGCGCGGCCCAAACAAGATGAGCATATTTCATGGCGCGTTCCCCTTAGGCCGCTTGCTGCGTGTGCTCGACCAGCACGCCCTTGTCGAGGTGCAGGGTATGGCTGGCGTATTCGGCGGCTTTGGGATCGTGTGTGACCATCACGATGGTCTTGCCATGGACGCGGTTGAGTTCTTGCAGCAGTCCCAAAATATCTTCAGCTGATTGGCGGTCTAAGTCGCCGGTGGGTTCATCGCAAATCAGCAGGGTTGGGTCCGATACAATCGCACGCGCAATCGCGACGCGCTGCTGCTGGCCGCCGGAGAGCTCGTTGGGCTTATGTTTGGCGCGATCGGCAAGGCCCACGAGCTGCAATGCAACCGCGGCGTTCTGGCGCCGCTGCGCAGCAGAGAGATGCGTAAGCAGCAGCGGTAGTTCTACATTCTTTTGCGCGGTCAGCGTGGGCATCAGGTTATAGAACTGAAACACGAAGCCGACGTTCTGGCTGCGCCAATGTGCAAGCTGGGCATCGCGCATATGCTCGATATGCGCGCCTGCAATTTCGATGGTCCCCGCACTCGGGGTGTCGAGGCCGCCAATCAAGTTCAGCAAGGTGGTTTTGCCCGAGCCGGAAGGCCCCATCAATGCCACAAAATCACCCTCTGCAATCTCAAGGTCGATACCGCGCAACACATCGACCGTTTCCGGGCCGCGACGATAAGTTTTATGCAACTGTTGGATGCGAACGAGGGCGGACATGGATGGCTCCTGAGAAAGAAATGCGTGCTATTCCTGAGAGATATGAACGCGCGCGCCGTTGGTAAGGGTATCTGGGGCATCGAGGACGACCTGCTCGCCGCCTTGTAAGCCGAGGGTTACTTCGCGGTCGTCGCCAAGGCTGCGCCCCAACGTGAGTGCGCGTTGTACGGCTTTTCCATCAATTACAACGAAGGCCACGTCTTTGCCGTCACGTTCGGCAATGGCCGTGGCAGGAATTAGCACGCTGGGTGCGGCCTTGGTTGGCACTGGCTTGGCCGCTTCAAGGAAGCTCACGCGCGCCCCCATATCGGGAACGATGCGACTATCGCCTTTTGCGCTCAGTGCAACGCGCACCTTTACCGTGGCCTTGCCGCGATCGGCGGCAGGAATTATGGCGATCACCGTGCCGGGAATCTTCCAGTCTTGGTAGGCGTTGAGCACGGTGGTGGTGGCCATACCCGGCTGCACGCGGCCGATATACGACTCACCGACTTCCACTTCCACTTCCAGCGAGTTCATATCCACGATGGTGCCGATACCGGTGCGGGTAAAGCCGCCGCCTGCAGACAGCGGCGAAATGATTTCACCCACCTGCGCCGCTTTGGCGATCACCACCCCTGAGAACGGTGCGCGCACGATGGTGTTATCAACACCGTTATCCGCAATGGCAAGGCCGTCGCGGGCCACTTCGGCATTGCGCGTGGCGGTGCTGAGCTGGGCGCGCAGCGCGTCGCGGGCCGCGATGGCTTGATCGAATTGCGAACGTGAAATGAGCTGTTGTTTCACCAGTTCGGCATAGCGCGTTGCATCGGCTTCGGCCTGCTTCAATTGAGCCTGCACGCTGCTGATTTGGCTTTGCGCAGCGAGCACTTGTGAAGCCGACAGCGTGCGTTGGGCATTGGCATCCACTGGGTCGAGCCGCGCAAGGACCTGCCCTTCTTCCACATGTTGGCCCTCTTCAATCAACACTTCACGCACCTTGCCGGTGACCTTGGCAGAGACCGTGGCCATGCGCCGCGCCACGACATAGCCACTGGCGTCTAAAACCGATGCGCCCCCACCACCCGCCGCATTCACGGCGGTCGCTTCGGCAACGTGTACCGCAATGCCTTTGCCGCCACGCAGCCCTAGAAAGGTCAGCACGGCAACTACTCCGGCAACTGCAACGATCAGCCCGACCCACAGCCCTTTACGCGACGCTGGAGGCGGTGGCGCGCTGCGGTCGATCTTCAACGATTTCAATAACTCGGCATTGGTATTCATGCAGGCATCAAAAAATGAAAGGTTCGCGCATCATCGCGGAAAACCGCCAAGGCTGCGCGCCTTGATTGAGGCCAAGCATAAAAAGACAAACCACCGCTGTCTGCTGACAGCTGTCATGCAGATGCATTGACGCTTGCGAAGTAGGCTCAGGTTTTATCGCGTATCAGCGCCAACAAGCCTTCACGAAACGCCGGGCCACCGCCGTGCGCGGGGTGGCGAATTTTTACCGAGCTGATGCCAAGTTCGGCCAATGTACTCTGGCCGATATTACCCACGGCCGCAATTTGCGCGGGCTTGTAGATGTCGATCAATTGCTTGAGTTGTGGCGCGGCGTAGCGGCGCAGTTCGTCGGGTGTTGGTGTGCGGTTGCTTTCATCTTCACCCACTTGGTGCGGATGCATAGGCAGCGCAGGCCAGACCAAGACAGGTTCGGGAAGTTCTTGGAACACGCGCTGCGCCACGGTGGAGCTGGCTTCGCCCCAAATTTTCGGGTCGTCGGTAATACGCTGATAGCCTGCGTCGAGCCCGCCGAAGCAGCCGAATTTGTCCTTCGGCCCCAGCATGATTTTTTCCGAACAAAAGTTCACCCCGGTGCGCCATGCGCCGCGATAACCCGGTGCTTCACCTACCAGCAGTACGCTGGGTTTCCATGGCAGGAGCTGGCTTAGGAATAGCTGCAGGTTAGCCATGCGAACGCGACCCGCCACCGTCTTGCTGTCATACAGTGCGTGCGCGTTCGGGCGCTGCTTGAGCGATTGCAACGTGGTAAACCACGGCTGTAAAGCCTTGAGTATATGCTGTGCAAAGGTGGTGTCCATGCGCGGCTCCACAATGAGCTAATGGCCAGTATGCGCGCGCTGTGTCATGGCGGTGTGAGATGACAACTGTCATTGCGCCCAGTTGACGCATCCAAGTGCCGTGATGAGAAAAAATAAGCCACACTGCTTGCCATGAAAGCAATTCCCTTCCCGCGCTGGATCCGCCCGGCTCCTGATTCGATCGTCGCCAACGAGCAGCAGTTGGGGCGCAGTGGCTGGCTACCGTTTGTGCATTTGGCGTGGTCGATATGGGTCTTCATTACGCCGTTTTTTTCCGGCGGCGAATTTGGTTTTACGGCGCGCTGGGCGTTGATTACGCTGGTGTCATATCCGCTCTTTGTTGGGCTGTATTTCGTTAGCCAATGTGCGGCTGAAACACTGGCGCGCACGGCGGCACTGGGTATGCTGCTGCTGAGCGTTGTTTTGCTGCCGTGGTACCCCTCGGGGCTGAGCTATTTTGTGTTTGGTTGCGTGCTTATCCAGCCGCGCAAACGCGGCTCGATGCCCGGATATCTCGTCATATTGTTGGTTGCCAATGCCATCCTTGGCGGCTGCGCCTATTGGATTGGTTACCCGGTAGTAGCGCTGCTGTGGATCCCGGTAGTGACCGTGGTTATTGGGCTTATCGTGGCCGCCGACCGTACTTCCGAACGGCATATGGCCGAGTTGAAGTTGTCGCATGATGAGGTGCGCCGCTTGGCGGCGTTGGCTGAACGCGAGCGCATCAGCCGCGATTTGCACGATCTGCTGGGGCATACCCTGTCGATGGTGGCGATCAAGGCCGACCTTGCAGGCAAATTATTGCAGCGTGATGTTGAAGCCGCGCGTACGGAAATTGCTGAGGTAGGAGACGTGGCGCGGCAGGCGCTGGCCCAGGTGCGCGGCGCGGTCAGTGGCATTCGCGCTACCGGCATTGCTGCCGAATTGGCCTCGGCGCGGCTGTTGCTGGAAACAGACGGCGTACAGTTTGATTATCGTATCGAGGATGCGTTCTCTGCGAACAAGTTTTCTCAAGACGTTGAGCATGTGCTGGCGATGGTGGTGCGCGAAGCGGCTACCAATATTTTGCGCCACGCCAAGGCAACGAAGGCCAGCGCTCGGTTTACGCTTGAGGCCGGGTATGCAGTGCTGCGGATCCAAGACAATGGCCGCGGCGGCACGTTGAATCCGGGCAATGGCTTGGGCGGAATGCGCGAACGCATTGCAGGGGTAGATGGAACGCTGCAGACCGCTTCAGCAGAAGGGGGAGGCACGCAGCTGCATGTGCGTATTCCTCTGGCCGATACGCAGCAGGAGGCGGCCGCATGATTCGTGTCGTACTAGCCGAAGACCAATCCATGCTGCGCGGTGCGCTGGCGGCGCTGCTGGGAATGGAGTCTGATATTGAAGTTGTTGGCACTGCTGCCGATGGCGAAACCGCGTGGCGCGAGCTGGAACGCTTGAAGCCCGATGTGCTGATCACCGATATTGAAATGCCTGGCCTCACCGGATTGGAACTTGCCCAGCGCATCCAGCGCCATGCGCTGCCAATGAAGGTGATGATTGTCACCACGTTTGCACGCGCTGGGTTTTTACGCCGCGCGCTGGAGGCTGGGGTGCGCGGCTATCTGCTGAAAGATGCGCCGGTGGAGCAACTGGCCGACGCGATTCGGGCTATTCATCGTGGCGGCCGTGCGATTGACCCCACGCTGGCGCTTGATGCGTGGGGCGAAGCTGATCCCTTGACCGACCGTGAGCGCCAAGCATTGCGGCTTGCTGGGGAAGGGCTTTCTGCCAGCGAGATCGCCGACCAATTGCACCTCTCGCACGGCACAGTGCGCAATTATCTTTCTGAAGCCATCGGCAAGCTGGGTGTGGGCAATCGCATCGAGGCCTATCGGTTGGCGCGGCAGAAAGGCTGGTTGTAGCGCTTGGCTTAGGCGGTGCTCACGGCAAGATGGGCGTCGAGCCAAGTGGCAAATTCAGACGGGGGCATTGCGGGGGCGTAGAAATACCCTTGTGCAATCACATTGCCGCCGCTGCGCAAGAACTCCACTTCGTGCGCGTGTTCAACACCTTCGGCAATCGTTTCTAACTGCAGGCTTTGCGCAAGCGACATCACTGTATGGCAAATGCGTTCATCATTAGGGTCTTTGCCAATGCCGTTCACAAAGGTTCGATCAATTTTGAGGCGCGTCACCGGCATGCGGCGCAGATAGGCAAGGCTGGAATAGCCGGTGCCAAAGTCATCGATGGCAAGGCGAATGCCCAAAACTTTCAGCGCATTGAGCGCGGCAATGGCTTGCTCGGGATCACGCATCAGCACCGATTCGGTAATTTCCAATTCCAGCCGATGCGGTGCAAGGCCGGTGGCACTCAGGATATGTTGAATCTGTGCGGGTAATTCTTTGACATCCAACTGATCCACCGAGCAGTTCACTGACATGCAAGGGATATGAATCCCCGCATCGTCCCAAGCGCGCAGCTGGCGGCAGGCTTCAATCAGCACCCAGTGGCCGATATCGGTAATGAGGCCCACTTCCTCGGCGATGGGAATGAATTGTGTGGGCGAAACGGGGCCAAGCTCCGGATGCTGCCAGCGCAGTAGCGCTTCAACACCAGCGATTTCACCGTTATGCAGGCGCACCTGTGGTTGGTAGTGCAGGCGGAATTCACGGTTAGCCAGTGCCATGCGTAGCCCGCTTTCCAGCATGAGACGCTCGTTGGCGCCGTAAGACAGCGATGGGTCGTAATACTGGCGGCGGCCGCTGCCCACACGCTTGGCGTCGTACAGGGCAAGTTCGGCGTGGCGCATCAAGGTATCGGATGCGTTGCCGTCGAATGGGAAGAGTGCAATGCCGATACTGGCGGTCAAAATGGTGGATGAGTCCATGCCCAGCAGTGGGTGGGTGAAGCTTTCCAAAATATCTTGTGCGAAATCTTCCACGCTGACGCCGTCATTGCTGTGCAGCACGATGGCGAACTCATCGCCACCGTGGCGAGCAAGGAAGCCGTCTTGTGGGAGGCGCGTCTGAAGACGCTGGGTGGTAGCGCGCAACACCTGATCGCCAATGGTTTGGCCTAATGTGTCATTGATGCCGCGCAGACGATCGAGATCAACCAGCAACAGCGCGGCGGCATTGCCAGCGGCCACGGCGTCGTCTAAATACAGTTGCAGCAGGCGGCGGTTGGGCAGGCCGGTGAGGGCATCGTGATGGGCTAAATGGGTGAGTTCGGCGGCGTGTGCTTTGCTTTCGGATTGGTCGGTCCAACTGGCCAGCACGCGCACCGGCGCGCCGTGTTCGTTGGGTAGTCTGCGCAGGTCTTCGTGAATAAAATGCACGTTGCCCTGCGCATCTAAGAAGCGATACTCGCGCGTGACTTGCGCGTGGGTGCGCACAAGGTCAACCACGGGTTCGAGTGTTCGCAAATCATCTGGATGCACGCGGCTTCGCCACCAGTCGGACTGTTGCTGCGCGTCGGGTGCTATCCCCAATAGGCGCTGCGCGTTGGGGCTGATCCAATCTACGACAAGCCGCTCGCCCTCGATATGAGAGAGCAGCAGCACCACGGGGCTGACATCGAGCACGCGCTCTAAGCGGCTGCGCGCCCGGTTGGCATCGGCCACCGCATTTTTTACGCGCCAACGCAGATAAAACGAAAATAGGATGAGCAGCAAAACGAAGAGCGCGACGCCGGTTGCGGCGGGCCATAACCATTCCGGCACCGTGCTATCGGGTTCGGGCATCAGCGCGCGGCGCGTGGCTTGGAAGTAGATGGACTCAGGGTCTTGCTGCCAACGCGCGATCCAGTAATCGATCCGCGCCAGCTCGCGCGCGTGGCGGCCCTGTGTGCTGGTGATAAACAGCGTGTGCGGGTTGAGGATGACCGAGGTAGGGCGCAGGTTGTAACGCCGTGCGAAGCGCGCTCCAAAGAAGTTGTTGACGATGGCGACGTTCGCGCTGCCGTTTTGGATGGCGCGAAATACGTCTTCGTAGTTGGCGGTGTACACCGGCGTCCACGCGATGTGCATGCCGCCCAATAGCATTTGCAGCTCTAGCTGTTGAATACTTCCTTTGACAACAGAGATTTTTTTGCCTGCCAAGTCTTCGAGTGTTTTGACGTTGGTGCCTGGATGGATATAGGCTTGGCTCCACGAATGCACGATGGGAACATCGGGAAAGTTGAACCGCTGCGCGCGATCGACGGTGTAGGCCATATCGGGCATTAGGTCGAGCTGCCCGTTCTCTAATAGCTGCAGGCAGTGTGACCATTCGCAGCGCTGGTACTTCAGTGTCCAGCCTTCTTCTTGGGCGATGCTGTCAAGGAGGGTGACAAATAACCCGGTCGGCTGGCCGTTGGCATCAATATCGAGCTTGGGTGGGTTGGAATACAGGCCGACGCGCAGCACCGGCGCCGTAGGGGGCGGTTTATCACGGTGTTCGAATGCCCACCACAGCGCCACCGCTCCGCATAGCAGCACCGCTGCAACCGCAAATTGGAAGACGCGGCCCCGCATGCGCCTGTTCCGAATAAAGAATGCTTGCAGCATAGCGCGATGCCACTAGGCTGCAAGCACTTGCGAAATCAGGTAAAAGGTTTCACATTAGGCTGTGGGTTAGCCTGATTTTTGAGCCGCGATCCACGCGCGGATTTGGCTTTCCAACACAGGTAGTGGCACCGAGCCTTGTGAAAGCAGGGTGTCGTGGAATTTGCGCACGTCAAACTTCGCACCTAATGCGGCTTCGGCTTCGCGGCGCAGGCGCATGATGGTGATCTCGCCCAGCTTGTACGACAGCGCTTGCCCCGGCCAGCTGATGTAGCGGTCCACTTCGGTGGTGACTTCGTGTTCGGACAGCGCGGTGTTATCACGCAGATAGGCGAGCGCTTGCTCACGCGTCCAACCTTTATGGTGCACGCCGGTGTCGATCACTAGGCGACAGGCGCGCCACATGGCATAGGTGAGGCGGCCAAAGTCATCGTAAGGGGTTTCATAAATCCCCATTTCCTTGCCTAGCCATTCACTATACAGGCCCCAACCCTCGCCGTAGGCACTGATGTATTCCTTGCGGAAGTTCGGCACCTCGCCCTGCTCGATCACCAGTGATTGCTGCAGCGAGTGCCCCGGTGCGGATTCGTGCAGGGTCAGAGCGGGTAGGTTGTAGAGCGGCCGCGAGGGGAGGTCGTAGGTGTTCACCCAATAGGTACCCGCGCCGCCGCGTCCTGCGGTCCAGAATGGGGCAATGGAAGGCGGCACCGGCACGATGGTGAAGCGGCCGCGCGGCAGGGTGCCGATGATCTTGCCGATTTGCCCGTCCACGCGTTTGCTGATCCATGCGGCGTGATTGAGCAGCTCCTGCGGGGTTTTTGCGTAGAACTGCGGGTCGGTGCGCAAGAAGGTGAGGAAATCATTGAAACGCGTGGCTTCCGACTGTCCTTTAAAGCCAAGCGTTTGGATGATGCCTTCCATCTCGGCACGGATCGACGCTACTTCTTGCACGCCAATGGCGTGGATTTCATCGGGCGTGAGATCCAGTGTGGTGTATTTGCGGATCTGTTCGCGGTACCAGTTCACGCCGTCGGGCATGGCCTCGGCGGCCAGCGTGGTGCGCGCCTTGGGCATGTATTCGCTGCGGAAGAAGGTGAGCAGTTTGCCAAATGCAGGAATCACCGCGTCGCGAATAGCGGCTTGGCCTTCCTTGCGCAGCGTTTCTTGCTCGGCAGCAGGAATGCTGGAGGGCATCTTTGCGTAAGGCGCATACAGGCTGGCGCTGGTGGGGTCTTTGAGCTCGGCGGTCATGGCGATGGAGCCGTCGCGCCCGGCCAGCACGGCTTGCGGCACCGAGAAACCGCGCGCTAAGCCTGCGCGCATATTGCTGATCTGTTGGTCGAAGTAGCGCGGCACATCACGCAGCCGCGCAGCATAGGCACGGTAGGCATTGGCGTCGCGCAGATTGGCGCGGGCCATGAAATCGAGATTCGACCAGAACGAGCTGTCGGAATTGAACGGCATTTCATAGTCGCGCAGGCGAATTTCGGCGGCCATATGCGCAATCTGTGGGCGGTAGATGGCGTAATTGAGCTGTTCGGCGGCGGAAAGTTTGGCCACATCTACCGCATCCAGCTGCTTCAGCACGCCGTCGAGATAGGCCAGTTTTTTTGCCTGTGCGGCCGGGCCTACGTCGGGCAGGCGGCGGTTCATTGCGGCGGCGTTGGGGTCGCCATCTTCATCCCCGCCGGAAGACTGTTGGGTGCGCCACTTCCACTCGGTTTGGTAGATGTGCTGAAACGCGCTATCGGCCGCAGGTGGCGGTGTGGTTTGTGCGTAGGCGAGCGCGGGCGCAAGCAAAAGAGCGAGCAGGCAGGCGCGAAGCGGGGTAGTCACGATAGGGTATTCCAAGGGGAGGGCCTTGGAATCCTAGCATCGTAGGCACAATTTCCCTGTACCTAGGGTCATGTTTGAAGGGTTGCGTTAGATTTTGTTGCGCAGGCGCTCGAGCACGCCGTCAAGGGCGTCGAGATTGGCGTAATGAATCACCAGTTTGCCCTTGTTGCCGCGCCCGTTCAGCACGTTAACGCGGCTGCCCAGTGTTTCCGAAAGTTCGCGCTCAAGCGAGGCAATATCGGCCTGCGGCGCGCGCGCTTTGCTGGTGGGTTTTTTGCCGTCGCTCGGCACTTTGCCGGCGGCGATTTGCTGCACGCGGTGTTCCACTTGGCGCACCGACCAGCCTTCTTCGGCGGCTTGCTTGGCCAGTGCAATGGCCATCGGTTCGGCCAGCGGCAGCAGGGCGCGGGCGTGGCCCATTTCAATCGCGCCGGTTTGCACCAACAGGCGAATGGCCTGCGGCAGTTCCAGCAGACGCAGCAGGTTGGATACCGCCGCGCGCGAGCGCCCCACCGCTTCAGCGGCGGCGGCGTGGGTGAGGTCAAATTCGTCGATCAGGCGCTGCAGCGCCTGCGCTTCTTCCAGCGGGTTCAAATCTTCGCGCTGGATGTTTTCGATCAGCGCCATGGCGACTACGGTGCGGTCATCCACTTCACGAATCACCACCGGAACTTCGGTTAAACCGGCGCGCTGGCTGGCGCGCCAGCGGCGTTCACCTGCGATGATTTCGTAGGTGCGCTGGCCCTTGCCGTCGGCACCGATGCGCTCGCGCACCACGATGGGCTGGATCACGCCCTGCATTTTGATCGATGCGGCGAGCTCTTCTAGCTTGGCATCGTCCATGGTGCGGCGCGGCTGATATTTTCCGGGCACCATCGCATCGACAGGCAGGGTGCGTAGGGCGTCGCCGGGTTGCGCCTCAAGTGCCGGTGCTTCGGCGGCAGCTTTAGGCCCAAGCAGGGCTTCTAGCCCACGGCCAAGGCCGCGTTTTTTGGCACTTGGTTTTCCCGCTTCCTTGCCGCCGCTCATGCCTGATGCTCCTTTTTGTTCGAAATACGTTCGCGTTCACGGCGCAGCACTTCGCCCGCCAGACCAAGATAGGCTACGCCGCCGCGGCTGGACTTATCGTAACCAATGATGCTTTGGCCATAGCTGGGCGCTTCAGCCAAGCGCACATTGCGCGGAATAATGGTGCGGAAGACGAGGTCGCCAAAATGCTGGGTGAGCTCGGCCGATACGCCATTGGCAAGGTTGTTGCGCACGTCAAACATGGTGCGCAGCACGCCTTCGATTTCGATATTCGGGTTGATCCGTCCTTTCAGCGCGTTGATGGTGTCCATCAGCGCCGATAGGCCTTCCAAAGCGTAGTACTCGCACTGCATCGGTACCAGCACCGAATCGGCGGCGGTGAGGGCGTTTAAGGTCAGAATCGACAACGACGGCGGGCAGTCGATCAGGATAAAATCGTAATTGGCGCGCACCGCGTCCAGCGCGGCTTTGAGGCGACCGTCGCGGTTATCCGCATCCATCAGCTGAATTTCTGCGGCGGTAAGGTCGATATTACAGGGCAATAGGTCGTAGCCGTCTTCGCAATGCACCATGGCGTCGGCGAACTGGGCTTCGTCCAGCAGCACGTCGGTGATGGAGGCGTCTAGTTCGCGTTTATTGATGCCGCTGCCCATCGTGGCATTGCCTTGCGGATCCATATCCACCAGCAACACGCGCTTAGGCGTGTGCGCCAGCGCGGCGGCGAGATTGACGGCGGTGGTGGTTTTACCAACCCCGCCCTTTTGGTTGGCTACGGCGATGATGCGGGCCATGCGGCTTGGGATTCCTGCAGAAAGCGCCTGAACAAAACAGGCGGTGGAACAGGGGATTATGCCTGATGCGCGGCTCTTGCGATTTCAATCAGGTGGCGTTCTGCAGAAAGTCCGGGAACGTGCAGCGGATAGCTTGCGCTGACGCGCCATATGGGCGGGAGCGCGTCAATTTCGTCCTGTGGGAACGTGCCCTTCATTGCCAGAAGCCGCCCGTGGGGGGCGAGTAGATGCCCGCCTAACTCTAAAATAAGCGGCAGAGTGGCCAGCGCGCGCGCGGTGATGGCGTCAAATGTGGTGCCCGGCTGGAAGGCTTCGATGCGCGATTCGGCCACCTGAACATTGGTTAATTTGAGCTGGCGCACGGCTTCACGCAGAAAACGCGCTTTTTTGCCGTTGCTTTCCACCAAGGTGACAGCCAGTGTGGGTGTGGCAATGGCTAGAGGAATGCCTGGCAGGCCGGGGCCGGTGCCGAGATCGGCCAGCGTGCTGAGTTTTTCCACATACGGCTGCATCGCAAGTGAGTCCAGCAGGTGCTTGACCAGCATTTCCTGCGGGTCGCGGATCGCGGTGAGGTTGTAGGTGGCGTTCCAGCGCGCCAGCAGGGCTAGGTAGGCCAGTAGTGGCGCGGCAAGGCCAGCGTCTAGGCCCAGCGTGCGCAGGCCAGTTTCAAGTTCGGGGCGAAGGGCGTCGTGCATCCGCCTATTGTAGTGGCTGGCTCAGCTGCGTAGGCGCAGCCAAGCCGGGGCGTGGTCGCTGGGGCGCTCCCAGCCGCGCGGGGTTGTGTCGATACCCGCTTCAATCACTTCGGATTTCAGTGCGTCAGAGGCGAGGGTGAGGTCGATGCGCAGGCCCAAGTTGCGGCGGAATGCGGCTTGCCGGTAGTCCCACCAGCTAAACAGCGCGGCTTCGTCGTGCAGCAGGCGCAGCCCGTCGTGCAGGCCCAGCGCCAGCAGGCGCCGGTAGGCGGCGCGTTCGGCAGTGGAGGTGAGGATGTGGTCGTCGTTCCAAACGGCGGCATCGGGCACGTCGCGGTCGTCGGGGGCGATATTGAAATCGCCCAGCACCACCAATTTGGGGTGCGCTTTCAATTCTTCATCGATCCAGCCGTGTACGGCTTCTAACCAGCGCAATTTGTAGTCGTATTTATCGGTGCCGAGGTCTTGGCCGTTGACCACATATAAATTGATGATGCGCACGCCGTTTACGGTGGCGGCAATTGCACGGGCTTGTGGGTCGTCAAAATTGGGGATGCCCGTGCGCACATTTTCCAGCGCCTGCCGCGCCAAAAGCGCCACGCCGTTATACGTCTTCTGCCCATGAAAGACGCTGCGATACCCGGCCTCAAGCAGTGCGTCATCGGGAAAACGATGGTCTTCTAGCTTGGTTTCCTGCAAGCCCACCACGTCCGGTGCAAATTCGCTGAGCCATTGCTGCAAATGTGGCAGCCGCACGTTAAGTGAGTTGACGTTCCAGGAGGCGATTTTCATGAGCGCGTAACCAAGAGAATTTGGCAAGCCTAACAAGAAGAGAAGAACTAATCTGAATCTGGCTTCAGCGCCAACGCCACTTGCTGGCGCAGTTCTGGCAGTAGTTCTGCTTCAAACCACGGGTGGCGCGTTAGCCATAGCCGGTTGCGCGGGCTAGGGTGGGGCAGTGGCAGGATGCGGCGCGTGTTCAGATGTATGCGCCAAGCTTCCACATTAGCGGTCAGCGTTTTTGCGCAGGCTTCTTTCAATAGGCCCACTTGCGCATATTGGCCAATGGCCAGCGTGAGGCGCAGTGCGGTGAGGCGTGGGAATAGCTGCGGGTGCCACTGTGGGGCGCATTCCGGGCGCGGCGGTAGGTCGCCGCTTTTACCGGTACCGGGGAAGCAGAAGCCCATCGGCACGATGGCTACCTGCGCTGGGTCGTAAAACGTGGCTTTGTCGAGACCAAGCCAGTCGCGTAGGCGGTTGCCGCTGGGGTCGTTGAAGGGAATGCCGGTGTCGTGCACCTTGCGCCCAGGCGCTTGGCTCACAATCAATAGGCGCGCGCTGGGGCTAGCCTGCAGCACCGGGCGTGGGCCCAGCGGCAGGTGGGCCTCGCAGATGCGGCAGGCGCGGATGCGCGCCATTAGGTGGTCGAACGATTCTTCACGCATTTGCGCATCTTGCCAGTGCGAATGTGATCTCAGTGCAGAAGGCCGCCTACAATACGCAGATGCAATTTCCTGATTACCCGTTTACCCCGCACCGTATCGAGGTGCGCCCCGGCATTGCGATGTCGTATCTGGACGAAGGCCCGCGCGATGGCGAGGTCGTCGTGATGCTGCACGGCAACCCGTCGTGGAGCTATTACTGGCGGCATTTGGTGCTGGGTTTGCGCGACCGTTACCGCTGTATCGTGCCCGACCATGTAGGCATGGGCCTGTCGGATCGCCCGGATGACGGTGCTTCAGCGCAGCCGCATTACGACTACACACTGCAATCGCGTGTCGATGACCTCGATACCCTACTTGCGAAGCTGGGCATCACAGGGCCGGTGACGCTGGCGGTGCACGACTGGGGCGGCATGATTGGTTTCGGCTGGGCGCTGCGCGATCCGGCGCGGATCAAACGCCTCATCATTACCAATACCGCTGCGTTTCCGTTGCCCGCAGCCAAGCGCTTTCCCGCGCGTTTGGCCATGGGGCGTGATTCGAAGTTGGGTGGCTGGCTGATCCGCCGCTTTAACCTGTTCGCACGCGGTGCGGCACGTTTTGGCACGGTGCGCAAACTACCTGCGGGCGTGCGCAAGGCTTATGCAGGCGTGTATGACGGCTGGGCGAACGCCATTTCTACCTTACGCTTTATGCAGGATATCCCGCTGCAGGTGGGCGACCGCGCCATGCCTTTGGTGGAAGCCAGTGCCAAGGCGCTTCCCGGTTACGCGGATCGCCCCGCTTTTATTGGCTGGGGATTGCGTGATTTTGTCTTCGATAAGCATTTTTTTGATGGCTTTTGTGCCGCGCTACCTAATGCCGAAGTGCACGCGTACGAAGATGCCGGGCACTATGCGCTGGAAGACAAGCACGAAGCATTGGTGCCGCTTATTCGGCAGTTTTTGGACGCGCATCCACTGCAGGTTTAGGCGGCGGCCAGTCGGCCGGGGTCAGTACCGGCAGGCCGTGCGCAAGCCGCGCCTTGTCGCACTGTGGGCTGGGTGTGCCGTATTCCCATGAGGCATCGACCTGCCTGCATACCGATGGCCGGTTGGGGTGAATCGTGCAGCGGCTGTAGTGTCCAATATCGGCGTCGAGTGCGGTGCAGCGCACGGGCTCTGAGTAGGTGCCATTCATCACCAAGCGGTGCGCATCGAGCTTTTCTGTCAACACGGTGGGGACACCACCAGGTGTGCTGTCGTCGGATTCCATCCAGTGAAACGCAACGCGAAACATGGCGCAGCAGGCGCCGCAGCTGAGACAGGGGTGCATGGTAGCCGGGCCTTGCGCGGCAAATGAATCAAGTGGGGCGCAATTTTTTTCCAATCGGCGGTCTTGCGCAAGTAAGCGGGCGATAATGGGCGCATGAACGAGATTTGCAATATAGCGGCGTCGTTACCGAGGCTTGCGCGCGAGCGGCCGGACCAGATCGCCATGCGCTGCCCCGGTCGCGATGGACGCTACGCCGAAGCGTTGAGCTATGCGCAGCTGGATACGCGAAGCGATGCGATTGCCGCCGGGCTGGCCCAGCACGGCATTGCGCGCGGTAGCCGGGTGGTGGTGATGGTGCGGCCCACGCCAGAATTCTTCCTGCTGATGTACGCCCTGTTCAAAACCGGCGCGGTGCCGGTGTTGGTGGATCCTGGCATTGATAAGCGCGCGCTCAAACAGTGCCTGCAAGAAGCTCAGCCGGAGGCGTTTATCGGTATTCCTCTGGCGATGCTAGCCAAGGCGCTGCTGGGCTGGGCCAAGGGCGTGCGCCTGCGCGTCACCACGGGTCGTACAGCGTTGCTGGCAGATACCACGCTGGCGCAGATTGAAGCGGCGGGTGCGGGCGCTGGGCCGCAGCTAGAAGCCACCGATGGCGAGGATGTGGCCGCGATTTTATTTACCAGTGGCAGCACCGGTGTGCCTAAGGGCGTGGTGTATCGGCATCGGCATTTTGTGGCGCAAATTCAAATGCTGGGTGAAGCCTTTGGCATCGCGTCCGGCGGCATTGATTTCCCCACTTTTCCGCCGTTCGCACTGTTTGATCCGGCATTGGGCCTGACCAGCATCATCCCGGATATGGACCCCACGCGCCCGGCGAAGGCCAACCCGCACAAACTGCATGCGGCAATCAAGCGTTTCGGTGTGACCCAGCTATTTGGTTCGCCTGCATTGATGCGGGTGCTGGCGCAGCATGGCGAACAACTGCCCACGTTGCAGCGTGTGACCAGCGCAGGCGCGCCGGTGCCGCCAGAAACGGTGCAAACCATGTTGGCGCTGCTGCCCGCCGGTGCGCAGTTTTGGACGCCCTATGGCGCCACCGAATGTCTGCCTGTGGCGGCGATCGAGGGGCGCGAATTGCTCACCCTACGCGCGCATACCGAAGCCGGAGCAGGCACCTGTGTGGGCCGCCCGGTGGCGGGCAATACGGTGCGCATTATTCGGATCGATGATGCCGCGCTGCCCGACTGGCGCGATAGCGACGTACTGGCAGCGGGCGTGGTGGGTGAAATCACCGTGGCCGGGCCAAGTGCAACCGATGCCTACTTCAACCGCGACGCACAAACCGCACTGGCAAAAATTCGCGAGTCTTTGCCCGATGGCACGCAGCGCATCGTGCACCGTATGGGCGATTTAGGCTATTTCGATACGGGAGGCAGGCTGTGGTTTTGCGGGCGCAAATCGCAGCGCGTGGTGATTGATGCCACAACCACGCTATGCACCGAGCAAGTGGAGCCAGTGTTCAATGCCCACCCTGCGGTGGCACGCACGGCGCTGGTGGGAGTGGGTGAAAAAGGCGCGCAGCAGTCGGTGCTGTGTTTTGAACTAAAACCCGAGGCGCGCGCAAAGGCCAACGAAGTTGCATTGGCACTACAAGATATCGCGCAAGCGCTGGTATACACCGCGGCGATAAAAACATTCCTGCATTACCCCAAGCCATTTCCGGTGGATATTCGGCATAACGCCAAAATTGGCCGTGAGAAGCTCGCGGTATGGGCGGCTGCACAGCTTGCGAAGGGGGCTGTATGAAGGTGTTGGTGACAGGCGGTGGCGGGTTCTTAGGCCAAGCACTGTGCCGCGCCCTCCTCGCACAAGGGCATGCGGTTACCAGCGTGAGCCGTAGCCGCCACGCCGCATTAGACGCGCTGGGCGTACCGCAGTTGCAGGCAGATCTGGCCGATCGCGATGCCGTTTTGCATGCGTTTTCGCAAGGCTTCGATGCGGTGCTGCATAACGCCGCCAAAGCCGGTACTTGGGGGAGTTTGGAGAGCTATTATTCGGCCAATGTGACCGGCACTCAAAACGTGCTGGATGCCTGCCGCGCGCATGGTATTCGTAAATTAGTGCACACCTCCACCCCCAGCGTTGCGCACCGCGCGACACATCCGGTTGAAGGGTCGACGGCGGATGAGGTGCCTTATGGTGAGGGCGTCAAAGCACACTACGCCACAACCAAAATTGAAGCAGAACGTCGTGTGCTGGCGGCCAATGATGCGGCGCTTGCAACGGTAGCCCTGCGCCCGCGCCTGATCTGGGGGCCTGGTGATACGCAAATTTTGCCGAAGCTGGTGGAGCGCGCACGCAGCGGAAAAATTCGCCTTGTGGCGGGCGGAACGAACCTTGTGGACACCACCTATATTGATAACGCGGCCCAAGCGCATGTGCAGGCGCTGGCGCATCTGCAGGTGGGCGCGGCCTGCGCTGGCAAGGCTTATTTCATCAGCAATGGCGAGCCGTGGCCGCTGCGCGATGTGCTGAATGGCTTGCTGCGCGCCGCAGATGCCCCTGAGGTAAGCAAAAGCATTCCGTTTGGCCTTGCCTATGCCATTGGTGGCGTGTGTGAAGCGCTTTGGAATACCTTGCCACTCTCCGGAGAGCCCCCACTGACGCGCTTCTTGGTCGAACAGTTAAGCACGGCGCATTGGTATTCCATGGCCCCGGCGCAGCGCGGCTTTGGCTATGTGCCGCAGGTGAGCATGGCCGAAGGGCTAGAGCGTCTGCGCGCTTCATTGCAGCACAAGTAACCCCATGTTTCGCCCTACAATGCCCGCATGACCGAACTCTCGTTTAATTGGAAACAGCCTGCGGGCAAAGCGCTGGAGCTGGCGCTTAATCGTGCGCTTGCATTGGATGACGATACACGGGCGAACCTGCAGGCGCTCGATGGCCAGCGCGTCGCACTCAGCTTAATGTCGCCACCGCTGGCGTTAGAAGTGCGGGTGGAGGGCCAATCCCTGCGCGTAGGGCCTGTGGATGCTACGCACGAACCGGATCTGGGTGTACGCGCCAACCTTGGTGGCCTGCTTGGGCAGTTGCCGTTTTTACGTGACGCCAAAGCAAAGCCTGAAGGTAAGTTGCGGATCGAAGGCGATGCGCAGCTGGCGCAGCGGCTGCAAAAACTGGCGCAAGGGTTTGATCCAGACTGGCAGCAACCTTTTGTCAGCGTCTTTGGCGAAGTGCTTGGCGTACAGATCGCAAAAGCCGTTGCGGGTGCGTTCAAGCAGGCACAGGTAGTGAGCAAAAATCTAGCAGAATCGGCTGCGGAATATGTCACTGAAGAAAGCCGTGACGTCGTGCCGCGCGCGGAGTTAGACGCGTTTCATGACGACGTGGACACGCTGCGCGATGACGTTGAGCGCATGGCCGCCAAATTGGCGCGCCTGCGCCGCACGTGCGGGTTAGACGCATGAAGTCGGTGCTGCGCGCACTGCGCATTGGGCGCATCTTGCTGCGTTACCGTCTAGACGCACTATTGGATGGTACGGCCGCAGAGCGCTGGTTAAACCTAATGCGGCCGTTCGTGCCGCGTGCTTCGCGTGACGTGGCCGCATTGTCGCGTGGTGCGCGTCTGCGGCTTGCGCTGCAAGACCTCGGGCCGATCTTCGTTAAGTTCGGTCAAATTCTCTCTACTCGCCGCGATTTAGTACCGCCGGATATCGCAGTAGAGCTGGCGCTACTGCAAGACCGCGTGGCTCCGTTCGATGGCCAACAAGCACGCGCATTAGTGGAAAGGGCTTTAGGGCGTTCTATTGAAACGGCGTATGCCAGCTTTGATGTCACGCCCCTGGCTTCGGCCAGCATCGCGCAGGTGCACGCCGCGCGTTTGCATGACGGGCGCGAGGTAGTGGTGAAAGTGCTGCGCCCAGGGATTGAACGCCAAATCGAAGCGGATATGGCGCTGCTTAAAGCAGTGGCGGCACTCGTGGAACGTACGCATCCGCGCGCCGATAAAATTCGTCCGCACGAAGTCGTTGCTGAAATCGAAAACACACTTGCCGCCGAGCTCGATCTGCAGCGCGAAGCTGGAAATGCCAGCCTGCTGCGCCGCAACTGGCAAGACTCACCTGATCTCTATGTACCCGAAATTATTTGGTCGCATAGCGCAGAAACCGCGCTCACCATGGAGCGCGTGCACGGCATCCCTTCGGACGATATCGCCGCGCTCGATGCAGTCGGAATTGATCGTAAGGCACTTGCTGCAAAAGGCGTGCGCGTGTTTTATCAGCAGGTGTTCCGCGATAATTTCTTTCACGCCGACGCGCACGCGGGCAATATCTGGGTGGACCCTAACCGCAAAACGGATCCTCGCTTCATTGCGTTGGATTTCGGCATCATGGGCCAGCTTTCCAGCGATGATCAATACTGGCTCGCGGAAAACTTCATGGCTATTTTTAACCGCGACTACCGCCGCATTGCCGAGCTACATGTGCAAGCTGGATGGATGCCCGCGCATATTCGGATTGATGAATTAGAAGCTGCAGCGCGCGCCGTGTGCGAGCCATATTTCACCCGCCCACTTTCAGAAATTTCACTGGCGGAAGTGTTGGTGAAGTTATTCCGTACCGCGCAGCGCTACGAGCTCACCTTGCAGCCACAGTTAATTTTGTTGCAAAAAACTTTGCTCAATATCGAAGGCGTAGGTCGTCAGTTAGACCCGCAGATCGATATTTGGGCGGTGGCAAAACCGGTGCTTGAACAAATTCTGCGCCAGCGCTATAGCCCAAAACGCCTGTTAACAGAATTCAAAAAACGCGCCCCAGAATTGATAACGCGTGCGCCAGAAATGCCGCGTCTGCTGCATGCGTGGCTACAGCAGCAAGTGCAGGGCAAGCACACTCTGGCGATGCATTCAGAAGATATTCGCGCACTCAATCAAACCTTGCACAATCTACAACGACGCACGGTGTCCGCAATTTTGGGTGTGGGCCTGATGATCGTGGCGGTGGTGCTGTATGCGCAAGACGCGGGCGGGCCCAAATTAGGTGGGCTTCCGGTCGCCACTTGGATTGCCGGTATTGGTGGGCTGTGGGCGCTGTTGGCGGCGTGGCCTAGGCGGTGAAATTGTGTAACGCGGGCGCTCTTCGCTAGGCTAACCGCGCCTTGAAACGAAGACGCCTGATATGTCGCACGATCACGCACACGAGCATGGCCACGATCATGCGCATAGCCACGTACCTGCGGTGATCAAGCACGAACGGCCACTCTGGATCGCCTTCGCGCTGACCTTTGTGGTGTTGTTGGTGGAAGTGGCGGGCGGCCTTCTGAGTAATAGTTTGGCGCTGCTGTCCGATGCGGCGCATATGATGACCGACGTTGCGGCACTGGGCGTATCGCTGTTTGCAGTGCGCATGAGCCGTCGCCCGGCCGACGCGCAACGTAGTTATGGTTATGCGCGCATGGAGGCCATCGGCGCGTTGATCAACAGCAGCCTGTTGTTTGTCGTGGCTGGATATATTTTGTGGGAAGCGCTGCAGCGTTTCCGCACACCGCAAGAGGTGGCTTCACTTGGCATGCTGGTGGTGGCGGTAATTGGGCTCGCGGCGAACTGGATTTCAATGAAGCTGCTCGCCGCCGGTGCGGGCGATAGCCTGAATGTCAAAGGCGCCTATCTAGAAGTCTGGAGCGATATGCTCGGTTCGCTCGGCGTGATTGCGGGCGCGGTGTTGATCCACTTCACGGGCTGGACGTGGGTCGATCCTATCGTGGCGGTATTGCTTGGGCTTTGGGTGCTTCCGCGTACATGGGTGTTGCTGCGACAGGCGGTGCATGTCTTGATGCAAGGTGTGCCTGCGGGCATGGATGTTGAACGTGTGCGCGCAGTGATGCTGGCCGTGCACGGCGTGACAGCGGTGCACGATTTGCATATTTGGGCGCTAGGTTCCAAAGAACCTATCTTGACCGCGCATATCGTGTTCGATGCAGCGCACGAAGCCGATGCTGTGCGTGCCGCTGTGGCGGAGGTGCTGCACGAACGCTTTGCTGTAGAACATGCCACGCTGCAGATGGAGCGCCGCCACTGCGGCGAACCCCATCTGCATGCGTGAGTACAGCCGCGTTATTTCTTGGGCGCAGTGTCGCTTGCCTTGGCCGCAGCAAAATCCCCAGCCACAAATACGCTGAGCTGTTCAGGCTTTAAGAATTTGCGAATGGCCGCGTTGACCTGCGCAACGGTCAGTGACGCGTACTTGGCGTCGGTTTCGGCACGGCCTAGCATTTTGCGATCCAAATAAGCATCGGAATTGAGCATGCCCGCAACGCTGCCATCATTGGCGCGGCCCTGCTGGCGTGCCACCAAAATGCTGTTAACGGCGTCTTTCAGTTCCGCTTCGGTAATGCCGCTTTCAACAAAACGCGCAAGCTCTTCGCGCACAGCGGCTTCCAGCTTGGCCATGTTTTGCGGTGCAGCGCTGGCTTGAATGGTAAAGCTACCGGCATTATCGGTATTGCTTCGGCTGGAGTCTGCGCTAATGCTGCTGCCGATGCCGTAGCTCAATCCGTCTTGCTGACGCACGCGGTCACCGAGACGCGACTTCAAGCTGCTGCTGCCGAATACATTATTTGCCACTTGCAGCGCTTCGTAATCAGGGTCCACGTCATTTAGCGGTAAGTTCATGCGCGCCGAGAACACCGCGTTGGCTTTGTCGGGTGTTTCAAAACGCTCGTTGCGTGGTGCAACAGCGGTGTAGTGGGTGTCAATCGGCACAAACGCGACGCCCGGCTTCCACGATGCAAAGAGCGAGGCAAGCAGCGGCTTGATCTGTGCGGGATCAAAATCTCCCACAATCGCAATTTGGCCTGCACTGCTGCCGTACACCTCGCGGTGATAGCGCTTGATGTCCTCTAGCTTGAGCGCTTTAAGATCGGCGAGTATTTGATCCAGACTGCGGAAATGGTATGGATGGTTGACGGGCCAAGGGTCGAACGCTTCGCCCATCGCTTGGCTAATGACCGTACCCGGTTCTTTGCGGCCTGCTTCCACACCGGCAATGGCCTGAGCGCGCATTTGTTCAAACTCGCTTTCAGGAAACGCCGGATGGCGCAGGATATCGGCCGCGAGCGTCAACGCTTGGGCAAGGTTATCGCGACGCGACAGCAGGCCGATGGAGGCGATGTTGCCACTACCGTTGATGCTGGCCTGTGTCTTGAGTTCTTGGAAGCGTTTGTCGATCTGTTCGCGGTTCAGACTTTCACTGCCGCGCATCAGCAGCCCACCGATAAAGGGCTGTGCGACTGCAGGAATGCGGCTTAGGGTATCGACATTCGCGAAGCGGAAGTTGGCAGACAACGTGACCGTGCCACCGCGCGTTTTCTTTGGAAGCAGCGATACAGTCAGCCCATCGCCCAGTGTGTAAATTTCGCTGCGCGCAGCGATGTTGGCAGGCGTTGGGTCAAAGGCTTCACCCGCATCAACGGCGGCACGGCCCTGATAATTATCTACAAGCGTCGCCGCCGCTGGGGCTTTGCCAATCACGGCGCGTACCGGTGCATCTGTAGGAATAAAGCGTGCGGTGGTGCGATTGCTGGGGATCAAGTAGGTGCGTGCAACGCGATTGACATCGTCCAATGTCACCTTGTTCATTGCATCGCGCAGCACGAAGCGCAGCCGCCAGTCGCCTGCGGCAATCGACTCCGACAGTGCCAAGCCAATCGCGTTCACATCATTGAATGAAAGCTCATATGCATTGGCGATCCGCTGCTTGGCCGCCTCTAGCTCTTCTGCGGTAATGGGCTTTGACGCCAGTGCTTCGGCCTGCTGGCGTAGCTCTGCTTCGGCTTTGCCAAGGTCCGCATCTTTGGCGACAACCGCAATGAGGTTGAACAGGCCAGGGTCGTGCGAGGCCCCAGCCGAGGCTGCAGTGGCCACCGCTAGTTTATGTTCCACCAGTGCTTTATGCAGACGGCCGCTAGGCGTGTGGGCCAATACATTGGCCAGCACCAGCAGTGCCGGTGTGTCGGGGTGCGTGGCCGCTGGGACGTGATAGGCCAGCCCAGTAATTTGAATATCACCGCTGCGGCGCACATCAACGCTGCGTTCACCGTCTTGGGTGGGTTCTTCGGTCCACGCCACAGGCAGTACACGCGTGGGCTTTTTTAGCGGGCCGAATGTGGACGCGATGCTGGCAAGTGCCGCAGCAGAATCAAACCGCCCGGCCAGAACAAGAACGGCGTTATCCGGCTGATACCAAGTGCGATAAAACGCTTGCAGGTGCGTAATTGGCACATGTTCAACGTCGCTGCGCAGGCCAATGGTTGGTTTGCCGTAGTTATGCCATTGGTAAGCGGTTGCGCGCAGGCGCTGGTTGAACACGCTGCCAGGGTTGTTCTCGTTGCGTTCCAGCTCGTTGCGTACCACCGTCATTTCGCTATCAAGGTCTTTTTTCGCAATGAAGGAATGCAGCATGCGGTCAGCTTCAAGTGCCAGCACATAGTTCAGCGTGGCGTCGTTGGCAGGGAAGCTGCTGAAGTAATTGGTGCGGTCAAGAGATGTGGTGGCGTTAAAGCCAATGCCGCGTTTTTTCATTTCACCGGGAATATCGGTATAGGTGGGCGTGCCTTTGAATAAGAGGTGTTCCAGCAAATGCGCCATGCCGGTTTCGCCGTAGTTTTCGTGCACCGAACCGACCAGATAAGTGAGGTTGACGGTGACGGTGGGCTTGCTGGCATCGGGGAATAGCAAGACGCGCAGCCCGTTCTGCAGGCGATATTCGCAGATGCCTTCGATACACGTATTGGCTGAAACGCCTTTGGGGAGCTTGATGACCGCATCGGCGAGAGCAGTAGCGGGCATGGCCATCAAGCAGGCAAGGGCGAGAGTGTGCAGGCGAATCAATTTCATGATTGGCGTCTTATGCAGGAAAATAGGCGCAAGTTTAGCAATGTCACTGGGAGCCCCTGATGTCTGATTCGTCATGCCTGCATATCCTCTATGCAGACAGCACGCTTGCTGTGGTGTGCAAGCCTGCAGGGCTGATGGTGCACGACAGCGCACTGGCGCGTGGAGAAACCGACTTTGCCGCCGACCGGCTGCGCGAGCAGTTTGGTAAGCCGATTTTTCTTGTGCACCGGCTAGATCGCGCAACCAGTGGCTGTCTATTGCTGGCGTTCGATCGCGACACCGCTTCGGCATTGGGAAAAACGTTGATGGCGCAGGAAGTGGAAAAAGACTACTGGGCCATTTGCCGCGGCTGGCCTGCCGAAACACACTTCACCGTGGAGCATCCGCTGGACGGCGGCCCTGGTAAGCCGGTCAAAAAGGAGGCCACCACAGAGTTTGAAGTATTGAGTCAGTGCGAATTGGCGCTGCCTTCGGCGGGCTTTGCAACCTCGCGTTATGCGTGGTTGCGTGCCTCACCCAAAACTGGGCGGTTTCGGCAGATTCGTCGGCATTTGAAGCATCTTTCCCATCATCTTATTGGTGATACCAGCCACGGCGATGGGCGGCATAACCGCAGTTTTCGTATGTTGGGCATTCACCGCATGTTGCTGCACGCACGCCGCTTGGCGTTTACCCATCCGCATACGGGAGAGCGCATCGAGGCATTGGCGCCAACGGATGCCGAATTTGAGAAGGCGCTGGCCTTCTTTAATCCGCCGAATGCAGGCCTAGCGCCGTAGAATTGCGCTATGCAAATTGGCCGTGTCCACATCGATGATGACGAACTGATCGAACGCTTCGTGCGTGCGTCGGGGCCGGGTGGGCAAAACGTCAATAAGGTGGCGAGTGCAGTGGAGCTGCGTTTTGACGTGGCAAGCTCGCCCTCACTACCCGAGCCAGTGCGGGCGCGGCTGCTGGCCAAACGCGATCGGCGCATGACCGCTGAAGGCGTGCTGGTTCTGCAGGCGCAGCGGTTTCGCACGCAAGAGCGTAACCGCGAAGATGCACGTGTGCGTCTGGCCGCATTTATCGAATCGGGGTTGCGCGCCCCAACACCGCGCATCGCCACCAAGCCAACCCGCGCTTCCAAAGAACGGCGCTTGGGTGAGAAGCGTGGGCGTGCGAATATCAAACAGGGCCGCAGCGGGCGAGGTTGGGATTGAGTCATCAAGAGAAGCACACCGTTGTACTGCCCCTGCCGGCGCAGGCCCCCAAAATGCCGCGTTATCGTTTGGCGCAGTGGCTCGGACGCACGGTGCTGCGTCTTGGCGGTTGGCGCATGGTGGGCGAATTTCCAAACATTCCCAAAGCGGTGTTGATCGCGGCGCCGCACTCGTCCAATTGGGATGGCGTGTGGGGAATCTCCGCCAAGTTGGCTTTAGGTATTCGCCTGTCGATTTTGGGCAAGCACAGCCTGTTCCATATTCCGCTGCTGGGGCCGCTGCTGCGCTGGCAGGGGGTTATTCCGGTCAATCGTTCGGCCCCGCAAGGTGTGGTGGAACAGGCCGTCGCGGCCATGCGCGCAAGTGATTGCATTTGGTATGCCATGGCCCCCGAAGGCACGCGCAAGCAGGTGGCCAAATGGAAACCGGGGTTTTGGCGCATCGCGCATGGGGCGGGTGTACCGGTGATTGTGGCCTCGTTCGACTACCCCAGCCGCACCATTACCATCGGCCCAGCAGTGGCACTCTCCGATGATATGGACACCGATATCGCCCGTATCCAGAGCTGGTACGCGCCGTTCAAAGGGCGCAATCATGATGTGGTGCAGCCAGTGCCGAACAGCGCGACGACATGCGTCGATAAGTGACGTAAATATGGCTGTATACAAGGCGCGTGTGTCTACAAACGCGTGGAAATTCAAGTCATCGATGTGAATGGCATGTGATTTGCATCACACTTTTTTAGATATACTTTCGACTAAAGCCAAGCTGCGTACCTGCCGACATACAGGGAAGTCCTCTGTCAGAAGAGGGGTGGGCGGTCTTTTGCTGCGCGCAATCTACAAGGGGGAGTGGGTGTTCAAGATTCAGTCAAAAAAACGTCTTTGGGTAGGACTTTTGCTGTTGGGGCTATTGGGCTTCTCATTCGGCGTTTGGGTGCTGTTGCACCCGGCAAGCGTGTTCGTGCAGCCGTGGCGGGCCGAGCGTGCGGAGAGCGCCGTCAACGGTGTGCTGTTTGGGCCTTACCCAGTAGAGGCGGATTTTTCCGAGCTAAAAAAGCGCGGCGTGACCACCATCATCAGCCTGCTCGAACCCAATGTGCCCTATGAAAAGGTGCTGCTGGAGCGTGAGCGCAAACTGGCGAGCCAATACGGAATGCGGGTCGAGAACTTCCCCATGGGCAGTATCTTGGGGCAAAAGTTTGGCAACAACTACAGCAAGAACTCCAAAGCCGCCGCGCAAGCCGCACTGGATGCCGACGGCACGGCGTATATCCACTGTTATCTGGGTCTTCACCGGGCGAAAAACGTGCAGCGCTATCTGGCCGAGCATGCCCAAGTACAAACGCAAACCTATGCCGGGACAAATGCCACCAGCGATACAGATTTAGCCACGGAGCGAGCGGCAAAGAAGTTGTTCCGCGCAGGTGAGTTTGAGAAGAGCCTTGAGCTATTGGCCACCATTGAGCGACAGACTCCGCGCGTGCTGCGCGTGAAAGGCTGGAATTTATATCGCATGTCGAAAATTGATGAGGCGCGCGATGCGTTTGGCGATGCGCTGGCGCTAGCCCCCGGAGATTTCGATTCACGCGTGGGCCTTGCTTATTGCGATCTCGCGCAAGACAAGCCGGAGCAGGCCGAGCGCCAGTTCGCCGCGTTGAGCCAAGAGAAGCCGGGCGATGCCTCCGTTCAAGAAGGGCTGGGGAATGCGTATTACCGGCAGGCGCGTTGGGCGGAAGCGGAGAAAGCATTTTCCAAACTGTTAGAAATCGCTCCAGAAAATGAAGAAGCAAAACAAGCGTTGGCGCGGGTAAAAGGCTTCCAAGAGCCTGCTACGTCGGCCGCAACCGACGCGCCCTAAGTATTGACTGCGCAGACAGATCGTGCGCAAAAGGATATGACAATGAATCCCTGGTTATACGGAAATCCACAAATCGTGTTTGCGATTTGGGTGGGGATCGGGGTGACGCTCGCGTCCCTCATCCTATTTATCGCCATCTTGGTGATCCGCCAAGTGGGCAAGCAGCGCGAGCAAAATCACCTGCGCGCAGTTGCGCTCTGGCGGAAGGTTTTGATCGATGCGATGCAGTCCCCTCCGGCGGAGGTGCCTGCCCTCACCAGTAAGGATATGAGTGGTTTTGTGGAAGTGTGGAACGAGCTGCATGAAACGCCTGTAGGCACCGATAACCCGGGCATGTTGCAGGTGGCATCGCTGGTGAATCTTGCACCGAAGCTCGAAAAAATGACGGCGTCCGGCAGCTTTAGCCACCGCGTGATGGCGGTGGTGGCGTTAGGGCATTTGCGCAGCACGTCGAGCTTTGATCGGCTGGCAGGCCTGATCAATGACCGCAGTCCTATTGTTTCCATCACCGCAGCTAGAGCATTGATGCGTATCAATGCTGAGCGCGCCGTGCAGCGTGTGGTGCCGCAGATCGTCGAACGCCACGACTGGGTGGATGGCGGTATTGCACAAATGCTCAACGAGGCGGAACCCGAGACCGTCAAGAATGAACTGGGTGCGGCAACGCTGCGTGCAAATGACGAAGTAGCGCCGCGCTTGGTGCGCTTCTTGGCAGGTGTTAGCCCGGATGCGGCAGCGCCGGTGATACGCAAACTATTGGCCGAGACACACGATGAGCATTTGGTGTCCACCTGCTTACAAGTGATGGTGGACGCGAATGATCTCGATAAAGTGCGGCCCTTGCTGCACCATGAGCGCTGGCATGTACGCATGCACGCCGCCGCCGCGTTAGGCCGTTTGGGGAAAGAGTCCGATACCTCCGTGCTGATGCCGTTATTGGCCGATACCCAATGGTGGGTGCGTTACCGCACGGCGCAGGCTGTGCAGCACCTGTTTGGAAATGATGCAAGCCGACTGGAGCAAGTGCGCGACAGCCGCGAAGACAAATACGCGCGCGATATTTTGACCCAAGTCATTGCCGAGCGTGCGCTGGGAGATGCGTCATGAAAGAGTTTTTCTTTTCCCCAGAAGTCACCTCAACGCTTGAAATGTTGCAGTGGGGGTTTCTTTTCTACTTCATTCTGATCAACGTGGTGTATCTCGCGCTGAACTTCATTTCGATGTTCGCGATCTTGCGCTACACGCGCGAGCACGGCGCTGGCTTTCGTATCAAAAGCTTTGCCGAATACCAGCCGCCGGTCAGTATTTTGGTGCCCGCGCATAACGAAGAGCGCACCATCATTACAACGATCCGTTCGCTGCTGCGCTTGGGGTATCCCAATTTCGAGATCGTAGTGGTCAACGATGGTTCTACCGACAAAACGCTTGAGACTGTGGTGGCGGAGTTTGGGCTTGTCGAATTTCCAGAAGCCTACCGTAGCCGCCTTCCAACGAAGCCGGTCAATCGCATTTTTGCTTCACCGAATGGCGGGCGGGTGCGGCTTGTCGATAAGCAAAATGGCGGTAAGGCCGACGCACTCAATGCGGGGGTCAATACCGCACGCTATCCGCTGTTTTGTGTCGTCGATGCCGATTGCATCTTGCAACAAGATAGCTTGGCACGCGTGGTGCAGCCCTTCCTCGAAGATTCCAGCATGATTGCCACTGGTGGGGTGATTCGCGTGGTCAACGGCTGTAAGGTCAAAGACGGGCTGTTGTCTGAAATCGATTTACCCAAGAAGGTGTTGCCGCTGGTGCAAACCGTGGAATACCTGCGTGCCTTTTTGTTCGGCCGGTTGGGCTGGTCGCCAATCAACGCACTGCTGATTATCTCAGGCGCATTTGGGGTGTTCTATAAAGAACGCGTTATCGCCGCGGGCGGTTATAAAAGCGACTTGGTCGGTGAGGATATGGAGATGGTGGTGCGTCTGCATAAGCAGATGCGCAAAGAAAAACGCCCTTACCGAATTTCGTTTGTTCCCGACCCAATTTGCTGGACGGAGGTGCCTTCGGATTTGCGTTCACTGTATAGCCAGCGCGTGCGTTGGCAGCAGGGTCTTGCGGAAAGTTTGTTCGGCAATTTTGGGCTGATGTTCCGCCGAAACGGTGGCGCTGTGGGCTGGCTGGCATACCCGTTTATGCTGTTGTTTGAATGCCTTGGGCCACTGGTGGAAGTGTTTGGCTATGCGGCAGTGATTATTTTAGGGCTCACCGGGCTACTCTCGACGGAGGCATTCTTTGCCTTCTTGTTCGCAGCGGTAGGCTTGGGGATTTTGCTATCGGTCAATGCGATGATGCTGGAAGAAATTTCCTTCCACCTGTATCCGCGCCCGGGGCAGCAGCTCAAGCTGCTTTCCGTCGCCATTTTAGAAAACTTCGGATACCGCCAGATGACCTCACTATTCCGCGTGATTGGGCTAGGTCGTTGGCTGATTAAGTTGGGCCGTCGTTCAAAATGGGGGCATGTGCGGCGCAATGCGCATTGGCAAGAACAAGAGCACGAACCGCAGGCACCGGCATCGGTGACCTCTCCGGCTGTTCGTTAATCAACGCTAATTTGAAGGAAGCGACCATGAGTTTGCTGTTGTTGGCTGCGCTACAAGCGGCAGGAGTGGCGGGGGGTGTCCAAACGGCGCCTACTCCAGTACAAGAAGTGGTGCAAGCGGCAACGCCAGCGCCAGCGTTGGGGTATGAAGACCAGCTTCGCCAAGCGCGAACGTTGGCCACATCAGGTGACCCGACGCAGCGTGAGCAGGCCATTAGTGTGTACAACGCAATGCTGCAAACCTCGCCTGAGAACAGCGACGTGCTGTTGGCGCGAGGGCGCACGTTCGCGTGGATGGGGCGCTACACAGAAGCCGAGACGGATATGCGTGCGGTAACGACCCGCAAGCCTGATTATGCCGATGCTTGGTCGGCGCTGGGTGATATGTACTTATGGAGTAATCGCCCGCAACAGGCGGCTGAGGCGTATGGCCATTGGATCGCGTTAGTACCAGACAGCAGTGAAGCGCTAATTGCACGTGGCCGCGCTTGGCGCTCGGCCGGGCAAATGGAGCAGGCGCGCGCTGATTTCGCTGCAGCAGGAGCGCATGGCGCAGACGCGGCGCAGGTAGCAAGCTTGAACGACAGCACGATCATTCAACTGGCGCAACCGGATGCATTTCTCGCCGACGGTTACACGTGGCAGTTACGCGCGGGGCTGGATAGCACCGGCTTTAGCGGAGGCCGTGACCGTTGGTTGGACGCCAATGTATCGCTACGACGCAAATTTGCACGCGGCTCACTGGCTTTGGAAATGCTCAACGCCAACAACTTCAAGCGCAGCAATAGCGCGTGGGCGCTGGATGGCTATGTCAGTTTGTGGCCACGCGCCTATGCCAATGTGCGCTATCAGGTGGGCCCATCCAGCGGAATTTTGCCGCGTGATGCGTGGCGCGTGGAAGTCTTTCAAGGTGTGGGTAGCGGCTGGGAGGTGTCTGCCAGCATCGATCACTTGCGGTATAGCTCCGACACCGAGTTTTATGGCATCGGTGTGGGGCGCTACACAGGCAATTGGTATTTCCGTTACAAGCTCCAGCACGTTCCCGGTGTTGGCTCAGGAAGTTGGAGCCATCGCGGCGTGGCGCGCAATTACTATCGCGGCAATGCCGATGATTACATTGAAGTTAGTGCCAGCACCGGACGCAGTTCGGACTTGGATCGGCTTGGCGCACTTGTACGCAATAGCAACGCTTCCTTCGGTGTGAATTGGGTGCGTTACTTCAAGCCGAATTGGGGCGTAAAGCTGGGCGCGGGCTATTCTGATGACGCCGATGGCTTCAACGAGCACGATATTTCCATCGCCCTGTATCGACGCTGGTGAGACGCACAAATGCGCCCGCCGCCGCACCTAGCGGGCACGATTCTGCGGCTTCCCGGTTTCTTGCGGCGCTCCCCGCGCTGCTGCTGGCGCAATTGCTGTTTGCTGGAGTAGCTGCGGGCCGGGCGCTAACAGGCAGCGACGGCGGGTTCTCCGTGCTCGCGTTGGCGGTGGGCAACCAGCTGCTATTTTTGCTGCGCGCGCTGCCACTACTTTTTTTGCTGAGCTGGCCGTTATTGCGCGTGCAAAAACAGACGTTGCGGCTGGGGCTTTTAGCCGCGCTATGGTCGCTGTTTATTGCGCTGGAATTTGCATTGGAGCAGTACTTCCTTACCGCGCGGGTTGCGCTTGGGGCGGATTTATTTGGCTATCGCCTTGATGAAATTCGCACAACAGTAGGGGGCGCTGCCGAAGATGGGTTTGGCATTGGTGCATGGCTCAATCTCGTGCTGCCGCTGGTACTGCTATGGGCCGGTATCTATTGGAACAAGTGGAAGGTGGTCGCATCTGCGTGGGTGCTGGGTGTTTTGTTGGCCGCCGGGATTGGCGCTTGGCTGCTGCCAGCGGCCGTGGGCGTGCAGGGGCTGCGCAGCGAGTCGGCGCGCCTTGTTGCCACCAGTAAAGGGGCTTTCTTTGTTGCAGATACGCTGCGCTATTGGCGAAGTGCGCCGGCAACTATTGCCGCACCATCTCCAGCGTTAAGCAGCAGTGATGCAAAGACTGCGACAGAAAAACAGCTCGACCCGCGCTATCCCTTTTGGCATGAAGAAACAACGCCCGATACGCTGGGGCCGTATTTTTCAGCCACCCAAAATGGGCAGCCACCGAATATCGTGTTGATCGTGGTGGAGGGATTGGGGCGCTCCTTCTCCGGACCCGACGCGACACTTGGCAGCTTTACACCCTTTTTAGATCAGTTGGCCGGACAGAGTTTGTATTTCGACAACTTCATGGCCAACCAAGGGCGCACGTTTGGCGTACTGCCCTCGCTACTCGGCTCGTTACCTGTGGCCGAGCAAGGGTTCGCCGAACTTGGGCCAAAAATGCCAGCGCATGTGGGGCTGTTCAACGTGCTGCACCGGCAGGGCTACCACAGCACCTTTTATTTAGGCACCGACAGCAAGTTCGATAACGAACGCGGCTATCTTCAATTGCAAGAGATCAACAAAATTGTGGATCTACGCAATTTTGGTAGCGGCTACCAAAAGAACCCATTTAGCGAATGGGGCTATCCCGATCGTGAGCTGGTGTCACGGGTGCTGGCCGACAACGCGAACCAGCAGACGCCGTTCGTGCAAGGGATACAAACCATCAGCATGCACACGGCTTATGAGTTTCCGGGGCAGGCCGAGTACAAACAGCGCGTCGAGCAGCGGCTCGATGCACTCGGTATTCCGGCGATTCGGAAGTTTGAATACCGCGCTCATGTGGATATTTATAGCGCGATTCTCTATACCGATGACCAACTGCGGCGCTATTTTGAATCTGTCAAAAAGACCGCGTGGTATCCCAATACGATCTTTATTGTTACTGGCGATCACCGCCTCGCGGAGCTTCCGCAGGATACGCATATCGAGCGCTATCACGTGCCGCTGCTGATCTACTCGTCTTTGTTGAAGAAGCCTGCGCGGATCAAGGCGGTGTCGTCGCATGTGGATGTCACGCCCTCGCTACTGGCGCTGCTGGCGCATACCTATGGGCTGAAACGCCCAGAGCGCGTGACGTGGGTAGGTACGGGCTTGGATATGGCCACGCATTTTCAAAGCACACATAGTTTTGTACTGAAGCAAACCAAAACCAGCGTGCCGGATTTTGTGGATGGCCGTTGGTTCTTGCACGATGGCCAGCTGTTTGAACTTGGTGATGGTATTCGCGCTTCCGCAGTGGACGATCGAAGCACACTAGACAAAGTGCAACAGCACTTTGTGCGCTACCAAGCCGACAACGCCAGTTTCTTGCAGCGCCTCGCGCTCTCACCCGACGGCGCCACGCCGCCGCTGGTGGCGTTCAATAGTGCGGTGGAAGCCCCGCCTTCAGTGGATAGCTTAGCGTTGGCGGCGCAGCCTCCTGGGCTTGCGCTAGAAGAAGTGAAATTAGAGCGAACGGGACGCAATGCCGCACAGATCGTGGCGACGTATGTCAACGGCGATAACGCGGCGTCCCGCATCTTCACGCCCTTGGCTGTTTTGACCGGAGGAGATGGGCGCGAACTGGGTGAAGGCTACGGCACTTCGATTCAGTTGAATGCACACGAACGGCGCGAGGTGCTGTTCTCCATCACCTTGCCGTCGCTCTCACCCGGGCGCTATTTTGTTTCAGTGCTGGCATCGGACCCGGATAGCGGAAAATCGTTTGGTCGGGGCCGTTATCACATTCCATTGGATATCGCGGAGGCAGTGCAGTGAGCATGTGCAAAGGCCACTTCGGTGGAATTGTTTTAGCGCTCTTTCTGCTGCTGGGTACGGCGCGCGCGCAGCAGGCGCACGCACCGTCGCGTGCGGTGTGGACGTGGGAGGAAGACTCTTATGCGATGTTGGAATCCAAGCAGGTTGCAGAAGAAGCACTGACGTTTATGCAGCGCAAGGGTATCAATATCATCTATCTGTACGCCGATGCATTTGAGAAGCGAAACCTGATCGAAAGCCAGCCACAGCTGTACCGCGACTTCATTAGCGCGGCGCACAAGCGTGGCATTCAAACCTATGCGCTGCTGGGCTCTTGGTATCTGCACACCGAGCGCTATGTGTTACCAAAATATCGTCGCACCGCAAATGCGATGACCCAGCGTGTATTGGATTACAACGCGGCCGCCGCACCAGAGCAGCGTTTTGATGGCATCAACTATGATATCGAACCGCATTTGCTGGACGAGTGGGAGGACGCCACGCGGCCGCGCTTGCTGAGAGGCTTTTTGGAGCTCACGGCGGCGATGATGGAGGCCAAGCGCAAATCGGGGCAAACGCTGTTAATTGGCCCGGCGATGCCGTTTTGGTGGGATGGCATTACCCTAGAGTGGCACGGCAAGCGCAAGACAGTGGCCGAACATGTGACCGGCATGACAGATTATGTGGCGCTGATGGATTACCGCAATTTTGCCGAAGGCCGCGACAGTATTTTGTCGCACGCACAGGCCGAGATGCAGTACGCAAAACAGGTGGGAAAGAAAGTGGTCATCGGCCTTGAGTTCAACAAAGGTGAGCCTGCCAAGTTGAGCTTTTATGGCATGAGCGAAGCGGCATTCGAAACCGAGGCCAAGAAGGTTGAAGCGGCCTATCACGGCAATGCGGCATTTGCTGGCTTTGTGTTTCACCATTACCAAGGCTATCGCCGCTTCGTGGGTGAGCCGGTACCGAAGGAATAGCGCATAAAAAACGCCCCGGAAAACCGGGGCGTTAGGTACAGCAGGTGCAGTGAAATTACAGCGGTGCGCCGCCGAATTTGTAGGTGAGCTGGATAAAGTAGCTGCGGCCGATCGAATCGAACCACGAGGTGTCGTAGTACGGATACGCAGACCAAGTTGCGTCTTTCGGCGGCATCTTGTCGAGCAGGTTGTTGACGGTCAGCGCTACGCGGAAATGGCTGCTGATGTCATAACGGGCGGTGCCGTTAAGGCGCCAGGTAGCTTCGGTCCACGCATCGTCGTCGTAGTTGGGTACGCGGCCTAGGTAGTTGCCGAACAGGCTGGCGCCCCATGCATCCTTGTCCCAGCTCACGCCCAGATTGGACTTCACGCGCGGTAGCGCTGGGCTGTAGGAGCTGTAGTCCAACATGTCTTGGGTGGGGTCACCGGGGAACTGTTGGAAGCTATGCTTTTGCACCCATGTGTAGTTGCCGCTGAAGCGGAAATTACCTGCTTGGGCAGTTTGTAGGCGGTAGTTCGCGGTGACATCAAGGCCAGAGGTTTGCTCGTTGGCGATATTGATGGGCCCAAATAGCACGCTGGTGATATCGCCGCTGCTATCACGAACAACACGGGCGATAGCGTCCTGACATGTCGGCGAGTTGATGTCCACACTGGCGCCGGAGTCGGTAGTACCTAAGCGGCAGTTGGCTTCGGTAATCCGCAGCAACTCACGGTCTTGGGTTTGAACTTGGTTGGCGATTTTGATGCGATAGTAATCCACCGCAAGGTCGAAGCTGGCGCTGGGCGACCATACAAACCCAACGGAAGCCGACGTGCTGGTTTCCACGTCCAGCTTGCGGTTGCCGCTGTAAACATCGCGGGTGCTGATATCCCAGCTGCCGTCGTCATAGCAATCGCCATCGCTCATGCTGGGGTCGTCGCTGCGGCAGGTGAAGTAGTCCGTTGATGTTTTGCGGTAGTAGTCGTTACCCGCGAACAGATAGTGCATGTCGGGTGCACGGAAGCCGGTGCCGTAGGAGCCCCGCACAAGCAAGGTGTCCAGCGGGCGCCATTCAAGGCCCATGCTGTAAGTGAATTTGCCGGGGTTCTCGCCGCCATAGCTGTATTGATCATAGCGCCCAGCAAGGCTGGCCTGCAGCGTATTAAGCAGCGGCATACGCAGCTCAGAGGCCACGCTCCAGCGATTGCGGCTACCGCTACCATCGCCATAACGGGGGCCGAAATAGGCGTCGGCGGTCAGGGCCAGGGGATCGGGATTGATGCGGTAGGTCTGGCGGCCATATTCAACGACGCCTGCAAAACCAGCATCACCGGCGGGTAGGGTGAACAGGGCCGAGTTATCGAAAGTGAAGCTGAGGTTGTCGTTTTGGGCCTTGGGGCGGAATGTGGACATGGCCGCCATGGAGGCGAATTCGGCCTCGGTGAGCGGTTTGAATAGACGGTCCGGATCCGACGCATAGATCGCGTAGCCGTCGGCGTCATAGCCAAGGCTGTTGCCGAGGAAAAACTGGTTAGCCACATCCGTTTTGATACGCGGCATCTTCACGATGGCCTTGTACTGGGAGTGGTTGTATGCAGCTTCCCAATTCCAATCTTCACCAAAGAAGCCCTTGAAACCCGTTGTGAGGGCGATGGTCTTTTCGGTGGTGCTATTCATTCGGTTTTTCAGGCCGCCCACTTCTTCGGGGCTAAATTGGCGCTGCCAAACTTCAATATGGCCGGTGTTGGCGTTGTAGAACCGCCCACGGTTGCTGCCGGTGGCATTGGCGTCTTGGAACTGCCAGCCCATATTGTCGCTCACATCGTCGCTGGCGCCGTTGCCGGTCATTAGTTTGACTTCTTGGTGACCTAGTTGGACGTCTGCAAACCACGACAAGCTGTCGTTGATACGGTACTCAAACGAGCCGTAGGCGGTGACGCCTTTGCGCTGGTTGTTGATCGTGCGCTGAGCGATCACGCTGTCGCTGCCGCAGTAGGGCTCGCCGTAGCCGTCGCTGGCAAGAATGGTGCTGCCGCCATTCAGGCCAGCCAGTGCGCTGCAGTCGCCGTTAGGCGACATGGCGACGTCGTCATCCCAGTCGTAGCGACGTGCGACGAGGGTAGGAAGGCGGCTGTCTTCTGTCGGGCCGTCTAATGTGGAGTCTTGGATGTTGCGCTGATAGCCCCACAGCGGGCGCTGATCGACGAACTCAAGGCCCACGATGCCGGTGAACGCGCCGCGCTCAAAACCGGAGGTGAAGGTGAGGTTATGGGATTGTCCGCCGCCGTGTTGGGTGTCGCCGTAGCGGTAATCAATGGTGGCACCGTCGGTAGATTTCTTCAAAATGAAGTTGATCACACCGGCCATTGCGTCCGAACCGTACACCGCCGAGGCGCTGCCGGTGAGGATTTCGACGCGGTCGATCATGCCCAGCGGGATATTACCGATATCGGTGAAGTTGCTCTTGCCGTTCAGCGGTAGCGGGAAGTCGGCGATGCGGCGACCGTTGATCAGCACCAAGGTGTGGTTGGGGCCAAGGCCGCGCAGGTCCACTGCCTGTGCGCCGGGGGTGGACTGTGCACCGGTGGTGTTCTGCTGGCCCTGCACGGTGCCGCTGTTTTGGCTGAGCGAGCGCAGCACGTCGGGCACGGTGGTGAAACCAGCGGCTTGGATCTGCGCCGAGGTGACCACGGTGATCGGCGCCGGGCCTTCGATCTGCGCGCGCGGGATACGCGAGCCGGTGACCTGTATGGCTTGCATATTGGTGACCGGCGCATCTGCTTCCGCTTGCGCGGGTTTGCTCTGCGGTGCTGGGCGGGCGGCGGCGGGTTTGGGGGCCGATGCTGCGGCAACGATCATTACTGCGCCGGAGGCGTCACGCTTGGCGGCAAAGCCGCTGCCTTTAAGTAGATGATCCAGTGCCTGCGGCGAGGCCGCTTGGCCGCTAAGGCCTGCGCTATGTGCGCCTTTGAGCTGATCGGCGCGGTACACCAGTTGCGTGCCAGACTGGCGCGCGTAGGCATCCAGCGCCGAGGCGAGATCACCCGCCGCGATATTGATGGGGGCGGCGGTCTGTGCCTGGGCCGCCAAGGCAGCGGAACAGGCCAGCGACAGCAAGAGCAGGCGGTATGGGCGTGACGATTTCATGTGGAGGTTCCCCAGGGTGCGCCGGATTTGGCGCTGTTATGGTTGGTGACGGACAGAGAGCAAAAATCCCGCCTAGTTTGGCTGATTCAACGCGAATGCAACACGATTTGGGCGCTGGAATAGTCTGCGCGTATTGGGAACCCAACTTCCAGTAGGCGGGCAAAGCCTTCTTCGTTATCCCAGCGAAAACTACCGCCAATCTGCAAATTGGCCGCTTCCGCGTCGGCAACGACCAGCTTGCGCGCGTTGAAGCGGTTAAATTCTGTGACGACTTCAGTCAATGTGGCGTCACGGAAGACCAGTAAGCCGTTTTTCCAGTCGAGCAGGTGCTGGGCTTCCGCTAACGGCAGACTGCGCACCAAGACATCACGGCCGTGGATCAGTGCCACGCTACCCGCTGGAAGTAGGGCCGACGGCGTTGAAGAGGCTGTGCTGGCGGGTGACTCCAAGCGCACGGTACCTTCGGTGACGACAACACGCAGTTCATCTGGGGCGCGCCGCACCGAAAAGCGGGTGCCCACCGCGATGGCGTGATAGCCCTCAGCCTCCACACTAAACGGCCGCTGTGGGTCTTTGGCGACATCAAAAATCGCCTCGCCCTGATGCAGCGAGATGTTGCGCGCTTGGTGCGAAAGCTGGACGTCAACGCGGCTATTGCTCGCAAGAGTGATATGCGAGCCGTCGGCCAGCGGTTGGGTTTGGATTTCCCCTAGTGCCGTATTAAAGGCATATACCGTAGCGGGGGGATGGCGTTCCCACATGGCGGTTGCACCGAACGCGCAGCATGCGAGTGCGGCGGCGATTGCGTAGTGGTGGGTACGTTTTACGGGAGTACGTGCGCGCGGGCGAAATGTAGCGTGCAGCATTTGGTCGCGGCGCAGGCTGGGTGCGGCTTGTTTGCGCGGCGGTGGTCCGCTGCCGCGCTGCCCGGCCGCAAGCGCCTGCAGGCGGCCGCTCTCCTGCCACGCGGCCTGCAGGCGTAGAAACGCGATGCGGTGTTGGGTAGCCGCCCGCAGCCATAGCTGCAGTGCGGCTTCGTCTGCGTCTTGCCAATGCCCACTATTGCGGCGCGCCAGCCACTCGGCGGCGGCCTGCTCGATGCTCAGGCTGTCCTTGGGCGCGGCATTAGTCGGCGTGGCGTTGGGCATCACGGCTTTCGTCCAAGAGCGCTGAATGAAGAGGAGACTCGGGCGTGCCGTACAGCGCATCGGCGAGCAAACGCATTCCTTTTGCGATATGTTTTTCCACAGTTTTTTCACTAATTCCCAAACGTCGCGCCACTTCTTTTTGGGAGAGTTCTTCTACTCGGCGTAGCCACACGACCTCGCGACAACGGTCGGGAAGCTGATCAAACGCAGCGGATAGGTGATGCAAGGCTTGCCGCCCACCGCACCAGCGCTCCGGTGATACTTCATCCAATAAGACGTGCGAAGGTTCAAAATCACCCATTGGTTCGATCGAGACCACTTTGCTGCGACGCAGACGGTCGGTCATCAAGTTGCGTGCACAGGCAAATAAAAAGGCTTTGGGGTTGCTGGGAAAGCCTTTGGCCGCAGCCTCATAGGTACGCGCATACACCTCTTGGCGTAGATCATGTATCTCATCGCGTTGCGGCCAGTGGCGCTGCAGCAAGCGCGTGAGCGCCGCCTCATGGATCAGGATGTCCCGTATGAACCACTGGTCGATGATGTTCTCCATATGCCTAAGATAGCGAAACTTGGCAGTCGCGTGCGGGGGGAAATCCGTGTACGTTCGTCTAAACCCTTATCACCCCAAAAACGGATAAGAAGACGATGAAAAAACGGTGCTCCGGTTGGTCGATTCTGTTTGCAGCGGTTATGGCGGCACTGCCCGCTTCAGCGGCATGGGCTGCAAGTACGGCCGACTATTACGTGCTTGGGAACCCGGCCGCCAAGACACCGGGCAAGGTGCAGCCGGGGCTGTTGCTCGTGGGCGGGGGCGATCGCAATTACGACGCGATGCGCTGGTTTATGAAGAAGGCAGGCAATGGCCACATCGTGGTGCTGCGTGCGTCTTTGGGTGGCCAGATCGGCGAGGAATTCTTCAATAAAGTCGGCGGCATCCAGTCGGTTGAAACCTTTGTCTTCAAGGATCGCGAATCGTCGAGTGATCCAAAAATTCTCGCAGCGCTGAAGCATGCCGACGGCATTTTTATTGCCGGTGGCGATCAGTCGCGCTACGTGCGTTTCTGGCGCGGTACGCCGGTGGCGAAAGCGCTGGATGACCACGTGCGGGCGGGCAAGCCGCTGGGGGGCACCAGTGCGGGGCTGGCGATTCAAGGTGAGTATCTCTACGGCGCAATGGACGGCGGCAGCATCACCAGCCCGCGCGCGCTGGCCGATCCAATGGGCGATAGCAATACCATCGAAACGGGATTTTTGAATTTTAGTTTGCTCGAAGGCGTGGTCACCGATACCCACTTCAGCGAGCGTGCGCGGCTAGGGCGGCTGGCGGCGTTTCTGGCCAAGAGTGAAGAAGTGGCGGGGCGTTCGCTGCTGGGGCTGGGCGTAGATGAGAGCGCGGCCGTTGCGGTGGAGGGCGATGGACGGGCACGCGTGTACGCCACGGTGCCGGGGGCTGGGGCCACCATCGTGCGCGGCAACTTTAGCGCGAAGCAGGTCGCGGACAAGGCGATGCAGCTTGAACGCTTAGATACCGTGGGTGTTGATAAGCATTCAACCTTGCATCTGCCCTCGGGTGAAGTCGAGCGGCCCGCATTCAACCGCCACTATGCCGTACGCGATGGGGTGCTGGTGGCACTGGATACGCCGATGCTGGTGATCCACGGCGGCGCAGGTGTGGAGCCGGGCGATCTCACGCCGGAGGAAGAAGAGGATGTGCGCAAAGCCCTGAAGAAGGCGCTGCGGATGGGCTATGCCAAGCTGCAAACCGGTGCAAGTTCGGTGGATGCCATCGTCGATGCCATCAAGGTGCTGGAAGACGCGCCGCAGTTCAATGCGGGGCGTGGCGCGGTATTTACCCACGATGGCCGTAACGAGCTGGATACCTCGATCATGGACGGTACCAGTGGCAAGGCGGGAGCGGCGGCAGGGCTGCATAAGATAAAAAACCCGATTACGCTGGCGCGCGCCATTATGGACAAGTCCAATCATGTGATGATGATTGGCGACGGCGCTGAAATTTTTGCCAAAGAGCAGGGTGTTGAATTCGTCGATCCTGCTTATTTCCGTACGGAAAAGCGCTGGAATTCGCTGCAAAAAGCACTGCAGGAAGAGCAGAAAGCACAGGCGTCCAATACACCGCTGGTGCTGCCGGGCAAGGCCTATTTCGGTACGGTGGGCGCCATTGCGCTGGACGCACACGGCAATCTTGCGGCAGGGACGTCCACGGGCGGCATGACCAATAAGCGCTATGGCCGAGTGGGGGATTCGCCCATTATCGGTGCAGGCACTTGGGCCGATACCGGCTGCGCGTTCTCCGGCACCGGCTGGGGTGAGTACTACATTCGCAATGCCGCCGCGCACGAGGTCTGCGCGCGGGTACGGCTTGCCGGTGAACCATTGCCGAAAGCGGCCGATACGGTCATCAATAAAGTGATCCCCAAACAAGGGGGCGATGGTGGCGCAATCGTATTAGGGGCCGATGGCGTGCTGTCGTTTCCGTTCAACACCGGCGGGATGTACCGTGGCTGGATTGGCACCGATGGTGTGCCGCATGTGGCCATCTACAAAACCGATGATCTGGAAATGCCCGGTGACAAGCAGCCCGGCGAATTGCCGGATATCGCGATGGATTACTGAGGCGCTTAGCGTTCGGAATGCCCGCTCTCATCGTGGCTGCGCGATGAGAGCGCATCGGGCTTGATCAGCCCCACAAACGCGCGCGCTTGTGGCGATAGAAACTTGCCTTTGCGCATCACGATGCCGTAACTGCGTGGTGGAAACCAGCGCGCCAATGAGCGCGCCACCAAGCGCTGCCGGTCGGCGTCGGTTAGGCAGATGGCCGTCACGATGCTGATGCCCAGCCCCATCGACACATACTGCTTGATGACCTCCCAGCCGCCAACTTCCAGCGCCACGGTGTAGGGCACGCGGTTTTGTTGAAAGACTAGGTCCACCAGTCGGTAGGTGGTGAGCCGTTTAGGCGGGAGAATCAGCCCGTAAGGCGACAGATCTTGCAGGGTGAGCTCTGGCTTGTTCGCCAGGGGGTGCTCGGGCGGCGTAATCAGCATTGGATCGAAGCGATACACCGGCGTGTAGCTGAGGTCGCTGGGAACGTCCAACATCGAGCCTACCGCAAGATCCACCGCGTCGCTGCGCAGTAGATCAAGGCCGCTTGCGCCCGTGACGTTGTGCAGTGAGAGGCGCACGTCGGGATGTTTCTGCCGAAACGCATCCACGATCTCAGGGAGCAAATACAAAATGGTGGAGCTCCCCGCGGCAACGTGCAGCTCGCCTGCATCAAGGCCGCGCACCTGCTCACGAAACTGCGCGGCGATATTGTCTAGGCCTTCCACCAAAGGCCGCGCCATTTCGTAAAGCAGATCGCCTTCGCGGGTGGGCGTTAGGCGGCGGCCGCTGCGCTCAAATAATCGCGCACCGAGCTCGCGCTCAAGCGCCTGTAGCTGCAGGGTGATCGCGGGCTGGCTGAGATACAGCGCCTCGGCGGCGCGCGAAATAGAGCCGAGCCGTACCACCTGACAGAACGCACGCAGGGGCTTGAGGCGGGAGCCTTTGTAGGCAAAACGCAGTGCGGCAGGCGGCTTGGATGTCATGGTTTCAAAACATATTTATTTAATTTATACAAAACATTGATAAAACTCGTTTGTCAAATACTACACGCTAGCGGATGGTTGGTTTCCCCCATCATTACGGAGAAGCTTGATGTCTGCAGTGCTGCAAGAACGCCCCGCGTTGGGGGTGGAAGTGATCGCTCAGCTGGCTGGGCAAGAGGCTGTGCTCAATCCGGCTGCGCAGGAATTTTTAGCCGACCTACACCGCCGCTTTGACGGCACGCGTCAGCGCCTGTTGCAGGCCAGGCGCATGCGTCAGGCCGCATTTGATGCGGGTGCGCTGCCGGGGTTTCGCGCGGAAACGGCGACCATTCGCCAAAGTGAGTGGAAAGTGGCCCAAGCGCCCGCCGCGCTGCGCGATCGTCGCGTGGAGATCACCGGCCCGGCCGAAGCCAAGATGCTCATCAATGCGCTGAATTCTGGCGCCAACTGCTTTATGGCCGATTGCGAAGACAGCACCAGCCCAACCTGGGCGAATATGGTGAACGGCCAGCGCGCCTTGTGCGAGGCGGTGGCGGGAACGTTGTCGTTGACGGCTGAGAATGGCAAACACTATGCCCTCAAGCCAGAGGCCGAACGCGCGACGTTGATTGTGCGCCCACGCGGCTGGCATTTGGATGAAAAGCACGTGCGCGTGGACGGCCAGCGTTTATCGGGCGCGCTGTTTGATGCTGGGGTGTTCCTGTGGCACAACGCGCGTGCACTGGCGAGCAAAGATCGCGGCCCATACCTGTATCTGCCCAAGCTGCAATCGATGGAAGAAGCTCAGCTGTGGGAGAAGGTGCTTAGTCATATCGAACACTCACTGGCGCTGCCGCACGGGCAGATCAAGGTGACCGTGTTGATCGAAACCTTGCCGGCCGCGTTCGAGATGGACGAAATTTTGTTCGCACTCAAAGACCGCATCGTTGGGCTGAACTGCGGCCGCTGGGACTATATTTTTTCTTACATCAAAACGTTCCGCCGCCATCGCGACCGTGTGCTGCCCGAGCGCGGCCAAGTGGGTATGACCCAAGCATTTTTACGCGCTTATTCCGAACTGCTGATTCAAACCTGCCATAGGCGCGGCGCGCACGCGATGGGCGGCATGGCGGCGCAGATTCCCATTCGCGGTGACGAGGCCGCCAATACTGCAGCGCTCGCGCGGGTGCGTGCCGACAAGTTGCGTGAAGTCACTGCTGGCCATGACGGCACATGGGTGGCGCACCCGGCGCTGGTGCCATTGGCGCGGGAAGTGTTCGATGCGCGCATGCCGCAGGCCAATCAACTGCACGTTGCGCGCGAAGACGTCATGGTGGAGCGCGATGACTTGATCAAGCCTTGCCTTGGCACGATTACCCGCGTCGGGTTTGAAAACAATGTCGAGGTGTGCGTGCGCTATTTGGCCGCGTGGCTCGATGGCAATGGCTGCGTACCCATTCACCATTTGATGGAAGACGCGGCGACCGCTGAAATTGCCCGCGCCCAGCTGTGGCAGTGGCTGCATTTTTCCGATCACGGCGGCGACATGCTGCATTTAGATGACGGCACGCAGGTGGATTTCATGCTGCTTGAGCGCGCGCTGATTGGGCTTCCTAGCCGCCTCAACGCGATTCCCAACCTTCCCGGCGCCAGCCGTGTCAGCGAAGCGATCGGCATGCTCGATCGCCTCACCCACGCCGACGAATTGGCAGATTTCCTCACTGTTCCCGCTTACGAACGTATCGACTCATTCATTTAAGGAGCACGCCATGAAAACCCATTTTCCTACCGCTGAGCAGCTGAAGATCGATTGGGCCAATAACCCGCGCTGGGCCGGCATTACGCGTACCTATTCGGCCGAAGACGTGGTGCGCCTGCGCGGCACCGTGGCGGTTGAACATTCGTTGGCAAGGCACGGCGCCGAGAAGCTGTGGAAGTCGTTGCATCACGAAGATTTCGTCAACGCGCTAGGTGCGCTCACCGGCAACCAAGCCATGCAGCAGGTCAAGGCCGGATTGAAAGCGATCTACCTTTCTGGTTGGCAAGTGGCGGCCGATGCCAATGTGGCGGGGGAAATGTATCCCGACCAGTCACTGTATCCGGCCAACTCGGTGCCTCTGGTGGTCAAGCGCATCAACAACACCCTGCTGCGCGCCGACCAACTCAGCCACGCCGAAGGTGATAACAGTATCGACTATCTGCAGCCCATCGTGGCCGACGCTGAGGCGGGCTTCGGTGGCGTACTCAATGCTTTTGAGTTGATGAAGGCGATGATCGAAGCCGGTGCCGCAGGTGTGCACTTCGAAGATCAGCTCGCTAGTGTCAAAAAGTGTGGGCATATGGGCGGAAAAGTGCTGGTGCCAACGCGCGAAGCGATTGAAAAGCTCACCGCAGCGCGGCTGGCTGCCGACGTGATGGGCGTGCCAACGCTGATCGTAGCGCGCACCGATGCCGAAGCTGCCGATCTTCTCACCTCGGACGTGGACCCTAATGATCGCCCGTTTTGCACCGGCGAGCGCACCGTGGAAGGGTTCTACAAAACCCACAAAGGGTTGGATCAGGCCATTAGCCGCGGCCTTGCCTATGCTCCCTATGCGGATTTGGTGTGGTGCGAAACCGGCAAGCCGGACCTGGATTTTGCGCGTAAATTTGCCGAGGCCATTCACGCCAAATACCCCGGTAAGTTGCTCGCCTATAACTGCTCGCCAAGCTTCAACTGGAAGAAGAACCTAGACGACGTCACCATCGCGAAGTTTCAAAAGGAAATTGCCAGCTATGGTTACAAGTTCCAGTTCATTACCTTGGCCGGGTTTCATGCACTGAACTACGGCATGTTTGAGCTGGCGCACGGCTATGCGCGGCGGCAGATGAGCGCCTTTGTTGAATTGCAGGAAAAAGAGTTTGCCGCCGCAGACCGTGGCTTTACGGCGGTGAAGCACCAGCGCGAGGTTGGCACTGGCTATTTCGATGCGATCACGCAGACCATTCAAGGTGGGCAAAGCTCCACCGTAGCGCTGAAAGGGAGCACCGAAGAAGAGCAGTTCCACGGCGCGCGCGAGGCTGCCTAAAGAGGCAGGGCGGTGGCTAAGCAGGCTCAGGCCGCCGCCCTTGTACTCCCACGCTCCAGTGTGCGGTAGCCAATTGCTTCGCTTAGGTGGGGTGTTTCGATCTGCGCGCTGCCAGCAAGGTCGGCGATGGTACGGGCCACGCGCAAGATGCGGTGCAGCGAACGTGCAGAAAGCTGCAGCGCATCCACTGCGCGCTCAAGCAGTAATGAATCACGCGTTTCTAAGCGGCAGAACGCATTGGTTTGTGTTTGGCTAAGCCGCGCATTGGGTGTTTCGCTACGTGTCTGCTGGCGCGCGCGTGCAGCGACCACGCGCGCACGCACGTCTGCGCTTGCCTCAACAGGGGGCGCATCGGTGCGCAGCGCACTGGGTGGCAAACGCGGTACTTCAATATGCAGATCGATGCGCTCCATCAGAGGCCCGGAAATGCGCGCGCGGTAGCGCTGGATCATCTCGGGCGTGCACAGGCAGCGCCCTGAAGGATCGCCGGCCCAGCCGCAGGGGCAGGGGTTCATGGCGGCAACCAGCTGAAAATTGGCGGGAAACTCACAATGCCGTGCGGCACGCGAAATGTGCACATGGCCCGATTCCAGCGGTTCGCGCAATACTTCTAACGCGTGCCTGCTCCATTCGGGGAGTTCGTCGAGAAACAGCACGCCGTTGTGGGCAAGAGAAATCTCGCCGGGCCGAGGGTCGGCGCCGCCACCGACCAAGGCCACGGCACTGGAGGTGTGGTGCGGGGCGCGAAACGGGCGCTGCCGCCAGCGGGTAAGGTCTAGTCCGCGGCCGCTGGTGGAAGCAATACTCGCCGCCTCCAGCGCTTCTGCCTGCGTGGGCGGCGGCAGAATGCCGCCAAGGCGCGAGGCCAGCAGCGTTTTGCCACTTCCCGGTGGGCCAATCAAAAGGAGGTGATGCGCGCCTGCGGCGGCAATTTCCAGTGCGCGCCGCGCTTGGGTTTGCCCGCGCACGTCGGCAAGGTCGGGTTCGGTGCTGGGGCGCTGCGGCAGTGGCTGCGCCGCAGGAAGTGATTTTCGCCCCTCTAGTGCCGCGCACACTTCCAGCAGCGTGCGCGCGGTGTGGGTTTCAACCGTTCCAGCCAATGCCGCTTCAGCGCCGTTATGCGGGGCCACAAGGAGTTTGCGGCCGGACTGGCCTGCCGCCAGCGCAGCGGCAAGTACGCCATCCACCTCGCGCAGCTCGCCGGTGAGCGCAAGTTCGCCCAAAAACTCCCAACCATCGAGCGCCGCAACTGGAATTTGCCCACTCGCCGCGAGAATGCCGAGGGCAATGGCTAGGTCAAAGCGGCCACCACTTTTAGGAAGATCAGCAGGAGCGAGGTTAATCGTGATACGACGTGCGGGAAACTCAAACTGGGCGCACTGAATGGCGGCACGTACACGATCTTTGGCCTCGCGCACGGCCGCCTCAGGTAGGCCAACGATCGACATCGCAGGCAGCCCCCCCGCGAGATGCACTTCGACCCGAATTTCAGGCGCGTGCACACCCACGCGCGCACGGCTGTGCACGATTGCAAGGCTCATGGTGGCGGCGCTTAGTGGCGGGGCGTGGTGCTATCGGCAGAGGCGGCGTCTGCCAGTTCGGTGAGCTGGCGCTCGAGAGCGTCTAGTTTTTCGCGGGTGCGCAAGAGTACCGCGCGCTGCACGTCAAACTCCTCGCGGGTGACAAGATCCAGCTTGCCAAGGCCTGCCTGCAGCACGGTTTTGAAGTTTTGCTGCAACTCGTCGCGGCCTTCGCGTAGGGCGGGCGGCACAAGGCTGCTGAGGCGGCGGGCGAGGTCATCCAGTTGCGAAAGATCGATCATGGGGGCGGTCATCATGGGGGTTCTCCTGCACGTGTGGCCAGCATGCCGCAAGGAGGGGCATGAACGCCGTCGGTGCAGGGCGCGGCGCGGCGTCAGAAAAATCTTAAATTACCAAGGATGCAGTATGCACGGAATAGTCAAGGTATGCTTTGACGCATTGATGAGGAGGCTTACAAGATGAAAATGGTCATGGCGGTGATTAAACCGTTCAAGTTGGACGATGTGCGCGAAGCGCTGGCCGATGTTGGCGTGGCCGGGATCACCGCGACGGAAGTGAAAGGGTTTGGCCGCCAGAAGGGCCATACCGAGCTGTATCGAGGCGCGGAATACGTGGTGGATTTTCTGCCGAAGATCAAGCTGGAAATCGCGGTGACCGATGATCAAGTGGACGCGGTGACAGAGGCGATTATCAAAGCCGCCGGAACAGGCAAGATTGGTGACGGCAAGCTCTTTGTTTGGGATTTAGAACGAGTGGTGCGCATTCGCACGGGCGAGCTGGATGGCGACGCGCTGTGATGTAGGTAAGACGCCGCCAGAATGCGGGCACAGGCGTCTTTAGAGCACAACCTGATTGCGGCCTTGCTGCTTGGCTTGATAGAGCGCCGCATCGGCGCGGGCAATCAGTTCTTCGCGCGTTTCATTCGGCTGGCCTTGGGCGATACCGATGCTGGTGGTGATCGGCAGCAGATCGTGGGCGATTTCAGGCAGCCGCATCATGCGGGTAGTTTGCAAAAGCCGGTCTGCGATCAGTTGTGCCTGCGCTGCATCGGTATTTGGGCAAATAATGATGAATTCTTCTCCGCCAATCCGCCCCAGCGCATCGTTGTCGCGCAGCTGTTCTTTCCAGCAGGCGGTGACTGTGCGCAGCACTTCGTCACCAATGGGGTGGCCGTGGCGATCGTTGATGGCTTTGAAGTAATCAAGATCCAGCATCATCACGCTGATGGGCTGCGCGTGTTGCTGAGTGCGCACAAGGTGACGATCGAGGGCCGCTTCAACCGCACGGCGGCTGAGCGTGCTGGTAAGCGGGTCGGTCATTGCAAGGATGCGTAACTGCTTGGCGCTGCGGATCTGTCGCAGAACAAGCACAAGTAGTGCAACTAGCAGCAGTACGCCAAGCGTAAGCGCGAGGATTTGCCAACGACGCTCACGTTCAAGCGATTGCACTTGCTTTTGCTGGCCCGCCGCTTCGGTGCGTAGTCGTTGGTTTTCAAATTCGCGGCGGCGAATTTCATACTCGTACTCAAGCAGCCGACTTTGCTCCAGCCGCATTTTTTGTTGCAAGCCCAGTTGCAGCGTGCTGTAGCGGCGGTAATCATTCAGTGCTTCTTTGCTGCGGCCAAGCGCTTCCTCGCTCGCCGCCTGCGCTTGGTAGAGCAAGGCAAGGTAACGTTCGTTGCCGTCGCGTTCGATCAGTGGCAGTGCCTTCTGATAGTAAGCAAGCGCTTCGGTATGTTGCCCTTTGCCTGCATGGGCTTGCCCGGTAAGCAGAAGCAGCATGTCTTGGCGCGGGTCGATTCCCGCCTCGGCATACGCGGCCTTGACCTCGGTGAGTGATTGCAATGCATTGTCGAACTGACCTTGGCTGATCTGCGCAGAGGCAAGCCCTAGTTTTGCGCCGCCGATATCGGTGGGGTCTTTGTGCTCGGTCGCCACGGCAACGGCTTGCTCAAAGGCCGCCAGCGATTTTTGCGGGTTGCCGGATTCGTCGTACAAAAATCCAAGTTGGATAAGATTGGTAACAGTGCGCGTCCAGTCTTGCTTGTCCTGCATGCGCTGTACGGAGGATTTGAAATAGCGTTCGGCCTGCGCCCAATCGCCAATGCGGCGATAGGTAATCGCTGACTGCAGCAGCAGTTCATCTAGGTCTTTGGTGATGCCAATGGCGCGGTAGCCTGCACGCGCGCGCTGGTAATCCAGCAGCGCTTTGGCTTGTTCGCCAAGTTCTGAAAGCAGGGTGCCGCGATAGAGGTATAGCTCCGAGAGCAGTTGTTGCTCGGGCGTGTCTTGCAAAAAGGCGATGATTTTATTGACCTCGGCAAGGCCCTGTTTGGTGCCGTGCAGGCGCAGGGTGTAGGCCGTGCGGCAGAACATCGCGCGTGCCTCAGAGGCGATGTCGCCCACCGCATGGGCGCGTTTAATGGCGTCATCGCTGTAGGCTAAGCCCTGCTTGGGGTCGCGCCAGTGTTGGCTGATGCAATACACCGAGCGAAATTGAATCTCGCGAGCGTGGTCACCGCCGGGGATCAATGTGCGCAAACGGTCTAGGTTGTCGTTGTAGAGCGTGGGCGCAAGATCCATGGAGTACGGCCCAACGAGGCGCTCGAGTACTTCATCAAACTGTGCTGCAGGCGTGGCCTTGGGATTTGGCGGGGCCGATTGCGCGCACGCCAAACCGATGCTCAATGCGAAGAGCATCGCCAGCAAGCGTGCTGCGAAAGATTGATCCATCCGGCCCCCTGATCCTAGATCAACAGAGGAACATACCGGGTGTGAAGAAAGTAAAACGTGCCGGGCATCGCAATTTGCAATGCCCGGTGTAACCTTACTCGGCGAGCGCCTTAGCCACGAACGGTGGCAGCACTTGCGCGCCCTTGTGCGCATCGGCGGTGTAGTAGAGCGTGTCGAAGCTCTTGCCGCGGGCATCGACCTCGCGGAAGCCGAAGTCGGCGTTCGTGTCCTTCTTGGCCATGGTGCAGCTCCACCAGCCGGTGGGATAGCAGGGCTGCGGGAACGGCAGGGTCTGGAAGCTGGCGAAACCGGCCTTGCCCATCTCTTCCCGCATTTCCTTGATCAGCTTGAGTAGGGCCAGCGGCGATTCACTCTGCTGCACCAAGATGCCGTCGGCCTTGAGTGCGCGATGGCAGCTTTCAAAGAACGCCTTGTTGAACAGGCCTTCGGCCGGGCCGACCGGGTCGGTGGAATCGACGATCACGATATCCACGCTGTTCGGCGCACAATTGGCCATGTAGGCGATGCCGTCGTCGAACAGCAGCTCGGCGCGCGGATCATTATTGGATTCGCACAGTTCCGGGAAATATTTCTCGGCCATCCGCGTGACTTGTTCGTCGATGTCGCACTGGGTCGCGCTTTCCACGCCCGGGTGGCGCAGCACTTCGCGCAGGGTGCCGCAGTCGCCGCCACCGATGATCACCACCCGCTTCGGCGCGGCGTGGGTGAACAGCGCCGGGTGCGCCATCATCTCGTGGTAGAAGAAATTGTCGCGGCTGGTCAGCATCATCGCGCCGTCGATCAGCATCACATTGCCCCAGTCGGTCGATTCATAGATCTCGATCTTCTGGAATGGCGACTGCACTTCATCCAGCTTGCGGGTGATGCGAAAGCCGATCGACGAGCCGGTGTGCTCGAAATTCTCATGCAGCCAGGTGGCGTCGGTCATGGCGAAATATCCTTTGATAAAGAAAGCTAGGGTGCGGATTGTAGCGGGAATCTAACGGTGGGCCGGTTATCCTTACCCGGATAGGAAGGGGCGGACTCCGCCACCGTCTTAAATGTTTTGGTATTTACAGAAGGCTATCGCATTGGAAATCGCGCACTTTGACACCTTAACCGCCGACCAGCTCCGTGCCGCCGGTAGCCGCAAATGGACGGCGTTCCCAGGCTGCATTGGCGCGTTCGTGGCGGAAATGGATTTCGGTATCGCGCCGCCGATTCGGCAGGCGCTGGATAAGGTGATGACCGATGGCCTCACCGGCTACCTTACCACCAAACTATTGCGGGATCTGCGCGAGGCTTGTGCCAGCTGGCAGCAGGCGCACCACGGCTGGGCGGTGGCTCCCGATGATATTCAGGTGATGCCCGACGTGCTGAGCGCGCTGGAGGTGGTGCTGCGGCATTTCCTGCCGGTCGGCACCCCGGTGGTGGTGCCGACGCCCTGCTACATGCCGTTCATCCCTATTTTGGAATGGTGCGGCAACCCGGTGCTGCAGCTGCCGATGCTGCGTGAGGGGGAGGGCTGGGTGATGGACGAAGCTGGGCTGGACGCCGCATTTGCTCAAGGGGCCGGTTTACTGCTGCTATGCAATCCGCATAACCCAATTGGCAAGGTTTTCTCTCGCGAAGAACTGCTGCGGATCAGCGCGATCGTCGAGCGCCACGGCGCGCGGGTGTTCTCCGACGAGATCCACGCGCCGCTGGTGTTTGAGGGGGCGCAGCATGTGCCGTATGCGGCGCTTAACGAGACCGCGGCGCAGCAGGCCATCACCGCGGTGTCGGCTTCCAAAATGTGGAATCTGGCGGGGCTTAAGTGCGCACAATTCGTGTTCACCCGCGACACGGACCGCGCGCTGTGGCGCAAGATCGGCCACCGCGTCAACGACGCCACCGCCACGTTTGGGGTGATCGCGCAAACGGTAGCGTGGGCGCAGGGCGAGCCGTGGCGGCAACAAGTGCTGGCCTATCTGCAGGGTAACCGCGATCTGCTGGCGCAGGAGCTGGCGGAGCAGCTGCCGCAGGTCGGCCATATTCCCGCGCAGGGCACCTATCTGGCGTGGCTGGACTGCCGCGCACTGGCGCTTACGCCCAGCCCGCAGCCGTTCTTTCTGCAACAGGCCAAGGTGGCGTTGACCGACGGCCGCGACTGCATGGGCGAGGGCCATGTGCGCTTCAACTTTGCCCTGCCGCGGCCGCTGCTGGCACAGGCCGTGCATCAGATGGCGCAGGCGGTTGTGGCGCGCTAAGCGTTTAGCCTGAACGCGGGATCGGGTAGCGCATGCACGAGGGGGCTACAATGCGCCTCCTCTAGTGTTGTTGGTGTGGCTGCAATGTCCTCTTGGTCGCTTGATCTTGCGCGTAAAACCTATTCGATCCCGCATTGGGCGGACGGCTACTTCGATGTGGATGCACAAGGACGCATCATGGTGCGCCCCACCGGTGCGCATGGGCCAGCGCTGGCGCTGCCGGAGATCGTTGATGCCTCGCTGGCGCAGGATGGCAACCTGCCGGTATTGGTGCGCTTCCCAGAAATTTTGGGGCATCGTCTTGGCAAGCTGCAGGCCGCGTTTGCACAGGCGCAAAAAGATTGGAACTACAGCGGTGGTTATACCGCCATCTACCCGATCAAGGTCAATCAGCACCACGGCGTGGCCGGCACCCTGGCCAGCCATCACGGTGAAGGCTTTGGGTTGGAGGCGGGCAGCAAGCCTGAGCTGATGGCGGTGTTGGCGCTGTCGCGGCCCGGCAGTACGGTTGTGTGCAACGGCTACAAAGACCGCGAATACATCCGCTTGGCGCTGATTGGGCGCAAGTTAGGGCTGCAGACGTTTATCGTCATCGAGAAACCTTCTGAGCTGAAAGTGGCGTTGGAAGAAGCGGCCGCACTAGGTGTGAAGCCGGGGTTGGGTGTGCGCATGCGGCTGGCTTCGTTAGGCTCAGGCAAATGGCAAAACAGCGGTGGCGATAAAGCCAAATTCGGGCTCGACCCGCGGCAACTGCTGAACCTGTGGAAAGAGCTGCGCGATAGCGGCATGGGCGATTGCCTGAAGCTGCTGCACTTCCACATGGGCAGCCAGATTTCCAACGTGCGTGATATCGCGGCGGGTATGCGTGAAGCCACTCGTTACTTCGTTGAGTTGTCGCGGCTTGGGGCTAAGATCAGCCATGTCGATGTCGGCGGCGGCTTGGGGATCGATTACGAAGGCACGCGCAGCCGTTCATACAACTCCGTGAATTACGGCATTCATCACTATGCGTCTAGCATCGTGCAGCCGCTGGCGGAAGCCTGCCAGCAAGAAGGGCTTGTGCCGCCGCGTATTCTCACCGAATGCGGCCGTGCGATGACGGCGCATCATGCGGTGCTGGTGACCAATGTCACCGAGGTCGAGCGTGCGCCGGAAGGGCGTGTGCCCGAGTCTCATACGGATGAGTCGCATCCGGTGCGGCAACTGCGTGAGCTGCATGCCGAGATGCACGAGCGCCCGGCGGTGGAAGTGTTCCACGAGGCCGCACATGCGCATGCAGAAGGTTTGACGCTGTACACATTGGGCCAGCTGGATTTGATCCAGCGCGCACGTATCGATGACCTGTTCTACGCCATCGCGCACGCGGTCAAAGCGCGCCTGACGTACGACGAAAAAAGTCATCGTGATCTGCTCGATGAGCTCAACGAACGGTTGGTGGACAAATACTTCGTCAACTTCAGCGTGTTTGAATCGATGCCCGATGTGTGGGCGATCGACCAAGTGTTTCCCATCGCGCCGATTGAACGCCTCGATGAAGCACCTACCACGCGTGGTGTCATTTGTGACCTCACCTGCGATTCTGACGGCAAGATCGACACCTATGTGGAAAACGAAGACCTCGACACGTCGCTGCCGCTACACGCGCTGCGCAAGGGTGAAAATTACCGGCTCGGCTTCTTCTTAGTTGGCGCTTACCAAGAGATTTTGGGTGACATCCACAATCTGTTTGGCGATACCGATGCCATTGAAGTGCGCAGCACCGAAACAGGCTTTGCCATCACTCGCCAGCGGCGTGGCGACACCACCGATGTGATGTTGGATTACGTGGGCTACCAACTGGCTGATCTGCGTGCCGAATACAACGCCAAAGTCGATGCCGCGCAGCTGCCCACCGAGGAGAGCGAACGTCTGAAAGCTGCGCTAGAAGCGGGGCTAACGGCCTATACCTATTTGGATGACACGCCGCAGTAATGTGGCGCGTAGGAATTACTCGTGGCCAAGCTATTATTGAATTTACGCAATGTCCCTGACGATGAAGCAGACGATGTGCGTGCGCTGCTGGATGCTGAGAAGATCGCGTATTACGAAACCAAGCCTAGTCTGTGGGGCATCACTGTTGGTGGGGTCTGGATCAAGGACGATGCCGATATAGACCAAGCCAAGCGCGCTATGGCGGCGTATCAAACGCAGCGCGGTGCGCGTGCACGCGCCGAGTACGCGGCGGCCAAGCAAGACGGGACAGCAGAAACCTTTGCCACGGTGCTGCGCGCTAACCCGGCCCGCGTCGTGCTGACCTTCTTGGCTATCGTCTTTGTGCTTGGGCTGATGGCGCTGCCGGCGGTGCTGTTACTGCGCTGATGTAACGCCTTAGCGCGATCGCGCCTGTAGTTGCAGCGCTGCTTCCACAATGGGTTTCGCCCAATGCGGCGTATCGCGCAGTGCTTCAATGGTGTGTGGATGCGTAATCAGCCCATGTTCCATTTGCAGCAGCAAACGCGGGTTGGGCATGGGCTGGCCGGGAATGGCGTCGATACTGTTGTCGTACACTTGCAGCTGGCTGAGCAGCGGCAGCAGTGCAATTAGGTTTTTGCGCGATGTTTCGTAGCGCTCACGGACTTTGGCTTCAGGTATGTCATGCCCTCCGCGTGAGACACGCAGCTGGATGCGGGCAAGGTGATGTTCTGGCGAATCCAGCCCGGTGAACCACATCAGCACATCGTGGGTTTTGCTGGCTTCGCGTAATTTCGCGGCAATCGTCGTGCCGCCCAGCGTGGTTTCAAAGGCGTAATCACGACCGTAGGCAAGTGCGGCATCCAGTTGGCGGACTCCCTGTTTCCACGCGGCTGCGTTGGCCTCTGCTAGTGCGGTGCCAGTGGCTGCGATGAGTTGCCGGGTGAATGTGTCGGGGTTGAACCACGTCAACCCCTCCTGTGTGAGTAGGCGCTCACCTGCTGTGCTTTTGCCTGCGCCGTTGACGCCTGCCAACACAAAAATCAATGGCCGCGTCACGGCTTAAAATTCATCACCAGTGAAAATTTTGCCGTCAAAGTTGATAGGGCGGCGTAGGATGCCTCGCAGCTTTTCGCGTGCTTCCGGGGTCTGCAGCACCTTCATACGTTCATCAAATTGGTGACTTAACTCGTCCAGTGCGGCCTGCTTGCGCACACGGGTTTCGAGTGCTTCTTGCAGTAGGTCATCATAGGCTTCGGCAGACAAGACAACCGCCTCTGGCCGCCCGTGATTGGTTACCAGTACCTTGCCCTCGCGGTGCACGGTGGCCATCACGCCACGCCAGCCCAACTTTTTTACATCGGAAGCGGGCGTGTGGGGTAGATCCTCCAATAACTTGGGTGCTAACACAGCATTCATAACAGCCCCGTTTGTTCAGAGTAAGGTCAATATACCCCTTTTGGTAATTTTTGCCTGAATTGGAGATTAGCCCTGCCGATACACCTGGAAACCTGCAAACGACTGCGAGGTCGGCATTAGTTCGATCCGGTTGATGTTCAGATGCGGCGGCTGGCTGGCCACCCAGAAAATCGTTTCGGCGATGTCATTGGCGGTCATTGGGTTGGCCCCGCCGTACAGCGCATCGGAGGCGGCTTGGTCGCCGTGGGTGCGCACGACAGTGAACTCGGTTTCGGCCATGCCGGGTTCAATCGCGGTGACGCGCACACCGGTGCCGTGCAGGTCGGTGCGCAGGTTCAGCGAAAATTGGCTGACGAAGGCCTTGGTGCCGCCGTAAGCATTGCCGCCGCTATAGGGGTAGAGGGCGGCGGTGGAGCTGATATTGATGATCGCCCCCTTGCGCGCAATGAGGGTGGGCAGCAGGGTATGGGTCAGGGTCACCAGTGCGGTGATATTGGTGTCGATCATGGTGCGCCAGTCGGTAAGGCTGGCCTGCTGGGCAGGCTTGGTGCCTTGCGCAAGGCCCGCGTTATTGACCAAAAGATCGATCCCGGCAAAGCGCTCGGGTAGGGTGGTGAGCGCGGCACGCATTGCGGCTTCGTCACGCACGTCAAAACAAGCGGTATGTAAGTTATCGCCCAATTCGGCTTGCAATTCGGCCAAACGCTCGGCGCGGCGACCGGTGGCAATGACCTGCCATCCGGCAGCGATAAAACGACGGGTGGCGGCGCGGCCGAAGCCAGCGGTGGCGCCGGTAATAAGTGCGGTGCGGGGAGACGTAGTATTCATCCCCGCATTCTACGACCAAGAAATCGGTGGTCGTTAGTTGGTCTTCACCGCCATCGCTTGCAGGCCGCCGCTGCTGAGTTTGGTCTTGGCGTCGGCGAGTTCTGAGGCGCTTCCATACGGCCCCATGCGCACGCGATAAACCGTCTTACCGCTGATCTGCGCCGATTCCACGCGCGCGGAAAGGCCGAGCATCGCAATTTTGGCTTTAACCGCTTCTGCATCACCCGAAGCGCCGAAGGCGCCCGCTTGCAAGATATAGCGCGCTTCCGCTGCGGTCGGCTTGCTGGACGCTGCACTACTTGCTTCAGATGGGGGCGTTTCAGGGGTTTGTGCGGCAGTGGTGTTTGCCGCTGCGGCAGGAGGCGTTGCTGTAGGGGCCTCGGTGACCGGCGCGGGAAGCGTGTCGGCGGGCTTATTGGCCTTGGCCTGTGCATCTGCTTCGGCTTTGGCGCTGGCGGCAAGCTCGGCGTCGGTCATGGCGACTTCTTGCCCCGGCAGCAGCGTGTAGAAGTCGTACTGCGTGGGCTTCGGCTTCTCGCTGTCCGGTTTGCTCGCGGGCGCCACGTCGGGCGCGATGGCCTCGCCTTCTTCGCTTACCGCAGCGGGTAGCGCGTCGGGGTTGGGTTTGGGCCGGAAGAAGCCGTCGCCGCTATCGGATTTCAAATAGCGGGGGAGCAGGAGCACGGCAAGTAAGGTCAGCACCACGCCGATGACCAGCCAAGCCCATCCGGGCAGGCCGTTAGAGCCATTGCGTTTAGCCTGCGATTTTCCGCGACGCGCCGCCATTACATGCGCTCCGGGGCGGACACGCCGAGCAGGTCAAGTCCGTTGGCCAGAACCTGCTGGCAGGCCAGCGCCAGCGCCAGCCGTGCGTCGCGCAGGGCGGCATCTTCCACCAGCACCGGGCTGGCGTGATACCAGCCGTGGAAGGCATTGGCCAGCTCGCGCAGGTACTGCGCGACCAGATGCGGCTCCAGCGTGGCACCAGCAGCTTCCACCACCTCGGCGTAGCGCGACAGCTCGCGCAGCAGCTCCAGCGCCGGTGCATCGTCGAGCCGGTGCAAATTGGCCGCGCCGTTGCCGGCATCGTGCGGCATGTTCTTCTCGCCGGCCTGACGCAGCAGGCTGCAGACGCGGGCGTGCGCGTACTGCACGTAGTAGACCGGGTTGTCGTTGCTCTGCGAGCGCGCCAGGTCGATATCGAAGGTCAGCTGCGAATCCGGCTTGCGCGCCACCAGGAACCAGCGGGTGGCATCGCGCCCGGCTTCGTCGATCAGGTCGCGCAGGGTGAGGTAGGAGCCGGCGCGCTTGGACAGCTTCACTTCTTCGCCGCCGCGCATCACCGTCACCATCTGGTGCAGCACGTAGTCCGGGTAGCCGGCCGGAATGCCGCAGTCCAGCGCCTGCAACCCGGCCTTCACCCGCGCCAGCGAGCCGTGGTGGTCGGCGCCGAGTTCGGTGACGGCGCGGGTGTAGCCGCGCTGCCACTTGGACAGGTGATAGGCCACGTCCGGCACGAAATAGGTATAGCTGCCGTCGGACTTGCGCATGACGCGGTCCTTGTCGTCGCCGAAGGTAGTGCTGCGCAGCCACAGCGCGCCACCCTCTTCATAGGTATGCCCGGCGGCGGTTAGCGCGGCCACGGTTTCCTCGACCTTGCCGTCGCTGTACAGCGAGGATTCGAGGAAGTAGCGATCAAAGCTCACCCCGAACGCGGCGAGGTCTTCGTTCTGCTCGCGGCGCAGGTAGGCCACCGCGAACTGACGGATCGCGTCGAGGTCATCGGCGTCGTTCTTGCCGGTGATGGTCTGGCCTTCCACTTCCACGCTGTCACCGCGCAGGTAGCTGGCGGCCACATCGCCGATGTAGTCGCCGTTATAGGCATCGGCTGGCCACTGCGCATCGCCGGGCTTGAAGCCCTTGGCGCGGGCCTGGGTGGAGATGGCGAGGTTGTTGATCTGCACGCCAGCGTCGTTGTAGTAGAACTCGCGCGCCACGTTCCAGCCATTGGCGGCCATCACCCGGGCGATGCAGTCACCGATCACCCCGGCGCGGCCGTGGCCGACGTGCAGCGGGCCGGTGGGATTGGCCGACACATATTCCACGCCCACGGTGACGCCCTTGCCGCTGGCATTGCGGCCAAACGCCGCACCGGCAGCGTGGATATCACGCACCTGCTGCTGCCAGGCGGTGGCGGTGAGGTGGAAATTGATGAAGCCGGGGCCGGCGATCTCGACCTTGGCGATCGCGTCGCTCACGGGCAATGCGTCCACCAGCTGCTGCGCCAGCGCGCGCGGGTTGCTCTTGGCCGCCTTGGCCAGCAGCATCGCCGCATTGCAGGAGAAATCGCCGTGCGCGCGCTCTTTCGGCCGCTCGATCACAAAGTCAGGCGAAGCAAGGTCGGAAGGTAAGGTGCCAGCGGCACGCAGGGCGGTTAGGCCTTGCTCGATCAGGGCGCGGAGTTGAGCTTTCACGAAAAGAGGGCTGCGTATCAAACGACCTGTCATTGTACGCGAGGCGGCCGCCGATCTCAGAACCGATGCTTAGCGGCTCACACCATGCCAAGCTCGGCCATGGACGTAGGCGCACCGTCGCCAATGACAAAATGATCCAGCAGGCGAATATCCACCAAGGCCAGCGCTTGCTTGATGCGCGTGGTTACGGCGCGGTCGGCGGCGCTGGGTTGTGGGTTGCCGCTGGGGTGGTTGTGGCCGAGGATGGCCGCAGCCGCCCCATGCGCCAGTGCGCGTTGCACAACAATGCGCGGGTGCACTTCAGCGCCATCAATACTGCCGCGAAAGAGTTCTTCAAAACCCAGCGCCCGATGCTGGGTGTCAAGATAAAGTACGGCAAAAACCTCGTGGCGTAGCCCACGCAGGCGTTGGCAAAAATAGCGCCCGGCGGCATCTGGCCTTGCCAGCGCCTCACCGCGCTGCAGCTGCGCAGCCAAGTGCCGCTGCCCCAGCTCAAGTGCTGCTGCCAGCAGGCAGGCACGCGCTGGGCCAATGCCGCGTAGCTGGGTAAGCGCGTTGGCGTCGCGATCGAGCAGCTTACGCAGGCCGTCGTAGTTGCTTAAAAGGGTACGGGCGCAGCTCACGGCGTCCTGCCCGGCACGGCCAGAGCCAAGGAAAAGCGCCAGCAATTCGGCATCCGACAGGCTGCCGGGGCCACGGGCCAGTAATTTTTCGCGGGGGCGTTCGGCCTCAGGCCAATCTCGGATATGCATGCAAGCAGATTGCATGAACAAAAATGCGCCAGATAGCGGAACTTGCCCCGGCATCAGGTAAGCTGGTGCTTTGGACTAAGGTCAGGGAACGGCCCGATGCAGGCTCCGTGTTTTCCGAATGCTGGCTACCGTGTGCTGCTCTGCGTCAGCGGCGGTATTGCTGCGTATAAATCGGCCGAATTGGTGCGCCGCTTGCGTGACGCCGGGGCCGATGTGCAAGTAGCGATGACCGAAGCCGCGCAGCGATTTGTGGGGCCGCAAACATTTCAAGCCTTATCGCACCACCCGGTACGGGTCTCCCTATGGGACGCGCAGGCCGAAGCGGCGATGGGGCATTTAGAATTGGCCGGATGGGCGCAGCAGGTCGTCGTGGCCCCAGCCACCGCGAATACCTTGGCGAAACTTGCGCACGGGCTTGCCGATGATTTAGTCAGCACGCTCTGTTTGGCCACCGAAGCGCCGCTGGCCGTGGCCCCGGCCATGAATCATCGTATGTGGAAACACCCCGCAACTCAGGCCAATATCGCCACCTTGCTCGCGCGCGGGGCGCGCTTAATTGGGCCAAACGATGGCCCGCTGGCCGAAGGTGAGTCTGGCCCTGGCCGAATGGCGGAGCCTGCACAAATCGTGGCCGCACTGGGGGCAAAGGTATGACACAGTTCGCAGGTGTACGTATCGTGGTCAGCGCAGGGCCCACGTTTGAAGATATTGACCCGGTTCGGTTTTTGGGCAACCGCAGCAGCGGAAAAATGGGGTTTGCCATTGCCGCAGAAGCGGCGCAGCGCGGTGCCGATGTCGTGCTGGTGGCTGGCCCCGTGCAGCTGCCTACTCCTGCAGGCGTGCAACGTAGCGACGTGCGTAGCGCGGCGCAGATGCACGATGCAGTCATGGCTGCACTCCCGTGCGATGTTTATATCGGCGCGGCGGCGGTGGCCGATTTCACTCCGGTGGCGCCGCTGTCGAACAAACTGAAAAAGCGTGCAGGGCAAAATACGCTGACCTTAGAACTTGTGCAGACCCGCGATGTCCTCGCCGATGTGGCCGCTCACAGCCAGCGTCCACGTTTAGTTATAGGGTTTGCCGCAGAAACCAACGACGTGTCCACCTATGCGCGCGGTAAGCTGGAACGCAAGCGGCTGGATATGATCTGCGCAAATCAAGTGGGCTTGCCGGGCAGTGGTTTTGAAAGCGACGATAACGCGCTGTTGGTCATCGAGGCGAGCGCGGAGCGCGCGCTGGGCCCCGCACCGAAAACGGTGTTAGCAGGGGCGCTGTTGGATTTAATTGGAGAACGCTTGATGCAGGGGCAAAAGTGGTGAGTACACACCAGCTGCAGGTCAAACTTTTAGATGCACGCTTTGGCTCCACTTGGCCACTGCCCGCCTATGCCACCGAGCACAGCGCCGGTCTTGATTTACGCGCCGCGCTGGATGCGCCGCTGAGCCTGGCCCCAGGTGAAACTCAGCTGATACCGTCGGGGCTTTCGATCTACATCGCCGATCCGCATTTGTGCGCCGTCATCCTGCCGCGTTCGGGGCTGGGCCATAAGCACGGCATCGTGCTCGGCAATGGCACTGGTTTGATCGATGCCGATTACCAAGGCCCGCTGATGATCAGCACGTGGAATCGCAGCGATACGGCTTTCACAATTGAACCGGGCGACCGTATCGCCCAACTGGTGCTGATGCCAGTGGTGCATGCGAAGCTGCAAGTCGTGGATACTTTTGAAGAAAGCGCGCGTGGTCAGGGTGGCTTTGGCCACACCGGCGTGCGTTGAAGGGGGAGAACATGGGGTTGTTTGGCTTAGGGAAAAAAACACAAGACGCAACGGATGCGGCCGACGACGAAAAGTCGCAGCTGCAGTTTGATCCGTTGCAGGCAGCACGGGCGCTACCGTGGCTCGTGCTGTTGCTGGTTGCATTCGCACTATGGAGCCTGGTGGCAGGTGCGCTGCGTCAGCGCGATGAGAGCCGTCAGCATGCGCTGGAGTTCGCGCGGGACAATGTCGCGATGGCCGTGCGCCGCACCATCAATGAGCAGCGGCAGAAGCTAGGCGCTCGTCTTTCCTCCAAAGAATTTATTGCCGCCGCCAAAGCCGGTGACCGCGCTACAGCCGCTAAAGCACTCAAGGCCGGGTGGGACGACGTGCAGCGCAGCGAGCTTTGGCCCGCCGATCTTGACACGCTCTATCAAGGGTTGCCGCGCAGCGGTTTTGGCGCGCTAGCGGTGGCCGAAGACGCCTTGTTAGACAATAAAACCGCGGAGCGGGTTGTGCAGTCGGGTGGGGAGCACCGGCTGGCGCTGGCGGCGGCTGTGCAAGGGGCTGCGCCATTCGTGGCCTACATTGAACTGCCAATCACCCGCCTTGCCAGCGGCGTAGAAGGGCCACGCCTACCCGAAAACACCTATCTCGCACTGCGCCAAGGCCAGCGCAGCGTGATCGAGCGCGGTGATACAGCGCTCAATGGTGCCGCCGAGGCGTTGGGCGTCAAAGTACCCGACTCGGATCTACGCATCGCTGCAGCGGTTCCGGATTTTGTTGCCGCACCGTTTGGCGTTAGTGGCATTACCGCACTGGTGATGGGCGTGCTGCTACTGCTAGCGGCGGCCGGGCTGTGGTTCAAGCTGCGGCCGAAACTGCTGGCGATGGGCGGTGTGGTGGAAGTGGAATCGGGCCCCACCTTGGCCGACTTGCAACAGAACCAGCCGGTGACAAAAGCCAAAGCGAAGGCAAAAGCCGCGTCGAAAGACCCATCGGCGGATACCGACGACACGCAGACAGAAGCCAAGGTACGCGTGGTCATCGATCATCGCATCTTCCGCGCCTACGACATCCGTGGCATAGTCGGCAAATCACTCGATGCTGGTGTGGCGGAATTGATCGGCCAAGCCATCGGCTCGGTGATGGCCGAACAAGGATTGGATTCAATCGTGGTTGGCCGTGACGGCCGCCTGTCTGGGCCAGAACTATCGGAAGGCCTGATCACAGGGCTGCGTAAAGCCGGGCGTCATGTCGTTGATATCGGCATGGCACCCACGCCGGTGGTGTATTTCGGAAGTTATCACCTGCACACCGGGTGCTGCGTTGCGATTACCGGCAGCCATAATCCGCCGGATTACAACGGCTTCAAAATCGTGGTGGGCAGCGAAACGCTAGCGGGCGATGCCATCAAGGATCTGTACGCCCGCATCGCGGAAGATCGCTTATTGGAATCAAAAGTACGTGGCGATCTGGACGAGCGCGATATCAGCGAAGACTACGTGCAGCGCATCGCCGACGATATTCAGATTGGCCAACGCCTGAAAGTGGTGGTGGATGCCGGAAACGGCGTGGCGGGCGGCATTGGGCCGCGCGTGCTGGAAGCTATTGGGGCGGAAGTTACGCCACTGTTCTGCGAGATCGACGGCACCTTCCCCAACCACCACCCAGATCCCAGCGAGCCGCATAATTTGGAAGCACTGATCCAAATGGTGGAGCGTTTGGACGCGGATCTAGGCGTGGCCTTCGACGGCGACGGCGACCGTTTGGGCGTGGTCACCCGCAGCGGGAAAAATATTTTCCCAGATCGTCTGCTGATGCTGTTTGCCGCCGACGTGCTGGAGCGCAACCCCGGTGCGGTGATCGTGTATGACGTGAAGTGCACCAGCCGCCTGCCCACCCAGATCCTGCGCCACGGCGGTAGCCCACTGATGTGGAAAACCGGGCATTCGCTGGTCAAAGCGAAGATGCGCGAAACCGAGGCCGCACTGGCCGGCGAGATGAGCGGGCACTTCTTCTTTGCCGAACGCTGGTTCGGGTTTGATGACGGCATCTACTCCGCAGCGCGTTTGCTGGAGATTTTGGACGTGCGCGGAGAAGCGCCAGAAGCCGTCTTCGACGCCCTGCCGGATGGTGTTTCCACACCGGAGATCAAGGTCGCGTTGCCGGAAGAAGGCGACCCGCACGAGTTTGTCGAACGCTTCCGTCTGACCGCAGGGTTCGATGGTGCGCGGCTCACCACCATTGATGGCGTGCGCGTAGACTGGCCAGACGGCTGGGGTCTTGTGCGCGCATCCAACACCACCCCGGTGCTGGTGATGCGGTTTGATGCCGACAATAACAGTGCTGTAGCGCGGATCCAGCAGGCCTTCCGTGACCGCCTGCTGCAGCTTGAACCTAAGCTAGAGCTGCCGTTTTAATAATGAAAATTGCTGCGCTGCTTTGAGCAGCGCAGCGTCAGTAAGCCTAGTTAGTTCTTAACAGGCGCAGCCGGTGCTGGTGACGTAACAGGCGGCTTGCCTTCCAGTGCTGCCCGCATGCCGCGATAGCGCTCCAGCGAACTTTGCAGCTCTTGGCCAAGCGCGGCGCGATCGGATTCTTGCACCAGCAAGATCTGTTTCTGCCGGAGCAGTTCGGCGTGCTGCTGCAAAATAGAGTCGGTGAGTTTCTTGGTGACGGGCGCGCCACTGAGTTCTTGGTCACCGGCTTGGCGCAGCAGCGAAAGCAGGCTCAGGCGCAGGTTGGCCACGCCCAAACGGCTTGCTTTAAGCGTTTCATCCAGCAGCGCGGTGCGCTCGCCGTAGGCGCGGCGCAAGTCTTTCTCGGTCATATACGACTCGATCATGGCCAAGTCGCGACGTTTTTGCGTGGCGTCTTGTTCGGCCTGATCGCGCGCTGCATCTGCGGCTTGGGCCGCAGCGCTGCGCTCTTCATCGGTCAGTGCGCGGCCCACTACCGCGGTGGTCATGCCACTTTTTACGCTGAATTCGGTGCGCGCACTGTCCACCGCAGAGGCGGGCAGGGCGTCGCCGCACACCTGCTTGCCGCCTTCATTCCAGCAATAAATTTTCTTCTCAGTAGGCGTTTTGGTTTGCGCAAAAGTCGCGCCCGCTGCAAGCAGCGTGAGTGCAATCAAAATTCCTTGGGTGGTGCGATGGGTGTTGCAATGACGTTCCATGATGTCCCCCTGCGACGAACATTAAGCCTATCAGGCAATCCCGTAGCGTGCGCGGTAGGCAAGCAGGGCATTACGATGGGCGGAAAGCGTGTGGCTGTCGTTGGAAAACGCAAGCAGGTCGGCCAACCCGGCCACGGCAATGACAGGAATCTGGTGCTCACCCGCCACCGACTGCGCCGCAGAAAGAGCAGCGTCTTCCTGTACGCGTTCTTGGCGATCCAGTGCAATCACAATCCCCGCTGGCCTGCCGCCCGCGGCCGCAATAATCCCCAGCGCCTCGCGAATCGCCGTGCCAGCGGTAATGACATCATCCACAATCAGTACGCGCTTGCCCTCCAGCGGTGCGCCAATCAGGCTGCCGCCTTCGCCATGCGCCTTGGCTTCCTTGCGGTTGAACGCCAACGGCAGATCACGGCCGCGTTTTGCGTATTCGCAGCCCAGTGCGGTAGCCAGCGGAATGCCCTTATAGGCGGGGCCAAATAACAGATCGAACTCTAGGCCTGCCGCATCCACTGCATCGGCGTAGCAGGTGGCAAGTTCGGCCAAGGTTGCGCCAGAGTTAAACTGCCCGGCGTTGAAAAAATACGGGCTGACGCGCCCGGATTTGAGGGTGAATTCACCAAAGCGCAAGGCGTCGGCGCGAAGAGCGAGCTGTAAAAAGCGGGTGCGATGGTCGGTCATGGGATAAAAAACGGCGGTTCAACCGCAAAGCGTACAACATACGTCGCGAGACGGCTGCTTGAACCGGCTATGCTTGTCGGGTTTTCACCCACTTTGGGCGCACGCGCATGCGAATTTTGAGTTTCAACGCCAACGGCCTGCGTTCGGCGGCAAGTAAAGGTTTTTTTGAATGGTTGGCGCAGCACGATATCGATGTGTTGTGCGTGCAGGAAACCAAGGCGCAGGAACACCAGCTGGGCGATGCGGTGTTCCAGCCGGGCGGCTACCAGCGCTGGTTCAAAGATGCACAAAAAAAGGGCTATAGCGGCGTGGCGATCTACAGTAGGCGCGCGCCGGATGAAGTGCGCACAAGCCTAGGATGGGCGCCGTTCGACGATGAAGGGCGTTATATCGAGGCGCGTTTCGGTAATCTTTCTGTGGTGAGCTTTTATATTCCCTCCGGCAGCTCTGGCGAAGAGCGCCAAGGCTTCAAAGAAGAGGTGATGGCTTGGCTCAAGCCGATCATGGATGGCTGGCTGGCCAGCGGCCGCGAGTACGTACTCTGCGGCGACTGGAACATCGTGCGCGCCAAGAATGACATTAAAAATTGGACGGGGAACCAGAAAAATTCCGGCTGCCTGCCGCACGAGCGTGCTTGGCTTAGCGGAATGATTGCCGACGCCGCCCACGATGGTTTGATCGTGCCACCCGCACAGGGCTGGAAAGACGCCTTCCGTGTGGCCAAACCCGATGCGGTGGAGTACTCGTGGTGGTCGCAGCGCGGCGCTGCGCGGGCCAATAACGTCGGTTGGCGAATTGACTACCAGATCGCCACGCCGGGTATCGCCGCAACGATTCGTGCCGCCGAGATATTCCCAGAACCGAAATTCTCCGACCACGCGCCTTTGCTGGTGGAGTACGACGAATGAGCGTAGCGCATAAGCAAACCTTTGCCGATGTCGTGCGTGCGCTACGGCGGCCTAAAGTACTGGCGATGCTGCTGTTGGGTTTTTCCTCCGGGCTGCCGCTGTATTTGGTTGGCAATACCATGGGCTACTGGATGCGCGAAAACGGTAGCGAGCTATCGGCTATTGGTTTTCTGTCGTGGGTGGGGCTGGCCTATACCCTGAAGTTTTTGTGGGCGCCCATCATCGATAAAACCAATGTTCCGCTGCTGGGACGGCTGGGCCACCGGCGCGGCTGGATGCTGCTCTCGCAGCTGATCGTGGCGGTGGGGTTGGCGGGGATGGCCATCGTGCAGCCGCAGGGTGGGCTGGTGGTGTTCGGCGCACTGGCACTGATGGCTGCATTTGCATCGGCCACGCAAGACATTGTGGTGGACGCTTGGCGGATCGAGATCGCCGACGATGCCGAAGAGCTAGGTCTGCTCACTTCCGGTACCCAGTTCGGCTACCGCAGCGCGCTGTTGGTCACCGATGCGCTGATCCTGATCCTCGCCACCTATATCGGCTGGGCGCTGTCGTATTGGGCGATGGTGGCGCTAATGGGTGTAGGCGTCGCGGCGGTGCTCCTGCTGGCGCGTGAACCTGCTGCCTCACAAACCCCCAAGGTGCGCGAGCATGCGCCGTTATGGACGCTCTCCGGGCTGTGGGACGCCATCGCCGGGCCGTTTATCGCCTTCTTCAAAACGCACGGCAAGTGGGCGTTACTGATGCTGGCGGCGATCAGCCTGTATCGGCTGCCGGATTTTGTGATGGGGCCGATGAGTAACCCGTTTTATGCCGATATCGGTATCAGTAAGGAATTTGTGGGTGAAATTCGCGCCTCGATCGGGCTGGGAACATCAATGCTCGGAATTGCGGCAGCGGGTATAAGTGCGGTGCGGTTTGGCTTTGTGCCAACCCTGCTCGCCGGTGCCATTCTCGGCCCCGGTTCGAACGCCGCCTTTACCTGGGTGGCCTATGCCAGCGGCGATCACAGCGTGTTTGCCGTGGCGATGGCCATCGACGGCTTCGCCACCGGCTTTGCCGGAACCGCGCTGGTGGCCTATATGTCCAGCCTCACCAGCGTGGGCTATACCGCGACGCAATATGCCTTGCTCAGTTCCTTCTACGCACTGCTAGGAAAGCTTCTGAAAGGCTTCTCCGGGGTGGCGGTGGAGCAACTCGCGCTGGGCCGGAGTCTTGCCGAAGGCTACGGCTTATTCTTCCTTGGCACCGCATTGGCGGGTATTCCAGCGCTGCTGCTCTGTCTGTGGCTATCACAGCGGATGCGCACTGCGCCTGCAGCGGGCGTTCAAGCAGGGTAGCGCGCCCCCAGCACGCGCAGGCCGCGCGCGCCGGTCACTGCAGGGAGGTTGCCGGGGCGGCCCGCGAGGTGTTCACGCGCCAGCCAAGCAAACGCCATGGCTTCGACGAAGTCCGGGTCCAGCCCGTGCGCGGCGCTGGATTCAATAATCGAATTCGGTAGAACTTCGCGGAGCGCCTGCAGCAGCTGCGGATTGTGCACCCCGCCACCGCAAACGATCACGCGCTGGGTGTTGGGCTGGCTGTGCTGCAGCGCGTCGGCCACGCTGCGCGCCGTCAGCGCCAGCAAGGTGGCCTGCACATCGGCGGGGGCTTCAGCACCGCGCAATGCAGCTTGCACCCAACCCAAGTGGAACTGATCGCGCCCGGTGGACTTCGGCGGAGGCATGGCAAACCAAGGCTCGGCCAGCAGGCGCGCCAGTAGCTCAGTATCCACATGGCCTTGTGCGGCGAACGCACCGCCTACATCGTAAGGCTGGCCGGTATGGTGCAAGCACCACGCATCCATCAAGCCATTGGCGGGGCCGGTATCGAAGCCGCGCACCGCTCCTTGTGCGGGGAGCAAGGTGACATTGGCAATCCCCCCTAGGTTGAGGATGGCGCGATCTTCGCTTGGTGTGTGCAAAATCGCAGCGTGAAAGGCCGGGACGAGGGGCGCGCCATGCCCTCCGGCGGCCACGTCGCGGCGGCGAAAGTCCGCCACCACTTGAACACCGCAGTGTTCAGCAATGATGTTGGCATCGCCCAGCTGCAAGGTGAAGGGCGCGTTGCCATGCGGGTGGTGGCGCAGTGTCTGGCCGTGTGAACCAATCGCCAGAACGCACTTGCGCGCGATGCCTGCTGCATCCATCAGGCTGGAAGCGGCCTCAGCAAACGCTTGGCCAATGCGCGTATCCAACGCCCCTACATCGTCTAACGAGAGCGTGTGTGCGTGCTGACCCAGCGCGACAAGCTGCTGGCGCAAATCAGGCGTCCAGCCATAGGTATGGCCAGCGATAAGTTCCGGTCGTGCCTGCGCGGCAGTGCCCTGAAAACGCACCAGTGCGGCGTCGATACCGTCAACGCTGGTGCCGGAAATCAGGCCAAGGAAAAGGTCGTTGTGAGTAGGGTCGGTCATGCGATGCAGTATCGCATCGCTGCCAAATTTACTCAGCCCTTCTTGCGGGTAAGCGTGGGTGTCGGTGCACTCGCCACCCGGCTACCGTCATCCAGCTGGAATACCACGTCTTCTACTTCGCGAATCTTCTCAAGCGCACGTCGGGTCTCGCCCTTGAAGGCCACTAAATCGCTACCGACCAACGGCGTCGGCGGCGGCAAGGTCATCTTCAATGGGTTCATATGCACGCCATTGACGCGGAATTCATAGTGCAAATGCGGGCCGGTGGACATGCCGGTGCTACCCACATAACCGATCACCGTGCCTTGCGCCACGCGCTGCCCAGCACGAATGCTGGCAAAGCGCGACATATGCCCATACAGCGTGGTTTTACCGCCGCCGTGGTTCAAAATCACCGCATTGCCATAGCCGCCTTTACGGCCCACAAATTCCACCTTGGCATCACCTGCCGCCATGATGGGCGTGCCGGTACCGGCCGCGTAGTCAATCCCCATATGGCCGCGCATACGCCCCAGCACTGGGTGTTTGCGCATCCCAAAGCTCGAACTAACGCGTGCATAAGGAATGGGCATACGGATGAAGGGACGCTTGAGTGAACGCCCATCCGGAGTGAAGTATTCAGGCTTGCCATCACGCATATAGCGGAACGCGCTCTTCAGCTTACCATCGACGGTAAACGTAGCCGCAAGCACCGGACCGGTGTCGGACAGCTGGCCATTTTTCCACGTTTGATCGACCACCACGCTGAAGCGGTCGCTCTCTTTCAAATCAGAATCGAAGTCGATGTCGTACTTGAACATCTCGTCAGTGAGTTGGTTCAGCTGACGGCTGCCCAGCCCCAGCTTGCGCGCAGACGCAAATAGCGATTTACCCACTTCGCCGGTCAGCACCACAGTGCGGGTGGTGATTTCCACCGGCACGGCGCGTTCGCGCAGCGCGTCACCGTTGAATTCAAGCTCAATTGGGAACTCGCCCACACCGGGGCCCGGCTCTAGGCGCATCGCGCGCACGCTGCCATCACGCGGCAAGTTGAAGCTCAGCGCAGTCCCCGGGCGCAGTTTGCGCAAGGTCGGCTTGATCTTCGGGTGCTGCATCACTCGCTCAAGTTGGTCATACGGAATGCCCAGCTCTTCGAAGACACCACTGAGAGTCTGGCCCGGCTTGAGCGAGACCGACTGCCAGTTGTCGTCCGTGGATTTCCCGGCCAGTGCGCTGGCTTTCGGTAGCGTCAGCGATAGCGTCATCCGCTGCGCTTTGGCGCTCATCGTGGAGTCAAGCAGATTCGAGAAGCCCGGCACAATGGCCACCAGCAATACGCCCATCGTGGTGACGACGCTGGCGTGGGCCCATTGGCGACGCGTCCAGCGGCCTTGAAACGGATGCTTCTTGGGCGGGGTAACGGGGTGATCCGCATTGGCGCGGGCGCGTTCTAAGTTGTCGCGCCGTACGGCGTCGTGATGCAGATCCGTCATATGATCGTCCCCTGCGTGTAACAAAATCTATCGGCGGGTTACCATAGACACCCGAAAGGCCCGCGTCAACCCGTTGAATCTACAAATGTTTTTGAAGATCACAGTTTAACGGTGGGCTAACGCCTTCTTTAAATACATGAATGCGCGCCTGTAGTGGTGTGCGCCTCGGAGAACCACAATCGTGTCGGAATTACAGCAAGCCCTAGACCTTATCGCGCGCGGCAGCGATGAAATCCTCAAGCGTGAAGAGCTTGAAGCGCGTCTTAAGTTGGGACGCCCACTGCGAGTCAAAGCGGGATTTGACCCCACCGCGCCCGATCTGCATTTGGGGCATACCGTTCTACTCAATAAGATGCGCCAGTTCCAAGGCCTAGGCCATCAGATCATCTTCTTGATTGGCGATTTCACCGGCATGATCGGCGATCCGTCCGGCAAGAACGTTACCCGCAAGCCGCTATCGCGTGAAGACGTACTAGCCAATGCCCAGACCTACGCCGATCAAGTCTTCAAAGTGCTCGACAAAGAGCGCACCGAAATTCGCTTCAATAGCGAGTGGTTCGGCAAGATGTCGGCCTCCGACATGATTCGCCTTGCCGGCCAGCACACCGTGGCGCGCATGCTCGAGCGCGACGACTTCGCCAAACGCTATGCCGCGCAGCAGTCGATCGCCATCCACGAATTTCTCTACCCGCTGGTGCAAGGCTACGACTCAGTGGCGCTGAAGGCCGACGTGGAACTGGGCGGCACCGATCAAAAGTTCAACCTGCTGATGGGGCGTGGCCTACAGGAGCACCATGGGCAAGCGCCACAAATCGTATTGACCATGCCGCTGCTGGAAGGTCTTGATGGCGTCAATAAGATGAGCAAATCACTGGGCAACTACATCGGCATCGCTGAGCCTGCCATCGACATCGTCATCAAAACGATGAAGATTGGCGACGACTTGATGTGGAAGTGGATCGACCTGCTCAGCTTCGATATTGGAATAGACGAAGCCAAAACGCTGCGTGCTGAAGTCGAGGCTGGGTTAAACCCGCGCGATATCAAGCTACGCCTCGCGCGTGAGCTGGCCGCCCGCTTTCATGATGCAGCGGCGGCGGAGCAGGCTTTGGCGGGCTGGCATGCCGCGGTGCGCGGCGAGGGCGACCTCTCTTCTCTGCCGCTGCAAGATGTTGCGGTACCTGCAGAAGGCGTGCGCATCGCGGCGCTGCTCACCGCGGCTGGGATTACGCCCTCTAACTCAGAGGCAAATCGCAAGCTCAAAGAGCGCGCAGTAAAAATTGATGGCGAAATCTTTGAAGACACGGCGCGCCTGTTTACGCCAGGGTTCGAGGGCGTAGTCGCGGTGGGTAAGCGCAATTTCGCGCGCATCCGCCTAGTAACAAGCGCTTGAGGGTAGAAAGCTGAATGCGGGCTCAATATCTGCATTCATTTTGAAAAAAAAGACTTCCCAAAACCGAAAAACAGGCGCATGATTCGCCTCCCTTCTGGAGCGGGCTGCGGTTTGCAGCGGAAGGGGCCGACAAGGCGGCGAAATGAAGTGTTGACAAACACGGAAAGTTCGCTAAGATGTGCGGCTCACTCAGGCGCTTCGGCAGAATGAGTGAAACGAAAAAAAATCGCTTCGGCGTGTTGACAAGTTGAAAAACTTCGGCATAATGGGCGGCTCACTCGGACGCTACGGCGACGGGGTGAACAGGGAAAGGCGCTGAGGCCCAACCCGATGATCTTTGACAGTGTGCGCAGGTAACTTGTGCGGGCGTCTGGTAATGGATAGTTGTCCATAGCAGACGTTCGAACAGAACCTCAATTCTTATAAGTATTCGTACGCAAGTACAACGTACAGCGAGTAATTGGGACTGGGAGAAATTCTGCATTTTTAAGCATTAGAAGCTTCGGCTTCGAAAACTTTAAGTGAAGAGTTTGATCCTGGCTCAGAGTGAACGCTGGCGGCAGGCCTAATACATGCAAGTCGAACGGCAGCACAGCTTAAGCTTGCTTAAGTGGGTGGCGAGTGGCGG